>NZ_JAFAGT010000072.1 GCF_019237615.1 Roseateles sp. | reverse complement strand
ACGAGAGGCCGTTTCAGGCTCATCGTGGACGATTCAGCTACATTCAAACCAGTTCCTGCGCGCCTCCCCGGCGCCGCCACGGCAAGCCCAGTTTTGCCGTCCACGATCAGCCTGAAATGGGCGTCCACGATCGCTGAAATACGCAGGCTGATGTCGCGGGGGTCGTAGCGGAACCGGAACATGCGCTTCAGCTTGGGGTGTTTCGGGTCCATGGCGTTGACCCAGGGACGCAGCACGTCGTGGAAGTAGTGGAGCTTGTCGGTGACGACGCCGTAATCCTGGATGGTCCGCTCGACGAAGGGCATGAAGTCGATGCGCACCTTTTCGCCGTCGGTGCGCCGAGGCGGCAGGCCGCGGCCCGGCTTGGTCTTCGTTCCCAGGATTCCCTCGCGCCACTTGGCCATCGGCGTAGTGCCGATCCCCCGGTGCATGTCGCGGTGATAGCGGGCGAAGAAGAGGGTCATCCACTTCTCCAGTTCATCGAAGGTGGCGCAGGCATTGCCCTCGGCGTCGTAAACGCCTTTCTCGCGCGGGCCGGAGAAGGTGGCACCCTGAACCGACTTCAGATCTTCAGACACTGTGCCCATCAGCCGCTCGATATGGGCGCCATAGTGCGGCACCTTTACCCGACGCAGCTGCAAGTCAATGACGTAAAGGTCGGCAGCGGCGCGCAGCATGTTGCCGCGGAACTCCTTGGCGTTGTCCATGTGCAGAGCGTCCATCACGCCATAGAACGGCCAGTCGATGTCGGCGAGGTCCATCCGAGCCATCCAGGTCTCCTTGGGCAGGATCGCCTGCGAGACGCACATGCCAGCGGACATGGCCGACGGCGGGTCGAGCGACAAGTAAATGCCAACGCACACCCGGCTGAAAACATCGATGGCCACCGTGATCCAGGGGCGGTTGATCGAGCGGCGGTGTACGTCGTCAACGATCATCACCGGCAACAGCGTGTGGTCCATCTGCACGAGGGCCAACGGCCAGTCTGCATCGGGGATGGGGCCTTTGTGGATGTCGTATTTTTCTCGGGCGACCTTCACACCTTCACGGCGCTTGAGTCTCACCTGACCCGAGATCCACTCGATCTGGCGATAGATCGTCGTGCCCGCCGGCAGTGGGCTCAGGCCGGCGTTCGAACACAGGCGCCGAATCTCCTTGACGCTTTTAGCAGGCGACGGCTTTTGCAGCGAGAGGTGCTTGGTGCGGATGTAGTCGTCAACGATGAGCTGAACCTCTGGGCTGAGCCGGCTCTTGCGCGCGCCGCCGCCTCGGCGCAACGGCAGCAGCGACGAGAGCAGCCCGGAGTCGCGATAGGCGCCCACCCAGCGATAGACCGTGGCCGTGCTGACCCCTGCAGCCTCGGCCGCCGCCGTGTAGTCCGCGTTGGTGCGGCCATTGCGGCCCGCCATCAGCGGCGCGATGACTTGAAGCCTGGACTCGGCAACCTCCCAGTCCTCGGCCGGAACGCTTTCCAGCTCAATGTCGGGTGCGGCATAGCTCGTCGGGGATTGGTGGACGGGCGGCTCGATGGTTCCGATCTTGAGCAAGACCTTCTCATCCGAGGAGGGCTCGCGAGCCATGACCAGGTTGAGATCCACGACCCGCAGCACGGTGTAGTCACGACCGTTGTGAGAGACCACCGCGCCCTTGCTGATGTGCAGTACGGCCGGTCGTTTGGGTGCAAGCGGCTTGGGCGGCGGAGCGGTCACAGAATCTCCTCGGGCAGCCACAGGGGCACGTCGGCGCCGAAGACAACGTCCCAATCGGCGGCGATGCGGCGCGTCGCCACCAGGTGCCAGAGCGTCGGGAGGATTTCTGCGCGCGCCTCATCCGTTGCGGCGAGCGAATCCAGCAGCTGTTCGGAGCTGCCCTGACCGCCCATGGCGGCCAGGGCGTTGAACACGGCAGCGACCCCCGCGGCGGGCGGCTCGGTGCGCCGGTAGGCCCGAAGGAACTTGAGGTTGCGGAGCTTGGGCGTGCGAATGTCCCGCTCGGTCTTGCACACGAAGATCCAGCCACGTTCCTGCGCGTAGGTCGTTGCGGCGGCGAACTTGGGCGCGTACTTGGCCTTGTTGTCCTGGAGGTCCTCCAGCGACTTGACCTCCGTGAGTTCACTGGGCCTCGTTTGCCCTTCCGGCCCAGCGCAGAAATGGACCAGCGTGTCGGGCACGTAGCCGCGGGGGACGCCCTCGACCGGGACCCGGACCGGCTGAACCTCGTAGCTCTCCACCCAAGGGTCGAAGTCCAGGTGGATCAGGTAGTCGTTCTCCAGCAAGGATTCGAATTCGGCGGCGCTGTCGCTCTTGCTGGTCGCGTGGAGGCCGGTGACCGAGACATGGCTCTTGGGGACCTTTCGGACGGGCAATGGGCGCTCCCTGAGTAGAGGCGGGCGGGTCAAGTCTAGCCAGTCGCGATGCCAGTCCGGCGTGGCAGCCAAGTCCGAAGCACCACGGCTTCCCTAACTTGATAGATGAGATTACATTTTGTGTCGTGGTCGAGGGTGGCCGCTGGGGGAGCAAATGGCACACATCAAGCCTGGGCCCAAGCCCAAGAAAGAGGACGGTTCAGACGACAGGCGGCGCCACGTCGATCCGCCCAATGCACCAAAGCACCCGACGCTGCCGATCCATAAGCCGCAACCGAAAAAGTAGTGGTTGTCGCAGTCGGCGTTGCCGACGGATGCAACTGATTTCGAGCGGGTTATAGGCAGCTAGAAAGAAGCCGCCGTTGTCGTAGGCTGGCCGCGAGTTCTTCGTGGGGCGTCGGGACGCCCATGCGAAGGGTTCGTCGGCTGAGCTGGGGCTGCTGACAGCCCGGGCGCGCAATCAGTTCCAAGCAACTTGCTCTGACCATGTCCCTCCCTGCCCAACTCGCCGATGTCACGCAAGCGGACATTGACGCGCTCATTTCTACCGGTGCTCAGGAAGGCCAACAGCTTGATTTCAAGCGTGACTTCCCGGCGCAGTGGAGCGACAGCGCGAAGGCGAAGCTCGTCGCCGATGTCATAGCCTTCGCGAACGCCGGTGGCGGAGATGTCATCTACGGTGTCGACGAGGACACAGAGGCGCGGGCTTCAAAGGTCGTCCCGCAGACCCTGGCTAACGTCGACCAGCAGGTCAGGACTATTCAGCAGATTGCGCAGGACCAGACCGAGCCTCGCGTTGCTGGCGTCGAGGTGCGAGCCATTCCCGTCGCGGTGGGAGAGGTTACAGGCCATGTCGTCGTCGTGAGGATTCGGCAGAGCTGGGCGGCGCCTCATCGAAGCCGCATGAACAACCACTTTCATGTGCGCGAGGGTGTTCGTAACCGGCCGCTGGATGTGCCGGAAGTGGGTGCGATGTTCTTGCGGGCGGAGAGCCTGGGACAAAAACTCAGGGATTTCCGCAGCGACCGGCTGGCCAAGATCGTTTCCGGCCAGGCGCCGGTGAGCCTGGGCGGCAATCCGAAGCTCGTCGTGTTGGCCATACCCACGCAGGCAGCGGTGGGACAGGCCTATATCGACCCGGTTCCCTATCTGCGGCGCGAGAGAAAACTGCCCACGCTAGACAAGCACACCTCGGCTTCCTCCATCGCAATGAACTTTGATGGTGCTGTCGCCCCACTTGGATATTCCGGTCAGCCTGACGGCTATACACAGCAATTCAGGCAGGGCTTCTTCGAGACGGTGTGGGAGCTGGCTGTGTTGAACGGCCAGACAAAGCCAGGGTTGCCCGGCCTCAGGTACGAGGAGTTCGTGATCTTCTTTTTGGAAGGTGTACGTGGCCAGCTGAAGGCGAGCGGGCTGTCGTTGGAACTCGCGGTTTTCGTGTCACTGCTTGGCGCCAACGAAACCGTCATGCACATTCCGTCTTCGATGGGCTGGAGTTGGGGACACGAGAACAAGGTGTTTGACCGACAGGACATCTTGTTGCCGGAGGTGTTGATTCCGGCAGACGTGTCCATCGGCAAGGGGATGCGCCCGGCGTTCGATCTGATGTGTCAAGCCGCTGGCGCGGAAGGTTCTGCGAACTATGGCGAGGACGGCGAATGGAAGAAGCCGTCTGCAGGCGGATAGCCGCACCACAAAAGGGGATGAGGCCCGAAATGGGTGACAACGAGGTAGGCCATGAAGGGCCTGCGCAATCAATGGCCGCCCTGGCTGACCCACGCGCGTTCATTACTCTGATGGCAGGCGCTTTATTTCGGCCACGAGCTGGAGCTGCTGCAAATAGTCGTTGTGAAACCGGGCCAGCCATCGGACGACGTGGACGTTTTCCAGCAGGGACTTGATATGCGCCTTGATGATGGCCAGCTGCAGCGTGAGATCGCCGTAGGTCTCCTCGATCAACTTGGTATCAGCCTGCATAGCGGCCAGCTCGCGCTGAAGACGCTGCACGGTTTCGGTCGCACCTGAGCGCTGCACCTTCACTTTGGTGTCCGGTGCGAGCTGGTCGGGTGGGGTGTGCTGCAGCATCGCCTGAGCGAACTTAACGGAGTAGTTCTCAAGGCCAACCATGGTGCGGGCGACGTCAATCTGCCGGAAGTGACTCATCTTGCGCAACACGCCGAACATGGTCCGGCCGGCCGGTTTGTCCGCGAGCAGCCGGACGACTTCATCGCAGATGCCCTCCAGCATGCGGAAGCTGTCGGTGATCGACCGCTCCGACACGTTCAGCGCGGCGGCTAGGCGCTGCACCGAAGCGCCACGCTCTGCCGCCCGCACGATCATCTTGTGCTCCTGGACCACCGACAGCCGGCTGACGCGCTTGTTGTAGGTGTAGCCTTCATCGTCCGTCGAGACGAGGCACATCGCCCGATTGACGCCGAGCTCACCCAATGCCATGTGTCTGAGGTGCCCATCCAGAATCTGAAACGCGCCCTGGTGCGCCGGGTGATGGATCACGACCAACGGCTCGACGAGCCCGATCTCCGACAAGGAAGATTTGACCTGCTTGTACTTGACGCTGATCTTGAGGGTCGAAGGTACCACCCGGCTCGGATGGAGCTGGTCCAGCGGGACCTCGATGCAGTCCAGCTCGAAGCCCAGGCGGATGGATTTGACGGGCTTGTCCATCAGACCAGCCCCGACTTCTTCGCCATGTCCACCAGCGGCTTCGGCATGTTGGTCAGCCCTTCGGCCTTGAGCAACTTGCGGAACTCGGCGTTGGCGAGAAGCTCCTTGAAGATCTGCTGGACGACGGTCAGCGTGGATTGGGTGTTTTCAGCGCGCTTCTGGATTCGCCGGTGCTCGTCGGCATTGCACTGATAGAGCTTGGTCAGCTCCTCGGGGGTCATCCGCTTGTACTGGGAACCACCGCGGCCGTAGATCTCTGGACTGTGCCGCTTGCCGCTGCGTGCTCGGTTCTCGAGGATGCGCCGCATCACTGCGACCTTGCGGCCCTTGAGGTCACCACGGTTGTACGCCTCGAGCAGCAGCTCCTGCGCTTCACTGTCATTGGCCCGGGCGATCTGCACAGCGATGTGCAGCGGGACGTGCCCAGCCTCTGCTGCGGTCAGCAGCCGACGCTCGCCGCGTTCGAGCAGCGAGCCAACATGGTTGACCCACGACGCTGTGCAGCCGATCTTCTTGCCGATCTCGGCGTCCGAGTAGCCTTTGCTGCGAAGCACACCCACCTGTTCCAGCATCTCGCTGGCGCGAGGGGTGCGACGGGCGATGTTTTCCACCAGGCTCATGACATGTCCAGTCTCCTCATCGGTGTCGATGACCAGTGCAGCGATGTGCGACTGGCCCAGCGCTTTGCAGGATTCCAGTCGACCTTGGCCGCAGATCAGTGCGAACTTGGTGCCTTCGTCGCTGACGGGCAGTCGCCGAACGGTGATGGGGCGTTTGAGGCCGATCTGGCCGATGTTGTCAGTGATCTCCTTGTGCAGCCGGGTGTTGCGGACACGAGGGTTCTCAACCCGCACGGCCTCGATCGGGATCATCTCGACGCGGGAAGCTTTGCCTTTCATGCAGCCTCCGCGTATGCGGTCCTGGCGCAGAGCGCATAGAAATCGTCGAGCGCATCCACCCGATAGAAGTCGAGCGATAAGCCGTTGGCCTCCCGCTCTGGAAGCTGCGAGGCCGCGAAGTCCAATGACGGTAGGACGTAAAAGTCGAACGGATCGCGGTTGGACTGATCCATCCGCGTGACGATCGTGATGTCGGGCTCCAGGCTGGCGTCCAAGCGGATGAGCCATCGGAACTTGCCGGCCGGCGTGGGCTTGCATCGAGCGACGACGACCGACACGGTGAACTCCTCGTTCACCGTGAGTAGGTCCGTGTCTTTGTTCGACCTGGCGTAGCCACCCACATCACTGATGCCCTGCGCGACGCGCTGCATCACCGTCGGGTGGTATCGACGCAGAGCCCGGTTGATCTCAAGGTAGGCGCAGTCCCGTCGAGGCTGAAAGCCGACGAGGTCGTACGCTCGGTACAGGCTGCCGAAGCGGCTCCTGTAGCTGGAGGAGGACGGCAATCCGTCCTCCTCGTCGATCAGAACTCCGGACAGACCACCATGACGCTCAAGCACCCGGCGCAGCAGCGCCAGCATTTCGTCGTCATCGAGATGGCGCGAGCGCTGCGCAATGATGGCCTGCACCTGCCAGAACAGGTCCGGGCGAACGATTGCCTCAAAGGCGCCATCCTTGCGGATCCACTCCGACGGCGGGTTCTGCTTGTGCTCGATCTTCAGCTTGAACGAGGTTCGGTTGTAGACGTTGTTGCCGATGTACTTCTCGTTGGTCAGCACCTGATGCACGGTGCCGCGGGTCCAGGGGCGCCCGAGATCGGTCTTGAGGCCCTGCCGGTTCAGCTCAGACGCGATCACGCGCTCGGGCTTGGCATCTTCGAGGAACAGCCGATAGATTTGGTGGACCGTGGCGACTTCGGCTTGCGGGCCGGGGACCAGAAAGACGCGGTCGGTCTGGATGCTCTTCTTCTCGCCGCGAGTGAGCTGTCCCTTGATGTTGTGGTGTTCATCGACGAGTTGTCGGCGCAGGCCAAAACCGGGTGCGCCTCCCTGCCGGTAGCCGCGCTGCACGAGATTGCGATGGCCGGCGAAGACCTTGACCGACAGCTCACGGCTGTACTCTGCTGCCATGCTTCGCTTCAGGCCGACCATGACCGTCGACGACAGGGATCCATCGTTCTTGAACTGTTCGGCGCAATAGATGATGCGGATGCCGCGCCGCTTGCAGGTTTGCTCGTACACCGCGGCCTCGTCCGGATCCGGGAAGCGGCCCCAGCGACTGATGTCGTAGACGAGGACTGCGGAAAAGCCCGGGTGCGGCGCGCACACGTCGTCGAGCAGTTGCTGCAACCCTGGCCGACCACGCAAATTCAGGCCGCTCTTGCCGGCGTCCATGTAGGTTCGGACGACCTGCATCTTGTGCAGCTCGGCGTAGGCTGCGATGACCTGGGATTGGTTGTCTGTGGAGTACTTTTGATGCTCCGTCGACATGCGCACGTACTGCGCCACGGGTAGCAGGTCGTTTGGTGCCGCTCGCAAATCGGACTCGACGTGCAAGCGCAGATTCGATCCCTCAGTCATCGCAGCCCTCCCGGGCAGACGGTCATCGGAAGGTCATCGTTGCCGCCCAAAGTGACAGTTAGATGATGCTTTCATGGCGAAGGCGCTTTTCATCTAGGGGGTGAACTGGTCCTGAAGTTCGTTCTGAGTTCATCGGATCGAAAACGGGCGGCTGAAGGCACGCCAAGTACAGGCCGACAGCGACCACCGCCAATTGGACGCTCACGCTGGTGGCCGACTCAGTAGCATCGCTAGTGGACTGCGTTGGACAAGGCCGATAGCCTCGCCCCAAAATGGGAGGCCCAAAATGGGTGATGGCGAGGCTAGCTCCGAGGTTCCGGAGCACACAATGGCAGCTTTGGCCGAAGCGATGCTTCAGGCACAAGCCGCTGAACAAAAACTTAGAACCACGGCAGGGGCGACGGAATCGCGTTTGAGCGCACTGGAGGCGCAAATTCGCACCGCCTCCGACCAACTACAGCAGCTCACGGCTGGCATGGCGGCCCGAGTGGAGGCCTTGGAGACGCTGGTCGCCCGGGCCAAGAGCCTCGTAGATCAAACAGAAGAGTTCAACCGCAGGGCCAACAGTGAAAGCGGGTACGCGTTCAATGCCAAGGTGAACGCCGAGGAGCATGCGAAGGTCATTTCGCAGGTGCGCGGCGCAGCTGAGGTCGACTTGGCGGCCGTGGCCGCCAGTAAGACAGCGGCCGAAAACCATGCCCAGGTGGTAGCTCAGGTCAGGGCGAATGCCGACGCCGTGATGCAAGTGGTTTCCAGCCTCAAAGAGAAGGCCTCCAGGGATTCCGAACTCATCAACAGTTCGGCTGAGCGCGTCCAAGCGAGCATGCCTGCTATTGAAAAGGGCGTGGTGGATGCCAACGCCATCAGCGCCTCGAAGGCCAATGCTGAGGCTGCGACGGCAGCCATTCAGACCGTGCAAGGTCAGGCCACTGAGGCTGCAGCCAAGGTGGCTGCTGACGCGGCACAGGTCGCCAAAGCCGAAAAGACAAGCACCAGCCTGGTCGTCGGTATGACGGAGGCGAAGGAACGGGCCGACGGCATGAACGTCAAGTTGGGAGAGTACGAACAAGGCATCCTGGACAAGATGGCTCGGTTCAAGGAGCTTGAAGCCAAGATTGAGGGCCTGGTGCCGGGCGCGACAAGTGCAGGCCTTGCTGCTGCGTTCAGAGACCAGAAGGAGCGCTTCAAGAAGCCACAACTTGCCTGGGTGGGCGTCTTCGTGGTCGCGGTTGTCGCGCTGTTGTTCGCTGCAGTGGTCGGCCTTCCTGCATCTAACGAATCCTGGGATGCCATCTTGAGGCACTTGGTCAATCGGCTGCCGTTGGTGGGTCCGTTGATCTGGCTGGCGATCTACTCAGGCCACCACTACAACATGGCCCTGCGGATGCAGGAGGAGTACGCTTTCAAGGAGGCCGTGTCGAGGGCCTTCGAAGGCTACAAGCGAGAGATGGAGGGGATCGATGCCTCCTCCGAGGATCAGGCCAGGCCGCTGGTGACCTTGTGCGAGAACGTCCTGACAGCCCTTGCTGAGCGCCCGGGGCGAATTTATGAGGGGGGCACCGATGTCGCCACCCCAATGTCTCCGCTGTTGGCAACGCTGAAGGATCTGGTCACAGAGCTAGGAAAACGGTCCAACGATGCAGCCAGCGCCAAGGCCCCGGCAGACGGCGCGCGTTGACAATCCACTCGCGCCAACTTCGCTATTTTTTCTCATTAACTTCGAGAAATTTCGCGGCCGAAAGCCGGCCGTTTCTCAAGTTCTTCGCTGCAATGTCAAACCCGGGCGCTTAACCGGCCAGCGCCGCCGGCCGTGCCGGGCGCGGCTGCGGCGCCATCGGTGGCACCTGCGGCGAGTCGTTCAGGCGCAGGAACTTGAAGCCCGCCAGCTGCGGCTTGTTCTGGCCGGCCTGGCGTGCGTCACGCTCGGCCATACGGGCGATGAAGCCCTGCAGCGTCTCCTCGCGCACCTGCGGCTCGGCCGAGTGCAGCAGACGGCGCGAGCCGTCAGTGCCGGTCACGATGAGCCCGACGTGCGACGCCCACGAATCGTTGCCACGCGTCGAGATCACGTTGACGAAGTCGCCGTCCTGCAATTGCGCCTCGATGGCCGCCACGTCCTGCTTGGCGACGTAGACGTCGTCGAAGGGCTGCACCGGGATGCTGCGCTGGATCTTGAACTGCTTGAGCAGAAAGGCCTGGCGGTCGATGCGCTGGTGGTAGGGCCGGGTTGGTGCGCCCAGCGTGCGGGTCACGTCCGTGACCAGCCAGCTGTTGGCGACGTTCCAGTCCGCCTCGGTGTAGTGGTTGCGCGTGGCCACGCCGATGACGCCGTCGCGGTAGCGGATGCGCTGCAGCACCCAGAAGAACTCCTCCCAGGACGCGCTCAACGCCATCGCATAGGTGTGTTCGGCGAACACCACGCAGTCGCTCTTGGCGAGATCGAACAGCTGCTGGGCGTCGTAGGTCTCGTAGGGGAACTCGCCCAGCAGATACAGCTCATAGGGCTGACCGATGTTCTTGCGCGCCAGCGCCGCGATGCGCTGGCGCAGGTCAGGCTGCTCCAACTGCTGCCAGGCCAGGAAGCGGCCCAACTCGGCCGGCTGCATCTTGAACAGCGGCTTGTTGAGCATGTCGCCCAGTTCGGACGCGGGCAGGCCGACGCGGCCTGCGTTCGCGAGCTGCGCGGCGGTGGGCTCGACGCGCGGCGCGGGGATGGGTTGGGGCTGCGGTTGATGCGCGCAGGCGGACAGCAGCAGCGCGACGGCCAGGGCGGCGAAGGTCTTCTTGGTCATCGCCGCAGTGTCAGCCCGCGGCCCGCGTCGCGGTCATGAGAGCTTGTGCAGCGCCCATAACGCTCGATGAAGCGGTCAGGTCTCGGCCAGCAGCGTCTCGATCAGGCCGTGCAGCGCGGCGAAGTCGGGTTCGCCGACGTAGCGCTTGACGATCTCGCCGCGCTTGTTGATGAGGAAGGTCGTCGGCGTCATCTGCACCGGGCCGAAGGCGTTCGCCACCGCGCCCGTGTTGTCTATGGCCACGCCGAAGGGCAGCTTGCGCGTCTCGGCGTACTTGGCGACGAAGGCCGGCGGGTCGTAGCTCATGGCCACAGCCAGCGTATCCAGGCCGCGCGCCTTGAACTTGTCGTACGTGGCAATGATCTGCGGCATCTCCTTCACGCAGGTCGCGCAGCTGGTGGCCCAGAAGTTCACCAGCATGACCTTGCCGGCCCATTGCTGCGAACTGGCCTTCTGGCCGTTCAGCAGCACATAGTCGACGTCAGGCGCCTGCTCGCGCGCGCAGCCCGGCAACGCGGCGGCACAGACCAGGGCGAGGACGGAGGCGAGAGCGCGGCGCGACAGCATGGCCACATTCTAGGAAAAGCCCGGATGGCCTCTTTGGCACCGGGGTCTCAGGCCCCGCGGCCCAGCTCGAACATCAGCAGCGAAGGCAGGGCGTCCGGCAGGTGGCGGCGCGAGATGCGGGCCACGCCGTCGCTGGTGGCGGTGGACAGCTGGGTGCGGTGCTCGCCGTCGAACATCTCGACGAAGCTGAAGTCCGGGGCGTCGCGACTGATGCCGGCGATCAGCTGTTGCAGCGGCTCGCTCGACAGCGCCGCGTCGAACAGCAGCACATGAGGCAGGCCCTCGCGGCAGAACTGCTCTGCCTCGGCCACGTTGCCGACGACGTCCACCAGCATGCCCATGTGGCGTACCGCAGCCTGGGCCTCGGTGCGCAACTCTCGGTTGGCCGACAGGATGAGCAGCTGGCAGCCCGCCAGCGGGCGAGAGTTGCCGCCCATGCGCTCGGCCTCGGCCTCCAGGCGTGCGTGCGTGCTGTCCGGCGGTGGCGCCTCATCCGGCGCCAGTTGGTTGAACTCCAGCGTCAGGAGCGTGATGCCCGATTCCTGCTCGCGTAGCGGCAGTACACCCAGCGTGATGGCCGTCTGCTCCAGCAGCCGCCAGGCCAGGGAGTCCAGCCCCGGCGTCGGCGCGTGCGGGTCGACATCGTCGCCCAGCAACTCCAGCGAGCGGTGGGCGAAGCGGCAGCTCAGCCTGGCCTTGACGGGCCAGGGCGTCAGGTCCAGGCGCAGGTCGACCGAGGAATGAGTGTTGGCCAGCGCCCAGTCCATCAGCGCGTTCAGCAGCGCGAACAGCAGCGCGCCATCGGCCCAGATCTCCACCGGCTTGAGCGACTGCCGCACCTGCACGCCGCGCGCCTGGGTCTCGCGGCTGCGCTGGGCCAGGACGCTGCGCAGCATCTGCGTCAGGTGCTGGCGCTCGCGGTTCAGGTGCAGGCGGCCGGAGGCCAGGCGGGCCAGTTGCTGGCCCAGCATGCCGGCGGTGCGGGCGTCATCCACGCTGCGGCGCAGCAGCCGCAGGCCGCGGCGGTCGATCTGGCCGGTGGTGGCGAGGTTCTGGATCTGTTCCAGCGCCGCGCTCAGCGGTCCGGCGATCTCGGCGCCGAGTTGCTGGACGATGTCCGCCCACTGGACCGGGGTCGGCTCAGGCATGACATCGTTGGCGGCACTCGCTGGCGCTGAAGAAGGCGGTGTGGACATGACCCGGTGGCTGCGGACCCGAGGCGGATGGTTCTAGGTGGTCGGCCCACCTCGGTGCATGTCTGCATGCTGCGGACAGGCGGGCGCCGCCTCCATCCCCCAGCCAGGGGGAAACCCTTGGTTCAGGGGTGGGAAAGCCCTCACGCGATGATGCCTGTTGTGCGCCAATTCGTGATTTCTTCCACGCTACAGCCGGCTTCGCGCAGCAACTCGTCGCTGTGCTGTCCCAGCAGCGGCGGCGCGTGACGGTAGGCCACGGGCGTGGCCGACAGCTTCATCGGGCTGCCGACGAGGCGCAGGTCGGGTGTGAGGGGATGGGGCATGGCAACCACGGCACCGCGAGCTTGCGCCTGCGGGTCGGCGAGCGCCTCCCCAATGGAGTTGATGGAACCACAGGGCACCTTGGCCGCTTCGAGCGCGGCCAGCCATTCGGCCCGCGGGCGTTGGCGCATGGCCTCTTCCAGCAGCGGCACCAGGACGGCGCGGTGGCGCACGCGTTCCGAGTTGGTCGCGAAGCGCGGGTCGGCAGCCCAGTCCGGCCGGCCGGCGATGCTGCAGAACTTGGCGAACTGGCGGTCGTTGCCCACGGCCAGGATCAGGTGGCCATCGCTGGCCTCGAAGACCTGGTAGGGCACGATGTTCTGGTGCGCGTTGCCCATGCGGCCTGGCGCCTTGCCGCTGCACAGATAGTTGCTGCCCAGGTTGGCCAGCATGGCGAGTTGGGTGTCGAGCAGGGCCATGTCGATGACCTGGCCCTGGCCGGTGGCGTCGCGGTGGCGCAGCGCGGCCAGGATGGCAACGGTGGCGTACATGCCGGTGAAGAGGTCGGCCACCGCCACGCCCACCTTTTGCGGACCGCCGCCGGGTAGGTCATCGCGCTCGCCGGTGACGCTCATCAGACCGCCCATGCCCTGTATGGCGTAGTCGTAGCCGGCGCGCTCGGCATACGGCCCGGTCTGGCCGAAGCCGGTGATGGAGCAGACGACGAGGCCGGGGTGCTCTGCCAGCAGGCTCTGCGCGTCCAGCCCGTAGCGGGCAAGATCGCCAACCTTGAAGTTCTCGACCAGCACGTCCACCTGGCCGGCCAGCCGGCGCACGATGGCCTGGCCCTCGGGCCTGGACAGATCCACCGCCAGCGAGCGCTTGTTGCGGTTGGCGCCCAGGAAGTAGGCGGACTCGGAAGTGTCCTGGCCGTCGCTGTCCTTCAGATAGGGCGGTCCCCAGGCCCGGGTGTCGTCGCCGCTGCCGGGGCGTTCGATCTTGATGACGTCGGCGCCCAGGTCCGCCAGGTTCTGGGTGCACCAGGGGCCGGCAAGCACCCGCGACAGGTCGAGCACGCGCACGCCCGCCAGGGCTTGGGGAAGAGGCAGATGTTGCATCGCGGAATTGTCGCGGGCCGGTTGTCGATAATTCGGCATGCACCCGAGGATGACTGCCGGATTTGCCCTAATGCTGAGCCTGCTGGCCGCCTGCCAGCCCGCGCTGAACTGGCGCGAGTCTCGACCGGCAGGGTCGGGCATCCTGGCCCTCTTTCCGTGCAAGCCCGAGGTCGAGCAGCGTCCCGGCATGGGCCTGGCCCATTGCGAGGCTGCGGGCCGGCGCTTTGCGCTGTCCTGGGCCGATCTGCCCGATCCCACCCAGACGGGCCCGGCTCTGAAGGCCATGCCCCGGGCCCTGGCTGACAAGTTGGGGCGGCCGCTGCCGCCGGGCGCGGCGCTGCAGGTGCCGGGCATGACGCCCCTGCCCGAGGCCGCACAGTACCGGATCGCCGCACCCGGCGGCTTCACGCAGGTCGCCGTGTTCGCCCATGGCGGGCGGGTCTACCAGGCGCTGATGACGGCCGATCGGGAAGATCTGGCGGTCTGGGAGAGCTTCCGCGCCGGGCTGGCCGTCGAGGTCGCCCGCTAACATCCTGCCCTATGCCCAACCTGCTCGTGATCGCCCATGCGCCGCTGGCCTCCGCACTGCGGCAGGTGGCCGAGCACACCTTCCCGGACTGCGCACCGACGCTGACCGTGCTGGATGTCCAGCCCGGCATGTGTGCGGACGACGTCGAGACGTCCGCACGCGCGCTGATGGCCGCGGCCGGCGCGTCCGAGTGGCTGGTGTTGACCGATGTCTTCGGCGCGACGCCCAGCAACGGCGCCCAGCGCCTGGCGGGGGAGCAGGTGCAGGTGCTCAGCGGTGTCAGCGTGCCCATGCTGTGGCGCACGCTCTGCTACGCCAGCCAGAAGCCTTTGACCGAGCTGGCCCGGCGCGCCATGCAGGGCGCGGTCACCGGCATCGTCGCCACGCCTCCCTTGCCCCCCGACGAATGATCAAGTCCAACCTCACCATCAGCAACAAACTGGGTCTTCACGCGCGCGCCTCGGCCAAGCTGACCAAGCTGGCCGGCAGCTTCAAATGCGAGATTTACATGAGCCGCAACGGCCGGCGTGTGAACGCCAAGAGCATCATGGGCGTCATGATGCTGGCCGCCGGCATCGGCGCGATGGTCGAGCTGGAGACGGACGGGGAGGACGAGCAGGCCGCCCAGGAGGCGATAGCCGCCCTCGTCAACGACAAGTTCGGCGAAGGCCAGTGAGCCTCAGCCGCCCAGGCGGCGAAAGCGCGCAGGCAGGTCGGCCGTGCGCAGCAGCAGCGGCAGGTCGGCGGTGTTGAAGTCGGGGTCCCAGGCGGGCTCGCCCATCAGCTTGGCGCCGCAGCGCAGATAGCCGCGGATCAGCGCCGGCGGCTCGACTGCCAAGTCCTGGCGCAGGTGCTCGATGGGCAGCGGCAGGCGCGGGCGCACTCGGCAGTCGATGGGGGCGAGGTGGTCCGCGGCGATCTGCTTCCACAGGCTGGCCGCGAAGTGGCCGCCGTCGCGCATGCTGACGCTGGCGCAGCCGATCACGGTGTCCAGCCCGTTGCGGGCCATGAATTCGGCCAGCGCACCCCAGAGCGTCAGGATGGCGCCGCCGCTGCGGTGCTCGGGATGCACGCAGGAGCGGCCGATCTCGGCGACGCGGGAGCGCAGGCCGCGCAGCCGGGTCAGGTCGAACTCGGTGTCGCTGTACAGGCCGCCGGCGCGCTTGGCTGCGGCCGGGGTCAGCACGCGGTAAGTACCCACCACGGGGCCTGGTTCGCCGTCCTCATCATGGGCGCGCACCAGGAGGTGCTCGCAATAGGCGTCGAAGAGGTCGACGTCCAGGCCGACTGGCGCGTCCTTGGGCGGCGCCAGCCGGGCGCCCATCTCGACGGCGAAGACCTGGTAGCGCAGCGCCTGGGCTTCGCGCACCTCGGACTCGCTGCGGGCCCAGCTGACGCTGAGGCGGGGGGAGGCGCTGCGCTGCGGGCGCTGCAGGGCGGGGGCATGCGACAGCGCATGCGTGACGATTTGGCTGCGGTTCATGGCCGTCATGCTGGGCGGCGGCTTTGACGCGACCGTGAAGACCCTATGAAAAAACCGTGACGGACCTAACCTTTGCAACAGGCTACATTGGCCCCTCGATCTGCGGGGAGCGCTGATGAGTTTTCAGGTGTTCGGCATTGCGGTCTCGCGTGGCGTGGCCATTGGTCGCGCCGTGCTGGTGGCCTCCAGCCGGGTGGACGTGGCCCACTATTTCGTCGCGCCCGGAGAAGTCCAGGCCGAGATCGACCGCTTGCTGCGTGCGCGCGACGCCGTCGTGCAGGAGTTGGTGACCCTGAAGGAGGAGTTGCCGGAGGACGCCCCCCATGAACTGGCCGCCCTGCTCGACGTGCACCTGATGCTGCTGCACGACGAGGCCTTCACCGGTGGCGCCAGCCACTGGATCGTGGAGCGCCACTACAACGCGGAATGGGCGCTTTCCGCCCAGCTCGAGGTGCTGGCGCGCCAGTTCGACGAGATGGAGGACGACTATCTGCGGGAGCGCAAGGCAGACCTGGAGCAACTCGTCGAGCGCGTCCTGGGCGCGCTCGCCCAGGAGCAGGGCGACACGCCCACGCCCGTCACGCCGCGCGACTTCGCCGGCGAGGACCCGCTGCTGCTGGTCGCCGCGGACATCGCGCCGGCCGACATGATCCAGTTCAAGCGCAGCGTCTTCCGCGGCTTCATCACCGACATCGGCGGCAAGACCTCGCACACCGCCATCGTGGCGCGCAGCATGGACATCCCGGCGGTGGTCGGCACGCGCGAGGCCTCACGCCTCATCATGCAGGACGACTGGGTCATCATCGACGGCGATGCCGGCACCGTCATCGTCAACCCCTCGCCCATCGTGCTGGAGGAGTACCGCTTTCGCCAGCGCCAGAGCGAACTGGAGCGCGCCCGGTTGGGCCGACTGCGCCACACACCGGCCGTCACGCTGGACGGCGAACACATCGAGTTGCACGCCAACATCGAGATGCCGGCGGATGCGGAGGCCGCCGTCGAAGCCGGCGCAACCGGCGTCGGCCTGTTCCGCAGCGAGTTCCTGTTCATGAACCGTGACGGCGAGCTGCCCAGCGAAGACGAGCAGTTCGCCGCCTACAAGGCCGCCGTCGTCGCGATGAAGGGCATGCCGGTCACGATACGCACCGTCGACGTCGGGGCCGACAAGCCGCTGGACCGGCTGACCGTCAACGAGTTGCGCCATGAACATGTGCTCAACCCGGCGATGGGCCTGCGTGCCATCCGATGGAGTCTTGCCGAGCCCAGCATGTTCCGCCAGCAGCTGCGCGCCATCTTCAGGGCCAGTGCCTTTGGCAAGGTCAGGTTGCTGATCCCGATGGTGGCCCATTTGTCCGAGGTCCGGCAGATCCTCGACGCGGTGCGCAAGGTGCAGCAACAACTCACGGATGCCGGCCACGCTTACACCCGGGTGGAGCTGGGCGTCATGATCGAGATTCCGGCCGCCGCCGTCATGCTGCCGCTGCTGTTGCGCCACGTGGATTTCGTGTCCATTGGCACCAACGACCTGATCCAGTACACGCTGGCCATCGATCGTGCCGACGAAGCGGTGGCGCATCTCTACGACCCCTGGCACCCGGCCGTGCTGCAGTTGATCAGCCAGTCCATCGCCCAGGCGCGGGCCGCGGGAAAGAGCGTCAGCGTCTGCGGGGAGATGGCCGGCGACCCGGTCTTCACCGAGCTGCTGCTGGCCATGGGGCTGCGCAGCTTCTCCATGCATCCGTCGCAGATCCCCGCAGTGAAGCAGCGCGTACTGCGCGCCGACAGCCAGCGGCTGGCGGTCGCGCTACCGCGCATCCTTGACAGCGAGGACCCGCAGGCCGCTGCGGACAAGGAGCTTGCGCCGGTCAGGAGCGGCTCGATAGCCGTGCATTGAGCAGGCCCCTGCAGCCTGCCTCGCTATATACAGAGGTAGCGAAGCGGCTCCACACCGCCCCTCCAGGCGTCGACGCAGAAAGTCTTGCGCGGCCCAAAAATCCTGTGCTACAGTAGAGGGCTTCGCTGATCACAAAGCGCAGCGCGAACCGGAAGGGGCGTGCGGCAAGTGGGAAGCGAAGCCGGGCTGAGAGGCCTGGGGCGGGCTGGAGTTGCTCGTTGGGTGCCGAGGGGATTCGAAAAGAAATCTTCAAAAAGTACTTGACGACGCTGCGAAAGCGGATCAAAATCCCGCCTCTTTGCTGCTGACGAATGAATTGCGAAAGCGACGAATTCGAGGGTGGC
>NZ_JAFAGT010000093.1 GCF_019237615.1 Roseateles sp. | reverse complement strand
GCATCTCGCTCCCGGCCCCGGTTGAACTGGAACCAACGACAGGCGGACCGACGACCGGCGCGACCGACGACCGGCGCGTCCCCCTCGATGTGCCTTCATCTGCCGGGTCAGCGCGCCGGGCGGCGGTTCGCTTCGGTGCACTGATGTTCCCGCCACCCGCTTCCCCTCGGCTACAGTGAGCGGACTCCCCGCAAGCGACCCCAAGGAGTCCGCATTGTCATCCACCCGAAGCAGGCTGGCCCTGGTGCGCGAAGGCACGGGCGCGCTGTTCTTCATCCAGACCTTCGCCACCCTCGGCTTCGCGGTGCTGTACTCGACGCTGGTCCTGTACGCGACCAAGCACCTCCAGTTCTCGACCAAGCAGGCGACGGCCATCATGGGGGTGTTCGGCGCGTTCAACTACGGGCTGCACCTGTTCGGTGGCTACCTGGGCGGCCGTTGCCTGAGCAACCGCAACCTCTTCGTCGGCGGCATGGTGCTGCAGGTGCTGGGCTGCGGCGCCATTGCCGGCGGCAGCCTCGCCGGGCTGTACTGGGGCCTGGCGCTGTTCCTGACCGGCAGCGGCCTCAACGTGACCTGCCTGAACATGATGCTGACGCAGCGCTTCACCCCCGAGGACGACCGCCGCGAGGCCGCCTTCCTGTGGAACTACGCCGGCATGAACGTGGGCTTCTTCATCGGCTTCACCGTGGCCGGGCACTACCAGCTGGACGAGCTCTACAGCGCCATCTTCTGGTTCGCGACGCTTGGCAACGCCGGGGCCATCATGCTGGCGCTGGTGTTCTGGCGCACGCTGGCGGACCGCGACACACCGCTGTCGCAGCGCCGTGGCGCCAGCTTCTGGAGCCGCTTCGCCGTCGGCATCGCGGTGCTCGTCGGCCTGGTGCCGCTGCTGGCCTGGCTGCTGCGGCACCCCGGCGACACGGCCGTCGGCATGAAGGGCCTGTGCGCGGCCGTCGGCGTGGCACTGCTGGTCATGACGATGCGCCACCCGGTGCCGGCCGAGAAGCGCCGCATGCAGGCCTACCTCGTGCTGATGCTGGGCTCGCTGGTGTTCTGGTCGCTCTACCAGATGGCGCCCAACGGCCTGCAGATGTATGCGGTGGGCAATGTCTGGATGAACGTCTGGGGCGTGCCCGTCGCGCCGCAGTGGGTGCAGAACATCAACACCGTCTGCATCGTCATCGGCGGCCCCTGGCTGGCGGCCATGTTCGCGCGCTGGCGCGCCAGGGGGTGGCCGGTGGACATCCCGATGCAGTTCTCGGCATCCCTCGTGCTGATGGGCCTGGGCTTTCTCGCACTGCCGCTGGGCATCCATCTCGCCGACCCGGCCTCAGGCCGCGCGGACTTTTCCTGGCTGTTCCTGAGCTATGTGCTGCAGAGCGTCGGCGAGCTGCTGATCTCGCCGGTGGGCTACGCCATGATCGGGCGGCTGGCACCCAGGCAGTACCAGGGCGTCATGATGGGCAGCTGGATGCTGGTTACCGGGCTGGCCTCGCTGTTCGCCGGCGACTTCTCCGGCGTCGTCGCGCAGCCAGTGGACGGCTCGCCGCTGACGACCAATGCGGCCTATGCGACGCTGTTCACGCAGTTGGCGGTGGGGAGCCTCGCCACCGGCGTGGTGCTGTTGGCACTGCGGCCGAAGCTGAGGCAGCTGATCGACGGCGTCACTGCTGCCTGACGCTCGCGCTCGACGGGCGACTGAAAGCGGCATCGCAAGACGCGCCGAGTTTCAGACTCATGGCGCGTCTTCACGGCATGCCCGGTTTTGCAGGGTAGTCACCCATTCGTTGTCTGACCCGACCAGGCCGGTCCGGCCGTCTTGAGAAGCCGACTGGCGAATAGGTGTCACGACCGTTTCAGGCGCGCCATCGTTGTACGACGTCCGCCAAGGACACCACCCAGCGCTGAAACTTCGAAGCAAGGCTGCCGCTGCCGATCGGGCATAACGTATGTTGTCTGATGTCTGTTTACTTTATATGATCCAAAGAAGCCCTGGCCGCTTAGAGCAAGGCTGCGCCCCACCCTTTGAATCACATAACAGGAAGAGACAAATGAGCAATCAGCGCTTCAGCCGGCAATCCACACTGCGGTGCGGCTTGCTGGCCATGGTTTTGGTGGCAACCACGCTGGGCGGCTGCGGTGGCGGCGCAGACCCGACCGTACCGCCCCCCGTGCCCACCACCGTTGTCACCTCGGCCACCGTCGTGGCGAACTCGGCTGTGGCCCCGTTTACGCCCGTCACGGTGAGCGTCGGCGGCATGCAACCCTTCAGCTACAGCGTGAGCCCGGCCCTGCCTGCCGGCCTGAGCATGGCCAGCAGCACCGGCGCGATCAGCGGGACACCTACCGCGGCGCAGGCGCAGACCACTTACACGGTCAGCGTGACCGATTCGCTGAAGCTGTCTGGCAGCAGCACGTTCACGTTGACCATCACGCCCGCCGTGTCGGCCAGTACGGCAGTGGCTTCCGTCACCGCCACGACCAACGTTGCAGTCACGCCCTTCACACCGGTCACGGCCGCCAACGGCACCGCGCCCTACACCTACAAGGTGAGTCCTGCGCTGCCCGCGGGCTTGACGCTAAATGCCAGCACGGGAGTCATCAGCGGCTCGGCGCTGCAAGGCACGCCGCAAACGACGTACACCATCACGGTCACTGATGCGAAGGCGGGCACCGCCAGCAGCACCTTCACGTTGTCGGTGATCGCCCCCGTCACGCCACTTGTCGTTTCCGTCAATTCTTCTGCCCCCACGACGCTGCCCAAGGGCGTGCCGGTCCCGCCGTTCACACCGGTGGCCGGCTCCGGCGGCACGACGCCGCTGTCCTATGCCGTCTCGCCAGCCCTGCCGGCGGGACTGGTCATGAACAGCTCCACCGGCGTCGTCAGCGGCACACCAACGGCCGACGCGGCGACGCGGACCTACACCGTGACGGTGACCGACGCAGCCGCCAAGACAGCCAGTGCCAGCTTCAGCCTGACGGTGCAAACCGGCCAGTTGGCGGCTACAGCAGTCGTACCGATGGTCTCGGTCAGCCCAAATGCGGCGCTGACTTCCGTCGTTCCGGTGATGGCCTCCGGCGGCACGGCGCCCTATGCCTACGCCTTGAGCAGCCCGACGCTGGCCTTGTCCCTGACGGGCCTGAACTACGACGCGGCCACCGGCTTTCTCAGCGGCACGACGGGGCCCGTCGTGGCATCGGCCAAGTACACGGTGGCGGTCACGGACGGGGCTGCGGCAACCGTCAGCAGTCAATTCCAGCTGACGAGCCTGCCCGTCGGCTATCTGCTGTTCGGGGGCCTGACTTGGTCGGCGCCGGATTCCACCAAGACCTACACGCACGTCGACGCGGAAGCTCTTTGCGCCGGCACCGTGAACGGCACGACGGGCTGGCGCCTGCCAAGCGTTGCCGAGGCTCAGGCGATGCTGAGTGCGCAGGCCGCCATCGCCACCAGCAACGGCTTTCTGAAGGGTGTGGGCTGGCCGGTCAGCAGCTCCTTCTACTGGGCCTCGGACATCGGCTCGGGAACGAACAACTACTACAACGTGAACTTCGGTACAAACACGCCACGCTCGGCCGTCGGGACGAATCTGTACTACGTGACCTGCGTGAAGTGAGCAGCAGGGCATAGGACGGCAAAAGGGAAAGCGGCGCAGCCCATTTTCCCGCTGGATGTTTCCCGATCGCGGGCAGAAGCAGTTCTGCCCGCGTGTCGTTGTACCAACTGATCCGGTAGGGGTTGCAATATCCTGCAACCGACACCGCGCATCCCTCAAACGAGGAGTTCAATGAAGATCGCCACCGGGTTGCTGCTGTCCTCCGTACTGAGCAGCACATACGCGCAGCAGCCGCCTCCGCCATCGCAACCGGTCGTTGCGCTAATGGCCGCTGTGGGTGACCGCATAGAGGTCGTGCGCCAGCGACAGCAGGTCGGCAGCCATCTCGAGCCCTTCACGCGCAGGGTGCTCCAAGTGCAGGGGCAAGCCCTCAACGTTGCAGCACTGCGCGGTCTTGAGAAGGCGATGGCAGAGGAGGAGCCGCAGGACCGCCTCGTGCTGCTGCGCTGGAACATGCCGGCGACCCTGACCGAGCGCATGGAGTCCACACGCGGTGCGGACCGGCAGGCGCTGGTGCTGGACGAGGTGCTGGGGCATCTGCGGCGTATGCCGGAGCGCGCTGAGTGGGATCGGATCGAGCTGCTGGTACCGGCGTATACCTACGCGCCGGTCACAGGCATGGGCACGAAGCTGTCAGGCGTCGGTGTCTATGTCCAGCCACTGGCCAGCCAGAGCGCGGAAATCTCCGGCATGGGCGACACCATCACGCTCAGCGACACTGACGGCGACTACCGCACGATCAACCCCAACACCGGTGAGCGGGGCAATTCCTCGGTCTACGTGGCACCGTTCATGTACTTCGAGCGCTTCAGCTATGACGCCAAGACCTTGCAGTTGGTCAAGCGGCAGCGATTTTTCTCCAACACCAAGTACGCCGATCCGATGTCTGCCGCCTTGGATGTGGCCCAGCAGATGTCCAAGGAGCAACTGATGGGCAAACTGATGGAGACGATCGAGCGATCGGCCTACAAGTCGGTCCGCCAGGGGCAGGGCGAGGTCACGGTCACGCAGCCGAAGCCGCTGCCGGCGGCCAGCGCAGCGGCGGCCTCCCAATGATCGCCCCGGTGGCGTGAGCATCCACGCCATGCCAGGCGGGCGCAAACGATGGCGGCGAAAAATGGCGGCCATGGGCCGCCATCTGTTCTTCGGCTTCGAAGGGTTCAGTCGCTCGGTAGCGGCTTGTCCTTGGTCTCCGGCAGGAAGGGCAGCACCACGAGGCCAATCAACAGCACGACGCTGACGGTGACGCCGGCGGTGCGGAAGCCTTCGATATTGCCGCCCAGGCTGCGGGTGACCTGGCCGATCGTGAACGGCGCCGTCGCCGCGACCAGGCGGCCGAAGTTGTAGCAGAAGCTGGTGCCGGTGCTGCGCAGGCTGGTCGGGAACAACTCCGGCAAGTAGATGGCATACACGGCGAACACGGAGTACTGACCGAAGCCCATCAGCGGCAGCATCCAGTAGATCTGATCGATCTCGCGCAGATACTGGAACACCATCACGGTGCTCAGGAAGGACAGCGACAGCGCGAGGGCGAAGGCTTTCTTGCGACCCGCGAACTGGGCGAACTTGGCCAGCGCCAGCATGCCGCAGAAGCCGCCGAGGTTCTGCAGCAGCAACCCCACCCCACTCCAGTACGACTTCTCGCTGGCGATCTGCTCGGCGCCCAGCCCGGCGCCTGCGAGGTGGGCGTCGATGATGGAGCGGATGATCTTCGGGTGGAAGTTGCCGATGCCCCAGAGGCCGATGATGCCGGCGCTGCACAGCACCAGGCCGAGCCAGGCATGGCGGCGCCAGGTCGGATGACCGAGCAGGTTGCGGTAGGAGCCGAACTGGACACCCTTACGCGCGCCCTCCGCCTTGGCATCCACCCACTTCTGCGGCTCCTTCATGCGCAGAAAAACGGGCACCAGGAACAGCGCCGGCAGCGCACCGATCATGAACAGCACCTGCCAAGTCTGCAGGTTCAGCGGCAGCAGGCCACGCAGCGCGAGTGCGCCGATGCCGATCCCGGTGAGGCCGGCCGCGATGTTGCCGACCGAGGACAGCGACTGCAGCATCCCGAGCGCCGGCGCGCGGCTGCGGTCCGGCACCGTGTCAGAAACCAGCGCGACCGCCAGGCCGAACACGCCGCCCACGCCGACGCCCGTCAGCAGCCGGTACAGGCAGAAGTCCCAGAAGCCGGTCGAGAACGCCGACAGACCGGTGCAGACCGCATACAGCAGGATCGCGACCGTCAGCATCTTGACGCGCCCGAAGCGGTCGCCCAGGGCGCCCAGGGTCAGGCCGCCGATCGCCCAGCCGACCAGGAACACCGAGGTGGTGTAGGGCGCGTACTCAGTCGCCAGCGCCTTGCCGATCAGGTGCTCGATGGCGCCGTCGCGCGCCAGGTTGAAGATCTGCTGATCGAAGCAGTCGATCAGCCAGGACAGCGATGCGACCGCAAAGATCAGCCATTGGTTGCGGTCCAGCAACCTCCACCACGGGGCTTCGGCCATGCGGCCCTGCGGTATTGCGTTCTCAGATGCCATGCGTTTGTCTCCGTGTCGTTATGGGTATGCACTTATCGGCCGGACAGCTGGACCGGCAGCCCGGTTCGCGCCGACTCGTACAGCGCGCACACCAGGGCCACGGTGTTGCGCGCTTCTTCAACGGGTGTGGGCAAGGGCACGCCGCTGCGGATGGCGTCCGCCATCTCGACGATCTGGCGCTGGTGGCCGTCGAAGTTGATCTGGTCGGGAGCTCCTGCCCCCGAGGCGGCTTGCTGCTGTGCTGCTCGGGCGCGAATCGCCTCGTCATCGGGCTGCTCGTTGGCGAAGTCCCAACGCACGATGCGGTCGTCCTCTAAGGCGATCGAGCCGAACTCGCCACAAAGCTCGATGCGCCGCTCCCAGCCCGGAAAGGCGGCCGTGGTGGCCTCCAGCACGCCGAGCGCGCCCGAAGGGAAGCGGAAGCTCGCGCATGCGGTGTCCTCGGCCTCGATGCCTTGGTGCACGACACGTGTCGTGCGGCCATGGACCTCGGTGGGCATGCCCGCGAACCAGTGGAGCAGATTGACCGCGTGAATGGCCTGGTTCATGACCGCACCGCCGCCGTCCAGCGCCAGCGTGCCTTTCCAGCCACGGTAGTACTCGGGCTTGCGATGCCATTTGACATAGGCGCTGGCCAGGCTCAATCGGCCCAGCCGGCCGCTGTCGAGGGTCTGCTTAACCAGGCGCGCACCGGCACCGTAGCGAGCCTGAAAGATCGCCGAGAGCTGGACACCGCGCGCACGTGCGGCTGCGATCAGTTCGTCTGCACGTTGCACCGTGATCTCGATCGGCTTTTCGATGATCACGTGCTTGCCCGCCGCTATCGCCTTCAGGGCGGGCTCGAGGTGGGCGCCGCTCGGCGTGGCGATGCACACCACCTGGACATCGGGCCGTGCCAACAGGGCATCGATGTCGGTGGCGTGGAAGGGCACGTCGTGCTTGGCCGCAAAAGACCGCACGCTTTCGGCGTCCAGTCCGGTGACGCCGGCAAGATGCAGGTGATGCGCTTCGGAAGCTGCGCGAATGGCGCGGGCGTGGTAGGCGGCGATCATGCCGACTCCGACGATGCCGAAGCCGATGGGGGCTGCGTTGCTCATTGCTGGGCGCCGTTGTGATCGATGCGTTGGGCAGTGGCCTGCGCCAGCAACGCCAGCTCGCAGACCTTGAAGCAATGCTCCTGGCGCATCGCGGTTTCGGTACGGGCCGCGATGTCGTGCCTCAGGGCGCCGTAGTAGGGCAGCGGCTCCTGCGAGCAGTCGATGTACTGCGTGCCCTCTTGGTTCACCAGGAACAGGTGATCCTTTGCCGGGCGCCCGGCAATGTCGATGTACTTGCGCAGCTCGATGTAGCCATCCCTGCCGAGGATGGTCAGCCGTCCATCGCCCCAGGTCGCCAGGCCGTCGGGCGTGAACCAGTCGACCCTGATGTAGCCGCTGGCGCTGCCGTGGGACAGGACGATCTCGCCGAAGTCCTGCAGGCCGGGATCTTCGGGATGGCCGATGTTGCCGCAGCGGGCCATCTCGATCTTGGCATCGTTGGCGCCGGTGAAGTGCAGGAACTGATCAATCTGATGGGACGCAATGTCGGTCAGGATGCCGCCGTAGGCTGCGGAGTCGAAGAACCAGGCAGGACGCAGGTGGCGGTTGAGGCGGTGCGGCCCGAGGCCGACCGTTTGCAGCACACGCCCGATCGCGCCCGCGCGAACCAGCTCCGTGGCCTTAGTCACGGCGCGCACCTCAAAACGCTCGGTGAAGTTGACAGAGAAGATACGGCCGGTCTCGCGCTGGACGGCACGCACCTGGTCGAGCTGCGCCAGCGAGATCACGCCGGGCTTGTCGGCCATGAAGTCCTTGCCATGGCGCATGGCCTCGAGCGCGTGCTCGGCGCGATCCCGGGGGATCGCGGCGCAGGTGATCAGGCCGATGCTGGGATCTTCCAGCAACTGTCGCCGATCGGCCACCTTGGGAATGCCAGGGAAGCGCTCCTGGAAGCCGGATTCGGTGACCGCACCTGGCGCCGTCCAATAGCCGACGCACTCGGCGCCGGTATCGAGCAGGCCACGCACTTGGTCATAGCTGTGTCGATGATCGATGCCGACCACACCGAAGCGCAGAGGCGGCAGAGAAGAGAGATGACCCATGATCGAGCGCGATGTCGCTATAGTTGTATGTCATCATATAAGAAGGGCATTGCCCACGCAAGCCGACACACCCGTCACTGAGAAGTGGCCGTAAAGATGCGTAATCAGCCCGCCCCCCGGCTTGCGTGCCCATTTGCTTATTTGTACGATGACCGACAACAATCAAACCCATAGGAGACCTGACATGTTCGAAGCATCTCGTCGCAACCTGCTGAAAACGGCGACCCTCACGCCGCTGGGCTCGCTGGCCGCCAGCGTCGGGCTAGGCAGTCTGCTGGCCTCACAGACCGCGGCGGCGGCCATCACACCCGTCAAACGGGTGGGCGGTCCCTCCATCAAGTTCTCCTGCAATGCCTACTCGTTCGCCCGAATGCTGGGTGGACAGGCCAAGGGCAAGGGCAGCTTCTCGCTATTCGATCTCGCCGACTTCTGCGCCAAGGTGAACTTCGACGCCTTCGACGCCACCGGCTACTACTTCCCTGGCTATGAGAAGGATGGCGTCGGCGTCCCCACGGACCAATACATCTACGAACTGAAGCGTCACGCCTTCAATCTGGGCCTGGGCATCAGCGGCACCGGCGTCGGCAACAATTTCACTACCGCCGACAAGGCGGGCCGGGCCCGCGACGTGCAGCGCATCAAGGCCTGGGTCGAAGTCGCGCACAAGCTGGGCGCACCGGTGCTGCGCGTGTTCGCGGACACGCAGATGCGAGCTGAGACTTGGCAGTCCGTGTCCAAGGGCGCCACGCGCGACCAGGTCGAGGAATGGATCGCCAACGACATCCGCGAGTGCGCCAATCACGCGGCCAAGTTCGGCGTCTTCATCGGCGTCCAGAACCATGGCGATTTCCTGAAGACCGCGGACGACCAGATCAGCCTGATCAAGCGGGTCGACTCGCCCTGGTGTGGCGCCATCGTCGACACCGGCTACTACCGCGCACCGGATCCGTACGCCGAAATGGTCAAGGCCGCACCCTATGCCGTCAACTGGCAGATCAAGCAGAGCCCGAACGGCGTGGAGAACGAGAAGACCCACCCCATCGACATCAAGCGCCTGATGAAGATCGTGCTCGACTCCGGCTACCGGGGCTATCTGCCGATCGAGACCTTGTCGCAGCGCGGCGGCTCTGAACCGTACGAACCACTCAAGCTGGTGCCTGCCTTCCTGCAGGAACTGCGTGCCGAGCTGGCGCGCCAGACCGCCTGACGCCCTATTGCCGTCGCGGGCCGGATGAGCCCGCGGTGGCGTGTCGACCACGATTTCAAATTCTCAAGGAGCTTTCGTGCAACTGAAGTCCTCAAGGGTCTCGCGGGCCCTCGTGCTGTGCGCTGCGCTGGTCGCGGCCTGCGGCGTCATCGCCGCGGTCGAGGAGCCCATCGACTCGCGTTTCGTCCGTGCCCAGGCCGACCCCTTCCGGGGCGACTACCAAGGCAGCGGCGGGCTGGTGGCCCAGGTTTACCCCACAGACGGCGGCAAGTACCGCGCCAACATCCTGACCGCTTTCGACCAGCCGGACGCCAAGGCGGTTGTGGCGCTGCTCGGCACCCGGTCCGACCAGACCCTGTCCCTCAACGGCGACGGCTGGAGCGGCGTGATCGCCAACGGCAAGCTGACGCTGAAAGGGCCGAACCAACAGGCCGAACTGCAGCATGTGACACGCGTGTCGCCGACCATGGGGGCCAAGCCGCCGCCGGGCGCCGTGATCCTCTTCGATGGCCGCAACCTGGACGCCCTCGCGACCAAGGATGGCAAGGATTGGCTGAAAGAGGCGCCCGGCCCCGCGAACGCCAAGATCGTCGATGGCGCCCTGGAAGTCATTCCCGGCTCGGGCGGTGGGCTGATCTCGCGCAAGCAGTTCGGCGACGCGCGCATCCACGTGGAGTTCCGCACCCTGGGCGCACCCAGCAACAGCGGTGTGTTCATCCAGGCGCGCTACGAGGCGGACATCAACGAGACCTACGGCAAGCTCGAAGGCAGCCTGAACGGCAATCTCGGCAATTGCACGCCACCCGAAACGCTGCCGCGCGTGCGCCCGACGCGTCCGGTTCTCGAATGGAACACCTACGACATCGACTTCCATGCCCCGCGCTTCAATGCCGCTGGCCAGAAGATAGAAGATGCCTGGGTCACTCTGTATCTGAACGGCGTCAAGCTCTATGACCGCCAGGTCGTGCGGCCGATCAAGGGCGCCGCCGAGCGGCTGGGCGAGGCGCCTAAGGGGCCGCTGTACCTGCAGGAGCATGGCATGCCCGTCCAGTTCCGCAACGTCTGGGTGGAAGAAAAGGAGATGCCCGGCACCGGCCAAGGGGCGGAGGCCTTCCAGGAGCCCAAGAAGAAGGGCAAGAAGCAGAAGGACGACGACAAGGCTGAGCAGGCGGCACCGGCCGAGAAGGCCGACGAGGCCGGGAAGACCGAAAAGTCTGACAAGCCGGCTCGCAAGGGCGGGGCGAAGGGAGGCAAGGAATCCAAGGCACCCCAGGGCCTGATCCCCGGCGGCAAGGTCGTCGAGGTGGCGCCCGCCAACACCAGCGGCCCCTTCGTGCACCCGGGCGTCATCGTCAACCGCGGGCAGCTCGATGAAATCAAGCGCCGCGTCGCAGCCGGCATCGAGCCCCAGAAGACGGCGTTCGCTGCGCTGCGGGCACACCGGCTGGGTGCGCTCGACTACGCGCCGAGCCCCGTGCCCACCGTCGAATGTGGCCCGTATTCGAAGCCGGACATCGGCTGCAAGGCCGAGCAGGCGGACAGCGAAGCCGCCTATGCGCAGGCGCTGCTGTGGTACGTCACCGGCAACAAGGCCTATGCCGAGAACGCCATCAAGATCATGAACGCGTGGGCCAACACGCTGACCGGCGGCCACACCAACGCCAACGGTCCGGTGCAGGCGGCTTGGACCGGCGCAGTCTGGCCACGGGCCGCCGAGATCATCCGCGCGTCCTACCCCGGCTGGTCGGCGGCCGAGGTGGGCAAGTTCCAGGCACTGCTGAGGACGCAGTACGTTCCCATCCTGTTGCAAGGCAGTGGCGAGAACGGCAACAAGGAACTGGCGCAGAGCGAGGCCTTGATCAACATCGGCGTCTTCAACGACGACCGCGCGACCTTCAACGCGGGCCTGGACATGTGGCGCGGGCGCACCCCGGCGACGATCTATCTGACAAGCGACGGCGCGGCCCCGCTGCAGCCGCCAAGGTGGGGCCCGGCCATCTGGGGCAACAAGGGCTTCATCCCGAAGCTGGTGGACGGCCTGCAGCAGGAGACGGCCCGCGATTCCGGCCATGCGGCTCTGGCACTGGCGGCGATGGCCGGTGCGGCAGAGACGGCCCTCCAGCAAGGCGTCGATCTCTATGGCGAGCAGGCCAAGCGCCTTGTCGCCGCGTTGGAGTTCAATGCCCAGTACCTGCCGCCGAACAACACGCCGCCCCCGGAGCATCTGGAATTCAATCTGCACCCGACTTGGGAAATGGCCTACAACCATTACCACGATCGCCTGGGCCTGCCGTTGCCTCTGATGGGCAAGGTGCTGCAAGGATCGCGTCCCACCGGCGTCAATCACATGATGAACTGGGAAACGCTGACCCACGCCGGGATGGGAAATATCGGGCTACCTCCGCGCCCCGCCAAACCCTGATTGATTCACGAGGACGGCCGACAGCCGTCCTTTTTTCTTGAGGTCACACAAATCATGAAACTGCTTTCCAAGCTGTTGGCCCAGCTGACGCTCGCATGCGGCGCGCTGGTCGTCTCCCTACCCGCTTGTGCCCAGAGCGGTGACGCTGCACCGCGGCGACCGAAGATCACCGGCATCTCACATGTGGCCTTCCACGTCTCCGACCTGGCAAAGGCGCAGCATTTCTGGCGCGACCAACTGGGCTTCGAGCAGTACTTCAGCCTGCCCAAGAAGGACGGCAGCGGGACTCGCATCGCCTTCTTCAAGGTGAACGACCGACAGCATGTCGAGCTGTTCAACGAGCCTTCGCCGCGTACGCCGAACATGCTGGCGCATGTCTGCTTCTCCACCGATGACATCGAAGGCATGCGCGCCTACCTGCGCTCGCAAGACGTTCCGGTGGCCGACAGCACCGGCAGCAAGACCAGGGCCGGTGACTATGCGTTCATGGTCAAGGATCCGGACGGGATGCTGGTGGAGTTCGTGCAGACCCTGCCGGATGGTGTTGAGGCCAAGGCGGCCGGCAAGTTCGCGCCGCCCAGCCGCGTGTCGTCGCAGATCTATCACGTCGGCTTCACGGTGGGCAACAGCAAGAAGTCCATGGACTTCTACGGCCGCATCCTCGGCTTCCAGGAAACCTGGCGCGGCGGCTCCAACCCCGATGAGCTGAGCTGGATCAATCTGCGCGTGCCCGACGGCGTGGATTACATCGAGCTGATGCTGTATCGCGCACCACTCAGGCCGGATCAGTACGGCACCAAGAATCATGTCGCGCTCGAAGTGCCCGATGCGGCCGCCGTCGTCGCCACGCTGCAAGGGCGCACGGCATTCTCCGATTACGCCAAGCCATTGGCGGTGCAGGTCGGCCGCAACGGCAAGCGCCAGGTCAACATCTTTGATCCGGACGGCAGCCGCGTCGAAGTGATGGAGCCGCATACCGTGGATGGCAAGCCCGTGCCCTCGTCGAAGGCACCGCCACCCCCCAACGCCTACGAATGAGGATGCGGGCCATGAACCCTGTTTCCGTGTCGCGCCGCCATGCCCTGGGTGCGATCGGCCTGCTGGTCGCAGCCGGGTCGCCGTCACGCGCGCACGCGGCCCTGGCTGACGTGCGCATCGGCTACACAGCCATGACCTGGGGCGAGGATGAGCGCCAGGCCATCGAGGACATCGCAGAGCTCGGCTACAAGGGAGTGCAATTCCGCGCCAGCGTGGTCCAGAACTTCCAGCCGGCCGAACTGCGCGCACTGCTGCAGAAGAAGGGGCTGGCATTCACGGCCCTGTCGAGCGGCGTGGTCGACATCGACGCCAAGCCGGCGGACGAGATCGAGCGTCACCTCGCCAACGCGCGCTTCCTGCAGGCGGCGGGGGGGCAGTATCTGCAGCTGCTCGACAAACTGACGGGCTACGGCCGCCCATTCGACGCGCCAGCCTGCGCGCGCCTGGGGGACTTGCTGACCCGGATCGGCAAGGCCTGCACTCCCCTCGGCGTCACGGTCGCTTATCACAACCACCTCAATACCTTGAGCGAGTCGCCGGCAGGGCTGGAGGCTGTGCTCGCAGCGAGCGACCCGCGCTACGTCAAGTTCGAGCTCGACACGGCTCACGCGCTGGCCGGCGGGGCCGACCCCGCCCAACTGGTGGATCGTTATCAGGAGCGTTTGGCCTTCCTGCACCTGAAGGACTTGCGCGACCTGACCGGTGACCCCAAGGCGAAGTACCCCTTCCAGTTTGTCGAACTCGGCCGTGGCCGCGTCGACCTCGCCGCCATCTTTGCGGCGCTAGACAAGGTCGGCTTCAAGGGCTGGGCCGTCATCGAACTCGACCGCGTGCCCGACAAGGGCGGCCATCCCAAGCAGTCGGCCGCCATCAGCAAGGCCTTTCTGCAAGCGCACGGCATCGCGGTCTGAGCGGTCCTGAACGGCGGCGGGCGTTTCGCCCGTCGCCGTGCTTTTGCTGCCGTCACCGCTCTCCCACAACCAACTCAGTTTCGACGCTGATCGGGAAAGGGAGCCACTGTCGGTTCCGCCCCTCCCACACCGCCGGGCATGCGGGTCCGCACCGGGCGGTTCCGCTGCGCCGCCTCCATCCGCTTCCTGTTCGTCAGGCCAGCGCTTTGCCTTCGGCTTCCTTCCCCTTCAGATTCGCAGTCGCCCGCGACACCCTGGCCGTTCAGCTAACTTTTCCCCGCGGCCAGGTGAGCAGGAGACTTTCACCTCCGAGTCGGTCGAGTCAACCTCTAGCCTCCGAACTTGTAGGTGGCGGTCAGAGAAAAGCTGCGGCCGATCGGGCTGGCGTAGGATCGCAGATAGCCGACGGACGTGGTGTTGGTCAGCGGCGGCTTGACGTTGAACGCGTTGCTCATGCCAGCGTTGAGCATCAGGTTCTTGAAGCCCGAGTAGCCCATGGTCAGGTTGACCACCGAATAGGGGTGGATGTCGCGCCAGTAGATCTGCGGAACCGTCTTGCCGTCATGGTAGCCCGAGGTGTAGGCCTGGGTGACCTGGGCGCGCCAGGAACCGTAAGACCAACCGGCACGCAGACTGTGGCGCCAGCGGAAGCTCATGATCTTGTCGCCGGAGACCGCGCCGTTGGCCAGGCCGCCAAAGCCGCCGGTGTTGTGGTTCCATTCACCACCCGGTTCGTTCTGATAGTTGTAGTAGTTGGTGTAGGTGCCGTCGAGACCCAAGGTGAACTTGCCCAGGGCCTCGGTCGGGATGACCCAGTTTGCGGCGATGTCCTGGCCGCGAGTGATGGTGTCACCCAGGTTGTGCGACTGCGCGTTCACGTACAGCAGGTTTTTGTCGGCATCGCGGACGAAGAAGGCCGCGTAACGCGTCGGGTCGCTGAAGATCACGCCGTCGGACAAGGTACCGATGGTGCCCTTAACGTGAATCTTCCAGAAGTCCAGCGTGACGCTGAAATTCTTGATCGGCTCGACGGCCATACCAAAGGTGACGCTGGACGAGGTTTCCGGTGCCAGCTCGGGATTTGCGCCGACGATGTGCGGCTGCTTGGCATTGCAAACCACCAACGAGCTGTAGCCCGGCAGTGCCGTGCCACCGCCTGCGGTGCCGGGTTTGCCACCCGGGCACAGCACCGGGTCGTCGTAGTTGTCCTTGGTGTTGCTGATGCCAGTCCGGGTGCTGCCGTAACGCTCCATCAGGCTGGGCGCATGGAAGCCCGTGTTGTAGGAACCGCGGAACAATAGGCTCTTGACGGGCTGGTAGCGGAAGCTGACCTTCGGGTTCACGGTACTGCCGACGTCGTGGTATCTGTCCGAGCGCACCGACAGGTCCAGCGTGAGGGTCTTGGTGACCGGAATGTCGACCTCGGCGAACAGCGACTTCACGCGGCGTGAGGAGCCGAGGTCATACGGCGTGCGGCCGTCGAATGGCACGTTCACGTTGGTGTCCGGCACCATGTCGCGGGCCGTTTCATAGTGGATGTCGCCGCCAAACGCCATCGCCATCGTGCCGCCAGGAAGTTCCATCAGGTCGCGGTTGATGGTGAAGTTCGCCGCGCTGTAACGCGTGCCGGAGATGCGCGACTTCTGTCCGGTGACCGAGATGCTCTTGAGGTACTCCAGGCCCGCGGCGGTCTGTGCGCCGAAGGGGTTCAGCGTGCCGTCGAGAACGCCCGCGTACAACTTGGGCGTGTCGATATAGCCGGTCAGATAGGCGGTGTACTCGTCGTTTGTGCTGTGCAGCAGGTTGACACGGTAGTCCCAGCCATCCCAGCTGCCCTCGTCGGTAATCACGATGCGCTTGAGGTTCTGACGGTTGCGCAGCGTGGCCGGGCCGAGCTCGTCGACTTGCCAGGCCAGTTGCAGGGCCTGGCCGGTCACGCCCGGCATGGCAGGCACGCCTGCACTGCCGCCCGGGTAGTAGGGGCTGGCCGAAGTGATGGTCAGGACCGGTGTGCCACCGCTACCGGAGGACTTGCCCTTGCTGGTGAGGGCCGTCGACTTGCTGAGGTTGATGTACTCGGTCGTGAATGCTGCCTCGAAGGACAGGGTGTTGTTGCGGCCGAGCGTGATGGCGCCGCGCGTGAAGCTGGAGGCCTGGCCGTTCTCGGGCAGCAGCAGCGCGTAGTTGGGATAGTTGTTGGACGCACAGGTGTTCTGTGGAGCCGGCAGCGAGAACGGCGGGTTGCAGCCCTTGGCGTAGTAGGGATTGCCCAGGGCCGGCTTGGTGATATTCGCCGGCGACGCGTAGTCACCCGGCGATTGCGTCGGGGCGATGCCCAGCGCGGTCAGCGTGTACAGCGTCGCGAGCTCAGGCCTGTCGCTGGCCTTCAGGGCAGTTCGGCGCTGGAAGTCCGCCGAGGTATAGATGGTCCAGCCATCCTCGACCAGGTCGCCGGTGCCGGTCAGCAGGCTCAGACGCACCTCGCGGGCGCCACCCTTCATCTGCGGCTGCACCGTCTGGGCCTTGAGCTGAGTCCCTTTGTACTGCTTGCGGGTGATGAAGTTGACTACACCGCCGACGGCGTCCGAGCCGTAGATCGAAGAGGCGCCGTCGCGCAGCACCTCGACCCGCTCGATCGCGTTGCGCGGGATCAGGTCCATGTTGACAAAGGCCGCCATGGTCGGCTCGTAGGGCAGGCGCTGGCCGTTCATGATGGTCAGCGTGCGAGTCACGCCGACGCCACGCATGTTCATGACCGAGCCCGAGCTGTTGCCGCCGGGGATCACGTTCTGTGCCACGGTCAGCGAGTTGAGCGCGTCTGCAATCGTGCTGTAGCCTCGGTCCTCCATGTCTGCGGCGGTCATCACCGTCACCGGCAGCGCGGTCTCGGCCTCCAGCCGGCGGATCGATGAGCCCGTGATCTCGACGCGCTGCAGCGCCGGAGCCGAGGCAGCGGCGGCTGGCGCCACAGGCGCTTGCGCCACCGCCTGGTCCGCCAGGGTACACGCCGCGACCGCAAAGGCGGTGAGCGCAAATCGGCTTCTATGACTCATAGAGGTTGTCTCCGGTTTTTGGTTTGAAACTGTCGAACGCAGTCCTGTTGCGGTCTGATGCCGCGCAAAGAATTGTCGGTCATCGTACAAGATGGTTTACATACCTGCAAGCGGATTGCTGTTGTCAGTTGTCATGTAATCATGGCCGCGGCGCGGCGAGCGCGGCAATCGGGAAACCGCTGGGGCGCCCGGTTTCTTTGCGTGCGCCGCGCCGCCCTGTCTTGCACAGCAATACCGCACCGGCGCCTGACGTCCGTCTTCTGTAGGATGTCAGACGAGGGGGTTTTGTGCTGATATAGTGGACTTACGCCCCTGTCGACCAGCGCCATGTCCGAAACGCTTGCCTCCAGCCCCCCTCTGCTGCGTCGTCCTCGCAACCTGGCCCAAGCGCTGGTCGAGGCGATCACGAGCGAGATCCAGGCCGGCACGCTCAAGCCCGGGGAAAAGCTGCCGTCGGAATCCCTCATCATGGCCAAGCACGGCGTGAGCCGGACCGTGGTGCGTGAGGCGATCTCCCATCTGCAAGCCAACAAGCTCGTGCAAACTCGACACGGCATCGGCACCTTCGTGCTGGAGCCCGCGACCACACTCAGCCTGGGCGCCAACACCGTCATGACCATCCGGGACGTGCTGGCCGTGCTTGAGCTGCGCATCAGCCTGGAAACCGAGGCCGCATGGTTGGCGGCCTCGCGCCGCACGCCGGAACAGGTGCGGGAACTGCGCCAGTCCCTGGATGCGATGCGGGCCCATCACGGTGAGAGCGGCCCGGAGGCCGTGGAGGCCGACGTGCGCTTCCACCAGTTGATCGCACAGGCCACCGGCAACCGCTACTTCGAAGAGATCCTGCGCGACCTGGGCAACGCCATCATCCCGCGCGCCCGGCTGAACACCGTTCACCTGGCCAACGTCGACCCCGCCAGCTTCCACGAGCGCGTCGCGCGCGAACACGATGACATCTTCAATGCCATCGAGCGCCAGGATCCGGAGGCGTCGCGCGCCGCCATGCGCACCCACCTGAGCAACAGCCGGGAACGCCTGCGCCAGGCACAGGAAACCCTCGAAGCAAGCCTCGCGCAAGCTTAAGGAGCGCACTCGGGCGGGAAGGCACGCCACCGCGCTTGCTTGCTGTCGAGTTAAGTTGTACGATGACAGGCAACAGGCCACTTCTCCGGCCTTTCTCAACCGGAACCGTCATGCACCCCCTCGAACTCAAGCAAATCCTGTCATCCGGCCTTCTGTCCTTCCCGATCACGGACTTTGACGCCGAAGGCAACTTCCGTCCCAGCACCTACGCCAAGCGCCTCGAGTGGCTCGCGCCTCACGGCGCCAGCGCGCTGTTCGCGGCGGGGGGCACCGGCGAGCTCTTCTCGCTGGAGCCGGCCGAGTTCTCCCAAGTGATCAAGGTTGCCGTCGACACCTGCCGTGGCAAGGTCCCCATCCTGGCTGGCGCCGGCGGCTCCACCCGCGGAGCGATCGCCTACGCCCAAGAGGCGGAGCGCCAGGGCGCGCAGGGCATCCTGCTGCTGCCTCACTACCTGACGGAGGCTTCGCAGGACGGCCTGATCGAGCACGTGGCCGCCGTCTGCCGCTCCGTCAAGATCGGCGTCGTGGTCTACAACCGCAATCTGTGCCGCTTGACGGCCGACTCGCTGGCCACGCTGGCCGACAGGTGCCCCAACCTGATCGGGTTCAAGGATGGCCTGGGCGACATCGAACTGATGGTCCAGATCTGGCGGCGCCTGGGCGACCGCTTTAGCTACCTGGGCGGGCTGCCGACCGCGGAGGTCTACGCGGCGGCCTATAAGGCGCTGGGCGTGCCTGTCTATTCCTCGGCCGTCTTCAACTTCATGCCGCAGCTGGCGATGGACTTCTACAACGCGGTCGCGGCAGACGATCGCACGACGACCAATCGACTGCTGGATGACTTCTTCCTGCCCTATCTTGAAATCCGCAATCGCAAGCCTGGCTACGCCGTGTCCATCGTCAAGGCCGGCGCGCGCCTGGTCGGCCATGACGCCGGCCCCGTGCGCAGCCCGCTGACCGACCTCACCGAGGAAGAGTCGGCCATGCTGCAGGCGCTGATCTCCAAGCAGAACGTGCGCTGACATGGACGCCAGCAAGGAATCGACGATGAGTCTCACGGAGGTCAGGGGCGAGATGGTCATCGGCGCCGGCAAAGTCGTCGGCCGCCACGGTCAGGCGCGCGCCGTCGATCCGGCGCTGCTGACGGAGATCGAGCCGCCCTTTGGCCAATGCGGGCCGGACGATGTCGAGCGTGCTTGCGCGTTGGCGGAGGCAGCGTTCGACAGCTATCGAGAGACCACGCTGGCCCAGCGCGCCGCCTTCCTGGAACGGATCGCGGACGAGATCATGGCTATCGGCCCAGCCTTGATTGAGCGCGCGATGCAGGAAACCGGCTTGCCGCGGGCACGGCTGGAAGGCGAACGTGGACGCACCTGCAATCAGTTGCGCCTGTTCGCGCAAGTGGTCCGTGCGGGGCGCTGGTTGGCCGCCACGCTGGACTCCGCGCTGCCGGACCGGACCCCGCCGCGTGCCGACCTGCGCCTGCGCAAGATCCCCCTCGGACCTGTCGCGGTCTTCGGCGCCAGCAATTTCCCGCTGGCGTTCTCGGTAGCCGGGGGCGACACGGCCTCGGCCTTCGCCGCCGGCTGCCCGGTCGTGGTCAAGGCGCATGCGGCCCACCCGGGCACCTCGGAACTGGTCGCCAAGGCGGTGCAGCGCGCCGTGGCTGCATGCGGCTTGCATGAAGGCGTCTTCTCGATGCTGATCGGCGCCGGCCGCACCATTGGCCAGATGCTGGTCAGCGACCCGCGCATCGGTGCAGTCGGCTTCACCGGTTCGCGGGCCGGCGGGATGGCGCTGGTCCGGACCGCCGCAGAGCGCCCTGTGCCCATCCCGGTGTATGCCGAGATGAGCAGCATCAACCCCGTGTTCATGCTGCCCGGCGCGCTCGCTCGCTCGGGACCTGCGCTGGCGCAGGGCTATGTCGACTCTCTCACCCTCGGCGCCGGCCAGTTCTGCACCAATCCCGGCCTGTTGATCGCCATTGCCGGGCCGGACCTGGATGCCTTCCTGGCGCAGGCCGCTGCCGCGCTGAACGCCAAGCCCGCCGCCACCATGCTGACGCCCGGCATCCACCAAGCCTACGCGGCCGGTGTCGAGCAGCTGGCGCAGGCCGCCGGTGTCGTCACGCTGGCAGAGGGGCAGTCGAGTTCGGGGGGCTGCGCCGCCCGGGCTGCGCTGTATCAGGTCGAGGCCGAGATTTTCCTGTCCGATCCCACACTGGAGGCCGAACTGTTCGGCCCGGCCTCTCTCATCGTGCGCTGCCGGGACCTGGATGACATGCGGCGCGTGGCACAGCACGTCGAAGGGCAGTTGACGGCAACCATGCACGCGGCGCCCAGCGACCATGCCTACGCAGCGGCACTGTTGCCGGTGCTGGAGCGCAAGGCTGGGCGGCTTGTGTTCAACGGCTTTCCCACGGGCGTGGAGGTGTCCCATGCGATGGTGCATGGCGGGCCCTTCCCGTCCACCTCGGACAGCCGCTCCACCTCGGTGGGAGCAAACGCCATCGAGCGTTTCCTTCGCCCGGTCTGCTATCAGGATGTGCCGGAAGACCTGCTGCCACTGGCCCTGCAGGCCGGCAATCCGCTCGGCATCCCGCGCCTGATCGATGGTGAGTTGCACATCGCGGGCTGACGATGGAGTTCCAGCGCATCGGCTCGCTCGTGTGCGAGGTTGGCGAAAGCCCCTTGTGGTCGGAGGCTGAACAGGCTTGGTACTGGGTTGACATCGAGGGCCGCGCCATCTGGCGCCATCAACCGGCCGGCGGCGCGCTGCGCTGCTGGCATGCGCCGGAGATGGTGGCCTGTATCACGCTGGCGGCCGACGGCGGCATGATTGCCGGCATGCAGAGCGGCATCTTCCGCCTGGCGCTGGGCACCGGCGAGCAGGCGGAGGTGACCCGGCTGGTGCCCGTCAATCACGCCCGCAGCCCGATGCGCTTCAACGATGGACGCTGCGACCGTCAAGGGCGATTCTGGTGCGGCTCCATGTTCACGGACATGGCCGCGGAGCTGGCGGTCGGCCGCTTGTACCGTTACAGCGGTGCCCAGGACACGCTGACGCCTTTCGTGGACAACCTCATCGTCCAGAACGGCCTTGCCTGGTCGCCGGATGGGCGAACCATGTATCTGTCGGATTCCCATCCAAGACGGCGCCTGATCTGGGAATACGACTTCGATCCCGATGACGGCGTACCCAGCAATGCGCGCATCTTCGCCGACATGCGCATGCATGGGCCGGGACGTCCGGATGGCGCGGCGATGGACGTCGATGGCTGTTACTGGACATGTGCCAATGATGGTGGGGCTGTGCTGCGCTTCACGCCGCAGGGCAAGCTGGATCGCAGCCTGTCCGTGCCGATGGCCAAACCCTCCATGTGCGCCTTTGGCGGCCTCGACCGCGACGTGCTGCTGGTGACCTCGATCGCTGCAAACCGACGTGACGACGACTTGTGGGCCGGCGCCGTCATCACCCTGGATCCCGGCGTGCAAGGCATGCCAGAGACGCCGTTTCGAGCCTGACCTCCCTTCCGCCCGTGGCTCGTCACTCGATGACCGAAGACACGGGGATATCCATAGAACACCTCCAGAGACTACCCATGATCGATACGTCCGTAACGAGCGCGCGGAATGCCAGCCCACTGATCACAGAATTGCGCGTGGTCCCGGTGGCCGGCCAGGACAGCATGCTGCTGAACCTCAGCGGAGCCCACGGCCCGCTGTTCACCCGCAATGTGGTGCTCGTCAAGGACAGCGCCGGGAACACCGGCTTGGGCGAGGTACCCGGTGGGGAGAAGATCCGGCAGGTGCTCGAGGACGCGCGGCCCCTGCTGATCGGCCAGCCGATCGGGGCCTGGAATCGGATCTTGAACCGCATGCGCGAGGCTTTCACCGACCGTGATAGCGGCGAGCGCGGGCTGCAAACCTTTGATCTACGCGTCACCATCCATGCGGTCACCGCGATCGAGTCGGCCTTGCTCGACTTGCTCGGGCAATATCTCGGTGTTCCGGTGGCCGCCCTGCTGGGCGAGGGTCAGCAGCGCGACAAGGTCGACATGCTGGGCTATCTGTTCTTCATCGGCGATCGCCACCGTACGGCCTTGCCCTATCGCGATGAAGGGGACAGCGCCGATGCCTGGTACCGCCTGCGCAACAGGGCCGCCTTGGGCCCGGAAGCTGTGGTCCGTCTGGCCGAGGCTGCACATTCGCGTTACGGCTTCAATGACTTCAAGCTCAAGGGCGGCGTCCTGTCGCCGGACGCAGAAATGGAAGCGGTCACGGCGTTGCACGAGCGCTTTCCGCAAGCACGCATCACGCTCGATCCGAATGGTTGCTGGTCACTGGAGGAGGCGATCCGCGTCTGCCGTGACAAGCACGAGGTGCTGGCCTACGCGGAAGACCCCTGTGGCGCAGAGAACGGCTTCTCCGGCCGCGAGGTGATGGCCGAATTCCGCCGCGCAACCGGCCTGCTGACGGCCACCAACATGGTGGCGACGGACTGGCGCCAGATGGCCCATTCGATCCAGCTGCAGTCGGTCGACATCCCCTTGGCCGACCCGCATTTCTGGACCATGCAGGGCTCGGTCCGTGTGGCCCAGCTGTGCCAGATGTTTGGCCTGACCTGGGGCTCGCATTCCAACAACCATTTCGACATCTCGCTGGCCATGTTCACCCACGTTGGCGCGGCTGCGCCGGGAAAGGTCACGGCCATCGACACGCACTGGATCTGGCAAGACGGCCAGCGTCTGACCAAGGAGCCGCTTCAGATCAAGAACGGCCAGGTGACCGTGCCAGACAAGCCGGGTCTGGGCATCGAGATCGACCTCGACCAACTGGAACAGGCGCACCAGGTGTACTGCTCCATGGGCCTGGGTGCTCGCGACGACGCCGTCGCGATGCAGTACTTGATTCCCGGCTGGACCTTCAACAACAAGCGCCCTTGCATGGTTCGCTGAAGACCGCACGCCCAGACACGAGAAGACAGATGACTTCCAAACCATTTCAACGCCTGCTGCTGACGGGCGCTGCCGGCGGCGTCGGCAGGGTGCTGCGCGATGCCATCAAACCCTGGACGGAGATCCTCAGGGTCAGCGACATCGCTGACCTGGGCCCGGCGCGTGAGGGCGAGGAGGTCATGCAATGCGACCTCGCCGACGGCGCCGCCGTGCGCGCCCTGGTCGAGGGGGTGGATGCCGTGCTGCATTTCGGCGGCATCTCCACGGACGATCGCTTCGAGCCGATCATGCAGGCCAACATCCTGGGCGTGTACAACTTGTATGCGAGCGTCCATCAGGCCGGTGTCAAGCGGGTCATCTATGCCAGCTCCAGCCACACGGTCGGTTTCTACCGCACCACCGAACGGGTCGATGCCTCCATGCCGCTTCGTCCGGATGGTTTTTACGGCGTGTCGAAGTGCTTCGGCGAGGCGCTATCGCGCTACTACTTTGATCGTTTCGGCATCGAAACCGTCTGCCTGCGCATCGGCTCCAGCCATCCGCAGCCCAAGACGGCCCGCATGATGACGACCTATCTGAGCTACCGCGATCTGATTGAACTGGTGCGCTGCAGCCTGTTCACGCCGCGCGTCGACCACACGATCGCGTTCGGGACTTCGGACAACGCCGCCTCCTGGTGGGACAACCGTGAGGCCGCGCACCTGGGATACGCGCCGGTCGACAGCTCGCGCGAGTACAGCCATCTGTTCCCGCCGACTGCAGCCCGGCCTGACCCGGCCGACCAGTCAGCCTTGTATCAAGGCGGGCCATTCATCACGGATGGGCCGAAGTACTGATGTGGTGGCGGGCTGGTTCGGGGCCGTGGGCTGCCGCCGGTTTGAAGAACACCCCGTTGAGATGGAAGCCCTTGAGTCGGCCATCACCAATGCTGTCGCGTCAGCCCCACCGTCGGGACGCACTGCCTGGAAAGGGGCCGGCGGGCTTGTGCGGCCAAGCTGCGACGGCGTCAAGATGAACGGCTCACGCTGCCACTCCTGGTAGCCCTCGCCATGGACCAGGAAGTCGCCGTAGAGGTCGCCGCCCTTCACCTTCAGCGTGACTGGATCGACGGAAATCCGGTGGCGCCGGCAGATGAGGTAGATGTTGGAGCCCCGCAGCGCCTCCCGGAAACCGGGATCCTTGCCGAGTCGGTAGATGTCCGACGGGCGGAACATCACCGGCCCATCGGAATACAGATTCAGCCCTGCCTCAGCGAGGCACTTCCGTTTGATGTCGCCTGGACCGTCGGCGTCGAACTGCGTTTCCCGCGGTTGACCCATGTTGCTGTTGTCCTTGCTCAGTCACTCCGCGCAGCTTGAGTGCCAGGACGCCACTGACCGGCTGCCTTTGACAGAGGGTTGTGCAGTAGTTCACCATGACTCCGGAGACTGACTCTCGTGCCGTCCACCGGGTGGTACGGCAGACCCGGCGCGTCCGCAACTCGTGGTTCTGAAAAGCCGATCGCGGGGGAAAGCACTCGACTATTCGCCCTTGGCCTTGCGAGCCAAGGTCTCTTCGCGCCGCTCGCGGATCGTCTTGTCGCGGAACCGATCTGCAGCGTGGCGTGTGCGTCCTCCAACGACGGGACAGTCGGCAGATCTTTCGCGAGCCGCCTTATCGCTCGGGGGTGCGACTGGGCCAGTTCATGGCTCAGCAGAACTCGAAAGGCCTTGTCGAGCCGGACCGGCGGCTTGCGAACAGCTTTAACTGCCAGCCCCGATCACGCAATATCCTCTCCAACGTTGATCCTCGTCGGGCGCCAGTTCTGCAGTTGCAGCTTATGTGCTCCTGTTCGCACGTTATGAGCGCCCCCACATATGCTTCGGTAGTCGCGCAACTGGACCAAGAAGGTCACCCGCACTGCCCGACATACCCGCACGCAGTGCAGAAATCGCAGCCATCCTTGTGGATCATGGTCGCGTTGCCGCACTCCGGGCAGGGCTTGCCGGCCTGGACCTGCAGCGTGCCGGCCGCGGCGGCGAGCTTTGGGGCCGGCGTCTGCAGCAGGCCCATGTCGGTCAGCGGCTGGCCGGCCTCGTCGAGGATGCCCAGCATCGCGTAGCGGTGGATGACGAGCCGCGCGACATAGGCCACGGTCGACGGCCAGACCTGCTGGCGGCGTTCGCCGTTCAGCGACGGTACCGGCGCCATGAAGTGGCCCAGCGGCTCGCCGACGTTGAGCAGCTTGCGCAGCTTCATCGCGATCCAGCCCGGGTCCATCACGCGCATGTCCAGGCTCAGCAGGCGGGCCAGGCCGTCCAGCGCCTTGGGGTAGTTGCCGGAGAAGCCCATCGCGCAGGGGCGGGTGACGCTGCCGCCGTCCGGCGTGGGCAGCACGACCTCCTTCAGCGTCAGCGTGAACTGCTCGTTCGTCGCCGGGTTGTCCACATCCACGGCCCAGGCCAGCGTGCCGGAGGTGCCGGTGCGCGGCTCGTTGCGGCTGAACATCGCGTCCACGACCGGCGTGGGGCCACCCTCGCCCAAAGCGCCGAGCTGCTCGCAGCGCCAGCGGATGACGGCCGCCGTCGCGGCGACGACGCCGGGGAACAGGCGCTTCTCGCCGCCGGGCGGCATCGGCATCTCGAAGGCGCGCTCCTCGGCCACGGTGGCCAACGCGTCGAGCTTGAGGCGCAGCCAGGCAGCATCATTGGTGCGCAGGTCGGTGGACAAGGTCTTGGCCAGTGCCGCGAGGCCACGCGGCTGCTCGGCGCCATTGACCCAGACCTCGAACGGCAGGTTGCGGCCAAACAGGCCGCCGTCGGGGCCGTCCAGCGGCAGCTCGCCGATGAACAGCGCGAAGTCGCCGTGCGGATGCTGGATCAGATAGCTCCAGGCCGGATTGCCGCCGGGCATCTCGGGGCGGCTGGGCCAGCGCAGCGAGGCGACCACGGCGTTGGGCAGACGTTCCACACGCAGGCGCTGGTTGGCGCCCGCCATGTCGGCCCGCAGCGGCTCGGGCTGCTTGACCTCCGGCGCCACGCTGAGCACCGAGCCCAGCACGCTGTTGGGCCTGTACGTGGCCAGCCCCTTGAGCTTGCTCTGCCAGGCCTGGACGTAGAGGTCCTGGAAGTCCTCGTAGGGATAGTCGGCCGGCACATTGACGGTCTTGCTGATCGACGTGTCGATGTAGGGCGCGACGGCCGCGACCATGGCGGCATGGTCGGCCGCGCTCAGCTCCAGCGCGGTGACAAAGGCGTCGGACAGAGGTGCGTCGGTGCCGAACAGGTGGCGATAAAGGCGCCAGGCATGGTCCTCGACCTGGTATTCCTTGAAGCCGCCGCCTTCGGTCTGCGGCAGGCGCTTCTTGCGCGTGTAAGTCCACGAGAACGCCGGCTCGATGCCGTTTGACGCATTGTCGGCAAAGGCCAGACTGATGGTGCCGGTGGGCGCGATGGACAGCAGGTGGGAGTTGCGCAGGCCCTGGCTGCGGATCTTGTCCTTCAGCCCAGGCGGCAGTCGCGATGCGAAGCTGCCGCCGGACAGGTAGAGGTCGGCATTGAAGAGGGGGAAGCTGCCGCGCTCCGCGGCCAGGTCGCTGCTTGCCGCATAGGCCGCGTCGCGCATGACCTCGCTGATGCGGCCGGCCATGTCGCGCGCGTCCTGCGTGTCGTAGCGCAGGTTGAGCATGACGAGGGCATCGCCCAGGCCCGTGAAGCCCAGGCCCACGCGGCGCTTGTTCGCGGCCTCTGCGGCTTGCGCCGGCAGCGGCCAGGGCGTCACGTCCAGCACGTTGTCCAGCATGCGCGTGGCCACGGCCACGACCTCGGCGAAGCCGGCCTCGTCGAACGTGGGCTCGGGCGAGAAAGGGGCGCGCACGAAACGCGTCAGGTCGATGGAGCCGAGGCAGCAGCAGCCATAGGGCGGAAGTGGCTGCTCAGCGCAGTTGTGAACATACAGGCCGTTCGCGTCGAAGGCATGGACATGCTCGACGGTGACGTCGTAGACCTCTTCAACTCCGGCTGGCTCGATAGCCTCGACCGTCGCCGTGAAGCGCTCCCGGTCCGACTCGCGTCGGCAGTTTGCCAACAGCTCGTCCAGCCGCGATTGCTTGGCGCTGTCCTCGAAGCCCACCTGCTCGGCATAGCGGCGCAGGTTGTCGCCGCTGATGACCAGCTCATGCACCGCGCGGCGCTCGTGGTAGCAGCGCTCGCCGCCACGGCCGTCGGACAGATGCTGCGCTCCCGCGGCCCTGCGCTCGCGATAGAGGGTCGACGCAATGCCCAGCCTCAGCAGCATGCGCTGCACGGCTTGCAGTTGCTCTGGGTCGGCCTGGGTCAGGCGCACGCTGAAGCCCTTCTCATGGCCATGCACCGAGCCGTAGGCATCAAAAATGCCACGCAGCAGGCCGCGATGGAAGTCGGAGGACGTGGCCTCCATGGCCGGCGTAATGTGCCTTTCGCCCGGTACCGCGCCCATCTGCTGCGCCAGGTCGCGCAGCCCGGTGGAGGCGAGCCTGAACTCGCCAGCGCCCGCCCCGGGCCGCTGCCAGCCCTGGGAGTCCGCGCGGCTGACGATGGCTGCGTGCACGGCCTCCTCGGCCGCCCGCATGATGCTCTCGACACTCGCCGGGCGGTGGCTCACGTCGCTGCCGACAGCCTTGAACTCGGGCGCCCGGACAGACAACACGGCCCTGTCGGCCGTCAGCGTGCCGCTACCGATCAGCAGGCCCAGCAGATAGCCTTCGGCCTCGCTATGCGGGCCTTCCCATCCGTGCAGGGCACGGTGGTCGTGCAGCATCAACTCATCGCCCGGCTCAAGGTCCGTGGCCGGCACCCATTCAGCCTCGACGCAAAAGCGCGTCTTGCGCGTCACGCGGCGCACGGGGTGGTCACCGGTCAGGCGCAGCGCATGGCCTTCCCGGGTGGTCAATCGCAGCACGGGCTTCACGCCCGTGGCAAAGAAGCCCTGTGATTCTGTGGCGTAGGCCTTGCCGTCGACGACGGCAAGGAAGGGCCGGCCGATCAGCGCCTTGACCTGGCGCGGACCTTCGCCGGTCATCGTCCAGGTGTCGGCCGTCACGCAGGGATTGGTCGCCGCGATGGTCTCGCAGTAATGCAGGTTGTTGTCGGCGTTGATGCGGTCCAGGAACAGCACGCCCGGCTCGGCATGGTCGTAGGTGGAACGCATGACCTGGTCCCACAGCGAGCGGGCGCGCACCTTGCGGTAGACCCACTGGCCATCGCCGCGCTGGTAGGCACCGGCCGCGATCTGCTCGGCGCTGGGCTTGGCGCGATGCGCCAGCTCGACCATGCCGTCCGCCTGCACAGCCTCCATGAAGGCGTCGGTCACGCCGATGGAGATGTTGAAGTTGCGCAGGTCGCCCTCGTCCTTGGCATGGATGAAGGCCTCGATGTCGGGGTGGTCGCAGCGCAGCACGCCCATCTGCGCGCCACGGCGGCTGCCGGCGCTCTCCACCGTCTCGCAGCTGCGGTCGAACACGCGCATGTAGCTGATCGGACCTGAGGCATGGCTGCGCGTGGAGCCCACCCAGGCGCCGGCCGGGCGGATGCGGCTGAAGTCGTAGCCCACGCCGCCACCGCGGCGCATGGTCTCGGCGGCCTCGGTCAAGGCGGTGTAGATGCCGGGCACGCCGTCCTCGGGCGTCGCGATGGAGTCGCCCACCGGCTGCACGAAGCAGTTGATCAGCGTGGCCGACAGCTCGGTGCCGGCGGCCGACATGATGCGGCCGGCAGGCACGAAGCCACACTGCTGCGCGACGAGAAAGGCCGCCGCCCAGCGCGCCCGCTCGGCCGGCTTCTCGGCCTGGGCCAGGGCATGGGCGACGCGCTCGCGCAGCTCGTCGGCGTGCAGCTCGCCGCCCTTGGCGTACTTCTCGATCAGGACTTCACTGGAGATGTCCTGCAGGGGCAGGTCCGCGGTTGTACTCAAGATGGCCCCCAAATACTGGATGAATCCACAGTCTACGCCTTTCTCACGGCGCAAGGTGAACCTGCCAGCCGGTCTGGCGGCCCGCCTTGACGGAACGCAGACACCGGGCGCTGCGGCGGCCCCACGGGGCATCAGAAGGGATTGATGCTCTTCTCGCGGCGGTAGTGGATGTAGCCCACGCTCGCGCCCGCGCGCAGGCCCACGCCCAGGCGGATGGGTGCCAGCGTGATCCCCTTGAGACGCTGGTAGTTGATGCCCGCGCCGCCGATGTAGTAAAGGCTGCCGTCCACGCCGGGGAAGCGCTGGTAGATGGCACTGGGCTTGGGCAGGTGATAGACCAGCGTGAAGACCTTGGACGCGTTGGCGCCCAGGTCGAAACCTATGGACGGGCCGGCCCAGTAGACCTTGGACGCACCGCCGCCCTTCATCAGCAACTCGCCCTCGCCGTAGCGCAGGCCCACGGTGATGGCGGCCGACGCCTCCTCGCCCTTCACATAGGCATTGGGACGCCCCTGCTCCTTGAAGGCCTTCTCGACGACCTTGGCCAGGCCTTCGGTGGTCTGGCCGAAGAAGTCGGTGGCGGCCTTGAGGATGGATTCCTCGTCGTAGGTGCTCTCCTTGTCGTCCGCCGCGAGGGCGGGCAGGGAGGCAGCGGCGGCGAGGGCAGCGAGCTGCTGCAGGTGGTGGCGGCGATCAAGCATGATGGTCACTCCTTGTGGGGCCAGCATAAACAATGCAGCGTGAAGTTTGGCCGCCCGTTGCCCCTGTACACAACCTAGACTTGGCCGCCATGTCGAATCCTGACCTGCAGCGGCTGTCGGCCGCCCTCGAATACGTCGACCTCGCGGCCGGCCTGTATCTCGCTGGCGGCGCCGACCAGGCCGCGCGGCTGCTGGCGGCCGCGGCCGAGCAGCAGCTGGGCGACCTGGTGCGCCTCATCGACGCGCCCAGCGCCACGGTGGACACGCGCGAGCTGCTGGCCCGCGTGGCCCGCGCGCACCGGCCGGCCGTCGTCGCGCCGCGCGCGGCTCCCGAGCGCGACTGGGACGGCACACCGGTCAGCCCCGACGGCACGCGCGAGGAGACCATCGCGTTCCTGCGCGCCTCCTGGTTCATGCTGGAGGCCATGGGCCTGGCCTCGCTGGCGCCCGAGCGGCTGCAGCAGGCCGTCGAGCACAGCACCGTGTTCAGCAGCGGCGCCGAGCTGGAACCCTTCGTCTAGGATAGGGCCGACCGCCCGGTCAGCCCGCCGGAGACCATCATCAGCACCGAACGCCGCCAATTCGCCCGTGTCGCCTTCGCCTCCGGCGCCGAACTGATCACCACCCAGGAGCATCTGGGCTGCCAAGTTCTAGACATCTCGCTCAAGGGTGCGCTGCTGCAGCTGCCAGAGGGCACGACGCCCCAGATCGGCATGCCCTGCCTCGTCAAGCTGCCGCTGGCCAGCGGCGCGCCGGACGCCCCGGTCATCGCGATGGCTGGCGAGCTGGCCCATGTCGAGGGCTCCCTGGCCGGCGTGCTGTGCCGCAGCATCGACCTCGAATCCATCACCCATCTGCGCCGCCTCATCGAGGTCAACCTGGGGGACCCGGCGGCCTCGGAACGCGAACTCAAGGCGCTGATTGCCGCGGCCAGCGCGGCCTAGGCCCGCTTCGTCGCATCCCGCCCCTGCGGACGGCGGCCCGCCGAGAATGCCCGGGATGGAGGACCTCAGCCCGCTGCAAGCCTTTCGCCGCGTCTGCAATCTGCGCATGCTGGCGGGCGTCTACTACTTCTGCCTGCTCTACGCCATCTCGCGCGCGTTGACCTGGTACGGCGAGGGCGACGGCGGCCTGCGCGACGCGCTGTTCGATCTGGTCCGCTTCAGCCGCCAATGCCTGCTCACCGGCGTATCGCTGCTCGTGATGGTGGCCCTGACCGAGGCCTTGCTGGCCGGGCGGCGCTGGCGGCTGCCCGCCGCGCTGACGGTGCGGGCCGGTGCCGTGGGGCTGGGCGCGGCGCTCGGCACACTGTTGCGCTACGTGGTGGCGGCCATGGACGACCCCGGCCTGAAGCTCAAGCCCGGCTGGATGGTCTCCACCATCGCGCTGTGGGCCTTGCTGGGCGGCATGGCCTACGCGCTGCTGCTGGTCAGTCGCGCCCAGCGCGCCGGCCGCGACGAGCTGACCCGGCTGTTCCGCGAGCGCGAGGCGCTCAAGACCCAGCAGACCGAGGCCCAGCTGTCGGCGCTGAACGCGCAGATCGAGCCGCATTTCCTGTTCAACACGCTGGCCAACGTCAAGCGCCTGTACGAGACCCAGCCGGAGCGCGGCCGCGACATGCTGGTGGCGCTGATCGCCTACCTGCGCGCCGCCCTGCCCGGCATGCGCCGCCACGAGTCCACGCTGGCCGACGAGCTGGAGCTGGTGCGCCACTACCTCGCCATCCTGCAGATGCGCATGGGCGAGCGCCTGTCCTTCGACATCGCCGCGCCGCCCGAGCTGCTGGAGGCCCGCCTGCCCACGCTGGTGCTGCCGACGCTGGTGGAGAACGCGATCAAGCACGGCCTGTCGCCGCTGCCCGAAGGCGGGCACATCGAGATCCGCGCCGGCCATGCAGCAGGCGGCGGCCTCACCGTCGAGGTGGCAGACAACGGCCAGGGCTTCGGTTCGGCCAGCGGCGGCGCCGGCGTGGGCCTCGCCAACACGCGGGCACGGCTGGCGGCCCGCTTCGGCGACGCGGCCGCGCTGGAGCTGGAGGCCGCCCAGCCGCATGGCGTCGTCGCGCGCGTGCGCCTGCCGGCCGAGGCTCTGGCATGAACTTCCTGCACCATGTGCTGCGGTCCTGGCGCTCGCTGCGCGCGAGCGAGGCCCTGGTCTTCGTCAGTGCGGCGCTGCTGTTCGGCGCCATCGACCTGACCTCGCTGCTGGAGCTGCGCGCAGGCAACCAACTACCCCAGGTGCTGGCCCGTCAACTGAGCCTGCCGCTGGTCAGCTGCGCCGTGCTGCTGCTGTGCTGGCTGCCGGCCACGCGCAGCAGCCCGACCCACCCACGGCGGCGGTGGCGCCTGGTGGCTGCCACGCTGGTCGGCTCGGCCCTGGCCATGGCCGTCATCTACCCGCTGGCCGCCGCCCTGCCCTGGCCGTCGCTTTGCGACCTCTACGCCCAGGCACATGGCAAGCCGCGCTGCACGATGTTCCGCCCGACCGCCGTCATCGGCGACACGCTGTGGATCTTCATGCCGGCGCTGATGCTCGTCGGCATGCTGGAGTTCCGCAACCTGCGCCGCCGCCAGGACCAGGCCGCCCAGGATCTGCTGCGCGAGCACAGCCAACTGCGCCGCCATGCGCTGGCGGCCCGCCTGGCCGCGCTGCAGGCCCAGGTCGATCCAGCGTTGCTGTTCGACGCGCTGGTCGCCGTCGAGCAGGCCTATGGCCGTCAGGATCCGGGCGCCAGCGCGCGGCTGGAGCGCCTGATCCGCCATCTGCGCGTGGCGCTGCCGCGGTTGCGTGACGCCGGTGCGACGCTGGGCAGCGAGGCCGAGCTGATCGCCAGCTACCTCGACCTGCTGCGCGACCTCGGCGGTACGCCGCCCGCCTTCGAGTGCGCGCTGGGCGCGCGTGGCGCCACGCCGCTGCCGCCCATGCTGCTGCTGCCGCTGGTGCAGCGCGCCGTACGGCTGGGCGAGGCGCAGCGCTGCTGGCTCAAGGCCGACGGCCGCATCACGCTGGGCTTCGACCAGGAAGGCCTGTGCAACGAGGACGCCGATCTCGCAGCGCTGCGCGAGCGCCTGGACGTGCTGGACGCGAAGCTCGCCTGCCACAGCGGCGACGGCCGCACCGAATTCACGCTGGAACTGCCATGATCACGTTTCCCTGCTCGCCTTGCCCATTGCCCCACCGGGGGGCGCGTCAGCGCCTCCGGGCAGCCCGGAGCCGCTGACATGAGCCTGATTGCCCCCACTGCGGTGGTCGCCGAAGACGAGGCCGCGCTGCGCGGTGAACTGGTCGAGCAGCTCGGCAGGCTCTGGCCCGAGCTCAGCATCGTCGGCGAGGCCGCCGACGGCCTGGAAGCCCTGCGCCTGCTGGACCGGCACCAGCCCGACATCCTGTTCCTGGACATCGAGATGCCCGGCGCCACCGGCATCGACGTGGCCCGCCAGGTGGGCGGCCGCGCCCATATCGTCTTCGTGACTGCCTACGACCAGTACGCCATCGCCGCCTTCGACCAGGGCGCGGTGGACTACCTGCTCAAGCCGCTGGCTGGCGCGCGGCTGTTCACGGCCATCTCGCGGCTGAAGGCGCGGCTGGGGCAGGCCCCGGCCGCGCTGGGCGGCGTGCTGGACCAGTTGGGCTCCCGACCCGCAGCCGCCGCGCCCTCGGCGGCGCGCGCGCCGCTACGCTGGATCAATGCCTCGGTGGGCCAGACGCTGCGCCTCATCACGGTCGACGAGGTGATGTTCTTCCAGAGCGACAACAAGTACACGCGGCTGGCGCTGAAGGACGGCGAGGCACTGATCCGCAAGCCGCTGAAGGAACTCATCGACGAGCTGGACGCGCAGCAGTTCTGGCAGATCCACCGCTCCACGCTGGTCAACGTGAATGCCATCGCGAGCGTGAGCCGGGACTTCCGTGGGCGCATGCAGATCAAACTCAAGCATGGCAGCGAGATGCTGCTGGTGGCGGAGAGCTGCGCGCATCTGTTCCGGCAGATGTAGTCGCCGCTCATCCCTGCACGCGCGACATCGGCGCCAGCCCCGCCACAGACGCGCCACCAGCGGCAAGCCGTCTTCGGCGAGGCAATACTTGGGGTGGCAGACACCCTAGCACCGGAGCTCCTGCCGGACATGCGCGCTCCCAGGCCATGACATCACCATGTCGGCAACCGTCACCTCCGCGACGAGCATGCCTCCCGCTCCGCCCGCAGAATCAGCGGCCTGACCGGAGACCCCCATGCCCGAGACCCACTACCGCATCTGCCCGCTGTGCGAAGCCTGCTGCGGGTTGGAGGTAAAGACCGATGGCCCCAAGGTCGTCGCCATCCGCGGCGCTGACAACGACGTCTTCAGCCACGGCTACCTCTGCCCCAAGGGTGTGAGCCTGAAGGACTTGCACGAAGACCCCGACCGCCTGCGCAGGCCGCTGATCAAGCGCGACGGCGTCTTCGTCGAGGCAAGCTGGGACGAGGCATTCGCCGAGATCGAGAGGCGCCTGCTGCCCATCCGGCGTGAACACGGGCCGGATTCGGTGGCCCTGACCATAGGCAATCCGTCCGCACACAAGGTCAGCCTGCTGGCCTACATCCCGCGCCTGGTGAAGGCGCTGGCCACAGGCAACTTCTTCAGCGCCTCCACGCTGGACCAGATGCCCAAGCAGCTCAGCGCCGGCCTGATGTTCGGGCACTGGCTCAGCATCCCGCTGCCAGACATCGAGCGCTGCGACTATCTGCTCATCCTGGGCGCCAACCCCATGATCAGCAACGGCAGCCTGTGGACCGTGCCCGACTACCGCGGCAAGGCCAAGGCCTTGCGGGCGCGCGGCGGGCGCATCGTCGTCGTCGACCCGCGCCGTAGCGAGACGGCCGCGGCGGCCGACGAGCATCTCGCCATCCGCCCCGGCGGCGACGCGCTGCTGCTGGCCGGCATCGCGCACACGCTGTTCGCCGAGGACCTTGTCAAGCTCGGCCGGCTGCAAGCCCATGTCAACGGCCTCGAAGAGGCCCGCGCCGCGCTGCAGCCCTTCGCACCCGAGCTCACGGCCGACGGCTGCGGCATCCCGGCCGACACGCAGCGCCGCCTTGCGCGCGAACTGGCCGCCGCACCGCACGCCGCCGTCTACGGCCGCATCGGCACCTGCACGACTCGCTTCGGCACGGTGAACTCCTGGCTGGTGGACCTCATCAACGTGCTGACCGGCAACCTCGACCGCGAAGGCGGCGCGATGTTCGCGAAGGCTGCGGCGTTTGCACCCAACACGCAGGGCAGGCCCGGCAGCGGCAAGGGCGTGTCCACCGGCCGTCGCAGGAGCCGCGTGTCCGGCGCACCCGAGGTCTTCGGCGAGCTGCCCATCACCGTCATGGCCGAGGAGATGGAAACACCGGGCCCGGGGCAGGTCAAGGCCTTGATCGCCATCGCCAGCAACCCTGTGCTGTCGGCCCCCGGCGGCCCGCGCATCGCCAAGGCCCTCGAAGGCCTGGACTTCATGCTGAGCCTGGACATCTACGTCAACGAGACCAGCCGCCATGCCGACGTCATCCTGCCGGGGCTGTCGCCGCTCGAAGACCTGCATTTCGACGTCGCCTTCCCGCAGCTCAGCCACCGCAACCATGCCAGGATCTCCGGCCCGGTGTTCGACGCCGCGCCCGGCACGCCGCAGGAGTGGCAGACCCTGCTGCGCCTGTGCGCGCTGCTCGAGGGCCGCGGCCTGGATGTGGACGTGCAGCAGCTCGACGACGAGGCCATCGCCGCCGACGTGCAACGCTTCGCCGGCGACCAGGCGCCGGCCGTGCTGGCCGCGCTGCGGCCCTGGCGCGGGCCCGAGCGCCTCATCGACCTGCAGCTGCGCATGGGCCCCTATGGCGACCAGTTCGGCCGCCGGCCCGAAGGGCTGAACCTCGCCAAGGTCAAGGCCGCCAGTACGGTCGAAGGCGGCGGCATCGACCTCGGCGCGCTGACGCCACGCATCCCCGAGCTGCTGCGCACGCCCAGCGGCAGGATCGAGCTGGCGCCGCCGCCCATCCTGGCCGACCTGGCCGCCGTGAAGGCCCAACCGGCGCCCGCCTTCAGCCTCATCGGCCGGCGCGACACGCGCTCGGGCAACAGCTGGATGCACAACCTGCCCGTGCTCGCCAAGGGGCCGGAGCGCTGCACGCTGCTCGTCAACCCCGGCGATGCCGAGCGCCTGGGCCTGGCCGAGTTCGCCAGGGTCAGGAGCTCGGCCGGCGCGCTGGTCGCGCGCGTAGAGCGCAGCGCCGACATGAGTCCCGGCGTGGTGAGCCTGCCACATGGCTGGGGGCATGGCCTGGACGGCGTGCAACTGGGCGTTGCGCGCGAGCGGCCCGGCGTCAACATGAACACGCTGCTGGACGACGCGGCGCGCGACCCGCTGTCGGGCAACGCGGTGCTGTCGGGCGTGGCCGTCGAGATCGAGCCCGCGTGAGCCTGCATCCAGCCCGGGCCGGCATGCAAAGTTCACGCTGCCTCGCGCGGCAGAAGTCACGCGCCACCTTCCACCCCCCGTGCGAAAGAACGCCCTGGCGCCTAGACTGGATCCGGTTCATCAACCCTGAGGGCAAACCCGTCGAAAGGCGGGGACGCAAAGCCACCGGCCTACCGCGCCTGCATCGCAGGCGCCACGGCAGCGGGGCCGCCAGGACCGGCAAGTCCTGATCGGCGTGGCCCTCGTTCGCGAGAAGAGACCCCGGCCATGCGCAGTACACGCCCTCTCTCCTGGCTCCTCAGCCTGTTGACCGCCGCGGCCCTGGCCGCCTGCGGTGGCGGCGGCGACAGCCCGACCGCCCAGGCCAGCGCCGCCCCCTCGGCCTTCAGCCTGAACGTGGACCTCGCCCCGGGCGTGGCCACCGTCGCCCAGCCCAGCTTCCACACCGCCGCCGTCGACCTCGACGAGCCCGACAACGGCGCCGCGCCTCACCGGGCACTGGCCCTGTCCGGCGTCTCCACCCGGGGCCTGACGCGCGAGCGCCTGGACGACGCGCTGCGCCCCCGCGCGCTGGCCTCGGGCGGCGGCGCCGCGCCCATGGCCGCGTCCACCGCGGTCACGACCTACACGCCGGCCCAGATCCGCGCCGCATACGGCCAGCCGGCCCTGCCGGCCAGCATGACCGGCCTCAGCGCCGCACAGGCCGCCCAGCTCGGCGCGGGCCAGACCATCTACCTCATCAACGCCAAGCACGACCCCAACATCGCCGCCGAGCTGGCCACCTTCAACGCCAAGTTCGGCCTGCCGGCATGCAGCTCGCGCACGCTCGCGGCCACGGCCAGCCTTCCGCTGGCGGCCGCTTCGGCGAGCGGCTGCGAGCTGGTCATCGCCTACAGCACGACGGCCGGCGCCCTGGCCGCCGCCGCGCCCGCTTACGACAGCGGCTGGGCCACCGAGATCGCGCTGGACGTGCAATGGGCCCACGCCACCGCGCCGCTGGCCCGACTCGTCCTCATCGAGGCTCCGGACGCCGGCGTGGGCAGCCTGTCCAACGCCGTCGCGCTGGCCAACAAGATGGGCCCGGGCGTCGTGTCCATGAGCTTCGGCGCTCCCGAGGGCAACTGGACGGCGAGCTACGACGGCAGCTTCTCCACCGCCGGCATGAGCTATCTGGCGGCCACCGGCGACAACGGCGCCGCCGTCTCCTGGCCCTCGGTGTCTACCAAGGTCGTCGCCGTCGGCGGCACGACGCTGACCTACAGCGGCAGCGGCGCGCGCAGCGAAACGACCTGGTCCGGCACCGGCGGCGGCACCAGCGCCTATGTGGCCCTGCCCAGCTACCAGAGCGGCACCATAGGCGGCTATGCCCGGCGCGCTGTCGCCGACGTGGCCTTCAACGCCGACCCCTACTCCGGCCAGTACGTGGCCCTGATCGCCCCGGGCGCGACGACGACGCGCTGGGTCAGCGCCGGCGGCACCAGCCTGGCCACGCCGCAGTGGGCCGGCCTGCTGGCCGTCGCCAACGCGATGCGCGTCGCCTCGTCCAAGTCGCTGCTCGGCCAGCCCCACGCCGCCCTCTATCTGCAGATCGGCGCCGTGCCGACCCAGTACGCCAGCGCCTTCAAGGACGTGGTCAGCGGCAGCAACGGCAGTTGCGCCGGCTGCACGGCCAAGGTCGGCTACGACACCCCCACCGGCTGGGGCACGCCCAATGTCGGCGCCCTGCTGACCAGCCTCAGTGGCGCGACGACGGTCAGCGGCGGCGGGTCGACGCCGGGTACCGCCGCCAGCAGGCCCGCACTGACGACCACCAGCCTGAGCGGCGTCGCCGGCAAAGCCTTCAGCGGCAACATCAGCTACTCGGCGCCCGGCGCCACCTCGCTGAGCATCACCATCAGTGGCGCCCCCAGCGGCATGGGCTTCTCGGCAAGCAGCAGCGGCCTCGCCGTGAACTGGGCCAACCCGGTCGCCGGCCGCAGCAGCCTCGTCATCACGCTGAAGGACAATCTCGGCCAGACGACGACGGGCACGGTCACCGTGACCATCAGCAACAACTGACCCCGGGCATAGCATGGGGCTCCCCATCCAGGAGCCCCGCATGCGCCGACTGCTGATCACCTCCCTGCTCGCCGCCGCCTTCGCCACGCCTTGGGCTGCCCATGCCGACACCACCTCCGCCGGCCATAGTTACTCGCCCCCCGAGGCCTTCCTGGCCAGCGGCGGCGGGGCCATCCTGAAGTTCACGGCGCCCGAGGGCGATGCCAGCATCTACTCCGTCGACCTTGCGTCGGCCAAGGATGCCGCGGACGCCATCGCCCAGGCCTGGGCCCTGGCGCAGCCCGGCTTCAAGCGCACCTTGCGCCTGGCCACGCTGCGCCCGGCCCGCAATGGCTGGCTGGACCAGCAGGTCTTCGAGTACGAGACCTCGCCCAACGAGAAGCTCTCCATCCAGGCCGTCGCGCGCCGCGCCAGCACCGGCGACGGCAAGGCCTGGATGGTGCAGCTGCTGCAGGCCTCGGACGCCACGCTGGAAAAGCGCGGCGCGCCCATCGGCAAGTTCTTTGCCAGCCTTCGGCCCAAGGGCTATGAGCGCGAGAGCTTTGCCGGCAAGGCGGCCAGGCCGCTGACGCCGGAGCGCGTGGAACAGCTCAAGGCCTTCGTCGCCGACGGCATGAAGCAGCTCGACGTGCCGGGCGTGGGCCTGAGCTTCATCGACGGCGGCAAGCTGGTCTGGGCCGGAGGCTTGGGGCAACGCGAGCTGGGCAAGCCCGAGAAGGTGGACGCCGACACCCTGTTCATGGCGGCCAGCAACACCAAGGCCATGACGACGGCCCTGCTCGCCCGCGCCGTGGACGCCGGCAAGCTGCGCTGGGACCAGCCCGCCGCCGAGGCCTATCCGGGCTTCCGCCTGGCCGACGCCGAGGTGACCCAGAGCGTCCAGATCAAGCACCTGGTCTGCGCCTGCACCGGCATGCCGCGCCAGGATCTGGAGTGGCTGTTCGCCAGCGGCAAAGCGCCGGCCCGGTCGACCTTCGACCAGCTCGGCACGATGAAGCCCACCAGCAGGTTCGGAGAGGTCTTCCAGTACAGCAACCTGATGGTGGGCGCCGGTGGCTATGTCGCCGCGGCAGCTCTCAAGCCCGGCAAGGAGATCGGCGCGGCCTACGACGAGGCCATGCAGGAGCTGCTGTTCGGCCCGCTGGGCATGAAGAGCACGACCTTCGACTTCGCCAAGGCCCTGCGCGGCAACCATGCGATGCCGCATGGCGATGCGCTGGACGGCAGCACGCGTCGCGCCAGCATGGACCTGAACTACACCATCCTCCCCGCCCGTCCCGCCGGCGCCGTGTGGACGACGCCCAACGACTTCAGCCGCTGGGTGCTGATGGAGCTGAACAAGGGCAGAACGCCCGAGGGCCAGCCGTTGATCGGCGAGGCCAACTGGGCCGAGCGCTACAAGCCCCAGGTCATGGTCAGCGAGGACATCAACTACGGCATGGGCCTGATCGTGGACCGGCAGTACGGCATCACTGTCGCCTCGCATGGCGGCGACATGCTGGGCTTTCACTCCAACATGATCTGGCTTCCCGAGCACGGCCTGGGCGTGACCATACTGACGAACTCCGACGCCGGCGTGCTGCTGCGCGGGCCGCTGCAGCGCAAGCTGCTGGAGGTGGTGTTCGACGGCCGGCCCGAGGCCGACGAGCGACTGAAGGTCGCCATCGCCAACCGCCGGGCCGAGGCGGCCAAGCAGCGCGAGCTGCTGACGCTGCCCATCCCCGCCGACGCCATCAAGCCGCTGGCGGCCAGCTACGCCAGCCCCGAACTCGGGCACATCAAGGTCAGCAAGAAGGGCCGGCAGGTGCGCTTCCAGTTCGATCACTGGAGCAGCGAGGTCGCGCTGCGCAAGAACGAGGACGGCACGCAGAGCTATGTGACCATAGACCCAGGCATCACCGGCGTCGAGTTCGTGCGCGACGACAAGGCCGCGCAGCCCACGCTGGTGCTGCGCGACGCCCAGCACGAATACCGCTTCGTGGCGCGGCGCTAGGCCGGGGGTGCCCGCCGCGGCTCAGCGCGCCCTGTCCGTCTCGAACGCGATGCGATCCACCATGCCGTCGCCATTGCGGTACAGGCGCACGCGCCGCAGACCGTCGGGGCTGACCAGCAGCGCGGCGCTCTCTGCGCGCCAGGTCTCCAGCGGGCGCGCATCGACGCTGACGCCCAGGCGGTGCGCGCCGACATGGACCTTCAGCGTGCGGCCATCCTCCAGCAGGTATTCGCCCTGGGCGCCGCGCAGCATGGCGCGCTCGGGCGCGGCGGTCCTGGCGGGCTTCTGGGCGCTCGCGAGCGTCGTCAGTGCAAGCAGGATGGCCGACAGGGTGAGGGGCCGCAGATGCGTTCGTGTCTTCATGGGAGTCCTTGGGTGCCCCGAGGCCAGTCGCCTCGGCAGGCTCCCTGACGCAATCCGCATGCCAGCCTGAAGCGCGGTGGCGGCGGCGGCTCTCCGGCCGCCCGCGCCCCGGCGCGGTGCCGGCCGCCCCGCATCGCGCCGCCATGCCTCGCGATGGCGCGGCGGCCGGTGCCCCTCACGCGTCGCTCCAGACGCCGCTCATGAGCCTGTCGGGGCGCTGGGCGGCCTTCACGAACGCGCAGGACGGCCAGCTGCCCATCGGGACGGCCAGACCTGCAAAGATGCCGTAGTCGGGCCCGGCCTCGATGACGCCTCCCGCATTCAGGCTCTCACCGACCCGGATCGCCCGAGTCGCCCGGATGTCGCCGCTGGCGCGCACCCCCCATCCCGCGCGGAGATGTCCGTCGCACTGGACGGCGCCCGCTGCATCCAGGCCCCGCGCGACGAAGGCATCACCGGCGACATGCAGGTCGCCCTGGAGCTTCATCCCTGCCTCGCAATGCAGGTCGCCCTGCGCCGTGACATCGCCGCCCACCGTGAGCTGGCCCGACACCTGCACGGACTCGCCTCCGCCCAGCGCGCCGCCGACGCGGAGCTCGCCGCCGCAGGCCAGGCGCTGCAGCACCTCCAGGCTCCAGCCCACGCGGCCGCCCGAACCCAGGTCCAGCGGCCCCTCGCAACGCAGGCCGCCTTCCACCTTCAGCTCGCGCCCGACCTGCAGCGCACCGCCCACCCGGGCGCCACCACCCACATGCAGGTCGCCACCGGTCCGCAGCAGCCCCGAAACCTCGACATGGCCGCGGCAATGGATGGTGCCGGCGAACACCAGCGCCTCGGCAGCCAGGTTGTCGACGTGCAGGACCTCGTCGGTCGCGCCCAGCTGGTCCAGCAGCCAGCAGGCATCACCCACCCGCCCGGCCGCCACCAGGTCATCGAGCAGGGTCTGGTAGTCGCTGATGGGCGCCTGGCGGCGCAGGAACCATCGATAGCCATCGCTGCACGGGCGCTTGGCGCGAATGAGCGTGCGGTCCACATCGACCCGGAGGGTGTTCATCATGTCCAAAATCCCCATTGCCCCTTCGGGGGCGTGTTTGTCCGTGCCCGTGCTTGCGGAATCACGAGCACGTCACCGTTCAGCCAGCGAGCCAGGTACTGGGCCAGGATGGGCCAAGGCAGCGGCAGCCAGCGCCGGCGCGCACCCATGCCCACCACCACCAGGTCGTGACATCGGCCGGCGTGGCGCTGGCCGATGCAGTCCGGCACGACGCCGTGCACCAGCGTGTGGGTCACGCCCTGCATGCCCTCCCCCAGCGCCTCGGCCAGCACGCGCAATCGATGCCGCAGCGCCGCCCATGACTTCGGCCGCGCCTGCTCCCGGATCTCGGTCACGTGCAGTACCTCCAGGCGGGCGTATGGCGCCATCGCGCGCGCCCAGCGCAACAGCTCCGGCGACTGCGGGCCCAGGGACACGGGCACCAGCGTGCTGGCATAGCCGCGCAGCTGTCCGTCGCCCACGACCAGGACCGGGCGGGCGCTCAGCGCGATCAGGGCGCGCAGCAGATCCCGCCCCCTCGGCCCCGGCCGCCAGGCGCGTGCCGACCTGGCGATGCAGACCAGCGCACAGTCCTCCACCTGGCGGCGCAAGTCCGCCGGGGTCCGCAGCTCGACATCCACCGTTTCGACGGGCCGGTCCAGCATCCGCCCCAGGTGACGGGCACGCTGCTTCAGGCGTGCCAGCGGCAGGTCGAAATGCGACGCCCGAAGCGAGCAGTCGGCCAGACGCAGCCGGGCGCCGCTGAGATGGGCCAGCGCGGCGATCTTCTCCAGGTAGCCCCCCTCTTCCGCGCCGGGGCTGGTGATCACCAGGATGACCTGGTTCTCCAGACGCGGAAGTGCTTCCATCGATGGCGCCACCTCGGGCAGGGCGGGCGCCTGCGCATGGGTTTGTCGACCGAGCTCAGCCATGGCGGCTCTCCTGGGAGGTGGCCAGGGGTCGCAGGACGACCCGGCCCTGCCGCGCGAGGCGTTCACGGGCCATGGGGGCGGTCCGCTGGCAGCCGGGGTCGGGCAGGAAGGCCAGATCGCAGGCCAGTTCTCGGGTCAGGCGCTCGCGCAGCGAGCGTCGCAGAGCCCGCTCCATGAAGGTGGTGCCGATATAGGGCACGATCACCAGGCCTGCGCCGCTGAAGCTGGCCTGGTTCCGGATCCGGCGCGCCGTGCTCGCGGTGTCGAACGCCACGATCGCCCGGTTCTGGCGGGTGCTCATGTAGTTCGAGTGCACGACCCGTTCCGAAGCCCAGGCGCCCGCGCCCGGCGGCGGCCATTCGCTGCGGTGCAGCGGCTCGGACCTGGAGGCGCCCGCCGGCCATGGCGCACGCTGCGGCCCGACGAAGAACATCTCCCGCCCGGTGTCCGCCGACATCTGCCGGGCCAGCGCCACCGCGCGCTCGGCGTCCTGCGCCGTCTCGTAGGGCAACAGCGCCGCCTTGCAGGGTTCTCCGCCGGGCCGGTTGACGACCAGGATGGGACAGGCCCGGACGTCCAGGAGGCTGCTTCCGCAGAGCAAGCCCGAGGCCAGGTTGCTCAACCACCCCTGCCCGGCCGTGAGCCGGCATGCGGTCGCGCGGTCGACGACCACGACGATGTCCTGGGCAGTCCGCTCCAGCATCTGCAGCAGTTGCCGCTCACTCAGGACGGGGTTGCGCACTTCGATGCCATGCCGCCGCTCCAGTTGCGCGGACCGCTGCGCGAGGCGGTCGTCGAAATCGGCGAGAGGGCTTGTATCGCCTCCAGGGCGTTGCACCACATAGAGCAGTGCGCAGTGACGGGCGGCGATCTCCGCGGCCCGCTCGACGGCGTTCTCCGATGCCCTGGAGAACGTCGCTACGGTCAGCACAAATTTGATGGTCACGGTCAGGTCCAGACGAAGCCATGCCTCCGTGCGAGCGCGCCCGCACGGTCGGGGGGAAGGTGGGATGCCGGGCGACTAGGTCGAGTAGTCGCCGGTGGCCTCGGGCTGGAACAGGATGGCTTCTATGGTCATGCGCCGCCGCGCGCCAGCCGGTGAGGTCCACTCGACCGTGGCGCCAGCCTCCCGGCCCAGCAGCGCCGCGCCGACAGGAGACAACACCGAGATGAAGCCTTCGACGGGCTCCGCATCGCCGGGATAGCAGAGAGTCAGCTTCTGCGACGCATCGCCGTCGTTGTGCGACACGGCGACCTGGCTGTACATGGTGACGACATGCTGCGGGATGTCCTGCGAGGGGACGACGCTCGCGTCCTCCAGCAGCTCCTGCAACGACTCGGGCAGCATGCCGCCGTTGAGCTTCAGAAGACGAGCGCGGTCGAGTTCGGTGAGTAGCAACTCACCGCTGAGGATGGTAGGCATTGGGACTCCTGGAGACGGCCGCCGCCACGGACGGCGGGCAGCGTCGGTCGCGCCGAGCTGAGGGCCCGGCGATAGGAGTGGTGCGCAAAAAGGGGGAGTGGTATCGCCGGGCTTAGGAATCTGCGTCCGTAGGACGGGCGCAGTCATCGCCGGTCTGAAGCGTCGACGTCATGCGCGCAGCCAGGACCTGCTTCTGGGCGAAGCGGTCGAGCATGGCTGGGATGGCGCGGCTGAACATGGCCCCATTCTAAAACGGAAGGAGATTCCGTCCAAGGCCCATGCCTTTCGCACGGACCGAGCACGGGGCAGCGCCGTGGCCTCAGCCAGGCTTGCCCGCCAGCAAGGTCGCCACCTCCGCGGCCGATCGCACGCCCAGCTTGGCGAATACGCGCGCCCGGTGCACCTCCACCGTCCGCACCGACACGTTCAGTTCGTCGGCGATGACCTTGTTGAGCTTGCCCGCAGCCACGCGCGTCATCACCTCGCGCTCGCGCTCCGTCAGGCTGGCCAGCCGCGCGCTGCGTTCGGCCGCCTGCGCGCCCTCGGCCTGCATCGCGGCGTCCACCGCCAGCGCCTGCTCGATGCGGTCGGCCAGCGCGTTGTCGCCATAGGGCTTCTCCAGAAAGTCGAAGGCACCCTTCTTCAGCGCCTCGACGACCATCGGGATGTCACCATGGCCGGTCAGGAACAGCACCGGATTCTTCAGCCTGCGCGCCAGCAGTTCGTCGTGCAGCCGCGTGCCGCTCATGGGCTCCATGCGCACATCCAGCAGGAACACGCCGTGCGGCGGCGGCTCACTGTCCAGTGCGGCCAGCAGCGCAGGGCCGCCATCGAAGGCACGCACGGCAAGGCCGCGTGAGCGCAGCAGGAAGGCGAGCGCGTCGCGCACGCCGGGGTCGTCGTCGACGAGGTGGACGCTGCCCAGCAGGGGGTCAGGCATGGGCGGACTCCGAAGTCAGGGGAAGACTGAACGAGAACAGCGCGCCGCCACCGGGCGCCTCATCGGCATCGAGCACGCCCTGGTGGGCCTCGACGATGGAGCGGCAGATGGCCAGGCCCATGCCCATGCCGTCGGCCTTGGTGGAGTAGAACGGTGCACACAGCTGCTCGACGCGCCGGCCGACCAGGCCGGGACCGTTGTCCTGCACGTCCACGCGCACGAACTCGCCCGCCACGCGGCTGCTGACGGCGATGCGCCGGCCGTCGGCGCGCGCCTGCAGCGCGTCGGCGGCGTTGCGCACCAGGTTGATGACGACCTGCTCGATCAGCACCGCGTCGGCCGTCACGGCCGGCACGCCGGGCGCCAGCGTCACGTCCAGCGCGACGCCGCGGCGCTGGCAGTCGCGGCGCAGCAGGTCCAGCGCGGCAACGATGACCTCGTGCAGATCGCAGCGCTCGTGGCGCGGCTCGCGGCGCGTCAGGAACTCACGGATGCGCGCGACGATGCGGCCCGCCTGCGCGGCCTGCTGGCCCAGTCGCGCCAGCGCGCCGCGCACCAGCTCGTCCTGCACGCCCAGCTTGTCCAGCGAGTTGGCAATGCCGGCGCCATAGCTGGCGATGGCGGTCAGCGGCTGGTTCAGCTCGTGCGCCAGCGTGGAGGCAACCTCGCCCAGCATGGTCAGCCGCGCGTTGTGCGCCAGCGTCTCGACCTGACGGCGCTCGCGGTCCTCGAGCCGCTTGCGCTCGGTGATGTCGAGGATGGAGCCCATCCAGCCGATCTGGCGGCCACCCGCGTCCACCAGCGGCGACTCGAACACCATCACGTCCACCATGCGGCCGGAGCTGTGCCGCCAGCGCGTCTCGTAGCCCTCGCGCGGCGCCTGGCCGGCGAGGTTGCGGCGGTTGCGCTCCGCCACCTCTGCCAGCGCGTCGAGCGGCCAGTAGGGCATGGGCGGCAGCAGGCCCACGAGCCGCTCGGCGGGCAGGCCCACCATGTCGCTGAAGGTGCGGTTGACGTAGAGCAGCCGGCCGTCGAAGTCGCGCGCGCGCAGCGCGACGACGGCGGAGTCCTCCATCGCGCGACGCCACGCGGCCTCGGTGCGCCAGGCGTCCTCGGCGCGCTGGGCCGCAAGCATTTGGCGGCGTATCAGCAGGCTGGCCACGGCGATCAGCGGCAGGAAGCCGGCCAGCAGCACCCAGCCCAGCCTGCGCGTGCCGTTGACGCTGGGGTCGCGCAGCGTCAGCTCAAGCGCCGCGTCGGTCAGCGCGCGCTGCGTCAGCGGGCTGGAGCGCAGCGGCCCCGGCAGCGCCACGCGGTAGCTGGGCCGCGACGCCTGCGCGGCGCGCAGCGGCGACTCGGTGCTGGACGCGATGACCTGGTCGGCGCTGTCGACCAACTGCACGTCGTACTTGCGCGCCAGCCACCAGGGCACGCCGCGCTTGAGCAGCACGGCGGGCGAATAGCGCACCACCAGCACCTCGTCGTGCCCCACCGCCGCGGTCAGGTGCAGCGACAGGCCGTCCTCGTAGCGGCCGGCCTCCAGCCGGCTGGGCACCTCGGCCAGCACGCGGTTGCGAGCGTCCAGCCAGGTGACCGACAGCCACAGCCGGTGCAGCCCGGCGTTGACCTCGGGATGGGCGGCCAGCGCCGCCTCGCTGGGCGTCTCGCCCACCAGCGCAGCCGCCAGCTGGCGCAGCTGCGCGGCCTCGATGTCGATGCGGGCGCGCAGTTGCGCCTCCAGGCTGAGCGCGTCGGCGATCAGCGTCTGGCGCTGCTGGTCCAGTTCGTCGGCCTCGTTGGCACGCACCCAGGCCAGCACCCCCAGCACAAAGATCAGGGATAACCCGAGCGGCAGCAGCCACAGACTTCGGGACGGCAGGTCGCGCAGCGTCATGGGCAGAGTCTAAGAACGGCGGGCACGCGCAGAAATGTGGAACTCCACAACTACCCCACGCCGCTGCCGCCCGGAAAAATCTCCGGCATACCTATTAGGAGACGATCTATGGCCCAAGCGGTCCGCCGCCTGCTGCTCGCCGCGGCAATAGCCTTGCCCTTTGCGGCCCTGGCCGAGACGCCCATCGTCATCAAGTTCAGCCACGTGGTGGCCAATGACACGCCCAAGGGCCGGGCCGTGCTGCGCTTCAAGGAAGAGGCCGAGAAGCGCAGCCATGGCCGGGTCAAGGTCGAGGTCTACCCCAACAGCCAGCTCTACAAGGACAAGGAAGAGCTGGAGGCGCTGCAGCTGGGCTCCGTGCAGATGCTGGCGCCGTCGCTGTCCAAGTTCGGGCCGCTGGGCGCCAAGCAGTTCGAGATCTTCGACCTGCCCTACCTGTTCACGACCGAGCAGCAGTATGTGCAGGTCGCCGGCGGCAAGATCGGCCAGGAGCTGATGGGTGCTCTGGAAAGCAAGGGCATCCACGGGCTGGCGTACTGGAGCGGCGGCTTCCACGTGTTCTCGGCCAACAAGCCGCTGCTCAAGCCGGCGGACCTGAAGGGCCTGAAGATGCGGATCCCCAGCTCCAAGGTGCTGGAGGCCAGCCTGCGCCTGATGGGCGCGCTGCCGCAGACCATGCCGTTCTCGGAGGTCTACCAGGCGCTGCAGACCGGCGTCGTCGACGGCACCGAGAACGTCCTGTCCAGCTACACCTCGCAGAAGTACTACGAGGTGCAGAAGCACATCACGCTGACCAACCACACGCACACCGGCTACGCCGCCATCGTCAACAAGAAGTTCTGGGACGGCCTGCCGGCCGACCTCCAGGCGGCGCTGACCGAGGCCATGAAGCAGGCCACCGACTACGAGTTCCACCTGGTCGCTCAGGAGAACCAGGACGCGCTGGCCGAGCTGCGCAAAAGCGGCCGCGTGCAAGTGCACGACCTCACCGACGCCGAGCGCGAGCAATGGCGCCAGACGCTGTGGCCCGTGCACAAGGAAATGGAATCCCGCATCGGCGGCGACCTGCTGAAGCGCGTCTACCAGGTCACCGGCTCGGCGAAGTGAGCCGCGGCGGATCCCGCCCGCCCCAACCCCTATCCAAACCCGTATCGCTCTCACAACCACGGAGACAAAAACCATGAAGCTCTTCACCCGCCGCGCCGCACTGGCGCTCGCCGCCGCGCTGACGCTCCCTCTGGCCGCCCACGCCCAGGCCCCCATCGTCATCAAGTTCAGCCACGTGGTGGCGCCTGACACGCCCAAGGGCAAGGGCGCGCAGCGCTTCAAGGAACTGGCCGAGCAGCGCACCAACGGCCGCGTGAAGGTCGAGGTCTACCCGAACAGCCAGCTCTACAAGGACAAGGAAGAGATGGAGGCGCTGCAGCTGGGCTCGGTCCAGATGCTGGCCCCGTCGCTGGCCAAGTTCGGCCCGCTGGGCGTGAAGGAGTTCGAGGTCTTCGACCTGCCCTATCTGTTCAAGGACGACCAGTCCTTCCGCGCCGTCACCGACGGGCCGGTCGGCGCCGACCTGTTCAAGAAGCTGGAGCCCAAGGGCATCAAGGGCCTGGCCTTCTGGGACAACGGCTTCCACATCATGAGCGCCAACAAGCCGCTGCACCATGTGGCGGACTTCAAGGGCATGAAGATGCGCATCCAGTCCAGCAAGGTGCTGGACGCGCAGATGCGCGCGCTGGGTGCCATCCCGCAGGTGATGGCCTTCAGCGAGCTCTACCAGGCGCTGCAGACCGGCGTGGTGGACGGCACCGAGGGCGTGCCCAGCAACTTCTACACGCAGAAGATCTACGAAGTGCAGAAGCACATGACGCTGTCCAACCACGGCCACCTGGCCTACGCGGTCATCGTCAACAAGAAGTTCTGGGACGGCCTGCCCGCCGACATCCGCACGCAGCTGGAAGGCGCGATCAAGGACTCGACGACCTACGCCAACGCCATCGCCTCCACCGAGAACGCCACCGCGCTGCAGGCCATCAAGGCCAGCGGCCGCGTGACCGTCTACACGCCGACGCCGGCCGAGACCAACGAGTGGAAGAAGGCGCTGATGCCTGTGCACAAGGAGATGGAGTCGCGCGTGGGCAAGACCACCATCGACGCCGCCTATAAGGCAGCCGGCTTCGTCGCCCCGAAGTAACCCCCCCCACCCACGAACCATCCGTGCATCTCCCGGAGGCGCTGGCCTCCGGCGGGGCACGGCTTTGCCCGTGAAAGGAGAAGAACAATGCTGAATAAAGCGCTGAACCATCTGGAGGAGTGGCTGATCTCCTTCCTGATGGCCGCGGCGACGCTGGTGATCTTTGTCGCCGTCGTGCACCGCTATCTAGCCGGCGTACCCTACATCCAGGACATCGCCCTCAAGATCCACATGAGCTGGGCGCAGGAGCTGTGCATCATCCTGTTCGTCTGGATGTGCAAGTTCGGTGCCGCCTACGGCGTGCGCACCGGCATCCACGTCGGCGTGGACGTCGTCATCAACCGCATGACGCCAAAGAACCGCGGCCGCTTCGTCATCTTCGGCCTGCTGGCCGGCGCGTTCTTCACCGGCACCATTGCCGTGATGGGCGGCAACTTTGTATGGGACAACGGCGCGCATTACGCCTTCCTGCAACTGATCGGCCAGCCCAACCCCGACGTGTTCGAGGGACCGACGACGCCCGACCTGGAATGGCCCACCTGGATCGTCTATTCCGCCATCCCGCTGGGTTCGGCGCTGATGTGCTACCGCTTCCTGCAGGTCTGCTGGAACTTCTGGAAGACCGGCGAACTGCCCAAGCATGACGAATCCCACGTCGAGGGCGTGGATGAACAGACCCCGCTGGACGTGGAGGCCCGCAAATGAATGCACTCATCATCTTCAGCCTGTTGCTGGCGCTGATGCTGACCGGCATGCCGATCAGCATCTCGCTGGGCCTGACCGTGCTGACCTTCATCGTCACGATGACCCAGGTCCCCATCGAATCGGTCGCCCTGAAGCTGTTCACGGGCATCGAGAAGTGGGAAATCATGGCCGTGCCCTTCTTCATCCTGGCCGGCAACTTCCTGACGCACGGCGGTGTCGCGCGGCGGATGATCAACTTCGCGACCAGCATGGTGGGGCACTTCCACGGCGGCCTGGCGCTGGCGTCCATCCTGGCCTGCTCGATGTTCGCGCTGGTCTGTGGCTCCTCGGTCGCGACGGTCGTCGCCATCGGCTCCATCGTGCTGCCCGCCATGGTGGCCCACGGCTACCCGATGCGCTTCGGCGCCGGCGTCATCATCACGGCCGGCTCGCTGGGCATCCTGATGCTGCCGTCCATCCCGAAGGTCATCTACGCGATCTCGACCAACACCTCCATCGGTGCGCTGTTCGTCGCCGGTCTGCTGCCCGGCATCATGCTGGCGCTGATGCTGGCCGCCGTGACCTGGTGGATCGCCCGCAAGAACAACTACCCGCGCCTGGCCAGGGCCGGCTGGATGGCCCGTTTCCACGCCTTCCGCAAGAGCTTCTGGGGCCTGCTGCTGGTCGTCATCATCGTCGGCGGCATCTGGTCGGGCGCCTTCACGGCGACCGAGGCGGCGGCGATGGCTGCGGTGTACTCGTTCTTCGTGGCGATCTTCGTCTACAAGGACCTGAAGCTGCGCGACGTGCCCAAGGTGCTGAAGGACTCGGCCAACATGTCCGCGATGCTGCTCTACATCATCACGAACGCGGTGCTGTTCTCCTTCGTGCTGACCAACGAGAACCTGCCGCACCAGTTGGCCGACTGGCTGCTGTCGATGAACCTGGGCCAGAACGGCTTCCTGTTCGTCGTCAACCTGGTGCTGCTGGGCGCCGGCAACTTCATGGACCCGTCGTCCATCATCCTGATCATGGCGCCGATCTTCTTCCCGGCCGCCATGCAGCTGGGCGTGAACCCGGTTCACTTCGGCATCCTGATCGACGTGAACATGGAAGTGGGCCTGTGCCACCCGCCGGTGGGCCTGAACCTCTACGTCGCGTCGGGCATCTCCAAGCTCGGCATCACGGAGCTGACCAAGGCCGTCATGCCCTGGCTGCTGACGATGATCGTCTTCCTCGTCATCGTCACCTACTGGCCATGGCTGACGCTGGTCGTGCCCAAGATGATGGGCATGCTCTGATACGCGCCTGAGCGCCTCTCCCAAGCCCGGCCTCGGCCGGGCTTTCTTCCATCTGGACATTCACCGATGAGCCCCCTCTTCTTCGCGCTGGCCTTGCTGCTGGTGGTGCTGCTGGTCTACATGGGCCGCTACAGCGGCCGCGTGCGCGCCGAGGCGACGCGCTTCATCGCGGCGCCGCCCGACGCCGTGCGGGCCCGCGTGGCCGACCTCGCCCAGTGGCAGGCCTGGAATCCCTGGCTCGAACACGCGCGCGAGGCCCGCGCCACGGTCGAGGGCGACACGCTGGCCTGGGACATGCCCCAGGTCGGCCGCGGCCAGGTGCACGCGCTGAAGGCGCCGGCACCGCAGGCGCTGCGACAACGATTGCGGTTCTGGCTGCCGTTCGCCTGCAAGGGCCGCTCGGACTGGCGCTTCGACCCCGCGCCTGGCGGCACCCAGGTCACCTGGCGCTTCAAGGGCCGCGTCGCCTTCACGCTGCGCGCGTTTGCGGCGACCGTGCAGGGCGCGACGCAGCTGGACCTGCGCTTCGGCCTGGACCGCCTGGCCGAGGCACTGCAGGCCGACCCGGCGCCCTACGCCCTCGCCTACCTCGGCGTGCAGGACCAGCCCGCGCGCCGGTACGCCCAGCAGCCCTACCGCGGCCCGCTGGACTCGCTGGCCGCCGAGCTGCCGCCGCGCATCGCCGAGGTGCGCGCTGAACTGGCCCGTGCCGCCCTGCCGGCGGACGGCACGGCGGTCGCCCACTACCTGAAGACGCACCTGAAGCTGCGCACCGTCGAGTGCCGCGTCGGCGTAGAACTGCCCGCAGCCATCGATCTGCCCGCTGGCCTCAAGCCGTATGAACAGCCGCCCCATGCCGCTTACTTGGTGCGCATGGACGGCCCACCCGAATCACTGGAAATGGCCTGGTACCAGGCCATGCAGCGCCTGCGCGTCGAGCAGCGCCAGCCGCACCCGCAGCTACCGCCCTATGCGCGCTACCTGACGACGTCCGCGCCAGGCCAGCCGGGCACCGTGGAGTTGCACCTGCCGCTGAAGGTGGGTTGACGGCACGCCGGTAGCGTGGCCCCTGGGGCATGACCACGCCCCTGCCGCTTTCCTGGCCGGGGCTGCGCTTGCCGCTGGCGCACGCCTGCCGGCGCCGCAGCCACGTCATCCGCCCGGCGCCGATCCGGCAGAGCGCCCGCAGGGCCGGTCGCAGTCAGGGCGTCGACGCTGCGGGCCTGGCGATCGACGACGGGGGTTCCCGCTGGATCAGCCAGCCGATCAGCCCACCCATCACATCGATGGCCGCGTGCAGCAGGATGGCGACCCAGAGCGATCCCGTCACCAGGACGATCGCCGTGAAGATGAGCCCGAGCAGCCCGGTGCGAAGCATGCCCTCGCGGCCCTGGTACGCGTGACCCAGCACGAATACGAGGACCGAGAGGATCGCCGCCACCCATATGCCGACCATCGGCTGCAGCAGCCAGACCAGGAATCCGCGGAACAGCAATTCCTCGCAGAACCCGGCAGTCACCGACGCAGCGAACCACCACGGAAGCTCAGACGCCAAATGGGGCAGAACAGCCGCGGTGCTACCGAGCTGTTCGCGCAACTGCGCGGACCTTTCGGGTTGACGGATGATCTTCATCGCGCCATGGACCTGCAGCGCGATGACCGCTGCGCCCAGGCCCAGAGGAGCCCACAACCGCCATCCCGTGGGCCACGCGAGACCGACCGAGGCCATCGGCACGCCGCCGCCTATCCACAGCCACAGCACGAGCGCGGAAGCGCCCCACAACATCAGCATCCACCGCGCCCAGAGCGCGCGCCGAGCCCTCACGCCGTCGAGCTCGACACTGCGGGAGAAGGCAGGCCACACGATGAAGTGGTCCGCGATCATCACGAGGAGAAATGCCGCCAGGGCCAGCCATTGAAACTGCATGCGAGGAGGGTATCGAGCAGAGGGGCAACCCAGTCTACTTGCCAGCGCAGGCCGCTGCGGCCGGTCGCAGGCGTCGCGGTGTGAGTTTCTCCTGGTGGAAAGGGGCCGGCAGTCGTCGGCCGACGAAGCACAAACCCGCACGGGCAGATCCCAATGCGCTGGTAGGCTCGCGGCATCGTTCACGCCACAGCCCCCCATGAGCTTTCTGGCCATCGACATCGGCAACACCCGGCTCAAGTGGGCCGTCTACGCGGACGACGCCCAGCCCGGCACCCAGCCGCAGCAGCATGGCGCCGTCTTCCTGGAGAACATCGACCGCCTGTCCGACGAGGACTGGCAGGGCCTGGCCGCGCCGGTGCGCATCCTGGGCAGCAACGTCGCCGGCGATGCGGTGCGCCGCCGCGTCGAGGAGCAGATGGAGCATTGGGACCTCAGTGCCCGCTGGGTCGTGCCGGACGCCGAGTGCGCCGGCGTCAGGAATGGCTACGACCACCCGACCCGCCTGGGCGCCGACCGCTGGGTGGCCGTCATCGGCGCCCATGCCCATGCCCGCAAGCGCGGCTTCGACGGGCCGGTGCTGACCGTCATGGTAGGCACGGCGGTGACGGTGGACGCGCTCTCCGGCGACGGCCAGTTCCTCGGCGGCCTGATCCTGCCCGGCCACGGCATCATGCTGCGCGCGCTGGAGGGCGGCACGGCCGGCCTGCGCGTGCCCACTGGCGAGGTGCGCGACTTCCCCACCAACACCAGTGACGCACTCACCACCGGCGGCACCTTCGCCATCACCGGCGCCATCGAGCGCATGCACCGGCTGCTGGCCAAGCGCGAGGGGCGCGAGCCGCTGGTGCTGATGACGGGCGGTGCCGGCTGGAAGGTGGCGCCGGCGCTGGACGCGCCGCACGAGCTGATCGAGGGGCTGATCTTCGACGGCCTGCTGGCCATCCATTCGGCGCGGGCCTGATCCGGCCGCGCGCCGGGCGGCGCGTCAGAGGATGAAGCGGCTCAGGTCTTCGTTGGCCGCCAGCGCGCCCAGCTTGGCATCCACGGCCGCCGCGTCCAGCGACACGGTCTGGCCCGAGCTGCGCGGCGCGTCGAAGCTGATCTCGTCGAGCAGCCGCTCCATCACCGTCGCCAGCCGCCGCGCACCGATGTTCTCGGTGCGCTCGTTGACCTCGAAGGCGATCTGCGCGAGGCGGCGTATCGCCTCGGGCTGCAGGTCCAGCGTGACACCCTCGGTCGCGAGCAGGGCCTGGTACTGCTTGACGAGGCTGGCATGCGTGCTCGTCAGGATGGCCTCGAAGTCGGCGACGGACAGCGAGTCCAGCTCGACGCGTATAGGCAACCGGCCCTGCAGCTCGGGGATGAGGTCGCTGGGTTTGCTGAGGTGGAAGGCGCCACTGGCGATGAAGAGGATGTGATCGGTCTTCACGAGGCCGTACTTCGTCGACACCGTCGTGCCCTCGACCAGAGGCAGCAGGTCGCGCTGCACGCCCTGGCGCGACACCTCGGCCCCGCCGTTCTCCTGGCGTGACGCGACCTTGTCGATCTCGTCGATGAAGACGATGCCCATCTCCTGAGCATTGGTCAGCGCCGTCGCGCGGATCTCCTCCTCGTTGACGAGCTTGGCGGCTTCCTCGTCGATGAGCAGCTTCATTGCCTCCGCGATCTTGAGCTTGCGCGTCTTCTTCTGGTTGCCGCCGAACTGGCTGAACATGCCCTTGAGCTGCTCGGCCATGTCCTCCATGCCGGGCTGGTTGCCAAAGGGCGTCAGCACCTCCAGGCTGGGCCTGGGCGCGAGCAGGTCCAGCTCGATGTCCTTGTCATCCAGCTGGCCCTCGCGCAGGCGCTTGCGGAAGGCCTGGCGCGTCGGGTTGTCGCTGTCCTTGTCGGTGCGGGAGCCGGGCAGCAGCACATCGAGGATGCGCTCCTCGGCGGCATCCTCGGCGCGCGTCTGGCAGCGCTGCATGGCTGCCTCGCGCTCCTGCTTGACAGCCACCTCGATGAGGTCGCGGATGATGGAGTCCACGTCCTTGCCGACATAGCCCACCTCGGTGAACTTGGTCGCCTCGACCTTGATGAAGGGTGCGCCGGCCAGCCGGGCCAGGCGGCGGGCGATCTCGGTCTTGCCGACGCCGGTCGGACCGATCATCAGGATGTTCTTGGGCGTGATCTCCGCGCGCAGCTTCTCATCGACCCGCTGGCGCCGCCAGCGATTGCGCATGGCGATGGCGACGGCGCGCTTGGCGGCCTGCTGGCCGACGATGTGGCGGTCCAGCTCGGAGACGATTTCCTGGGGGGTCATATTACTCATGGCATTAGGGTATTCGTGGAAGATCGAGATCGAGCCTGCCGGTACAACACCGACCCACGCACCCGACCGGGCGCCGATGCTCGAACAAGGATTTCAGGGAGTTCCGATGCTTCGCATTGCCAGGATTGCGCGCCGCCTGGCGCCGATGCTCGCCGTCGCCACGGCCTTGAGCGCCTGCGCCACGCTGTCGGCGCCAGCCAAGCTGCAGACGCTGAGGGTCAGCGTCGTCACCGACAAGGGGGCAGCGCTGGACGCCGCCAGCTGCACGTTGCGCAACGGCAGCGGCGAATGGCAGCTGACAGCGCCCGGCGCGGTGCAGTTGGTCGTGGACAGCCAGCCGCTGCTGCTGCGCTGCACGAGCGCCGACAAGCAGTGGGCGGGCGAGGCCGTCGTGGAGCCGCGCAGCAGCCGGGCCGGCAACATGCTGATCGGCGCGGGTGTGGGTGCCCTCGCGGGCGCCGCGGTGGGCGACCGCCAGCGCGAGCGGGACAACAAGAGCGGCCACAAAATCATGTCCAGCCTCAACGTCGTTGCCGGCATGCTGTGGGGCACGTTGATCGGCACCGGCGCGGGCGCGCTGGCCGCGCCGGACCTCAGCTACGGCGACGCCGTGCGGGTCAGCCTGACGGCGCAGCCCGGATCCGATCGCTGAACACATCGCCGCCTCAGGGCTCCAGCACTTCCAGCGTGTGGTTCTGATTGGTGTAGATGCAGATCTCGCCGGCGATCTCCAGCGAACGCTTGACGATGTCTGCCGCGCCCAGCTCGGTGTGGTTCAGCAGCGCCTTGGCCGCGGCCTGCGCATAGGCCCCGCCCGAGCCGATGGCCACGATGCCCTGCTCGGGCTCCAGCACGTCGCCGTTACCGGTGATGATGAGCGACGCGCTGCGGTCGGCCACGGCCAGCATGGCCTCCAGGCGGCGCAGCACGCGGTCGGTGCGCCAGTCGCGAGTCAGCTCGACGGCGGCGCGCACCAGGTGGCCCTGGTGCTTCTCCAGCTTGGCCTCGAAGCGCTCGAACAGCGTGAAAGCGTCGGCCGTGGCGCCCGCGAAGCCGGCCAGCACCTGGTCGCGGTAGAGCTTGCGCACCTTGCGCGCGCTGGCCTTGACGACGGTATTGCCCAGCGTCACCTGGCCATCGCCGCCGATGGCGACCTGCCAGCCGGCAGCCGTCTGGCGGCGCACCGAGATGATGGTGGTGCCGTGGTAGACGGCGGAAGAGGAATCAGAGGACATAGAGGCTCCAGATAAGGGCCGGGAGCCGCGGTGCAAGATCAGTTGATCCGCACTTTTACCTTCGCGTGCTCGTTGATGCCCATCGCGCCAAAGAACAGCGCGACGAGACGGTGGGCATCGGTGAAGACCACCGCGCGGTTCTCGCTGCGGCGTTGCAGCACCCAGTTCAGCAGGTCGCCCGCGGCCATGAAGTCCAGGCGGATCAGCTTGGTGCAGGAGATGTTGATGAGGCTGGACTCGCCGACCTCGCCGCCCATGGCACGCAGCGTGTCGGAGATGTCGCCGTTGAGCTGGCCCATCAACTCGAGCTGGGCCGCAACGCTGGCCGGATCGGGCAGGCCGGTGTCCAGGAAGGTGGACTGGGCCTCGCTCGGCATGGTGCTCGTGACCGAGCTGTTCGTCGACATGCCCTCGCTGCCGATGCGAACGCGGCATTTGGCGCGCTCCCAGGACGGCGGCGAAACCTCGTAGGTCACGCAGTAGTCGATGGCGGCCTCGTCGAACTGGTCGGGGCGGTTGGCCAGGCGCAGCGCCTCCAGGCGCAGCATCCACAGCGCGGGGTCGGTGTCGCGCTCGCCGACCGGGGCGATCTCCTTGAGCTGGCCCAGGAAGCGGTCGCCTGCGATCCAGCGCTGGTCGATCTGCTGCTGGGCCCAGGTGCGGAACAACTGGCGCAATCGGATGGCCGCCTCGATCTCGACGGCGTCCAGCGCACCCCAGTCAAAGGCCCAGGGCATGGGCAAGGTCTCGCAGCGCTTCTGCAGCACGGCCACGTCCTCCGCCGTCAGCAGGCCCGGCGCGGTCCAGCTCACCTCGCTGGCCTTGGCCATGGGCGAGCGGCCGGACTGGCGCGCCGATTCGGCCACCAGCTTGGGCATGGAAAACCATTGCGGTGCGGACAGGCCGAACTGCTGGGCGTACTCGACGGCCAACGCCTCGAACCGGCCCTGGGCGCCGGTGGCGCGGTAATGGTCGAACAGCACCAGCCAGGTTTCGCCGTGCAGGTTGCGGCTGCCGCCGGGCCGCACGAGCTCGGTCAGCGCGCGTTCGCTGGTCTCGTAGTCGGCATTGGCGAAGGCGATGACGGCCTCGTCCAGCTCGGGGTCGTGCACGACCTCCTGCACCTCGACCTCTGGCGTGGACTCGGCCAGCGTGAAGGACAGCGGCAGGTCCAGCGCCGGCAGATCGGGCAGGCGGCTGGGCGGTGAGTCGGACAGCGGCGGGAGCGCCGCCCCCATGGTCACGGCGGCTGGCGGCGTGGGCGCCTGAAGGCGCTGGACCTCGCGCAGCGTGGAGAACTCGCTGACACGCCCGCTGGCCGAGTCGACGGGCAGCGGCGCCGTGCCGGTCGCGGAGAAGGCCACGGGCCGCGTGCTGGTCTCGAAGAAGCCGGGCTGATGCTTGGGCACGGCCTGCGTCGTCGCAAAGCTCTCGCCCACCATCTGCTGCTCGATCTCGTCGATCTTGGCCTTCACGCCGAGGTCGAGCTTGGAACTGGTCTCGCTGATGCGCTCGTCATCGCCCATCTTGGACGGCGACGAGGACAGGGCCGCGAGCTGCTCGGGCGTCAGGCCCTCGCGGCGGATGCGGCGCAGCATGTCGAGCTCGCGCTTGCGCACGATGTCGTTGCGCCGCTTGCGCTCGACCATCGCGCGCAGCTCGGCCTTGGCGAGGTCGCTCTCCGGGTCGTCCTGGCGCGAGTTGATCTCGGCCCAGTCCGTCGTCGGGTTCGCGACGAAGCGCGCGACCTTGCGGAAGAAGCTCTCGTTCTTGCCGTCCTTGTCGCTCATGCGCTGCGTATCGTTGCTGGCCTGGTGGTCGGGACGGTCAGTCCCCGAACATCTTCTGCTTGAGCTCGCGGCGCTGCTGCGCCTCGAGCGAAAGCGTCGCGGTCGGGCGCGCGATCAGGCGGCCGAGGCCGATCGGCTCGCCGGTCTCGTCGCAGTAGCCGTACTCGCCGCTGTCGAGGCGCGCGAGCGACTGCATGACCTTCTTGAGCAGCTTGCGCTCGCGGTCGCGCGTGCGCAGCTCGAGCGCGTGTTCTTCTTCTATCGTCGCGCGGTCGGCCGGGTCGGGCACGATGGACGTGTCCTCGCGCAGATGCTCGGTCGTCTCGCCGGCGTTGG
>NZ_JAFAGT010000030.1 GCF_019237615.1 Roseateles sp. | reverse complement strand
GGTCCTGGCGACGGCCGCCGCCAGCGCCGCCGGCTCGGTGTCGCACACCGCCGCCAGCATGGCCCGATCGGCGTGCCGCTCCACGGCCTGGATGTGGTTCTGCGCGATGCGGCCGCAGCCGATGAGTGCGAAGCGGACCTGGCGGCCCGTGACGGGGGGGCGATTGGACGACATGGGCAATACGGGCGACGTAAGGCCCGCATTGTCCCGCGAGCTCAGGCCTCCAGCGCGAGCAGCTCTTCCACCGTCTGGCGGCGGCGGATCAGCCGGCTCGCGTCGCCGTCCACCAGCACCTCGGCGGCCAGCGGCCGGCTGTTGTAGTTGCTGGACATGGAGGCACCGTAGGCACCGGCGTCGTGGATGACCAGCAGGTCGCCCACCGCGGCGGGCGGCAGCTCGCGCGTCAGCACCTCGCCGCCGGGACCTTGCGTGAACACGTCGCCCGACTCGCACAGCGGGCCGGCCACGACGCTGGACTGCACGGGGCCGCCGGCGCCGATCAACGTCATCGCGTGGAAGGCGCCATACATGGCTGGCCGCATCAGCTCGTTGAAACCGGCATCCACCAGCACGAAGCGATTCACGCCCGCGCTCTTGACCGCCCTCACCTCGGCCAGCAGCACGGCGCTCTCGGCGACCAGGTAGCGGCCGGGCTCCAGCTCCAGCTTGAGCGCGTGGCCCACCAGCGCCTCGGCCTCGCGGCGCGCAGCGTCCCAGAGGCCGAAGTAATGGTCCACGTCGATGCGTGCATCGCCGTCACGGTAGGGGATGGACAGGCCGCCACCGGCCGAGATCGCCTGCAAGTCATGGCCGGCCGCGACCGTCTCGCGCACCAGGCCCACCATGGCCTGGCCCACCTGGGCCAGATGGCCGTAGTCCACGCCGGAGCCGATGTGCATGTGCAGCCCTTCCAGGTGCAGGCCGTGGCGGCGGATGGCGGCCAGCGCCGCGCCCAGGTCGGCGTGCCAGATGCCGTGCTTGCTGTGCTCGCCGCCGGTATTGGTCTTGTGGCTGTGGCCATGGCCGAAGCCGGGGTTGATGCGCAGCCAGACCGGATGGCCCGGCGAGGCCTGGCCCAACTGCTCCAGCATGTCGATGGAGCCGGCGTTGACGGGGATGCGGTGCTCGACGACGGTGGCCAGCGTCGCATGGTCCAGCAGGTCGGCCGTGAAGACGATCTCGTCGCCCCCGGCTGCGTAGCCCGCCGCCAGGGCGCGCAGGATCTCGCCGCGCGACACCGAGTCCACCTTGACGCCCGCCTCGCGCAGCAGCTTCAGGACGTGGATGTTGGAGCAGGCCTTCTGCGCGAAGCGCACGACGTCGAAGCGCTTCAGCGAGGCGGCGCGCTCGCGGATGGTGGCAGCGTCGTAGACCCACAGCGGCGTGCCGTGCTCGGCGGCCAGGGCTTGCAGGCGGGCGGGGGTCAGTGCGGCGGGCAGGGGCTTGGTCATGGCATGCAGCATGCCCGGCCCGACCCATCCAATCAAATTGAAATTTGTCCGGCGACAATTCAAATCTGATATGGAAATCCAGCACCGCCACATCGAGGTCTTCCGCGCCGTCATGACAGCCGGCAGCGTCACCGGGGCAGCCGCGCTGCTGCACACCTCGCAGCCCACGCTGTCGCGAGACCTGGCGCGGCTGGAACAGTTGCTGGGCTACGCCCTGTTCGAGCGCGAGCGCGGCCGGCTCAAGGCCACCGCGCGGGCACGGGTGCTGTTCGACGAGGTGGAGCGCAGCTTCCAGGGCCTGGCCCGCGTCATCGAGCGAGCCGAGGCGCTGGGGCGCGACGAGGACGCCGAGCTGACCGTGCTGAGCCTGCCGGCGCTCAGCCACGCGCTGCTGCCGGGTGCGCTCGCCACGCTGCTGGGCGAGCATCCCGGCGCGCGCGTGGACATCACGCCCGCCGAGCCGCCGCTGCTCGATGCCTGGATGAGCGAGCAGCGCTTCGACCTGGGCCTGGCCGAACAGGCGACGCCGCTGCCCGGCGTGCGCATCGAGCCGGTGCTGGAAGCCGACGAGGTCGCCGTGCTGCCGGCCGGCCATGCGCTGGCGTCATGCCAGCGCATGGCGCTGCAGGATTTCGCCGACCAGGACTTCATCAGCCTGGCCGCGGACGATTCCTACCGGCGCGAGATCGATGCCCGCTTCGGCGCCGCCGGCATCGCGCGGCGACTGCGCGTGCAGACGCACAGCGCGGTCGCGGTCTGCGAACTGGTCCGGGCCGGACTGGGCGTGGCCATCGTCAACCCGCTGACCGCAGCGGCCTGCGCCGGCCCGGGTCTGGTGGTTCGGCCGTTGGCGGTGTCTATTGCCTACCGGGTCAGTGCCCTGATTCCCTTGCATCGGCCCGCGCAGCCGCTGGTCGATGCCCTGCTCAACGCGCTGCGGTCGAACGCACCACCTGCGGCTTCGCCCCGAAACGCTTGACGATGCTGGCCTCGATGCCGGCCGCGTCCAGGCCGCACAGGCTCATCAGCTTGGCCGGGTCGCCATGCTCGACGAACTCGTCGGGCAGCCCCAGCTGCAGCACGGGGATGGCGATGCCCGCGGCGTTCAGCGCCTCGGTGACGGCGCTGCCAGCGCCGCCCATCACGCAGCCGTCCTCGACGGTGACGATCGCGTCATGCGTGCGCGCCAGCTCGGCAACCAGGCCCGCATCCAGCGGCTTCACGAAACGCATGTTGGCGACCGTCGCGTCCAGCCGCTCCGCCACCTCCAGCGCCGGGTACAGCAGCGTGCCGAAGGCCAGGATGGCGATGCGCTTGCCCTGGCGGCGCACTTCGCCCTTGCCCCACGGCTGGGCGGTCATGGCCTTGACCGGCACGACGCCCACGCCGGCACCGCGCGGGTAGCGCACCGTGACCGGGCCGTCGTGCAGGAAGCCGGTGTACAGCGCCTGGCGGCATTCGTTCTCGTCGGCCGGCGTCAGCACGGCCATGTTGGGGATGCAGCGCGTGTAGGCGATGTCGTAGTTGCCGGCGTGCGTGGCGCCGTCCGCACCGACGAGGCCGGCACGGTCCAGCGCGAACAGCACCGGCAGGTTCTGGATGGCCACGTCGTGCACCATCTGGTCGTAGGCGCGCTGCAGGAAGGTCGAGTAGATCGCGACGACGGGCTTGATGCCCTCGCAGGCCAGGCCGGCGGCGAAGGTCACCGAATGCTGCTCGGCGATGCCCACGTCGTGGTAGCGCTGCGGGTAGCGCTTGTGGAACTCCACCATGCCCGAGCCTTCGCGCATCGCCGGCGTGATGCCCACCAGGCGCGGGTCGGCCTCGGCCATGTCGCACAGCCAGTCACCGAAGACCTGCGTGAACGTCGTCTTGGGCGGCGTGGCGGGCTTCACGAAGCCCACGGCCGGGTCGAACTTGCCGGAGGCTGCGTGGTACTTGACCGGATCGGCCTCGGCCAACTTGTAGCCGGCGCCCTTCTTCGTGACGATGTGCAGGAACTGAGGGCCCTTCTTGTCGCGCAGGTTCTCCAGCGTCGGGATCAGCGAGTCCAGGTCGTGTCCGTCGATGGGGCCGACGTAGTTGAAGCCGAACTCCTCGAAGATGGTGCCGGGCACGACCATGCCCTTGGTGTGCTCCTCGAACTTGCGAGCGAACTCGTAGAGCGGCGTGTTCTTCAGCACGCTCTTGGCGCCCTCACGCGCGGCGGCGTAGAAGCTGCCGCTCATCAGCCGGGCCAGGTACTTGTTCAGCGCACCGACCGGCGGGCTGATCGACATGTCGTTGTCGTTCAGGATGACGAGCACGTCGCCCAGCAGGCCGCCATGGGCCACGCCGGCATTGTTCAGCGCCTCGAAGGCCATGCCGGCCGTCATCGAGCCGTCGCCAATGATGGCCACGGCCTTGCGGTTCTCACCCTTGAGCTTGGCCGCCATGGCCATGCCATGGGCGGCGGAGATGCTGGTGGACGAATGGCCGGTGCCGAAGGTGTCGTACTCGCTCTCGTCGCGACGCGGGAAGCCGCTGATGCCGCCCAGCTGGCGCAGGCCCGACATGCGCTCGCGGCGACCGGTCAGCACCTTGTGCGGGTAGGTCTGGTGACCCACGTCCCACACCAGCCGGTCTTCCGGGGTGTTGAACACATAGTGCAGCGCGACGGTCAGCTCGACCGTGCCGAGGTTGGACCCCAGATGGCCGCCGGTCTTGGAGACGCTCTCCAGCACATAGGCGCGCACCTCGTCGGCGAGCTTCCTCAGTTCCGTGCGCGGCAGGCGGCGCAGGTCGGCCGGGCTGGCGATGCTGTTCAGCAGGGTGTAGTCCATGGCTAAGACCTGGGTTCCGGGTGGATCTCAGCTGTCCCGCTCGACGACCGAGTCGGCCAGCAGGCTCAGATGACTGACGTCGGCCAGGCCGCTGGCGGCCAGCGCCGCCTTGGCCTCGGCCCGCAGCGCCTGGGCCAGCGCCCGCGCGGCCTCCAGGCCCAGCACGCTGACATAGGTCGGCTTGTTGGCATCCTGGTCCTTGCCGGCCGTCTTGCCCAGCACGGTGGAATCCTGGGTCACATCGAGGATGTCGTCAACGACCTGGAAGGCCAGGCCCAGCGCCGCGCCGTAGCCGGACAGCGACTTGGTCGCCTGCGCCGACGCCGGCCCGCAGGCCGCGCCCATCATGACGCTGGCCTGCAGGAGCACGCCGGTCTTGCGGCGGTGCATGTCGCGCAGCGTGCATTCGTCCAGCGGCTTGCCGATGCTGGCCAGGTCGATGGCCTGGCCGCCGGCCATGCCGTCATGGCCGGCCGAGCGGGCCAGCAGCGAGCACAGCCGCGCCTGCAGCGCGGGGGCGATGCCCTCGTCCGGGGTCAGCACCTCGAAGGCCAGCGCCTGCATCGCGTCGCCGGCCAGCATGGCCTGGGCCTCGCCGAAGGCGACATGCGTGGTCGGCTTGCCGCGACGCAGGACATCGTCGTCCATGCAGGGCATGTCGTCGTGCACCAGCGAATAGGCATGGATGAGCTCGACGGCGCAGGCCGCCCGCATCGCCGCGAAACCGTCGCCGCCGACGGCCGCGCAGCTGGCCAGCACCAGCAGGGGACGCAGTCGCTTGCCGCCGCCCAGCACGGCATAACGCATCGCCTCGCCCAGCCCGGCGGGCGCGCCGGCCGGCACCAGATCGTCCAGCGACGCCTCGAAGGCGCTCAGCGACGCCTGCGCCCAGCGCTCAAAGTCCTGTGCATTCAAGATTCCGGGCCCTCCCAGGCCTTCAGTTCGGCGCCGTCCAGCAGCTTGACCTGCTGCTCCACCGCCAGCAGGCGGCCACGGCACAGCGCCAGCAGTTCGGCACCGCGCTTGTAGCTGTGCAGGAGCTGGTCCAGCGGCAGCTGCTGACCCTCCATCGCCGCCACCAGCCGCTCCAGCTCGTCGAGCGCCTGCTCGTAGCTGAGTTCGTTGCCGTCGGGATCGGCAGCCTTGGTGCGGGACGAAGTCTTTGTCATTTCAAAACGCGAAACGGCAATTGTAGTCAGCGGGTTTCACGAGACTGGCGGACAAGAGGTAACCGTCGGCAGCGCGACACAGGCATGCGTAGAATCCCGCACCTCTCGCTCGAGCGCGCACGCGCGCTGCCCGGGCTCCCTTTCCACACCTAGCAACCTGGCCGACTCGGCAGCCCCGAGATGCGCCGGAGGGACGCAGCACCCCTACTCTCGCCTGAAAGACCCGCCTGGATCATGTCCGACCTGAGCCTCCCCGTCTCGGCGCTACAACGCAGCCAGACCCAGCTCCCGGTGAGCGCCTACTTCGATACCGATCTGTTCCACCGCGAACAGGCCAGCATCTTTCAGCGAGGGCCCCGCTATGTCGGCCATGCACTGGCCGTCCCCGAAATCGGGGACCACTACGCCCTGCCGCAGGAGGGCGAGGGCCGGACGCTGATCCGGTCCGCCCAGGGCATCGAGCTGATCTCCAACGTCTGCCGGCACCGCCAGGCGGTCATGCTGCGCGGGCGCGGCAACACCCAGGCCAACATCGTCTGCCCGCTGCACCGATGGACATATTCACATCAGGGCGAGCTGATCGGCGCACCGCATTTCAGCCAGGACCCCTGCCTGGACCTGAACCGCTACAAGCTCCAGGAATGGAACGGCCTGCTGTTCGAGGACAACGGGCACGACGTCGCGGCCGAGTTGAGCCGGCTGGGGCCGCGCGCTCAGCTGGACTTCGGCGGCTTCGTGCTCGACAAGGTCCAGGTCCATGAATGCAACTACAACTGGAAGACCTTCATCGAGGTCTATCTGGAGGACTACCACGTCGGCCCCTTCCATCCCGGCCTGAGCGGCTTCGTCACCTGCGACGACCTGGCCTGGGAGTTCGGCAAGCACCACTCGGTGCAGACCGTGGGCGTGCATGAGGCGCTGACGCGGCCCGGCTCGCCGGTCTACCAGCGCTGGCACGACCAACTGCTGAAGTACCGCGAGGGCCGCCCGCCACAAGCCGGCGCGATCTGGTTGACCTACTACCCGCACATCATGGTCGAGTGGTACCCGCATGTGCTGGTGGTGTCCACGCTGCACCCGCAGGGGCCGCAGAAGACGCTCAACCTCGTCGAGTTCTACTATCCCGAGGAGATCGCCGCCTTCGAGCGCGACTTCGTGGATGCCCACCAGGCCGCCTACATGGAGACCTGCGTCGAGGATGACGAGATCGCCGAGCGCATGGACGCCGGCCGCAAGGCCTTGCTGATGCGCGGCGACGACGAGGCTGGTCCCTACCAGAGCCCCATGGAAGACGGCATGCAGCACTTCCACGAATGGTTCCGGCAGCAGATGGGTCGCATCGGCTGATGCCGGCCTCGGCGCTCATGGTCGCGGCGACGCTGCTGTTCGCCACCATGGGCGTCTGCGTCAAGCTGGCCAGCGAGTTCTACGCGGCCAGCGAGATCGTCATGTACCGCGGCCTGGTCGGCGCCGTGATGATGGCCCTGCTGTCGCACCGCCAGGGGCTGAGCCTCAAGACCCGCCTGCCCGGCATGCACCTGTGGCGCAGCGTCTCCGGCGTCACCTCGCTGTGCCTGTGGTTCTACGCCATCAGCCATCTGCCGCTGGCCACGGCGATGACGCTGAACTACATGTCCTCGGTCTGGATGGCCCTGTTCCTGCTGGGCGGTGCCGTGCTGATGGGCGCCCAGCGCCTGGACTGGCGGCTGATGGCCTCGGTGCTGCTCGGCTTCGTCGGTGTCGCGCTGATCCTGCGACCCACGCTGGACCAGCAGCAGCTCTGGTACGGCCTGGCCGGCCTGCTGTCGGGCATGATCGCCGCGATGGCCTATCTGCAGGTCACTGCCCTGGGCCGGGCAGGCGAGCCCGAGCTGCGCGTCGTCTTCTACTTCTCGGTCGGCGGCTGCGTGGCCGGCGCCCTCATCACCGGCGCGACCCAGGGCGGCCTGCAGCCCCACACGCCGTGGGGCGCCGCCCTGCTGCTGGCCGTGGGCGTGCTGGCCACCGCCGCCCAGGTCTGCCTGACGCGGGCCTACTCCGTCGGCAAGCCCCTGGTGAACGCCTGCCTGCAATATCTGGGCATCGTGTTCTCCTTCATCTACGGCATGCTGCTGTTCAAGGATCCGCTGACCTGGCAGGCCGGCCTTGGCATGCTGCTCATCATCGGCGCCGGCCTGGCGGCCACGCTGCTGCGCAGCCAGGTCGCCCCGCCGGCCAAGGACAGCCAGTTCAACCCCGCCGAGTCATGACCTATACGACGCTGATCTCCCCCGCCGAGCTGCGCGCCCTGAACGACCCGCTGATCGTCGACTGCGGCTTCGATCTCGCCGACACCGACGCCGGCGAGCGCGCCTATGCGGCCGGCCACATCCCCGGTGCCTTCTATCTGCACCTGGACCGCGACCTCTGCGGCGCCAAGACCGGCCCCGACGGCGCCTTCCGCGGTCGCCACCCGCTGCCCGAGCGCACCGATCTCGCTGCGCTCTTGCGCCGGCTGGGCCTCGCCGCCGGCCGCCAGGTCGTGGTCTACGACCGCCAGGGCAGCCCCTATGCCGCCCACCTGTGGTGGATGCTGCGCTGGCTGGGACATGCCGAGGTCGCCGTGCTGGACGGCGCCTGGGATGGCGACATGTCGACCGAGGTCCCCACGGCAACCGCCACCGACTGGCAGCCCGGTCAGCCTCTGGTCGGCCAGATCGCCGCCGCCGAGCTGCTGAACCAGCTCGGCAAGGTCCGCCTCATCGACGCCCGCGCCGCCGAGCGCTTCCGCGGCGAGGTCGAGCCGCTGGACAAGGCCGCCGGCCACATCCCCGGCGCGAGCAACCGCTTCTTCAAGGACAACCTGGGCGCCGACGGCCGCTTCAAGCCGGCGGCCCAGCTGCGTGCCGAGTTCCAGCCCCTGCTCGCGCCGCATGCCGCCGCCGCCGTCGTGCACCAGTGCGGCTCGGGCGTGACGGCCTGCCACAACCTGCTGGCCATGGCCCATGCCGGCCTGGGCGACGGCCTGCTCTACCCGGGTTCCTGGAGCGAATGGTCGTCCGATCCGGCCCGCCCGATCGCCAAGGGATGAACAACGGCTTGATTTCCGACAAGCATTCCGGTGCCTGATGCGCCAAACTGTGGTTCTCCGCAACGACGACTGGAGGACAGAATGTTCAAACGCATCCTCGTTCCCACGGACGGCTCCGACATCACCGCCAACGCGGTCAACACCGCCATCCAGCTCGCCAAGGTGCATGGCGCCCAGTTGCTGACGCTAAGCGTCATGGAGCCCTTCCCCTACAGCGCGGTCTCCGAGATCCAGCCCGTGCCGCCGCAGGAGTTCATCGACGCCCAGCAGCGCGTCGCCACCCAGCGCGTCGAGGCCGTCAGCGCGACGGCCGCGGCCCAGGGCCTGTCCTGCAAGGCCCACACCGTCGAGGCCCTGCACGCCTGGGAGGCCATCATCGACCATGCCAAGGCCGAGGGTGTCGACCTCATCGTGATGGCCTCGCATGGCCGCCGCGGCGTCGCCGCGCTGCTGCTGGGCAGCGAGACGCAGAAGGTGCTGACGCACACCAATCTGCCGGTACTGATCGTCAAATGATCTCTCCCGGCACCTGAAACGGGGCTGGCGACCAATCGCCGCCCCTCCCCGCCGCTCACCGCGCGGCAGGGTGAAAACCCTCTCTTGAGCTCCGAGGCAGCCGCTCGAGATGGGCTGCATGTTCAGCTTCTTCCATCCCAGGCCCGTCACCGACTCGAGGCCTGTTGCCGAACACTCGGTCCGGCAGACCCGGCCAGCCCTGCCCGCGCTGGCGGCGGCGCCCGGCATCGCGACACCCGCGCCGGGCACGACCCACCCGCCGATCCGGTTCACCGTCGACTACGGCCTGCGCGAGTACATCGCCGTCGTCCACGAGCACCTGTCGACCGTGCTGGCCGAGCGAGGCCTGGCCCACGAGCGCCAGGGCCTGTGCATCCGGCTGATGCTGGCGCTGCTGATACCGCCGATCTTCTTCCTGAAGAGATGGCGCATCGGCAGCTGCCGTTTCGAGATCGATGGGCAGCGCCTGACCCGCCGCAGCCGTAGCGGCGTCCTGACATTGCCGTGGAACGAGGTTGCCGCCCTGCACCGTTACAGCGGTGCCTATCTGGTCGCGACCCGAAGAGGCGCGATGCCCTTGCCGTACCGCTGCTTCAGCGCTGGCGAGCGACGGCGCTTCGACGCCTGGACAGCCGGCATCCGGCCGGCATGACGGCGCATCAATGCGAGCCGTGCAGCATGGTGGCCACACCCAGGGCCACCGCCAGGCCCACGACCAGCCACAGCACCTGGGCCAGCGTCTCGTGCCAAGCCAGGCGCTGCTGCAGCTGGGGCAGCAGGTCGGCCACCGAGATGTAGATGAAGCTGCTGGAGGCCAGCACCAGCAGATAGGGCAGCACGCCGTCGAAGCTGCCGATCAGGAAATAGCCCAGCACGCCGCCCACCACCGAGGCCATGCCTGAGATGGCGTTGAACAGCAGCGCCTTGGCGCGCGACAGGCCCGCGTTCAACAGCACGATGTAGTCGCCCACCTCCTGCGGGATCTCGTGGGCCACGATGGCCAGCGCCGTCGCGAAGCCCAGCCGCGTGTCGGCCAGGAAGGCGGCCGCGATGATGGCGCCGTCGCAGAAGTTGTGGATGCTGTCGCCCACCAGCACCGTCAGCCCGCCGCGGCCGGCCTGCTCGGCATCGAAGTGGTGGTGATGGTGGTGGCCATCGCCCTCGTGGTGGTGCACATGGCGGTAGAGCTCCACCTTCTCGAGCAGCCAGAAGAACAGCAGGCCGCCCAGCAGCACGGCGAACAGCGTCTGCGGCTGGGCCGTGCGGCTTTCGAAGGCCTCGGGCAGCACGTTCAAGAGCGAGGTACCCAGCAGGATGCCGGCCGACAGGCTGACGAGGCTCTTCACGAGGCGGGTCAGCACGCCGACGGTCAGGCTGGCGGCGACGAGCACCGATAGCAGCCCGCCCGCGAAGGTGGCGAGCACGATGTAGAGAAGGGTCATGGGGTCCGGCAAAAGCAACGGGCCACAGCCATGGACTGCGGCCCGAACCCGATCAGCGTAGCAGAGCTGTCAAGCGACGCCGTGCGTCCTGAACCAGGCCAGGCAGCGCGCCCAGCCGTCCTCGGCCGCCGCCTTGCGGTAGCTGGGCCGGTAATCGGCGTGGAAGGCATGCGGCGTGTCGGGGTAGACGACGAACTCGCACCTGGTATTGCCGGCGGCCTTCAGCGCGGCTTCCAGCTGCGTCAGCGTCTCGACCGGGATGCCCCCGTCCGCCGCGCCATACAGCGCCAGCACCGGCGCCTTGATGCTGGCGGCGCGCTCGATGACGGTCTTGTCGCCGGCGTGATAGCTGCGCGCCACCGGGCCATACCAGGCCACCGCCGCCGTCAGCCTGGGGTTGTGCGCCGCATAGGACCAGACCGCGCGCCCACCCCAGCAGAAGCCGGTGATGCCAAGCTTGCCGGTGTCGCCGCCGTGGGCCGCGGCCCAGGCGACGGCGGCATCGAGGTCGCCGTTGACCTGGGCGTCGGACGCCTTGCTGACGACCTCGCTGATGAGCTTGGGGATGTCGGCGTAGGCACCGGCGTTGCCGTGGCGCGCGAAGAGCTCGGGCGCGATGGCCAGATAGCCCTGCTTGGCGAAGCGCCGGCAGACGTCGGCGATGTGCTCGTGCACGCCGAAGATCTCGCTGGCCACCAGCACGACAGGCAGGTTCTTGCGGCCCGCGGGCGCGGCGCGGTAGGCGGGCATCTGGAAGTCGCCCACCGGGATGTCGACGCTGCCGGCCTCCAGGCCCGCCGTGTCGGTCGTGATGGTCTGCGCCGTCACCGGCAGCACGGCGGCCGCGAAGCCACTGCCCACCGTCGTCTGCACGAAGCTGCGGCGACTGAAGTCGCGGGACGGCGTCAGGCTGTCGATCTCTTCTTTCAACATGGCATCTCCTGAGGGAGGTTGCGAAGGGGGCGTCAAATTTTGCCCCGACAATCCGCGTCCATGACGACGCGCCCCGATTCCGCCAGCCGACGCAGCAACGCCTCCGCGCGGCCGCCCTCTCTCGGGGGACGGGTGGGACGGGGCCTGGTCCCGCGGGCGCCGGGCCACCAGCTCTGGGCCTCCATCGACATCGGCTCCAACAGCTTCCGGCTGGAGCTGGCCCGCCTGACCGGCGAACGCTACCAGCGCGTCAGCTACATCAAGGAGAGCGTGCGCCTGGGCGCCGGCCTGGATGCCCAGGGCATGCTGACCGAAGAGGCCATGCAGCGCGGCCTGGCCTGCCTGAAGGGGTTCGGCGACCAGCTCGTCGGCATCCCGCCCGAGCGCATCCGCGCCGTCGCGACGCAGACGCTGCGCGAAGCCCGCAACCGCAACGCCTTCCTGGCCCGCGCCGAGGCGGTGCTGGGCCACCCCGTCGAAGTGATCGCCGGCCGCGAGGAGGCCCGCATGATCTTCGCCGGCGTCGCGCGCCTGCAGCCGTCCAACCAACCCCGCCTCGTCATCGACATCGGCGGCCGCTCCACCGAGATGATCCTCGGCCGCGGCCGCAAGCCGCTGCTGGCCGAGTCCTTCGGCGTCGGCAGCGTGGGCCTGTCGCTGCGCTTCTTCGGCGAGGGCCGCTACACCGCCGAGGCCTTCCGCGCTGCGCAGGTCGCGGCCGGCGCCGAGCTGGAGGAGGCGCTGACGCTGTTCCGCCCCGAGCTCTGGCAGGAGGCGCTGGGCTCGTCGGGCACGGTCGGCGCGGTGTCGCAGATCCTCGCCGCCGCGGGACAGACGGACGGCCGCATCACACCCGCCGCGCTGCGCTGGTGCATCGAGCGCTGCATCGCCGCCGGTTCGCAGGACAAGCTGCAACTGCCCGGCCTGAAGGACGACCGCCGTCCCGTCGTCGCGGGCGGCCTGTGCATCCTCTACACGCTGCTGACCCAGTTCGGCATCGACGAGCTGCTGCCCACCAAGGGCGCGCTGCGCCAGGGCGTCATCTTCGACCTGGCCGAGCGCCTGCAGCCCAGCGGCGCGCGCGACCCGCGCGGCGCATCGGTCGCCGAGCTGCAGCTGCGCTTCGGCGTCGATGTGGCCCAGGCCGAACGCGTCGCAGCCCAGGCGGAACGGCTCTACCGCCACCTCGCGCCCAAGCCGTCGGCCGAGCTGCTGCGCGAGCTGCGCTGGGCCGCGGCCCTGCACGAGATCGGCATGCTGGTGTCGCACCACGACCACCACCGCCACAGCGCCTACCTGATCGCCCACGTGGACGCGCCGGGCTTCTCGACCAATCAGCTGCAGCGCCTTGGCGCACTGGCCCTGGGCCAGCGCGGCGGCCTGCGCAAGCTGGAGCCCCAGCTGGCCGACCCGGCACTGCTGGAGCAGATCGTCGCGCTGCGCCTGGCCGTCATCCTCTGCCATGCGCGCACGCCGGTGCAGGGCACCGGCCCGATGCTCCGGCGCGACGGCCGGCAGCTGACGCTGCGCAGCCCCAAGAGCTGGTCCGAGGGCCAGGCGCGCACACGCTTCCTGCTGAAGGAAGAGGCGGAGGCCTGGGCCCGCACCGACCTGCTGGAGCTCTCGGTGGCCTGAGCTCAGCGCGGTGCGCGGGTCACAGGGCGTCGGGCCCTTGTACCGCGTGCAGCGTGACCTCGGGCTCGCCGTCGCGCTGGCGCCAGCGCAGCCACCAGACGGCGCCCTTCTTGACGGCCCAGTCCTGCTCTACACCGGCCAGCAGCCGCGCGGCCAGGCGGCCCAGCGTCGGCTGGTGCCCGCAGATCAGCACCGGCTCGCTGGCCCTGGGCCAGCGCGAGGCCCCGATGAGGGCCGCGATGGGCGCATCCGGCGCGATGGCCGGCACGATGCGCGCCTCGCGCCCCAGGGCCTCGGCCGTCTGGCGGCAGCGCAGCGCCGGACTGACGAGCACGCGCGTCGTCGCCGCCAGCCGGTGGTTGAGCCAGGCCGCCATGCGCCGGGCCTGGCGCTCACCCTTGGGCGTCAACGCGCGCTGCAAGTCGTCCTGGCCAGGGGCGATGAGCTCGGCTTCGGCATGGCGCCACAGGATCAGGTCCATCACCGCGCTCCTATTCGGAATAGCGCCGCATCAGCGCCTGCTGCGCACTGACCGTGCCCTTGGCGTCGACCCGCACCGAGCGGCCATCGGGGCCCAGTTGCCAGGCGTCCATGGTGTCGTGCAGATAGGGCTGCAGCGCCTCGTCGATGACGCGCTGGCGCAGCTTGGGATCCAGCACCGGCCAGGCCACCTCGATGCGGCGGAACATGTTGCGGCTCATCCAGTCGGCGCTGGACAGGAACAGCGCTTCGCCGTCGTCGTCCCCCTTGGCCTCGGCCCAGCGGAAATAGCAGACGCGCGAATGCTCCAGGAAGCGGCCGACGACGGAACGCACGACGATGTGGTCGCTGATGCCCGGCAGGCCCGGCGGCAGCATGCAGGCGCCGCGCACGATGAGGTCAATCCTGGCGCCGGCCTGGGCGGTACGCAGCAGGCCGTGGATGAGTTCGGCATCTGTCAGCGCATTGATCTTCACGACCACGCGGGCGCCCTTGTAGCCGGCCAGCGCGGCCGCCTCGACCTGGGCCAGTAGCTCCATCATGCGGCTGTGCATGTTGAACGGCGCCAGAAGCATGCGCCGCAGCGCCTTGAACTTGCCCAGCGACGCGAGCTGGCGGAACACCGAGTCGGCGTCGGCCGTCAGGTCGGCATCGGCCGTCAGCAGCCCCAGGTCGGTGTAGAGCCGCGCCGTCTTGGGGTTGTAGTTGCCGGTCGATACATGGGCGTAGCGGCGCAGCCTGCCGTTCTCGCGCCGCATCACCAGCAGCAGCTTGGCATGGGTCTTGTAGCCGACGATGCCGTACACCACCTGCGCGCCCACCGCCTCCAGCCGCTCGGCCCAGTTGATGTTGGCCTCCTCGTCGAAGCGCGCCTTCAGCTCCACGACGGCCATGACCTCCTTGCCGCGCCGCGCCGCCTCGATGAGCAGGTCCATCAGCTCGGACTTTGCGCCGGTGCGGTAGATGGTCTGCTTGATGGCCAGCACGTCCGGGTCCGCCACCGCCTCGCGCAGCATCTGCACGACGGGCTCGAAGCTCTCGAAGGGATGGTGCAGCAGCACGTCGCTCTTCTTCAGACGCTCGAAGATGGACTTGTGGCGCGGCAGCCGGCCCGTCGGCCAGGCCGGCTCGAAGGGCTGGAAGCGCAGCTCCGGCGCTTCGGTCTGGTCGATCAGCTCGTTCAGGCGCACCAGGTTGACCGGCCCGTTGACGCGGTACAGCGCCGCGTTGGGCAGGCCGAACTGCTCCAGCAGGAACTCCGACAGCTCGGCCGGGCAGGTATTGACGACCTCCAGCCGCACCGCGCGGCCGAAGTGGCGCGTCGTCAGCCCCGAACGCAGCGCATGGCGCAGGTTGGCGATCTCCTCCTCGTCAACCTCCAGGTCGGAGTCGCGCGTGACGCGGAACTGCGAGAAGGCCTCCACCTTGCGGCCGGGGAAGAGCTCCTCCAGGTGGGCGCGGATGACGCTGGTCAGCAGCACATAGGCCTGGCGGTTGTCGCTGAGGCTGGCAGGCAGCTTGATGACGCGCGGCAGCACTCGCGGCACCTTGACGATGGCGATGCGGTTGTCGCGGCCGAAGGCATCCTTGCCCGAAAGCCGGGCGATGAAGTGCAGCGACTTGTTGGCCACCTGCGGAAAGGGGTGGGCCGGGTCCAGCCCCACGGGCACCAGCAGCGGCCGCACCTCGCGCTCGAAGAACTTCTGCACCCAGCGCCGCTGCGCCTCGTCGCGGTCGGCGTGGTTGAGGATGACGATGCGCTGCTTCAACAGCAGCGGCGTGAGCTGCTCGTTGAAGATGTGGTACTGCTCGTCGATCAGCGTGTGCGCCGCACGGCCGACGCGGTCGACGTCCTGGCCCGTCACGGTGCTGAGCGGGTCGCGCGCGGCCTCCAGCATGTCGGCGAAGCGCACCTCGAAGAACTCGTCCAGGTTGCTCGACACGATACAGATGTAGCGCAGCCGCTCCAGCAGCGGCACGTCCTCGCGCTGGGCCTGGGCCAGCACGCGGCGGTTGAACTCGAGGATGGCTTGTTCGCGATTGAGCAGCTTCAACGGCGTCGGGTTGGTCATGAACAAAAGTGTATGAAGCTTGTGTGACAACGGGTTGAATGCCCCCCGGGATAATCCGGACCATGCACCTGATGATTCCCCATGCCGGCGCGCTTGACGAGGCCGCGCGGCATGCCTTCGGCGCACTGCAATTGCCGAACCTAACGACCCAGCTGACCCGCCTCAGCCCAGCCGAGACCTGGGGCAGCGACGAGTTCTCGCCCCAGCCGCCGCACCAGCTGGCGCTGGCGGCGCTGCGCGGCCAGGCCCAGCCCAGTGCGGCCGCCTGGGCCGTGGAGGCCGATGCCGAACTGGCCTGGGCGCTGATGACGCCCGTGCACCTGGCTGTCGGCACGGACGGCGTCGACATGCTGCCGCCGGCGGCGCTGCACCTGTCGGAGTCCGACGCGGCCCGCTTCGCAGCCCTGCTGCAGGAACTCTGGCCCACGGCCGAGGGCTGGCAATGGCGGCTGCTGGACGCGACGCGCTGGGCCATCGGTCACGCAACGGCGCTGGACGGCTTGAGCGCCGCCAGCATCGAGCGCGCCGCCGGCCGGCCCATCGAGCCCTGGCTGCCCGAGGCGCGCACGCTGCGGCGCTGGCAGAACGAGGCCCAGATGCTGCTGCACGGCCACGCCCTCAACGCCGAGCGCGAGGCGCGCGGCGAGCATGCGATCAACTCGGTGTGGCTGGGCGACATCGGCCGCGCCAATGGCCGCCCGGCCGGCGTGACCGTGGACGTCCGCCTGACCGAGCCGCTGCTGAACGGCGACCTCGCCGCCTGGGCCGAGGCCTGGCAGCGGCTGGACGCCGGCCCGCTGGCCCAGGAGCTGAGCAGTCTCACGCTGTGTGGCGAACGCTTCGCGCGCCGCTTCACGGCGCGGCCCCTGCCGCTGGTGGAGAGGCTCAAGCGCCGCCTGAAGGCTCCCGACGCGGCCGCCATGCTGGAGGCCTTGTGAACGCACCGAGGCTGGTCGAACGCGACGTGCCGCCGCGCACGGCCTGGGCGCTGGAGCAGGCGGGCGTCGCGCCGCTGCTGGCCCGGCTGCTGGCCGCGCGCGGCGTGCGCGAAGTGGCCGAGCTGGACGAGAGCCTGGCCCAGCTGCTGCCCCCCACCGACCTGAAGGGCCTGGCCGATGCCGGGCGCCTGCTGGCCGACACCATCCAGCACGGTGAGCGCATCGTCATCGTGGCCGACTACGACTGCGACGGCGCCACCGCCTGCGCCGTCATGCTGCGCGGCCTGCGCCTGCTGGGCGCGCACCCCGGGCAGCTCGGCTACGTCGTTCCCGACCGGGCCGTGCACGGCTACGGCCTCACGCCCACCATCGTCGACCTGGCGCTGGAGCAGCAGCCCGGCCTGCTCGTCACGGTGGACAACGGCATCGCCAGCCTGGCCGGCGTGGCGCATGCGCGGGCGCAGGGCCTGAAGGTGCTGGTGACCGACCACCACCTGCCCGCCCTCGTCGATGGCGCCGTCGTCATCCCCGAGGCCGAGGCCATCGTCAACCCCAACCAGCCGGGATGCACGTTCGCGAGCAAGTCCCTGGCCGGCGTGGGCGTGGCTTTCTACGTGCTGATGGGCCTGCGCGCCGAGCTGCGCGCGCGCGGCGCCTTCACGGAGGTGCCGCGCCTGGATGGCCTGCTGGACCTGGTGGCGCTGGGCACCGTGGCCGACGTCGTCAAGCTCGACGCCAACAACCGCCGCCTCGTCGCACAGGGACTCAGGCGCATGCGAAGCGGTCGCGCGCAGCCGGGCGTGATGGCGCTGTTCAGCGCGTCCAAGCGCGACGCCAGCAAGGCCCAGGGCTTCGACCTCGGCTTCGCCCTGGGCCCGCGCATCAACGCCGCCGGCCGCCTGGCCGACATGACGCTGGGCATAGAGACACTGACCACCGACGACCCCGAGCGCGCGCTGCAGCTCGCCACGCAGCTCGACGCCATCAACCGCGAGCGCCGCGAGATCGAAAGCGGCATGCGCGAGATGGCCGAAGCACGGCTGGACGGCCTCATCAAAGCCCTCGAAGGCGCGCTGCCGCCGGCCGTCGCGCTGTTCGACGCCGACTTCCACGAGGGGGTCGTCGGCATCGTCGCCTCCCGCATCAAGGACCGCGTGCACCGCCCCACCTTCGTGTTCGCGCGCGGCGCCGACGGCCAGCTGAAGGGATCCGGCCGCTCCATCCCCGGCTTTCACCTGCGCGACGCCCTGGACCTGGTCGCAAAGCGCGAGCCCGAGCTTCTGGCCAGGTTCGGTGGCCATGCGATGGCCGCCGGCGCGACGCTGGCCATCGACGACGTGAACCGCTTCGCGCTCGCGCTGGCCCGCGTCGCCGAGGAATGGCTGAACGAGCAGGACCTGACCCGCACGCTGCGCCACGACGGCGCCCTGCCCGCCGAGGCCGCGACGCCCGAGACCGCGCGGCTGCTGGACGCCCAGGTCTGGGGCCAGGGCTTCGAGCCGCCGGTGTTCTGCGACCGCTTCGAGCTGGTCTCGCAACGGCTGGTGGGCGAGAAGCACCTGAAGCTGCGCCTGCGCCAGGCCGGCCGCCTCATCGACGCGATCTGGTTCAACCACATCGACATGCTGCCCGAGCGGGCCACGCTGGCCTATCGCCTCAGCCTGGATGAATGGCAGGGCCAGCAGCGCATCCAGTACGTCATCGAGGCCTGCACCTGAGGGCCCTCGTCCAAGGCATCGCCTCGGCTTGAGGCCGGCTTGGCGCCAGGCCCGCGGGGCGTGACGGAGTTGGCGGGACCGCGCGGCCCGCCACCGCCGGTCACCGGACTGTCATGGGCGCTTCCAAGAATCGGCGCTGCCAGCCGACCCGGAGCCCTGCATGCGCGCCACCGCGCCCGATCCCCTAGCCGCCGCGCTCGATCGCCTGATCGAGCAGCGCAGCTTCGACATCCATTTCCAGCCCCTGGTCGCCATCGACCGCGCCGAGATCTACGGCTACGAGGCCCTGACCCGCGCGCCGGCCAACGGCCCCCTGCATTCGCCTCTGGTGCTGTTCGAAGCCGCCGCCCGCCTGGGCCGTCTCGTCGAGCTGGAGCATCTCATCATCCGGCGCGCCGTCCAGCGCTTCAAGGCCCTGCGGCTGCCGGGCCTGCTGTTCCTCAACGTCACCGCCGACACGCTGGTCGGCGCGCGCCAGCATGCCGGCGTGCTGGCCGCGGATCTGCTCGAGCTGGGCCTGCCCACGTCGCGCGTCGTCATCGAGCTGACCGAGACCCGCCCCATCGAAGACATCGCCCAGCTGGACGACGCACTGCAGGCACTGCGCGAGCGGGGCTTTCGCGTCGCACTGGACGACCTCGGCGAGGGCTTCGCGTCGCTGCGCCGCTGGATGGAAATGCGGCCCGACTTCGTCAAGACCGACCGCCACTTCATCGACGGCATCGCGCAGGAGCCGCTGAAGCAGCAGTTCGTGCGCTCCATCGTCGAGATGGCCGCCACCAGCGGCTGCGAGGTCGTCGCCGAAGGCCTGGAACAGGAGCCCGACCTCGATGTGCTGCGGCGCCTGGGCCTCACCATCTGCCAGGGCTATCTGTTCGCCCGCCCGAGCGCCACGCCACGTGCGTCGCTGAGCGCGCAGTGGAGCGGCCGCCTGGCCACCGTGGCCCAGCCGCGCCTGCTGCAGAACGACCTCGCGCTGCCGCTGTCCCAGGGCGCCATCACCAGCGCCGGCCAGCTCGCGCGCCGCGGCCTGACCGTCACGGCCGCCACCAGCTGCCGCAGCATCATCGACCTCTTCCACGCCGACGAGCAACTGCTTGCCATCCCGGTGCTGGACGAGCAGCAGCGCCCCATCGGCGTGCTGCGCTCGCTGCACGTGCTCAAGCGCAGCACCGAGCGCTACTTCATGGACATCTTCGAGAAGCACAGCTGCGTCGAGCTGATGGACGCCAGCCCGCTGGTGGTGGACGTCGCCACGCCGCTGCGGGCGATGAGCGACGCGCTGGCCAACCTCGACGAGCGCCTGCTGATCGACGGCTTCATCGTCACGCGCGACGGCACCTACTTCGGCTCGGGCCGCAGCTCCGACCTGCTCAAGGCCGTGTCCGACCTGCAGGTGCACGCGGCCCGCTACGCCAACCCGCTGACGCTGCTGCCCGGCAACGTGCCCATAGACCATCATCTCGACTGCCTCATCGAGGCCGGCGAGACCTTCGTCGCCGTGGTCTGGGACATCGACCACTTCAAGCCCTTCAACGACGTCTATGGCTACCGGATCGGCGACGACATCATCCGCCTGGCCGCCCGCGTGCTGACCCAGGCCGCAGACCCGCAGGTCGACTTCGTCGGCCACATTGGCGGCGACGACTTCGTCATGGTGCTCAGCAGCGCCGACTGGGAGGGCCGGCTGGCGCGCATCTGCGAAGCCTTCGACGCCGGCGTGCGCAGTTTCTTCTCGGCCGAGCACCTGGCCGCCGGCGGCTACGAGACGCTGAACCGCCAGAACCAACCCAGCTTCCATCCGCTGCCGACGATCTCGGCCGGCGCCGTGCTGCACCTGCCGGGGCATTTCGAGAACGCGCGGGCGCTGAGCGCCGCGCTGGCCGAGCCCAAGCGCGTGGCCAAGGGCTGCGTCGGCGGCAGCCGCTTCTTCGTCGACCGTCGCCAGCCGCCCCTGCTCGTGGCGTAAACAATGCCAACCGCCCGGAGATGGCGGGGCTGACACAATCCGGGCGTGAACCTCGCCACCACGCTCAACGCCGACCTGCACTGCCACTCGGTCGTCTCGGACGGCACGCTGACGCCCGAGGCCCTGGCCGGACGCGCCAAGGCCGCGGGGGTGGAGCTGTGGTCGCTGACGGACCATGACGAGATCGGCGGCCAGCAGCGCGCCATCGATGCCGCCCGGGCGCTGGACTTGCCCTACCTGACCGGCACCGAGATATCGGTGACCTTCGCCGGCCGTGTCGTCCACATCGTCGGCCTGGGTTTCGACCACCGAGCGCCCGAGATGGTCGAGGGCCTGCGCGCCACCCGCGGCGGCCGCGAGTCGCGCGCCCGCGAGATGGCGGCCGGCCTGGCCCAGGTGGGCATCCCGGGTGCCTTCGAGGGCGCGCTGAAGTACGTCGGCAACCCGGAGCTGATCTCCCGCACCCACTTTGCACGCTTCCTCGTCGACGGCGGCTTCTGCAACGACGTGCCCGAGGTGTTCCGCCGCTTCCTGACCGATGGCAAGCCGGGCTTCGTGCCGCACAAGTGGGCGTCGCTGAAGGACGCGGTGGGCTGGATCACGCGCGCCGGCGGCATCGCCGTCATCGCCCATCCGGGCCGCTACGACTTCACGCCCACCGAGGAGTACGCGCTGATCACCGAGTTCATGGCCCATGGCGGGCGCGGCATCGAGGTCGTCACCGGCAGCCATACGGCGGCGGAGTTCGGCCGCTACGCCGACACGGCCATCGAGTTCGGCCTGCTGGCCTCGCGGGGCTCGGACTTCCACAGCCCCGAGGAAAGCCGGGTCGACCTCGGCACGCTGCCGCCGCTGGCGGGCCGGCTGACGCCGGTGTGGGCAGCACTTGCCGAGCGGATTCACCACTGATGGCCCAGCTCTTCGAAGTCCATCCCGACAACCCGCAGCCGCGCTTCCTGCGCCAATGCGTCCAGATGCTGCAGGCCGGCGGCATCGGCGCCATCCCGACGGACTCCAGCTATGCCTTCGTCTGTCGCCTGGACGACAAGGCTGCCGCCGAGGCGCTGCGCCGCGTGCGTGGCGTGGACGAGAAGCACCACCTGACGCTGCTGTGCCGCGACCTGTCCGAACTGGCCAACTACGCGATGGTGGACAACCGCCAGTACCGTCTGCTCAAGCTCGCCACGCCCGGGGCCTACACCTTCATCCTGCCGGCCACCAAGGAAGTGCCGCGCCGCCTGTCGCACCCCAGCCGGCGCACCATAGGCCTGCGGGTGCCCGACCACAAGGTCACCCAGGACCTGCTGGCCCTGTTCGGCGAACCGCTGCTATCGACCACGCTGATCCCGCCCGGCGACAGCGAGCCGATGAATGACGCCGCCGCCGTCTGCGAGCGGCTGGACCGGCAGCTCCAGTTCGTGCTGGACGCGGGCGCCTGCCCGGCCCAGCCGACCACGGTGCTGGACCTGAGCCAGGGCGACGAACCCATGCTGGTGCGCCAGGGGCGCGGCGACCTCGCCAGGCTTGGCCTGCAGCTCGACTGAAGGCCGGGCGGCGGCTCATCCGCCGCACCTGAAACCCACGGGCCGTACGCCGGCCGGCCCATCCGGGCGATGCCCCCGGGGGACCGAGCCGCCGGCCAGCGTCCCGCGGGGCGGGGCCGAGCCGGGGCACTTCCACTCCACGCAGTTCATCCGCCGCGCCCGCAGTTCATCCAGCGCAGCCCGCGCTTGATCGCAGGCACGTGGAAGCGGGCGGATCCATTGCCGAAACTGACTCCATCGAACCAGCAATCACGCAGTTCGCAACCCACCGAACGGAGTCCATCATGAGCAAGCAAGCCACCCTCTTCGCCGCCGTCGCCGCCGCCCTGGCCTTCTCCGCCGCAGCCCATGCCGCACCGCAGGAGGTCGTCAAGCTGGAGCGCGTCGTCGTCACAGGCAAGGCCACCCGCGAAGTCGCCCAGCTGCCCCGCGTCGTCGTGACCGGCCACGCCCAGCGCGAAGTCGCCCAGCTGCCGCGCGTCGTGGTGGTCGGCTACAGCGAAGCCACGCTGCTGCGCCAGACGCTGGCCGCCGCCAAGACCACGACCAAGCGCGCCTGAGCCGGATGCCTTCCCAACATGCGAATGACGCCTTCCTGCACCGCCGCCGAGCCGAGCCGCCAGCGCTGCTGAGTCAGCGCTGACGACTCGGCTCGGCCCGTCCCAGGATCTCAAGGATGCGGGTCCGATCGAAGCCCAGCACCGTGTGGCCGCGCACGACCAGCGTGGGCGTGCCCATGCCGCCCTGCGCCTGGTAGTCGGCCAGGCATTGCGCATCGCGCTCGACGAAGCACTCGTCGAACGCGATGCCTTCCTGCGTCATCCACCGCCGCGCTGCCGTGCACCAGCCGCAGGTCTCGGACGAGATCATGCGGATGTCGCCCGGCTGCGCTTGCCGGGCCAGCCGCTCGCCGTCTTCGGCAGCGACATGCCCACGCCAGGCCCAGGAGGCCGCGGCGGCCAGCGCGATGACGACGAACAGTGAGCGTGGGGGCAGTGACATGCCCCGCATCCTAGGCGGACGTCAGTACACCTCGGGCACGATGAGGTTGTCCGGCACCGGATGCCGGATGTAGTCCTCGCGGCGCTCGCGCGCGGGCAGCTCGATGTCGGCGTGCTGCACCTCCCGATAGGGCATCTGCGACAGCAGGTGGCTGATGCAGTTCAGCCGCGCGCGCTTCTTGTCGTCTGCCGGCACCACCCACCAGGGCGACTCGGGGATGTGGGTGCGCTCCAGCATCACCTCCTTGGCCGAGGTATAGGCCTCCCAGCGACGGCGCGACTCCAGGTCCATGGGACTGAGCTTCCACTGCTTGAGCGGGTCGTGGATGCGGCTCATGAAGCGGATGCGCTGCTCGTCGTCGCTGATCGAGAACCAGTACTTGATGAGCTGTATGCCCGAGCGCTGCAGCATGCGCTCGAACTCCGGCGCGGAACGAAAGAACTCCTCGTACTGCTCGTCCGTGCAGAAGCCCATCACGCGCTCGACGCCGGCGCGGTTGTACCAGCTGCGGTCGAACAGCACGATCTCGCCGGCCGCCGGCAGATGCGACACATAGCGCTGGAAATACCACTGCGTGCGCTCGCGGTCGTTGGGTGCCGGCAACGCGGCGACGCGGCACACGCGCGGGTTCAGCCGCTGCGTGATGCGCTTGATGACGCCGCCCTTGCCCGCCGCGTCGCGGCCCTCGAACAGGATGACGACCTTGTGGCCGGTGTGCACGACCCAGTCCTGCAGTTTCACCAGCTCGCTCTGCAGCCGGAACAGCTCACGGAAGTAGTGCCTGCGCTCCAGGGCGGCGTCGGCGGTCACGTCGCTGGGCATGGCGCCGTAGTCGCGGTCTTCGAGTTCGAGCTCCAGCTCCTCGTCGAAATCGTCCTGCAGGTCGCGGTGAATGCGCTTCACCAGTTCGTCGTCGACATGGCTCACGAGATGCTCCCGGCCGCGACGGCGGCCCTGGCCGCCACCCTAGGCCGGCGACATGGCCCGGCTATGACAAACCCTCACTTGACGGCATCGTTTACAAGCGTAATCATTAGTCAACGTTTACATGTGTAATCATGAACAAGCCACCGCCCCCCATCAGCGACGCCGAGGCCCAGGTCATGCGCCAGCTCTGGCAGCGCGCCCCGCAGGCCGCCGACGAGATCGCCGCGGCGCTTAGGGTCCAGCAGGGCTGGCAGCTCGCTACCGTGAAGACGCTGCTGAACCGCCTGCTGAAGAAGGGCGCCGTGACCGCCGAACGCGACGGCCGGCGCTTCCTGTACGCGCCCGCCGTCCCTGAGGATGCCTGGGTGGCCGACGCAGGCCTGTCGCTGATCGACCGCCTGTTCGGCGGACGGCTGGCGCCGCTGGTGGCGCAGTTCGCATCGGAGCGCAAGCTCAGCGCCGACGATCTCGTGGCGCTGAAGGCGCTGCTGGAGGAGCAGGAGCGTGGCTGACGCGCTGCTCAGCGCCCTGCTGCGGCAGGCCCTGCTGCTGAGCCTGGGCATCGCCCTGCTGGCCGTGGCCCGCCCCATGCTGAATCGCGCCGGTCCGGCCGTGACCTACGCCGCATGGCTGCTGATCCCTCTGCTGCTGGTCACCGCAGCACTGCCTCGCCCGGCGCAGGAGCCGGTGCGGCTGATGCTGCAGGCCGCCGAACTCAGCAGCACCGCTGCGACCTCGCCCATGCCGGCGGCGGCCGCCGCGCTAGGCTCCGACTGGCCCCAGATCGGCATGCTGCTTTGGCTGGCGGGCACGGCCCTGACGCTGCTGGCGCAATGGCGGAGGCAGCGCAAGCTGGAAGGCCAAGGGACATGCCTGCCCGCCGGCAGCAGCCCGGCGCTGGTGGGCCTGCTGCGCCCCCGCATCGTGCTGCCGACCGACTTCGAACAGCGCTTCACGCCGGCACAGCAGCGCCTGGTGCTGGCCCACGAACAGATGCACCTGCAGCGGCTGGACAACCTCTGGTCCCTGCTGGCCACCCTCATCGTGGCGCTGCACTGGTGGAACCCGCTGGCCTGGTGGGCGCTCCGCCGCCTGCGCGCCGACCAGGAGCTGGCCTGTGATGCGGCGGTGCTGGCCCGCGAACCCGAGGCGCGCGGCGTCTACGCCCAAGCCTTGCTGGCCGCCCATGACCTCAACGATCACGCGGCGCCGCTGGCCAGCCGCTGGATCACCATCCACCCCCTTGTCGAAAGGATTTCCATGCTGAACCGTCCCCGCCCCATGACCCGCCGCCATGCGGCACTGCTGGCCGCCGGGCTGCTGCTGACCAGCACCCTGGCCTGGGCGGCTCAAGCCAGCGAGGCTCCCGGCAAGACGGACGCGCCCCAGGTCGGCATCGAGCTGGAGCTGAGCCTGATGCCGCGCGATGGCTCCGCGCCCATCCCCATGGGCAAGACCATGCGCCTCATCACCGAGGCCGGGCTCCCGACCGCCGTCAGCTTCCAGCGCGACACGCCCGACGCGCTGCATTGGGACCTCGTCATCTTCCCCACGGTCACCGCGCCCGGGCAGATCAGGCTGGTCACCATGTCCCAGGACGGCACGCCCCTGCGGCGCGGCGCGGTCCATGCGGACAACGTGGCCGAGGGCAGTTGGACCGAACGGCGCGTGGCTTCGGCCAGTGGAGGCCCCGACCTGCTGATGCGCCGCAAGGCCAGCGTGCTGACCGACCCGCTGCCGCAGCCGCAGGCCCAGCCCGGCACTCGCTAGAGAGGGCCAGGCCATGACCGACGCGCTGCTCACCGTCCTGCTGCGGCAGGCCCTGCTGCTGAGCCTGGGCATCGCCCTGCTGTGGGCCCTGCGCCCGTTGCTGACATGGCTGGGTGCCGGCGTCGTCTACGCCGCCTGGCTGCTGGTCCCGGTGCTGCTGCTGACGCCCGCGCTGCCGCGGCCGGCCCAGGAGCCGCTGCGCCTCGTCGTGCAGGCAGCCGGCGGCGGCACCCCGGCTGCATTGCCCGCACTGCCCCGGCCCACCCGCAACCAGGCCGCGCCGTGGCTGGCGTTGTGGCTCACAGGCGCAGCGCTGGTCGCGCTGATGCAAACGCGCCGGCAGTACCGGCTTGCCTGCCTGGGCGATCGCCTGCCGGCGGGCAGCAGCCCGGCCCTTGTGGGCCTGCTGCGCCCGCGCCTTGCGCTGCCGCTGGACTTCGAGACACGCTTCGACGCCGCCGAACGCGAACTGGTCATCGCCCACGAGCATGTCCACCGGGACAGGCTGGACAACCTCTGGAACCTGCTTGCCTGCGCGATCACGGCCCTGCACTGGTGGAACCCGCTGGCCTGGTGGGCCGCGCGGCGCATGCACGCGGACCAGGAACTCGCCTGCGATGCGGCCGTGCTGGCCGGCCGGCCCGGCGCGGCGACCACCTATGCCCGCGCGCTGCTGGCGGCGCATGGACTCAACGCCCTGGGCGCGCCGCTGGCAAGCCGCTGGGGCAGTTCCCACCCTTTGGTTGAAAGGATTGCCATGCTGAACCGTCCCATGCCGCTGACACGCCGCCGTGCACTGCCATTGCTGCTCGCCATCACGAGCTTGTCGGCGCTGGCCTATGCCGGCGCAATCCCGGCGACGGCGGACAGGGGCTACATCCGCATGCAGCTGGCGCTGGTGCTCAGCGAGCCTGGCCAGAAGACCACCCTCAGATCCAGCCTGATTGGCCGCAGCGGTGAGCGCCTGATGCTTCGATTCAATGCGGTCAAGGCCGACAAGCCCGGTTGGACAACGCAACCGCTATGGATCTCGCTCTGGCCCGAGAAACAAGATGGGACGGCCTTCATCAAGACGCGGATCAGCGTCGGTGACCCCGCCATGGAGCTGGGCCATCCCAGCCTGGCATCCGCCTGGGGCGAGACGGCGCGCGTCGAGATCAATGGCGCCAACCCGAACGAAAGGTTCGTGCTGGAGCTCACACCCACCGAGCTGCCGGCCGACTATCAACCGCCGCCGCCGACCGCCACCATGCCACGGAGCTGATCAAGGTCCGGGCATTGACCGGGGCGGGGTCGGGCGCGCCGGTCAGCCGCTACAGTGCCGCCTCCCGAATCCGCTCCCCTCTCCCGTGATGAGCCTTGCCGACGTGCGCTCGGCGTTGAACGCCGAGCTGTCGGCCACGCCCGAGTACTACGACTTCAAGGTGCTGCACAGCGAACGCGACGGCACGCTGTGGCGGGTGACGCTGGAGCCCGGGTATGTGTTCGCCGAAGGCCAGCGGCCCGGCGCGGCGTCGGCCCAGGCGCTGCTGGACGACAGCCTGGATGGCGCAAGCGCCTGGTGGGGCGGTCCCGCCAAAGGCGGCGCCAGCGTGCTGGCCGTCGTGGCCGAGGACGACCAGTTGGTGCTGCAGAACGCCAGCAGCGTGCCCCCGTCCAGCGGCGGGCTGATCCGCCTGTATCCCACGCGCTTCCTGAACGCCGTGGCCGACGCCTGGTGGGACACGCCCTGGGCCGAGCGCGCGCTGGCCTGCCTGCCCGACCTGGGCCGTCCGCGACCGGTCGACGCCGGCCCGATGCTGACGGGCACCCCCTTCCGCTGGCTGCGCCAGGCGCAGCGAGAGGCGCTCGCGCTGGTAGGCCGCAGCAGCGCCTTCCTGTGGGGGCCGCCGGGCACGGGCAAGACGACGACGCTGGGCGTGCTGCTGGCCGAGTACCTGGACACGCGACCCGAGGCCCGCGTGCTGCTGCTGTCCACCACCAACCATGCGGTGGATCTGGCGACGCTGGCCGTCGACAAGGCGCTGCAGAAAGGCCGGCGCGAGCATTGCCGGCCGCAGGTGCAGCGGCTGGGCACCCGCTTCGATGCGGCGGCCTACGAAGGCCGCGAGCACCTGCTGCCCACGCAGGACCACAACCTCATCTCCCGCCTGGCGCGCGCCGAGAGCCAGCGGCCGTCGGCCCGTGACGCCGCCGCGCTGAAGGCCTGGGCGGATCGCGTCGAGGCCTTGCGCGACGAGCTGCGCAGCGCATCGCTGAAGGTACTGCAGCGCTGCCGCCTGGCCAGCATGACGACCACGCGCGCCGCCTTCACGTTGAAGTCGCTGCGTGAGCTCGGCGCCGAAGGCGAACCGCCCTTCGACCTGCTGGTGTTCGACGAGGCCAGCCAGGTCAGCCTGGCCCATGCGCTGGCACTGATGCCGCTGGGCCGCGCGCGCCTGTTCGCCGGCGACCCCCAGCAGCTGTCGCCCGTGCTGCGCAGCGACGACCGGCTGGCGCGGCGCTGGCTGGGGCGCTCGGCTTTTGCCGAGATGCCGCGAGCCGGCGCGTCGGTGGCGCTGCTGGACGAACAGTCGCGCATGGCGGCGCCCATCGGTAACCTTGTCAGCCAGCTGTTCTACGACGGCGCGCTGCGCGTGGCGGCCGACGCGCAGGCGTCCGCCGCCTGGCGGGCCGCCCGGCACCGGGCGCTGTCCGACATCGGGCCGGAGACGCAGCTGCACGTGCACCGCGTCGTGCGCGACGGCGGCTGGTCTGCCCATGAGCGCGGGCCGGTGCGGCGTGAGTCGGCCGAGGCCATCGCGTCGCTCGCCGCCGATGCACTGGACAGCGGTGCCTGGACACCTGACGAGCTGATCGTGCTGACGCCGTTCCGCGCGCAGCGGGCACTCATACGGCAATGCCTGCGCGCCCGCGGCGTGCCGGAGGCTCTGCGGGTCAGCACCGTGCACCGCGCCCAGGGCAGCGAGGCGCCGGTGGTGCTGTTCGACCCGGCGGACGGCGCGCAGCCCTTCTTGCAAGGCGAGGAGGCGCAGCGCCTGCTCAACGTGGCGCTGAGCCGCGCGCAGGCCAAGCTGGTGCTGTTCGTATCGCCCGCTGATGCGGCGGGCGCGCTGCTCGCGCCGCTGATGCAGAAGCTGCGGCTCGCGGCCGACGGCCGGGACGCGCAGCCGCTGCTGGAACTGGCACGCCACCCCGGCTTCCCGGCCAATGCTGTCGGACTGCGCGTGACGGCGGGGCGGCACAGCGGCGAGGTGTCGCGCGTGAGCCCGGACGGCCGGCAGTTCTGGCTTATCAACGCGGCCACCGGCGCTCAGCAGTTGTTCGACACCGAGTTCTGGCGCCGGCGCGCCCATGGACCGGACTGATGCGGCCGCGGGCGCTGCGGCCTCAGTCTGGCACGCGATAGTTGGCCGGCCCGAACAGGTCGATGCCACATTCCAGCTGCTCCACCCAGTCGATGAACTCGCCCACCGCAGCGCCCACCAGGGGCGCGCCATGCTGGGGCGCGATCATGGCAATGTCGAGCCGGCGCGCCATGGCCGCCCACAGGCGCAGCACCTTGTTGCCGACCATGTAGCGGCGGTGGAAGCCCTCCATGCGCGGGATGTGCGCGGCCAGCGACGCGACGTGCCGCTCGGGGTCGAGGCCGGCGCCCATCGAGGCGCCGAGGTCGCCGGAGAACAGGATACGGCTGACCGGGTCGTAGAACTGGAAGTTGCCCTCGGCGTGCAGAAAATGCGCCGGCAGCGCCCACAGCTCGAAGCGCTCGGCGCCGCGGCCCAGCCACAGGCGCTCACCGGCGTCGGGCAGGCCGATGATGCGGCCGGCCGTCTTGCCGGGCTTGCAGAAATGCGGTGCGAAGCGCTCCCAGACGCGCGAGATGTAGACGGGCGCCTCGGTGGCCGTCATCCAGCGGTCCAGCGACGCGATGATGTCCGGGTCGGCGTGCGAGGCCAGGATGGCGGCGAGCTTGTGCGGCGCGAAGAACGCCGACATGCCGAGGTAGAGCTCGTTGTAGGCGATGTTGCCGCCGGGGTCCAGGATGGCGCCGGTGTCGCCGTTGACGAGCAGGAACTGGTTGGCCTGCACAGCCTCGCCGCCCTCCTCGCCCAGGCGGCAGAACATGACGCACACATGCCGCCCCTGGCGGAACAATTCGATCGACACGCTGGCGGCCCCTCGTTGGAAGACCGGCAGGCTAGTGCCACCGAACGGGCGGTGGCTTGTCGCGGATCAATCCCGGGGCATTCGGCCCCGCAAAACGCTCAGACCGCCGCCGTGACGACGATCTCCACCTTCCACTCCGGCCGTGCCAGGCCGGCGATGACGGTGGCGCGCGGCGGCGTGTGGCCTGCGGACACCCAGGCATCCCAGGCCGCGTTCATGCCGGGGAAGTCTGCGCGGTCGGCCAGGAAGATCTGCGCCATCAGGATGCGGCTCTTGTCAGTGCCGGCGCGTGCCAGCAGCTTGTCGATGGCGGCAAGCACCTGGGCCGTCTGGCCGGTGATGTCGGCGCCGGCATCCTCGGGCACCTGGCCGGCCAGGTAGGCGACGCCGTTGTGGACGGCCATCTCCGACAGGCGGGCACCGATGTCGAAACGTTCGACTGTTGTGGAGAAGGGGGTGGAGGCGGTCATGCTTTCTTCCGGGTCTTGGTGGGTTTGACGTGAGGTGCTGCGGCCTTCTGCCCGAGCTTGCTCTCGGTGCCGGCCAGCAGCTTCTGGATGTTGGCCTGGTGGCGCCACACCAGCAGCAAGCCCATGATGATGAGGGCCAGTGCCGTAGGGCCGGCTTCCCAAATGAGCAACTGATACATCGGTGCGAACGCGGCCGACACGATGGCGGCCAGCGACGAGTAGCGGCTGAACCCGGCGATGATGAGCCAGGTCGCCAGCGTTGCCACGCCCAGCAGGGGGTTGAGCGCAAAAATGACGCCGGCAGCCGTGGCCACGCCCTTGCCGCCCTTGAAGCGGAAGAACACTGGCCACAGGTGGCCGAGGAAGGCGGCCAGGCCCACCATCGCGGCCGTGCCCTCCCCCAGCCCTAGGCGCGGGCCCCAGACCAGCACGGCCAGCACGGGGAGGTAACCCTTGAGCGCGTCGAACATCAGCGTCAGCATGGCTGCGGCCTTGTTGCCCGAACGCAGCACGTTGGTAGCGCCCGGATTGCCGGATCCATAGCTGCGCGGGTCCGACAGGCCCATCGCACGGCTGACGAGGACGGCGAAGGACAGTGAGCCGATCAGATAGCCGGCGAACGCGGCAAGCAGGGGGAGGAGAGTCTCTTGCATGCCGTCATTGTGCGTTGGCCGACCGCCTGCCCTGCCGACGTCGCCCCCGGGGAAGTCCCCGAGTCCGCCGGCATGCAAGAAGCCCCGCAGTGCGGGGCCTGGTGGACTCGCGGGCTGGCGTCCGGTCAGAAGCGACGGCGGCGGGCCGCGCCGAGACCGAGCAGCGCAGCGCCGACCAGCACCGCGGAGACCGGCTCGGGCACGGTGTTGCCGTTGGGCTCGCCGATGCTCGCCCCCGCGAGGCACAGGCGGTCGACATGGTTGCCCTCGTCGAGGAACAGGCAGCCCTTGGTGTCGATGGCAACGTAGTCGCCGCGGTCGGCACCGAACGGCGAGGCACCGGTGGCCAGCTTGGTCATCACGCTGGAGCCGAAGTTCCAAAGGTCGACGTCACCGTTGTTGTTGTTGATGATCAGGTCACCGTTCAGCGCGCCGCCGATGATCATGCCGGTGCCGTCGGCACTGCTGCCCGGCACGCTGATGAACGGGCCGACCGGGGCGCCGGTGGCGATGCTGTAGCCCTGGATGCCGCCCGACTGTTCGAGGTAGGCGGTCAGGCCGTCGGGCGAGACGGTCACGCCGTCGCCGAAGGCGCCGTTGATGACACGGAAGCTGCCGGCCCCGCCGGCCGCCAGCGGGTCGATATCGATCAGGCCTGCACCGCTGGTCGCGATGATGTGGCCGTTGGGGGCGCCCCACATGCCCAGGTAGGGGCCGGGCGACACGCCCGTCAGCACATGGTCGACGGTGCCGTTGTCCTTGAACTGGACGAAATGCCCCCCATCGGCGCCGTAGGCCAGCCCGCCGGCGCGGGCATAGGCCGACGTGCTGGACGAACTGCCCGTCGTGCCCAGGGCACTGCCCGGCACCTGGCCGTCTGCGTTGTTGAAGACATAGCGCGTGCCACTGACGGACACGAGCACGTTGCCGCCGCCGCTCACTGCAATGCCGAACGGCCCGCCGCAGCAGCCTCCGCCAGTGATGGAGCTGAAGTTAGCGAAGGTCGACAGCGAGAAGCCGTTGGAGGTGCCTGCCGCGGTCAGCGTCAGGCCGGCCTGGGCGGGCGTCGAAAGGGCGATGGCAGCGGCGGCAAAGCCCCAGATCGCAGCGATACGAGTGAAGGATCTCATGGCGTTTCCTTGGTGAGCTGGTCACGCCAGTCTCCAAGCATTTTTCAGGCCATGAATCACAAGTGATTGATTGAATTCGATTTATAAGCAATTCAATCAAATAATCGCAGCCCGATGTAATTTCCTTCGACAACCCGCTGCTAGGCGCTGAGCGCGCAATGCACGGGCCTGGCCCCCAGAAGATCGACGAGCACCTGGGGCCCGATGCCGACCAGGTAGCCACGCCGGCCGCCGTTGATGCAGATCTTCTCCAACGCCAGGATGCTGGCCTCGACGTACACCGGCATGGCCTTGCGCACGCCGAAGGGCGAGGTCCCGCCGACCTGGTAGCCACTGTGGCGCTGCGCCACCTCAGGTTTGCAAGGCTCGACCTTCTTGCACGGGATCTGCCGCGCCAGCTCCTTCAGGCTGACCGTGCAGTCGCCATGCATCAGCACGATCAGCGGCTCGGCCTTCTCGTCCTGCATGACCAGCGTCTTCACGACGGCATGCTCCTCGACGCCCAGCTGCCTGGACGATTCCGCCGTGCCGCCATGCTCGACGTAGTCGTAGACATGCTCGGTGAACGCGATGCCGGCGCGCTTCAGCGCCTGGGTCGCAGGGGTCTCGCTGACATGGCTGCTCTTCTTGCTCATTGGTAGACGTTGGTTCCTGGTACGGCCCGAAGGCCAGATTCAGAGCCAACGCCCCATTTCAAACCGTGCGTGCGGATTTCCCGCACACGGCTTACCAGTGGTCTGTCGGCTCGCAGCATTACGCAGAACTCCCGTTGACAGGAGCTTTGCCGGAGTGGCGGATCGTCCCGCGCAGACGGTGCAATCCAAGGCGTTCGAAGCAG
>NZ_JAFAGT010000014.1 GCF_019237615.1 Roseateles sp. | reverse complement strand
TCTATTACGGCAAGTTCCACGCGCTCAAGAACATCAATCTGGACATTCCGGAGAAAAAGGTCACGGCCTTCATCGGGCCGTCCGGTTGCGGCAAGTCGACGCTGCTGCGCACCTTCAACCGCATGTACGCGCTCTATCCCGAGCAGCGCGCGCAGGGCGAGATCGTGGTCGACGGCCAGAACATCCTCGAGTCCGGCCTGGACGTCAGCCTGATCCGCGCCAAGGTCGGCATGGTGTTCCAGAAGCCGACGCCGTTCCCGATGTCGATCTACGACAACATCGCCTTCGGCGTGCGCCTGTTCGAAGACCTGCCCCGCGTCGAAATGGACGAGCGCGTCGAGTGGGCGCTGCGCAAGGCGGCGCTGTGGAACGAGGTGAAGGACAAGCTGCAGCAGTCCGGCGCGGGCCTGTCGGGCGGGCAGCAGCAGCGCCTGTGCATTGCCCGCGGCATCGCCATCAAGCCCGAGGTGCTGCTGCTCGACGAGCCCTGCTCGGCGCTGGATCCGATCTCCACCGGCAAGATCGAGGAGCTCATCCACGAGCTCAAGAGCGACTACACCGTTGCCATCGTGACCCACAACATGCAGCAGGCTGCGCGCTGCTCGGACTACACGGCCTATATGTACCTGGGCGACCTGATCGAGTTCGGCCCCACGGCCGAGCTGTTCATGAAGCCCAAGCGCAAGGACACTGAGGACTACATCACCGGTCGCTTCGGCTGATCAAGGAGACGGTATGGTGGACAAGCATCTCTCGACCCAATTCGATGCCGAGCTCAGCGGCATCTCGACCCGCGTGCTCGAAATGGGCGGCCTCGTCGAGGCCCAGGTGGCGCAGGCCGTGCAGGCCCTCGTCGATTTCTCGGCCGAGTCGGCCGACGACGTGCTGGCCAAGGAAGAGCGCGTGAACGCGATGGAAGTGGAGATCGATCGCGATCTCTCCAGCATCATCGCCCGCCGCCAGCCCACGGCCCGCGACCTGCGCCTGCTGATCGCCATCAGCAAGAGCATCGCCAACCTGGAGCGCGTCGGCGACGAGGCCGCGCGCGTCGCGCGCACCGTGCAGCGCCTGGTGGCCAGCGGCGTCTCCAGCCGCATGCGGCTGCCGATGTCCGATCTGGCCTACGAGGCCGAGCTGGCCACCGGCCAGCTGCGCAAGGCGCTGGACGCCTTCGCGCGCCTGGACGTGGAGCGGGCACTGGACGTGCTCAAGCATGACGACGAGATCGACAAGGAGTTCGACGGCCTGCTGCGCAAGCTCATCACCTACATGATGGAAGACCCGCGCACCATCTCCTCGTCCATCGACCTGGTCTTCGTCGCCAAGGCCATCGAGCGCGTCGGCGACCACGCGAAGAACCTGGCCGAGGTGACCATTTACGTGGTCAAGGGCCAGGACGTCCGGCACACCTCGCCCGAGGCTGTCGAGACCATGGTGAGGTGAGCATGAGTCGTGTTCTCGTTGTCGAAGACGAATCGGCGATCGCCGAGCTGATCTCCATCAACCTGCGCCACGCCGGGTTCGAGGTCACGCTGGCCGCCAGTTCCGCGCAAGCCCAATACGAGGTGGACCGGGTGCTGCCCGATCTCGTCGTGCTGGACTGGATGCTGCCGGGTCAGAGCGGCGTGGCGCTGGCTCGCCAATGGCGCAGCACGGCGCGCACCAAGGAGCTGCCCATCATCATGCTGACGGCGCGCGCCGAGGAGGGGGACAAGATCTCCGGCCTCGATGCGGGTGCCGACGACTACGTCACCAAGCCCTTCTCGACCAACGAGCTGCTGGCGCGCATCCGTGCGGTGCTGCGCCGCAAGGCGCCCGAGGCCTTGGACAGCGCGGTCGAGGTCGGCCCGCTGCTGCTGGATCCGGGTACGCGCCGTGTCAGCCGCGACGGCGCCGAGGTCAAGCTGGGCCCCACCGAGTTCCGCCTGCTGCACTTCCTGATGACGCACCCGGAGCGCGTGCACAGTCGCTCGCAGCTGCTGGATCGTGTCTGGGGCGACCACGTCTTCATCGAGGAGCGCACCATCGACGTCCACGTCAAGCGCCTGCGCGAGGCACTGGAGCGCGTGCAATGCGCGCGCATGATCGAGACCGTCCGCGGCGCCGGCTACCGGCTGACGCAGCAGAGCAGCGTGCTCCCCGCCTGAACCCACGTCCGGCCTCATGACCTGGTTGTTGTCTCGGCTCCTGATGGCCCTCGGGGCCGCGTTGTTCGGGTTTGTCGTCGGCGCGGTCGTGCAATCGGCCACGGGCATCGACAGCCTTGCCCTGGGTCTCGGCGTCGTCGCCGGCGTGCTGCTGGTGCTGCTCGTGGACGCGGTGCGCGGCAACCGGCTGTTGAGCTGGCTGCGCGGCAACCAGCACGACAGCGCGCCGCGCGACACCGGGCTGTGGGGCGAGCTGGGCTACCGCGTCGAGCGCGCCATGCGCGACCGCGACCGCGCGGTGGCGCGCGGCCGGCTGGAGCTGGAGCAGTTCCTGTCCGCCATCGAGGCCTCGCCCAACGGCGTGCTGCTGCTGGACTCGCACGAGCAGATCGTCTGGTGCAACCGCGTTGCGGCCGACCATTTCGCGCTCGACCCGCAACGTGACCTGCTCCAGCGCATCACCAACCTCGTGCGCGCGCCGGCCTTCGTCGCCTATCTGCAGGCTGGCAGCTATGCCGAGCCGCTGGTTCTAGGCAACGGCCGCGGCCCGGGCACGCTGTCCATCATCGTGCGCGAGTACGGCGAGGGCATGCGCCTGGTGCTGACACTGGACATCACCGAGCGCGTGCGCAACGAGGCGATGCGGCGCGACTTCGTCGCCAACGTCTCGCACGAGATCCGTACGCCGCTGACCGTGCTGTCGGGGTTCATCGAGACCTTGCACACGCTGCCGCTGACGGCGGTCGAGCGCGAACGCGTCATCGCGCTGATGACGCAGCAGACCGACCGCATGCAGACCCTGGTGGCCGATCTGCTGACGCTGGCCCAGCTGGAGGGCAGCCCGCGCCCGGCGCCGGACCGCTGGGTGGGCCTGGACGGCCTGCTGCTGCGCATTGCGGCCGATGCCGAGGCCTTGTCAGGCGGCCGCCATCGGCTGCGCCTGACGCCGGGTACCGGCGTGGAGCTGGCCGGTGTCGAGAGCGAGCTGCTGAGCGCCGTCGCCAACCTCGTCACCAACGCCGTGCGCTACACGCCGGATGGGGGCGAGATCGAGGTGGCCTGGCGGCTGCTGGAGGATGGCAGCGGCGAGCTGACCGTCATTGACACGGGTCCGGGCATCGCCCGCGAGCACATTGCCCGCCTGACCGAGCGCTTCTACCGCGTCGATGGCAGCCGCTCGCGCGAGACCGGCGGCACGGGTCTGGGCCTGTCCATCGTCAAGCACGTCATGCAGCGCCATGGCGGCGAGCTGATGATCCAGAGCGAGGTCGGCAAGGGCTCGCGCTTCCGCCTTGTCTTCCCCGCAGCGCGCATGCGCCACACCAGCGACTCGGCCCTGGGCGACGAGGCCGCCTTCAGCGGCGCCGCGGCCCTGTCGGATCACTGACGCCTCAGCAGCAAGAGGCTGGGGCTGCGGTCCGTCGGCTTTTGCATCTCGGCCAGGACGTGCCAACCTGCGGGCGTCGGGCGGCCGGCAGCGAGAATGGCGTAGGGGCAGCTTGACGCCGCCAGGGAACCGCTGCCCTGCACGTGCCAGCCGCCATGCCATTCCAGCGCGGCCAGGACCGGCAGGCCCTGGTCCGGCGCCGCCAGGCATTGCGCGTCGGCCGGGATGTAGGCCTTGATCTGTGCCACCAGGGGTGCAAGGCTGCGGGCGTAGTCCAGCGGCGGCAACAGCAGCGTCATGGCCAGCAGCCAGCCCAGCGCCACGCCGCCAGCCGGCAGGGCCAGGCTCTTCCACAGCGCATGGCGATGGCGGGCGGTACGCCAGCGCACCAGGGCCAGCCAGGCGGCGCTTGCCACCAGTGCCAGCACGAAGGCGCGCAGCCCGAAATGCGGCTCGAAGCCCGCGGCCAGGCGACGCATGTTGGCCAGCGGCGTCTTCGGCCAGCCGGTGTGCATCGAGACGTAGTAGAGCCAGGCGAACAGCCCCGTGGCGCTGAAGAAGAACACCGAGAACCAGTCGACTGCCGCGGAGAAGCCGCGCGAGAGCGTGGGCAGGGCGAAGGCGGCGAGGATGGCGAGCGACGGCAGGGCGAGCAGCAGCGCGCGATCCGACCCCTCCATCGCAATGCAGGCGATCAACGGGACGAGCAGGGCGCTGACCGGTACCGTGATGTGGCGGCGCAGGCCATGACGGCGCCAGCGCCACAACGTCCACAACGCCAGCGGGCCGGAGGGCCAGCAGAACCAGGCCAGCAGGCTCAGCAACTGGCCGATCTCGATACCGGGCTTGACGCGCCAGGCCCAGCCCTCGAAGGTCCAGGCGGCGAGCCCGGCCAGCACGAGTGCGCCAATCAGCCACAGACCCAGCGCCTTGGCCTCCTGGTAGCTTGACCGCCGGTTGAGCACCACACCCAGCAGGCCGAGGATGCAGGCGACGGTCGGCGCGCCGCTGGCGGCCAGCACCGGCAGCGCGAGCAGCACGGCCCAACGCGCCCGGCCGGGGCGAAAGGGCGCGGCGGCCAGGCCGTAGATGTAGACGGAAATGGCCAGCAGCTGCAGCAGCTCGGGCGTCGTCTCGTGGCCGAGCCGCAGCAGGCCCAGCGAGGCCATCAGCGCAAGCAGCGCGCCGTCGGCCAGCGCGCGGGCGTAGTCCACGGCCTGGGCCTCGCCGCCGAAGGCGAAGGCGACCGGCTGTGCCGCCTCGGTACGGGCGAGGTGGAAGCAGGTGTACCAGACAGCCACCAGCACGCCGACCAGCACCAGCGCGTAGGGCAGGCGGGCCGCGACGGGCTCGTCGAGAAAGGGCAGGGCCTTGATGGCCAGCGCGCCCAGCCAGTAGGGCAGCGGCCCGCCCTCGGCCGGAATGCCGGCGATGGCGGGCTGCCACCAGGGCGCGCGCCCCTCGGCGATGCTGGCCATGAAGCCGAAGGCCGTCAGGTCGGCATTGCGCCAGGGATTGCGACCGAAGATGCCGGGCAGCACATAGGCCGCGCACAGCAGGATCAGCGCCAGGCGCGGCAGGCGTTCGGCGCCGCGTTCGGCGACGATGGCGGGGGTGGGGAGATTCACGCGAGAAGGCTTGGATCGAGTCGGCCGGCATGATGCCGCAGAACGGACGGGCCGGCCGCTGGCGCCTATGACAAAGGAGGGCCAGGGCTGCAGAAACGACAAAGGGCAGCCTGGAGGCTGCCCTTGCGCTCGACAAGCGGTGCGAGACCGCCGCGACGAATTACTTCTTGAGGTGAGCGAACTTGTTGCGGAACTTCTCGACGCGGCCGCCCAGGTTGTCCACGCTCTTCTGCGTGCCCGTGTAGAAGGGGTGCGACTCGCTGGTGGTTTCCAGCTTCACCAGCGGCATGGTCTTGCCGTCGATCTCGATGGTTTCCTTGGTCTGGACGGTCGAGCGCGTCACGAACTGGAAGCCGTTGGACAGGTCAACGAACGCGACTTCGCGGTAGTTGGGGTGAATGCCTTCTTTCATGGGAACCTCTTGGCTTAGGTCGGGAGCCACATCAGCGCTGGCTGGTGCACTTTCCGAAGGTGTCTGGGCGGAAAACCGGCAATTGTAGCCGGCTTCCCTGCGGTTTGGCTAGTTTCGGGTGTGAGGCTTACCCGCCGCGCCGCATCATGTCGAAGAAGTCCAGGTTGTTCTTCGACGCCTTCATCTTGTCGAGGATGAACTCCATCGCCTCGATCTCGTCCATGTTGTAGAGCAGCTTGCGCAGGATCCAGCTCTTTTGCAGGATCTCGGGCTTGAGCAGCAACTCCTCGCGGCGGGTGCCCGACTTGTTGATCAGGATGGACGGGTAGACGCGCTTCTCGGCCATGCGCCTGTCCAGGTGGATTTCGCAATTGCCGGTGCCCTTGAACTCTTCGTAGATCACCTCGTCCATCTTGGAGCCGGTGTCGATGAGGGCCGTGCCGATGATGGTCAGCGATCCGCCTTCCTCGATGTTGCGCGCCGCGCCGAAGAAGCGCTTGGGGCGCTGCAGCGCGTTGGCGTCGACGCCGCCGGTCAGCACCTTGCAGGAGCTGGGCAGCACGTTGTTGTAGGCGCGGGCCAGGCGGGTGATCGAGTCCAGCAGGATGATCACGTCCTTCTTCAGCTCGACCAGACGCTTGGCGCGCTCGATGACCATCTCGGCCACCTGCACGTGACGGGCGGCGGGCTCGTCGAAGGTGGAGCTGATGACCTCGCCGCGCACGGTGCGCAGCATCTCGGTCACTTCCTCGGGGCGCTCGTCGACAAGCAGCACGATGAGGTGGCAGTCCGGATGGTTGGCGACCAGCGCATGGGCCAGGCTCTTCATCATCTCGGTCTTGCCCGTCTTGGGCTGCGACACGATCAGCGCACGCTGGCCTTTGCCGATGGGGGCGATCAGGTCGATGATGCGGCCGGTGATGTTCTCCTCGCCCTTGAAGCCTTCACGCTCGAGCTTGAACTGCTCCTTGGGGAACAAGGGCGTCAGGTTCTCGAACATGATCTTGTTCTTGCTCTCCTCCGGCGTCTGGTTGTTGACGCGGTCGACCTTCACGAGAGCAAAGTAGCGTTCGCCGTCCTTGGGCACGCGCACCTCGCCTTCCACCAGGTCACCGGTGTGCAGGTTGAAGCGGCGGATCTGGCTGGGCGACAGGTAGATGTCGTCCGTGGAGGCCATGTAGCTGGCCTCGATCGAGCGCAGGAAGCCGAAGCCGTCGGGCAGCACTTCGAGCACGCCATCGCCGAAGACCTGCTCGCCAGCCTTGGCGCGCTTCTTCATGATGGCGAACATCAGCTCCTGCTTGCGCAGGCGGGTGACGTTGTCGATTTCCAGCTCCTCGCCCATCTGGATGAGGGCGGAGACGTGGAGGGCTTTGAGTTCGGAAAGATGCATGGGTGAACACCCGTCAGGGGCCGCAGCGCCAGCCAAGGCGCTTGCGGCGTTATCACGGCCGCCCCGGAACAGCATCGAATGCCTACCGCTCAAACGGCGAACGGCGCGAATTCGACAACAAAGTGGAGGGAGGGGAGGCCGAGTCCACGCTGGCTGGGCCTCTGGTTCGTGACCAGGCAACCCGGGGCGTGTTGGCTTTGGCTGCTGCGGCGAGGCACCGGGAGGCGCGCTGGGCGCCGCAGCAGTTGAACGCGATTATAGGTTCGCGTCGAGGAATGCGGTCAACTGGGCCTTGGAGAGGGCGCCGACCTTGGTCGCGGCGAGCTGGCCGTCCTTGAACAGCATCAGCGTCGGGATGCCGCGGATGCCGAACTTGGCCGGCACCTCGCGGTTCTCGTCCACGTTCATCTTGGCGATCTGCAGCTTGTCACCGTAGCCGGTGGCGACCTCGTCCAGGATGGGCGCGATCATCTTGCAGGGGCCGCACCATTCGGCCCAGTAGTCCACCAGCACCGGCTTGCCGGACTGGATCACGTCGGCGTCGAAGGACGCGTCGGAAACATGCTTGATCAATTCGCTGCTCATGGGAGGGTTCCTTGGCCTCAGAGGGTTGGCGGTCACCGCGGGTGGGGCCGTCCGAATAGGCAAAATCATTGTGACATAGCCACTTTTGCCCGGACGGCCACGAGGGTGACCGAAGAAGCGATGGCAGACATGAGGGTGGGAGGCCCGGATTGCAAGTAATCAGCCTGGGCCTGGCGCCCGGAGAAGACATCGAGGCCTTCTGGCGGCGCGTCGCCGCCGGCTGCGCCGACTGGCTGCAGGGTCAGGGTGCGCCGCTGCGCGACGCCGTGCTGCTGCTGCCGTTCGCACAGCAACTGGCCCCCGCGCGGCGCGCCTTCATGGCCCGCGGCGGCTGGCTGCCGCGCATCACGACCAGCCACAGCCTGGCCTCGGCCCTCGGGCCGACGGCGCTGGCGTCGCCGGACCAGCTCTCCGGCGACGCCGCCATCGACGCCTTCACGGCCGACCGCCTGCTGGCCGGCCAGAGCTGGGTGCAGCCACTCAAGCGCGGCAACCCGCGCGACTATCGCGTCGCGCTGGCCCGACTTGTCGATACCGCCCAGGCTCTGTCCCGCGCCGCCGCCCAGGTGCCGCCTGGGCAGCGCCCGGCCTTCCTGGACGCGGCGCGCCAGCGTCTGGCCGCGCTGGACGCCGGCCCCGGCCTGCTGGAACGGGCTCTGGCCCAGGTGGCGCTGGCCTGGGTCGCGTCCGACGAGCGCCGCCCGGCCACCGACAGCTTGTTCGCGCTGCGCCCCAGCGCCTGGATCTGGCTGCGCGCCGGTGGTCCCGACCCGCTGGCCCAGGCGCTGCTGGCGGGCGACGTGCCGGCCTTGTGCCTGGACGCTGACCTGGACCTCGACCAGGCCTGGACCGGCTTCACGCCCGCCGCACGCTCCGAGGATGCCGTTGCGCCGGACTTCGAGACGCTGGCCGCGCAGACCGCCACTGCCGTCATCCAGCATCTCAACGCCGGTCGACGGCCCGTCGCGCTGCTGGCCCAGGACCGCGTCGTCATCCGCCGCGTGCGCGCGCTGCTGGCGCGCCAGGGCGTGCCGGTGCACGACGAGACCGGGTGGACGCTGGCGACCACGCCTGCCGCAGCGGCGCTGATGGCGCTGCTTCGCGCAGCGTTGGCCGGTGGCGCCCTGGACGACTGGCTGGCCTGGCTGAAATCGTCCCTAGCCGCCGACTGGGACGTCGCGGGTCTGGAGGCGCGCTGCCGACGCTTCGGCTGGCGCCAGGCGGCGCAGCTTGACGCGGCAGCGCTGCCGCCCGCGCTGGGCGCGACCTGGCAGCGAGCGCGCCGCCAGCTCGAACCGCTGGCCGGCGGCGCGCGCTCGCTGGGTGGCTGGCTGGTGGCGCTGGGCCAGGCGCTGCACGGCCTGGCGCCACTGACCGAGGTCGAAGGCGGGGAGGCGCTGCTGGAGACGCTGTGGATCTCGCGCAACCCCTGGGCCGGCAGTGCCCACGAAGCGGCGCTGGCGCAGACGCGGCTGCGCCCTGACGAATTCCTGGCCTGGGTGGACGAGACGCTGGAGGCCGCCCAGTTCAAGTCCGCCGAGGAGGTGGCGGCTGCCGAGGTCGTCATCACGCCGCTGGCGCGCGCGATGCTGCGGCCCTTCGGAGCCATCGTGCTGCCCGGCGCGGATGCGGCGACGTTGGGGCCGGTCAATCCACAGGCCGGCCTGCTGTCCGACGCCGACGCGGCCGCACTGGGCCTGCCCAGTTTGGCGGAGCGCCGCGAGGCCGAGGCGCTGGGCTTTGCGCAGCTGCTGCGCGCGCCGGTCCTGACCCTGCTGCGTTGCACCTTCGCGGGCGCCGAGCCCTTGCCGGCCAGCCCGCTGCTTGAGCGTCTGGCCGGCGCCGCGGCCCGGGCGGGCCTGGTGCTGCCGCAGTGGTTCGACGAGCGCGTGTCCGGCGCCGCGCCGTCGCAGCCGCGGGCCCGCGCCGCCGCCGATGCCGGCGGCCGCCTGCCGGCCGCCTTGAGCGCCAGCGCCATCGACGCATTGCGCAACTGCCCCTACCAGTTCTTCAGCCGCGTCGTGCTGGGCCTGCGCGAGGCCGACGAACTGGAGCAGGAGACCACCAAGCGCGACTACGGCACCTGGCTGCATGCGGTGCTGAAGCGCTTCCACGAGTCGCGCGCCGGGGACGACGATGCCGCCCTGCGCGCGGCGGCCGAGGCCGAGCTGGCGCTGCTGGATGCGGCCGACTTCCTGCCCTTCTCGGCTGCCTTCGAACGCCTGCGCCCGCTCTACCTGGCGTGGCTGGCCGAGACCGAGGCAGGTGGACAGCGCTTCGCCGCTGGCGAGGTGGACCGCCAATGCACGCCCTTTGCGGCGCCGCTGGACGCTCTGGTGGTCAGGGGGCGTATCGACCGCATCGACGACTCGCCCGCGGGCACCTGGCTGCTGGACTACAAGACCGGCGACGCCAAGGGGCTCAAGGACAAGGTCGCCGCCAGGCTGGAGGACACCCAGCTCGCCACCTATGCGCTGCTCAGCGGAGCCGGGCCGGGGCTGCAGGCGGCCTACCTCGTGCTGGACGACGGCAAGGGCATCGTGCTGCTGCCGCACGAGGACGTCGGCGACACGGCGCGGGCGTTGCGCGACGGCCTGCAGGCCGATCTCCTGGCCATCCGTGACGGAGCCCCGTTGCCGGCGCTGGGCGAAGGCAAGGTCTGCGATTTCTGTGAAGCGCGCGGCTTGTGCCGCAAGGATGACTGGGGCCCCATGCCTGCGAATACGCAGACTGCGCCCCCAGGGGGCGCCGGCGCCCTTGGGAGCGGCCCGACGGACGGAGACTGGACATGAGCGGCGCCGAACTCGCCTATTGGGCCGATGGCCAACGCATTCCGCGCGAGCATTTCTATGCGCTCGCCTGCGACCCGGCGCGCAGCATCGTCGTCGAGGCCTGCGCCGGCGCGGGCAAGACCTGGATGCTGGTGTCGCGCATCCTGCGAGCACTGCTGGCCGGCGCCGAGCCGCAGCAGATCGTCGCCATCACCTTCACGCGCAAGGCCGCCGGCGAGATGCGCGAGCGCCTGGCCGAATGGCTGGCCGAGTTCGCGCGGGCGCCGGAGGCCGAGCAGCTCGCGGCGCTGAACCAGCGCGGCATCGCGGCCGACGAGGCCGTCGTGCTGCGGCCGCGCCTGGCCACGCTGCAGGCCGAGCTGCTGCGCGGCGGCCGGGCGGTCGAGGTGCGCACCTTCCATGGCTGGTTCTCGCAACTGCTGCGAGCGGCGCCGCTGGCCTTCCTGCAGGAGCAGGGCATCGCGCCGGAGCTGCAGCTCGTCGAGGACGAGGAAGAGCTGATGCCCACGCTGTGGCGGCGCTTCCACGTCGCCGTGCTGGCGGACGAGGCGCTGCGAGCCGACTTCCAGGCGCTGACGCAGTCGCGCGGCCGCTTCAGCCTGCGCGAGTGGCTGCTGGGCGCCTTCGCCAAGCGTGTGGAGCTGCGGCTGGCCGAGGCCGCCGGCGTGCTGGAGAACAGCCTGCCGGGCGCGGCGCAGCTGCTGGGCACGACGCCCGAGCAGTTCTTCGCGCACCTGCGCGAACCTTTGCTCGCGCTGGCCCGCCAGCTCGGTCAGGCCAAGGGCAAGAAGGCGCAGGATGCCGCCACGGCGCTGGAGCAGGCCGAGGACTTCGAGGCCTGCTTCGCCGCGCTGTTCACTCAGAAGGGCGAGCCGCGCAAGCTGGGCGTAACCAGCCCGGACCTGGACGAGTTGTGCGAGGAGCTGCAGCGACTGCAGGCGGCCATCGCGCAGCAGCGTGCCGCCGACGAACATGCCGCGATGCGCCGCCTTGCCCTGGTGCTGGTGGGCCACTTCGAGGCCTTGAAGCGCGAACGCGGCCTGGTCGACATGAACGACCTGGAGCGCGGCGCGCTCGCGCTGCTGGGCGACGCGCAGACCGCCGGCTGGGTGCAGCAGCGCCTGGACGCCCAGGTGCGCCACCTGCTCATCGACGAGTTCCAGGACACCAGCCCGCTGCAGTGGCAGGCCTTGCACGGCTGGCTGCAGGCCTATGCCGGCGCGGGTGCGGGCTCGCCGCTGTCGGTCTTCATCGTCGGCGACCCCAAGCAGAGCATCTACCGCTTCCGCCGCGCCGACCCGCGCGTCTTCGCTGCCGCGCAGGACTTCGTCTGCGCGGGCCTGGCCGGCGTGCGCCTCGCCTGCGACCACACCCGGCGCAACGCGCCCGAGGTGCTGGCCGCTGTCAACGCGGCCTTCGACGGCGCGCAGCGCGCCGGTGCCTATGAGGGCTTTCGCCTCCACACCACCGAGGTGGCGGAGGTGGACGGCCTGGCCGGGCTGTGGGCGCTGGACGCCGAGGTCACGGCCCCGGCCGTGCAGGACGAGATCGACCCGCTGCGCTGGCGCCCCAGCCTGACCGAGGCCCGCCACGAGGCCGAGGTCAGCCGGCGCGCGCCGGAGTGCGAGCGCGTCTGCGCGGCCATCGTGGGCCTGCTGAGGGCGCGGCCCGAGCTGAAGCCCGGCGACCTTTTCGTGCTGGCCCGCAAGCGCGACCCGCTGCGCCAGCTCAGCGCCGCGCTGACGGCGGCCGGCGTGCCCCATGCCGCGCCCGAGGAGCAGCCGCTGGCCGAGCTGCCCGACGTGGCCGACCTGCTGGCGCTGCTGGATGCGCTGGCCTCGCCGGGCCACGACCTGTCGCTGGCGCATGCGCTGCGCAGCCCGCTGTTCGGCGCGACCGAGGCCGATCTGCTGACGCTGGCCGAGGCCGCCGGTACGGCCGAGTGGCTGGGGCGCCCGCCTGCCGAGCGGCGCCGCTGGTGGGACGCGCTGCAAGGCCTGGAAGCGCCCAGCCCGGCGCTGGCGCGGGCGCAAGGACTGCTGCGCGACTGGGCCGGGCAGGCCCGGCTGCGCACGCCGCACGAGCTGCTGGACCGCATCGTCGACGAGGGCGAACTGCTGGCGCGCATCGCGGCGGCCGTGCCCGCGGCCGATGCGGCCGTGCGACTGCAGAGCGTGCAGGCGCTGCTGCAGGCGGCGCTTGAGCTGGACGGTGGCCGTTATGCCCAGCTCTACGGCTTCGTGCGGGCGCTGAAGAGCCGGCCCGTCAAGTTCGTGCCCGCCGCGGCGCCGGACGCGGTGCAGCTGCTGACCATCCATGGCGCCAAGGGCCTCGAAGCCGAGGTGGTCTTCCTGCTCGACACCGATGCCGCGCCGCCCAAGGCCGAGACGCTGGGCCTGCTGCTGGACTGGCCGGTGGGCCATCCGGCGCCGCGCCGCGCGGCCTTCCTGGCCTCGGAGGCCAGGCCGCCGCCGTCGCTGCAGGCGCTGGTCGACGAGGAGCGCCGCGAGCGCGAGCGCGAGGAGCTCAACGGCCTCTATGTCGCGCTGACGCGGGCGCGTCGCGCGCTGGTGCTGAGCCATACGCCCAGTCGCAGCCAGGCGACGAGTTGGTGGGACCGGCTGCAGCCGCTGGCGCGCTCCTGGCCCCTGGCGCTGGACGGCGGCGTGAGCACCGACGGCGCCGCGCCGCGGCTCCAGTCGCTGCCGCGCTGGCAGGCGCCGCCGGTCGCGCCCCAGCGGGACGCCTCCGCCCGCGACGCCCGCCAGGCCAAGGTCGGCGAGGCCTTGCATCGCGTGCTGGAATGGGTCTCGGCGCCCGACCAGGCACAGCCACTGGACGTGCTGATGGCCGCGTCGGCCCAGGCCTTTGGCCTCGACGCCAGGTCGCGCGAACAGCTGGCCGTTGCCGCCAAGGCCATCCTCGCCAGCCCCGACTGCCGGCCCTTCTTCGACCCCGCCGAGCTGCTCTGGGCCGGCAACGAGGTGGCGGTGGGGCAGGGCGGCGAAGACCAGCGCATCGACCGCCTCGTGCAGCGCCGCGATGGCTCGTGGTGGGTGCTGGACTACAAGCTGGGCGCCACGCCGGAGCGCGAGACGGCCTATCTGGCGCAGATGCGCGGCTATGTCGCGGCGGTGCAGGCGCTGCAGCCGGACGAGCCCGTGCGGGCCGCGTTGATCAGTGGCACCGGACGCTTCATTCTTGTCGACTAGAATGGCGGGCTTGATCGGGGCGTAGCGCAGCCTGGTAGCGCATCTGCTTTGGGAGCAGAGGGTCGCGAGTTCGAATCCCGCCGCCCCGACCAAACCTTTCCGGCAACCCGCCCTGGCTCCGCGCCACGGCGGGTTTCTTTTTTTTTGAAGCCGCCCGGGATTTTGATCCGAGGGCATCCCCCGAAGCCCGACCGATCGGTCGACCGGGACAATCCGCAGTTTTTGCTTCAACCCAGGCGGGGCCACAAGCGCCGCCCGAGATCCCATGGCACTCCAACACCTGACCGACGAGCAGATCGCCACCTGGACACGCGCCCAAAAGGACGAGTGGTGGTTCAAGAACGTCTTTCGCGGCGACATGGCGCAGCTGACGCTGCGCTCGGGCTTCACCGGCTTCCTGCTCGGCGGCATCCTCTCTGCCACGGGGCTGTACATCGGCGCCAAGACCGGCATCGCCATCGGCGTGGGCCTGACCTCGGTGATCCTGGCCTTCGCGCTGTTCCGTGCGCTGCACGCCAGCGGTTTCGCCCAGGACTACACCATCCTGGAGAACAACTGCACCCAGTCCATCGCCACCGCGGCGGGCTATGTGGCCACGCCGCTGTTCTCCAGCCTCGCGGCCTACATGCTGGTGACCGGCATCATCCCGCCCTGGTGGCAGCTGATGATCTGGATCTTCGTCGTCGCGCTGATCGGCGTGCTGCTGGCCTTCCCGCTGAAGCGCCGCTTCATCAACGAGGACCAGGCGCCGTTCCCCGAAGGCCGCGCCTGCGGCGTGGTGCTGGACTCGCTCTACCACGGCGCCGGTGACGAAGGCATCTTCAAGGCCAAGCTGCTGGGCGTCGTTGGCGGCTTCACGGCGCTCTACCAGGCCTTGGTCAGCGATGGCTGGATGAAGCTGGTGCAGTTCAAGATCCTGATGCTGGACAAGTGGGCCGGCGTGAAGGAGCCCTGGCATCTGCACGAGCGCCTGGACCAGTACTACTACGCCTGGGCCGGCAAGACGACGGCGCTCATCCCCACCATCCTGGGCACGGACATCCGCCAGCTGGGCCTGCGCGTCACGCTGGACGCCGCCATGCTGGGCGTCGGCGGCCTGATGGGCATGGCCGTCGCGACGAGCTGCTTCCTGGGTGGCTTCATCAATTTCGCCGTGCTGGCGCCGCTGATGATCCAGGCCGGCGACATCGCGCCGCGCCTGGGCGCCGATGGCGTGCTGGTGCCGCTGAACCGCGCCGAGATCGTCAACCAGTGGTCGCTGTGGTGGGGCGTGACGATGATGGTCGTCGGCGCCCTGGTCGGCCTGCTGGCCAAGCCCGAGATCTTCAAGAGCGCCTTCAAGCGCAAGCCCGCGGCCGCCAAGGGCGGCGGCAACGACCTGCTGAAGGACATCGAGGTGCCGCTGTGGATCAGCTACATCGGCGTGCCGGTGTTCAGCGTGCTGGGCAGCTACGTGACCCATGTCTTCTTTGGCGTGCCGTTCTGGCTGGCGCTGGTGTCGCTGCCGCTGATCTTCGTGCTGACCATCATCTGCACCAACTCCATGGCGCTGACCTCCTGGACGCCCACGGGCTCGCTGTCCAAGATCACGCAGTTCACGATGGGTGCCATCGACCGCAGCAACCCCGGCTCCAACCTGCTGCCGGCCGGCATGACCAGCGAGATCGCGTCCAACGCGGCCAACCTGCTGTCCGACATCAAGCCCGGCTACATGCTGGGCGGCAAGCCGCGCCACCAGGCCATAGGCCACGTCATCGGCAACCTGGCCGGCGTGCTGGTCTGCGTGCCGCTGTTCTACCTGCTGTTCCTGACGCCTGATGCCCATGGCGTGCGCAGCGTGTCGACGCTGGTGTCCGACCAGTTCGCAATGCCCGCAGCCCTGCAGTGGAAGGGCGTGGCCGACATCATTGCCAAGGGTCTGAAGGGCCTGCCGACGTCGGCGCTGATCTCGATGGGCGTCGCCGCCCTGGCCGCCGTGGCCATGGAGATCGCCCGCATCAAGACCAAGGGCCGTTTCCCGATATCGGCCGTTGCCACGGGCCTGGGCGTCGTGCTGCCGCCGGAGTCCGTGCTGGCCATGTTCGTCGGCGCGCTGGTCTTCTTCATCATGGGCCGCAAGCACAAGACGCCCGGCACGAAGGGCTGGCGCGTCTGGGTCGACGGCATGGAGCCGATCTGCGCCGGTCTCATCTCCGGCGCCGCGCTGATGGGCATCGGCAACGCCATCATCAACGTGCTGATTTGATAATCAGGTTTTCGTCTGCCCGTAGCTCAACTGGATAGAGCAGCTGCCTTCTAAGCAGCAGGTCGGGGGTTCGAGTCCCTCCGGGCAGGCCAAATTTAGCGCCGACAACATCCGCCAACGTCCAAGGCGCCTAGCCGTTTCAACGGTTTAGGCGCCTTTATTGTTCGTGGACGTCCGAGGATGGCCCTTTACAGCCAGGGGGGACAGGGGGAACATCCAGGGGAACAAATCGGCGATTCCCCCGCAGTGGGGGAATACGTTCCCCCAAGAGGCCGTTCCCCATGCTCACAGACGCCGCCTGCCGCAACGCCAGTTGCCCCGCTGACAAGCCTCGCGCCCGGTTCGCTGATGCTGGGGGCCTGTACCTCGAAGTGGCGGCGACCGGCTCCAAGCGCTGGTTTGTGAAGTACCGGTTCGGCGGCAAGGAGAAGCGCCTGGCGCTGGGCAACTACCCGCTGGTCAGCCTCAAGGACGCCAGGGAAGGGCGCGACAAGGCCCGCAAGGCGCGGAGCGAGGGTGAAGACCCTGTCCAGGCCCGTCGCGTCGCCAAGGTCATCAGCAAGGCTGCCGGCGCCCAGACCTTCGAGGCCGTGGCCCGCGAGTGCTTCGAGACGAAGAAGGTCGGCTGGAGCCCGAAGTACGCCGCCCGCTGGATCGAGCGCATGGAGAAGGATCTGTTCCCCCACATCGGCGCCATGCCCATGGGGAACATCACCGCCCCGTTGCTGCTGGACGCGCTGCGCCGGGTGGAGAAGCGTGGGGCCATCGAGACCGCGCACACGCTGCGCCAGACCGCCGGCCAGGTGTTTCGCTACGGCGTCCAGACCGGTCGCTGCGAGCGTGACCCGGCTCCCGACCTCAACGGCGCGCTGCAGCCGGTGAAGGTGAAGCACATGGCGGCGCTGCTGGAGCCGGCCGGCGCTGGTGACCTGATGCGCGCCATCGACGCCTACTCTGGCCAGCCAGCGACCCGCGCTGCGCTGCTGCTGTCGGCCCTGCTGTTCCAACGCCCGGGCAACATCCGGGCGATGGAGTGGGCCGAGGTCGACATCGACGCCGGCCTGTGGACGATCCCGGCCGCCAAGATGAAGCGCACCCTGCACGGCAAGGAGAACGGCCGCCCGCACCTGGTGCCGCTGGCGCCGCAAGCTGTGGCGGTCCTGAAGGAACTGCAGCCGCTCACGGGCCACGGCCGCTACGTGTTCCCGTCGCTGCTGACCGGCGAGAAGTGCATGAGCGAGAACACCGTTCGCGTCGCGCTGCGCCGGCTGGGCTACAGCAACGGCGAGATGACCCCGCACGGCTTCCGCGCGATGGCCCGCACGCTGATCGTCGAGCGTCTGCCCGGCGTGTCGCCTGACGTCATCGAGGCCCAGCTCGCGCACGGCAAGTCTGGGCCGTTGGGCATGGCCTATGACCGCGCCGAGTTCATGGCGCAGCGCAAGACCCTCATGCAGGCCTGGGCGGATTACCTCGACCAGCTCCGGGTCGGCGCCCAGGTGCTCCAGTTCAAGAAGGGGTGAGCGTCGCGGCGACCCGCGCCGGTGTCGCTTGACATCTCACCGTCGTTGCGTAGCATGTAGAAACATGAAAGGATATACATCATGGACCTGCAAGTAGCGAAATGGGGCAACAGCTTGGCCCTGCGGATTCCGTCCGAGGTCGTGCGCCGGCTTGGCCTGCGCGAAGGTGCGACCGTGGAAGCGCAGCTCACTGTCGATGGCGCCCTGTCTATTCGGCCGGCTCAGTGGGATCGCAAGGCCTTTGCCGTCGAACTGACCGAGGCGCGTGGCACCATGCCGATGAGCGCCCCGGTGATCGATGAAATGCGTAGCAGCGCCCGGTACTGACATGGTCTATGTCGACACCAGCGTGCTCGTGCCGCTGTTCTTGAACGAGCCGCACAGCGCGGCAGCCGCCGACTGGTACTCGCGGGAGAAGGGCGAGCTTGTCGCCGCGGCTTGGTGTGTTCCGGAGTTTGCGAGCGCTCTCGGCATCAAGCAGCGCACCGGCGCCATCGATGCTCAGCAGGCCCAAGGTGCCTGGGCGCGCTTCGAGCGCATGGTGGCCGCGGACCTCCGGTTGCTGCCGGTCGAGCCAGCCCACTTCCATCGCGCTGCAGAACTGGTGCTGGATGCCGCGAGCGCGCTTCGTGCCGGCGACGCGCTTCACCTGGCGTGCGCCGAAGCTGCAGGAGCGAAGCACATGGCCACGCTCGATGATGTTCTGGGGCGCAATGCCCAGCGGTTGAAGATCAAGCCGGTTGCGCTGCGCAGCTCGGCCTGATGAACCCGGCGCCTCAGCGGGCCTGAGGCAAAGCGGCCGAGCCCAGAAGGTGAGATTTCTGGGCCGGCCTAACCACAACGTGCGACTGTAGGAGAAGCACATCATGGCTACCCAGACTGTATCTAACGACTTGGCGAGGACTTCGCGCTGCCCGACGGCGCCGACCTTCGCGCGCTCAGACCGAGCCAGCTATCGCGCCGCAGCGGAGGCTGCTGCGATCACTGACGCTCAGCGGGCGGCGTCCTACTCGGGGTGCTCTGTCAACTTTGGTGGGAATGAAGATCATCCAATCTTTCGCTTTTATCGGACAGCGGACGGTGGCTGGGACGAGTTCTCAGCAGATGAACTACGCGCTGTCACCTGGTGGCAAAGCTGACCTTGCTCGTGGTTGGCGTTCATGCGGCCAAGCGGGTGGAAGTTCGACCCGTTCCGGGCCAGCGTTGCTCGACAACTCACGGCCGCTCAGGCGCCTGCGACCTGTTCAAAACCGAGCAGCCGGATGCGCTCAGGCGTAGGTGTTCACATGGCGTCCCAGCGAGCCCTCGGTCGCCAGCGCCGGCTGTTGCGGCAGCGCGCTGAGCAGGGCCAGGGCGCCAGCGGCCTGGACGTCGATCGCCTTGCGCAACACCAGGAGGTTTACCGCATCGGCCGTGTCTGCCTGGGCATACCTGGAGGCGACGTTGACGCTGGTGGAGTTGGCAATGTCCATATCGCGTCTATCGGCAGGCCGCCTCGGAACTTGAGGCCGAAGTTGATGTCTGGCCTGGCCAAGCTGGCGAGTTCATCAGACGCCCGGGGCCTCACCAGCCTTGGCTGCTTTCATTTCGCGTCACCCCCTTTGGCGGGAGGCGAGGGGGATGGCGGCCGTGTTCGGCTCGCCCGCCGTCGGCATCGGGTTCCGGCGCGTGGGGCAGATGACTTGCGCCCGGTTTTAGGGCAGCCTGGCCAGCATGGTGGCTTCGGTTGCGGCGTCCCAGAACAGCGGGTAGAGGCTGCGCGTGGAGGCCGTGCGGTCGTGGCGGCCGCCCCAGAGCGCGATCTGCTCGCGCACGGTGGCGAAGGCGATGCTCATGAGCACGGCCGGTGCCTGCACGCGCGGGTTGTGGCGCGCCGTGGTCAGCGGGATAAGTCCCAGGCAACGCCGGTAGAACGCGACGTGGCGCGGATTGACCTCGACGATCAGGCGCTCGCAGCGCGCCCGCCGGTGGGCGTGCAGGTAGCCGAGGTGAAAGATATGGGCCAGCACGCGCTTGGGGTCGTGGGGATGTGCGCCCATGGCCAGGCCGCCGAACTCGCAGAGCTTGATGCCGTCGGCCCGCCACGCGTCGAGCTCGGCCTTGAACAGCTGGTCGGCGTGCAGCCCGCCCATGCCGTCGAAGCGCACGGACAGCGTGCCGACGACCTCGTCCCCATCGCGCGCCGTGCAGACGATGTCGCCATCCTGGTCGCGGCTGTTGTAGCGCTCACGCGTCACGGCCAGGCCGCGGTCGCCGTAGCGGCGCTCGACGAGCTCGAGGGCGTCGCCCGCCAGGCCGCCGAAGCCGCTGTCCAGATCCAGCGGCAGGCTGGCGAAATCACCCGGCGGCGCTGCATTGCGCCGCACTTCAACGATAGGGACCATGTACTGCATCCTGAGCGCCCATTGCGCGGCCGACAGTCTAGGGATGCCGGGCCCCGCCGGGCCGGACTCTCACAGACGGATACATCCGAAGGATTTGGTGCATGAGTCTCATGCCCGATACAACGGCAAATCGTCCTGCTGTCCTACATGCCAAGGCCGTCCAGGGGGAGTAGATTGAGGGTGGGCACAACGCCCCCTGCTGTTCCTCCCTGAGCAGGCGCCTGCCGCGTGAGCGGCGGGCGGTTTTTCAGCCCCGGCCTCCGTGCCGGGGTTTCTTTCGAGTACGTCCGGCAGGGTGCGCCTGCCTGGCGGAGAACGTCCTCTACCAGCCCGGCAAGGGATTGGTTGCCCACCAGCAGCCCCGGCGCCCCACTTGAACTGTCGGGAGCCGGCCTGTGCGTTCGGTGGTGCGAGAGCTGAGGGAGCAATTCCTCACCCCACTCGATTCGCGGCCCGTGCGGCGGCGCTAGCATGGCCGTTCCAAGATTTTTTCGCCCGTCCATGAGAGTCCTGCTGCTGGTCTGCCTCGCGTTGAGCGCCTGTGCCTCGCCCCGTTGGGTCAATCCGCAACATCCGGGCGCCGATCTGGAGGCGGACCAGGCCGCCTGCTCCAAGGACGCGGAGCGCATAGGCCGGCTCAACCAGCTTGGCGGCCAGGCGCTCTCCCGCAATTGCATGGACGGCTCGGCGTGCACGAGCCTCGCGGAGAACCAGCGCATCCAGGCCGCCGCCGAGGCCGTCAGCGCGCAAAAGCGCTGCATGGCCGGGCGGGGCTGGCGCGAGGGGAACGGCTGAAGGCCGGGCATCCCGGCGCCGCTGTGTTTTTCTAGGCAGGCGAGCGCCGATCCTGCTAGGCTGCCCGCGCCCGCCAAGGGTGGCGGAACGGGGGGCTGGCATGGCGGAATTGATGATCAACGGCAGGCGGATGCAGTTCGAGGCGGATGCCGACACGCCGCTGCTGTGGGTGCTGCGCGAGCAGCTCGGCCTCACCGGCACCAAGTACGGCTGCGGCGTTGCGCAATGCGGCGCCTGTACGGTGCACATCGACGGCGCGCCGGTGCGCAGCTGCGTGATGCCGGCCTCCGCGCTGACGCCGACGCAGAAGGTCACCACCATCGAGGGCCTGGCGCCGAATGCCTCGCACCCGTTGCAGAAGGCCTGGGACGCGCTGGACGTGCCGCAGTGCGGCTTCTGCCAGAGCGGCATGCTGATGGCCGCCGCGGCGCTGCTGAAGGCCAAGCCCAAGCCCAGCGATGCCGACATCGACGCGGCCATGACCAACATCTGCCGCTGCGGCACCTACAACCGCGTGCGCGCCGCCATCCACCTGGCCGCCGGCCAGGTGCAGCGCAAGCAGATTCCCATCGTCATCGAAGGAGGCCAGGCATGAGCGCCGCGGTCCTGTCGCGCCGGTCCTTCCTGCACACCACCGGCGCCGCGGCGGGCGGCCTGATGGTGGGCTTCCATGTGCCGGGCCTGGCCGCGGCCGGTGCCGCGCCCGAGCTGAACGCCTGGGTGCAGGTGCTGCCCGACGAGAGCGTCGTCATCCGCATCGCGCGCTCGGAGATGGGGCAGGGCACACTGACCGGCCTGGCCCAGCTCGTCGCCGAGGAGCTGGAATGCGACTGGGCCAAGGTGAAGACCGAGTACCCCACGCCGGGCCAGAACCTGGCGCGCAACCGCGCCTGGGGCAGCATGAGCACGGGCGGCAGCCGTGGCGTGCGCGAGTCGCATGAGTATGTGCGCAAGGGTGGAGCGCTGGCGCGGGCACTGCTGATCCAGGCGGCCGCCAACCGGTGGAACGTGTCGGTCGTGGAGTGCGCGACCGCCTCGGGCTGGGTGTTGCACGGGGGCAGGAAGCTGAGCTATGGCTCGCTTGCCGCCGAGGCCGCTGGTCTGGCCGCGCCGGCCGACATCGAGCTCAAGCCGGTGAAGGACTGGACGCTGGCCGGCCGGCCGCTGAAGCGGCTGGACACCCGCGCCAAGCTCGACGGCTCGCAGGTCTATGGCATGGACATGCAGTTGCCCGGCCTGCTGAACGCAGCCATCAAGGACTGCCCGGTCTTCGGCGGCAGGCTCAAGAGCTTCGACGCGACGGAGGTCGAGAAGCGCCCCGGTGTGAAGAAGGTCGTCCGGGTCGGCGACACGGCCGTGGCCGTCGTGGCCGACACCTGGTGGCGGGCCAAGACAGCGCTGGAGGCCCTGCCCATCGTCTGGGACGAGGGCCCGCACGCCAAGCTGAGCAGCGCGGACGTTGCCGCGATGCTGAAGGCCGGCCTCGATGCCCCCGAGGCCGCCGTCGGCAGCAGCCAGGGTGATGTCGCGGCCGCGCTGGCCGGCGCGGCGAGGAAGGTCGAGGCCGTCTACAGCACGCCGCACCAGAACCACGCGACGATGGAGGTCATGAACGCGACGGCCAAGTGGACGCCGGAGCGTTGCGAGGTCTGGACACCCACGCAGAACGGCGAGGCCGCACTGGCTGCGGCGGCCGAGGCTGCCGGCCTGCCGCCCTCGGCCTGCGAGGTCTACAAGCTGCATCTGGGGGGCGGCTTCGGCCGGCGCGGCGCCGTGCACGACTGGGTGCGCCAGGCCGTGGCCATCGCCAGGGAGCTGCCCGGCACGCCGGTCAAGCTGATCTGGAGCCGCGAGGAGGACATGACCCATGGTCGCTACCACCCGGTCACGCAGTGCAAGCTGACGGCGGGCCTGGACGCGGCCGGCAAGATGACGGCCCTGCACATGCGCATCTCGGGCCAGAGCATCGTCGCGGGCCTGTTCCCGCAGAACATCCGCGACGGCAAGGACCCGGCCGTGTTCCAGGGCCTGAACGCCGGCGGCGCGGAAGGCGCGCTGGGCTATGCGCTGCCCCATCTGCTCATCGACCACGCGATGCGCAACCCGCCGGTGCCGCCCGGTTTCTGGCGCGGCGTGAACCTGAACCAGAACGCGATCTACCTGGAGTGCTTCATCGACGAGGTGGCCCATGCCGCCAAGCGCGACCCGCTGGAGCTGCGCCGCGAGCTGCTGGCCAACTCGCCCAAGCACCTGGCCGTGCTGAACGCGGTGGCCGCCAAGGCCGGCTGGGGCAGGCCGCGCGCCCAGGGGCGTCACCTGGGGCTGGCGCAGATCATGGGCTTTGGCAGCTATGTGGCGGCCTGCGCCGAGGTGTCGGTGTCCAAGAAGGGCGAGCTGAAGATCCACCGCATCGTCGCCGCGACCGACCCCGGCCATGCCGTCAACCCTCAGCAGATCGCGGCCCAGGTTGAGGGCAGCTTCGTCTACGGCCTGTCGGCGGCGCTGTTCGGCGAGATCACGATCAAGGACGGCCGCGTGGAGCAGCGGAACTTCGACAGCTACCCCGTCGTCAGGATGGAGCACATGCCGGCCGTCGAGACCATCTGCATGCCCTCGGGCGGCTTCTGGGGCGGCGTGGGCGAGCCGACCATCGCCGTCGCCGCGCCGGCGGTGCTGAACGCGATCTTCATGGCCACCGGCAAGCGCATTCGCGACCTGCCGCTGAGCAAGCATTCGCTGGCGTGATGCGTGCGTGGCTGGCGCTCGTGCTGGCGGCCGGTGCTCAGGCCGGCGACATCGAGCGCGGCCGCGCGCTGGTGGCCGACCGCACGCAGAGCCTGTGCCTGCTGTGCCATGCGCTGACGGCAGCGGGCGATGCCAACCAGGGCAATCTCGCGCCGCCGCTGGCGGTGGCCGCGGCACGGCTGTCGTCCCGCGACTTGCGCGAGCGAATCGCCGACATGCGCCGCTTCAACCCCGCCACCGTCATGCCGCCCTTCCGCTCGACCGAGGGCCTGCGCGACGTGGCGCCGGCCTGGGCCGGCCGGGCGGCACTGACCGAGCAGCAGCTCGACGACCTCGTGGCCTACCTCGGCACGCTGGCGGCGCCATGAGGCGGCGCGAGTTCGTCATGGCGGCGTCCGCGCTCGCGTTGTTGCCCGAGGCGCGGGCGACGGACGAGGCCATGCGCGTCGCCATCCGCGCCTGGGCCGGCCGCGAGCCCGAGGCCGGCGCGCTGGATATCGCCATCGCCGAGCTGGTGGAGAACGGCAACGCGGTGCCGGTGCGCGTCGCCGCGAACGAGCCGGTCGCGGGCCTGGCCTTGTTCACGCCGCTCAATCCCGAGCCCGAGGTCGTGCACGTCGCCTTCGGCGCCGGCAGCGCCAGGCCCGAGTTCAGCACCCGCATGCGCCTGGCACGCAGCCAGCGCATCGTCGCTGTTGCCCGCGCAGCGGACGGGCGCTGCTGGCAGGCGGGCGTGGACGTCATCGTGACGCTCGCGGCCTGCGTCGAGCCCTGAAGATGACGTCCCCGCGCTCGCTTCACGCATTGCCTCGCAGGCCGTGCCAGGCCATTCGCCAGCCGCGCGGCGACCACTGTCCGCTGCGTGCGCGGGCTCGGCCCACCGCGGGGGCTCCAGCGCCGCTCGGGCGTCCTGGCAGGCGCTGATGGCCACCCGCGCCGTCATCACCCTGCCGGCCGGCGTCAAGGCCGGCGAAGCCTTCGAGGTGCGCGCCACCGTGGCCCATGCGATGGAGACCGGCTACCGCAGCAGCGATGCCGGCACCCGGCTGCAGCGCGACCTCGTGCGCCGCTTCGAGTGCCGGCTGGACGGCGAACTCGTCTTCGCCGCCGACCTGTTTGCCGCCGTCTCGGCCAACCCTTACCTGGCCTTCTGGCTGCGGGCCGCCGCCTCCGGCGAGCTGAGCTTTGCCTGGCGCGGCGACAACGGCTTCGAGCATCGCGAGACGCGTGCACTGAGCGTCGCATGAGGGCCTGGCCGCTGCTCCTGCTCGCGTTGGCCGCGAGCGCCGCCGAGCCCGATCCGCGCCGCTCCGGCCGCGACACCATGAGCCCGGCCCTGCGCACGCTGCAGGCCGACGATGCCCAGCATCCGGCCCAGCTCGCGCTGGCCCTGGGCCGCGAGCTGTGGGGCGCAGGCGCCAGGTCCTGCGCCGGCTGCCATGGCGAGCCCGAGGCGTTGCGCGGCGCGGCGACGCGCTACCCGGCCTGGGACCAGGGCCTGCTCGATCTGCCCGGTCGCATCCAGCGCTGCCGTGTGCGCCACCAGCAGCAGCCCGCCTGGGCTCCCGAGGCCGAGCCGCTGCTCGCGCTCGCGGCGCTGGTGGCGCAGCAGTCACGCGGACTGCCGCTGCAGCCGCCCCGTGGCGCCGCGCTGGACGAGGCCGCCGCCCGCGGCCGGCACCTCTACACGACGCGCATCGGCGCCCTCAACCTGTCCTGCGCGCAATGCCACGACGAGCGCGCGGGCCTGCGCCTGGGCGGCAGCCTCATCCCCCAGGGCCATGTGGACGACTACCCGGTCTACCGCCTCGAATGGCAGGACCTGGGCAGCCTGCAGCGCCGTCTGCGTGGCTGCCTGAGCGGCGTGCGAGCCGGCGTCCGGGACTGGGACAGCGCCGAGCTGCTGGCGTTGGAGGTGTATCTCTCTCGCCGCTCGGCCGGCATGGTTATGCAGCCGCCGGGCGTGCGCCCCTAGCGCTGTTCGAGCTGGCGCTGGCCGAACAGCACCTCGCGCGCCTTGTCGTCCGTCAGCGGCTTGCGCGCCCCGGCGAGCACCGCGACGCCGCGCTGCACCGCCGGACGCTTGGCGACCTCGTCGAACCAGCCCTTCAGGTGCGGATAGTCGGCCATCTCCACGCCCTGGTTCCTCCAGGAGCGCAGCCAGGGGAAGACGGCCATGTCGGCGATGGAGTAGTCGCGCCCGCCGATGTAGGTCGAGTGGGCCAGCCGCTTGTTGAGGACGCCGTAGAGCCGCCTGGCCTCGTTGGTGTAGCGCTCGACGGCATAGGGCAGGGTCTGCGGCGCGTAGATGCGGAAGTGGTGGGCCTGGCCCAGCATGGGCCCTATGCCGCCGGTCTGGAACATCAGCCACTGCAGCACCTCGTATTTGCCGCGCACGTCGGCCGGCAGGAACCGGCCCGTCTTGCCGGCCAGGTAGAGCAGGATGGCGCCGCTCTCGAACAGCGACAGGGCTTGTCCGTCCGGGCCGTCGGGATCGGTGATAGCGGGGATCTTGTTGTTGGGACTGATGGCGAGGAAGGCCGGCGCGAACTGCTCGCCGGCGCCGATGTCCACGGGATGGACCCGGTAGGCGAGGCCGCACTCCTCCAGCATGATGTGCACCTTGTGGCCGTTGGGCGTGGGCCATGAATACACTTCGATCATTCGTCGACTCCATCAGCAACCAGGCCAATTCTCACGACTCATGGTGGTAAAGCAAGTCAAGCATTGGCTCGTGACGCGCGCCAACGCCGCGCGCTGGCGTCCGATACAGGACTGGGCCGAGACGCGCAACGCCGAGTTCACTCAGGCCCGCGACGGCCTGGGCTTTCTCATCGAGGCCAGGCAGGTCGTCCCGGGCCCGCTGCGCATCGAATGGGGGCCGTCCCAGCGCAGCTACCTGCTCGGCACCGAGCTGCGCATGCGCTGCGAGGTGGGCCTGCACCCGGACCTGCAGTTCATGGTGCTGTGCCGCATGCTGATGGAGAACCTGGAGCGCGCCGTCTTCGAGGCCTACACTGACACGCTCAAGACCCGGGTCGATACCGACACGCCGGAGGAAATGCGCTGGCTGGTGATGTTCCCCAAGTTCAACAACGCCTCCTCGCAGATCCTGCGTCAGCGCTACGGCATCGTCGGCGTGACCAAGGAACTGACCAGCGCGTGGATCGAGGGCGAACTGGGCGAGGCCTTCGTACAGGCCAGCCAGGACTTGCTGCCCGAGGGCCATCCCTTCGTGCTGATGTGCATGCGGGGCAACCTCTATCTGCGCACCGAGATGAGCGAGGCCGATCTGCCCAAGCTGCAGGGTCTGGTGCGGCTGCTCGAAGTTGCGGCTCGCGCGGCGATGCGCCTGAACAGCCGGGTGGCCGACGCCGGCGCGTGGCCGACCACGACGTCCATCGCCTTCACGCCTTCGACGCGCCCGGGCGACGTCTACTAGGAAGTTCGGCCCCGCTTGATCCCGCGGGGACTGGCGGCCGTGTGTTCAGTCTGACCAAGGTCAACTTGAGCCGACGCTGGCGCGCCGCGAAGCGGTGGGCCGAAACAAGAACGGCGATTGATCTGGTCATGACGGCCGTCTGACTCGTGTTTGACCGGTGGCCAAACGCTGGCGCATTGGCACGGGCTTGGCATATACAATTCGGCATATGCCAGTGGAGGTTGCCATGCCCACCCCAACCGTCACCTCTCGTCCCCGCGAGGCCAAGCTGTTCCGAAACAACCGCAGTCAAGCGGTGCGCATTCCTGCAGAGTTCGAACTGCAGGGGGATCGCGTGCTGATTCACCGCGAAGGCGGCAGGCTCATCATTGAACCAATTGCCAAGCCCACCAACATCGTCGAATTGCTGGCCGAGTGGCGGAAGGAACCACCGCTCTCACCTGAAGACCTGTTCCCAGCCATCGACGATACGCCCGCCCAGCCGGAGGACATCTTTTGAGCGGCTACCTGCTGGACACCAACATCATCAGCGACTTGATCCGCAACCCGGATGGGGCCGCAGCGCGGCGCGTTGAGCGGGTCGGAGCCAAAGGGATTTTCACCAGCATCATCGTTGCAGGAGAACTGCGCTACGGTTGCGCGAAGAAAGGTTCTCCCAAGCTGCTCGCCAAGGTAGAAGGGGTACTGGCGACGATTCCCGTATTGCCGCTGGACGTACCGTCCGACGCTGAATATGGTGGCATTCGCGCGAAATTGGAGGCGGCCGGCCAGCCCATCGGTTCAAGCGACCTGCTGATCGCAGCGCAAGCCTGTGCGCTGGGCTTGACGCTTGTGACGGACAACACGCGGGAGTTCAGCCGCGTAAGTGGCTTGACAGTGGAAAACTGGCTTTGACGACGATGGGACTTGTTACGTCCCGCGTAGATTTCGACTCAGGACCCCAAGCTATTCGAGGGCGAACAGAGCTCGGTGTCCCATGACGAATCGGGAAGGCCGCGCGCCTTGGGGAGGCCAGGGGCGGGTGGCGCGGGCGCGAAGAACAATGCCGCCGGGGGTGAACTGGCGCTGTTTTCGTCGACGCGGCAGGTGCGTCAGAACGGTGGATCGTTGGTTGGAAGGTCGAAGTCCGACCCGATGAGGTGGTGCCGATCGAGCCCGTCGAAGTGGTGCCGGATCTGATCGTCATGGTGAGCTGACAGCCCCTCGCCCTGCCTCGCCCCGCTGAACTGGGTCAGTCCGGTCGGTTTTGCAGGCCGCGCCACGTCTTACGCCGCTGCCCTTTGACAGGCGCATGGTGCCCACTGGGCGCAATGCGCCCGACCCCAACGCCCGCGGGGACGGGGATGCCTGCCGGCTCGATCGGCAGGCACCTCGCCCAAGGCGGGCCGGCCTGGTAGCGGGCCGGCGCTCGGCCCGCAAGGCGGATGCGCCCGTTCAGGCCTTTTGCGCGAAGCGCCAGGCCAACTCGGCCAGCGGCCTGGCGCTGGCGGCCGTCTCCCGGGCCTGGGCGCTGGAGGCGGTGCCGTCCACCACGCGCTTGGCGATGCCCTGCACGATGGCCGCGATGCGGAACATGTTGTAGGCCATGTAGAAGTTCCAGTCGGCCATGACGGCGCCCGCGTCGGCGCGGCCGGTGCGCTCGCAGTAGCGCTGCACGTAGTCGCGTTCGCTCGGGATGCCCAGCTCTGCGAGGTTCTTGCCGCCCAGGCCGCGCGCGGCGCCCGAGGTCTGGATGTGCCAGCTCATGCAGTGGTAGCTGAAGTCCGCCAGCGGATGGCCCAGCGTGGACAGCTCCCAGTCCAGCACTGCGATGATGCGTGGCTCGGTGGGGTGGAAGACGACGTTGTCCATGCGGTAGTCGCCATGGACGATGCTGATCTCGCTCTCATCGCGGGCCGACGCCGGGATGTGGGCCGGCAGCCAGGCCAGCAGCGCGTCCATGGCCGGGTTGGGATCGGTGATGGAGGCCAGGTACTGCTTGCTCCATCGACCGATCTGGCGCTCGAAGTAGTTGCCCGGCTTGCCGTAGGACGCCAGGCCGCGGGCCTTGAAGTCCACCTGGTGCAGCGCCGCGATGACGCGGTTCATCTCGTCGTACAGGGCGGCGCGCTCGGCGTTGTCCATGCCGGGCAGGCTCTGGTCCCACAGCACGCGGCCGGGCATGAACTCCATGACGTAGAAGGCGCGGCCGATGACGCCCTCGTCCTCGCACAGCGCGAGCATGGCCGGCACGGGCACGTCGGTGCCGGCTAGGGCACCCATGACCTGGAACTCCCGCTCGATGGCATGGGCCGACGGCAGCAGCTTCGCCACAGGGGCGGGCTTGCTGCGCATCACATAGCGGGCGCCCGGCGTCGTCAGCAGATAGGTGGGGTTGGACTGGCCGCCCTTGAACTGCTCGAGGCTCAGCGGGCCGGCGAAGCCGTCGACATGGGCGGACAGCCAGGCCGCGAGGCGCTCGCTGTCCAGCGGTTGGGCGAGGGGACGGGTGCCGGTGAATGCTTCCATGGAGGTCGTCGTTTTGAGGGGCGCGAACTTTCCATTGTGGGAGGCGGGGGGCGGCGGGACTGTCTCCTGCGCGCCAGCCTCAGCGGGCGGCCGCCGCGAGCAGCTTGTCGCGGCTCAGCACGACCAGGCGCGTCGGCTCCACGCGCACGGCGCCCTCGCGCTCGAAGGCCTTGAGCTCCTGGTTGACGCGCTGCCGCGAAGCGCCCAGCAACTGAGCCAGGTCTTCCTGGGCGAGCTGCAGGCCGATGCGGATCTCGTCGCCCTCCAGAACCCCGTAGGAGCGCGCCAGCAGCAGCACCTGCTTGGCCAGGCGGGCCGCGAGGGGCCGGGTGTTGAGGTCCTCGATCATGTCGAACATCAGGCGCAGGCGGCGGCAGTTCAGGCGCAGCAGCGCGTCGTAGAGCTCGGAGTGGGCCTGCAGCAGCGCGCGGAAGTCGGACTTGCGCACGCACAGCAGCGTCGTGTCCCCGTGGGCGTAGGCATCATGGGTGCGGGGCAGGCCATCGAAGAGGGCGATGTCGCCGAACCAGGTGCCGGGCTCGACATAGGTCAGCGAGATCTGCTTGCCCGCCAGCGACACGGAGCTGACGCGTACCGCTCCCTTGGCGACCCCACACCATTCCTCGGCGGGCTCGCCGCGGTGGGAGAGCATGGTCTCGTCGGCCAGGCGGCGCACGAAGGCGCGCTGCAGGATGTCGTTGCGCAGCGGCTCGGACAACTTGGAGAACCAGGCGCCCTGGTCGATCTGCTGGCGTTCGGCGGGAGTGAGGCTGAGTGCGTTCATGGCTCGGGGCATTGTGCCGCCCGGGGCCCCCCTGCTAGCGGGGGCGGCGGCGTATGCCCACATGCTAGAGTGATCCGCGCTGTCTCCACCCCCTCGTTCAACCGCATCCCCAGCCGCCTGTAGTCAATGCCCACCACGGCCCCGCGCCCGACGTTGTTGGGTGCCCTCACACCCGCCTTGGCATTGCTGCTCGGCCTGCCTTCGCAGGAGGCCCCGGCCCTGGGGTTGGGTCGGCCGCAGGTCCATTCGCCGCTGGGCAAGCCGCTGGACGTCAGCGTCCCGCTGACGTTGGCGGATGGCGAGCGGCTCACCGACTCCTGCATGCGCGCGGAGGTCGTTGCAGGCGATGCGCGGGTGCCGGCGGGGCTGCTGCAACTGCGCCTGGAGGGCGAGCCGGGCCAGCAGTACCTGCGCCTGCAGAGCCAGGCCCGCATCGACGAGCCGACGCTGCGCATCACGCTGGCCCTGGGCTGCCCGCTGCGACTGACGCGCGAGTTCAACGTCTTCGTGGACCCGCCGACCCAACTCGCCGTCGCGCCGTCGCCGTCCCTGCCGCCGCCGCCGGTGCCCTTGTTCGTGCCCCCGACGGCCGTGGAAGCGGCGCCGCGTCCACAGGCCGACCTGCCTGTCGCGCCGCCCAGGCCGCGCCTGCCCGCCAGGCCGCGGCCGGCCGGCCCCCGCCTCACGCTGGACCGGCCCGAGGTGTTGGTCGCCGAAGTGCTCCGGCCTGCGAAGCCGGCCACCCGCGCGCCGGAGATGGAGCTGACGCCGGAGATCGAGGCCCAGATCAGCCAGCTCGAGCAGACCGTGGCCCAGTTGCGCACCGAGCTGCTGGCGCGTCAGCAGGCCGAGGCGCAGGCCGCCTCCGCGGCAAGCCAGGCGCAGCCCGCCGCGTCGGCTGTCGCGCCCGCGCCCGCGCCCGAGTCCGCCGCCGTCGTGCATGGCGCGCGGACCCCGCCCTACCGTGAGCCCATGACCTGGCTGCTGACGCTGGCGATGAGCCTGCTCGCGGGTTCGGCGGCCTTCTACCTGAGCCGCTGGCGCGACCAGCGCGCCCGCGGCGAACTCGCCTACTGGCGCGCACTGCATGCGGCCGAGGGGGCGGGGGGGGCTTCCACCACGCCTGTGCCCGGTGCGACGCCATCTGCCGTCGGCCTGGCCCCGGCCTTCGCGGACGAGAGCCAGCACCAGATCACGCAGCCCCAGCCACGGCCCATGCCCTGGCCGCCGGCAGCTGCCGCGCCGGACACGGGGGCCGCCCAGCCGTCGCCGATCCAGGCCGCCACCGCGCCGCTGTTGTCCAGCGAGCTGAGCATCGCCGACGAGTTGCTGGATCTGCAGCAGCAGGTCGATTTCCTGCATCTGCTGGGCCAGCACGAGGCTGCGGCCGACCTGCTTGCGGGGCGGCTGGCGCGCGGCCAGGGGGGCGCCATGCCCTATCTGCTGCTGCTGGAGCTTGGGCAGCAGCGCGGCGACGCCGAGGTGTTTGCCGAGCAGGCCAGGCAGTTCGAGCAGCGCTTCGGCAGGCCGGCGCCGCAATGGGCGCAGAGCCTGTCGCACGGCCGCAGCCTGGATGGCTGTCCGAGCGTCATCGCCCGTCTGCAGATGGCCTGGGCCGATCCCGCGGCCGCGATGAAGTTGTTGCAGGAGCTGCTGGCCCAGGGCGGCGGCCCCGGCGTGCCCCGCTTCGATCTGCCGGCCTACCGCGACCTGCTGATGCTCTACGGCGTGGCGCGCGACCTCTTCGAAGCCGGCTTGCGCAGTGACGAGGTAGACCTGATGCTGCCGATGGATGCCGCCCCCGGCGGCTGAGAGTTCACGCCCGCCGACCGCGTGTCGGCAGCATGCGCCGGGCCGGTTCCCGGCCCCAGCTCAGAGGCCGAAATCGGTCGAGTCGCCGTTCATGGCCTTCTCGATGAGCTTGCGGCTCAGCCGCTCGGACAGCAGCTCGGCGAAGCTGTACACGTAGTTGCGCAGATAGGCGCCGCGCTTGAAGGCGATGCGAGTCACGTTGCTGCCCAGCAGCGTGCCCAGCGGCCGCGCGACGAGGTCGCTGCCCGCGGGCTCCTCGCGCATTGCCATCTCGGCCACGATGCCCACGCCCATGCCCAGCCGCACATAGGTCTTGATGACGTCGGAGTCGATGGCCTCCAGCACGACGTTGGGCGTGAGGTGGCGCGCAGCGAAGGCCTTGTCGATGCGGGTGCGGCCCGTGAAGCTGGGGTGGTAGGAGACCAGCGGTTCGCCGGCCAGCTGCTCCAGGCTGATGCGTTCGGTCGTGGCCAGCGGGTGGTCGCGCGGCACCACCATCACATGCTGCCATTCGTAGCAGGGCAGGGTGACGAGCTCGGGGTATTGCGCCAGCGACTCGGTCGCGAGGCCGAGGTCGGCCGTCTCGTCCAGCAGCATCTTGACGACCTGGTCGGGGCTGCCCTGGTGCAGACTGATGCGCAACTGCGGCAGGTTCTTGCGCAGCTGCGCGACCGGTGCGGGCAGCACATAGCGCGCCTGCGTGTGGGTGGTCGCGATGGAGAAGGTGCCGCTGTCCTGGCGCGAATACTCCTCGCCGATGCGCTTCAGATTGCCGACCTCGCGCAGGATGATCTCGATGCAGGCCAGCACCTGCTGGCCCGGCTCGGTGATGCGGCGCAGCCGCTTGCCGTGGCGCGAGAAGATGTCCACGCCCAGCTCCTCCTCCAGCTCGAGGATGGCCTTGGACACGCCCGGCTGGGACGTGAACAGCGCCTTGGCCGTCTCGGTGAGGTTGAGGTTGCGGCGGGCGGCTTCCTGGACGAAGCGGAATTGGTGGAGGTTCATGTCAGTGTGAGCAGGCAGGCGTCGCACATGGCCTGGAGCACGGCCTCGTGCTCGCCAACGGGGGGGTGCAGCAGCCATTCGACGGCATCGCCATGGCGCTGGCGCAGGCTGTCGAGCAGGGGCGGCACGTCGCGGCGCACGTGGCCGCCGGTGCCGAGGAACAGCGGCAGCACATGCACGCGCGTGCAGCCGGTCGCGGCCAGCGCTTCGGCGGCCTCCTCGATGCCGGGCGACATGAACTCCAGATAGGCCAGCGCCAGCGGCGTCTGCGGCCGCGCGGTGCGCAAGCGTTCTGCGACCCGCTCGAAGGGCCCGGCCCATGCCGGGTCGCGCGCGCCGTGGGCGAAGAGCAGCAGGCCGTCCATCAGCGGTAGCGTACGAGCCAGGTGAAGGCCGCCATCGACAGGCCGAAATAGAGCAGGCTGGGCGCGGCCGCCACGATCCAGGGGGTCCAGTTCCTCAGCAGCCCGAGGTGGCCGGCCACGTTGTTCAGCAGCATGAAGCTGATGCCGAGCATGATGCCGCCGAAGACCTTGATGCTGATGCCGCCCGAGCGGCCGTGCAGGTAGGCGAAGGGCAGGGCCAGCGCCACCATGACGAAGCAGGCGAAGGGATAGAAGGCCTTGCGCCAGAACTGGATGTTGTGGGCCTGGGCCGACTGCTCCTGGGCCGACAGATGCTTGGTGTAGCGGTAGAGCTCCATTGTCGACATCGACATGGCGGGCAGCACGGCCGCGGCGATGACGCCGGCGTGCAGCGAGCTTTGCCAATCGAGTTTGTCGAGCTGCTGCTCGCTGACGACGACCTCGCCCACGGGGCTGGCGTCCGCGGCTGCGCCAGGGTTCCATACCGTGCGCTTGACCTTCTGCAGATGCCAGAGCCCGCGGGCATCGACGTCGGCGTTCTCGGCCTCGGTGCGCGACATCAGCCGGCCTTCGGCATCGAACTCGAAGATGCGCACGTCCTCCAGCGCGCCGCTGCCGCCGACGCGGCCGACCTTGACCGAGTAGCTGCGCTCCTGGCCATCCACCTTCAGGTGGTCCTTCAGCCAGGCGCCGCGCTTGTCGGGGTTGGCATCGTGGCTGAAGAGGGCGCGCATGTCGTCGCCCTTGCGCTCGAACTGCGGTGCCACGTAGTCGCCGATAACGAAGGTCAGCACCGCGAACAGCGTGGCCAGGCCGGCCAGCAGCGCCAGCGCCCGCGCAGGCCCCAGGCCGCCGGTGCGCAGGATGGTGAACTCGCTGCTCTGCGCCAGACGCGCCAGCGCGATGATGGCGCCGATCAGCACGGCGATGGGGAAGAGCTCGTAGAAATGGCCGGGCAGCTCCATCGCGGCGAGCAGCGCGGCCTTGGCCCCGCCGACGCCGATGCGGGCCATGCGGTCCAGTTCGTCGACGAAGTCGAAGAAGAAGAACAGCGCCATGAAGGCCAGCGCGACGAGCACGACCGAGCCGACGATGTCCTTGTAGAGCAGGTGCCGCACGGTCTTCATGCGGGGGCTCCCTTCAGGTGGCGACGCAGGCAGAAGCGGTTGGCGTTGTCGCGCAGCCAGATGACGGCCAGGGCCAGGAACAGCGCACTGCCATGCACGGCGATCAGCGCCCGCGGCATGGTCATGCGGCCGTTGCCGACCCAGGACTGCGACAGGTTGATGAGGTTGAAGTAGACGATGAAGGCCAGCAGCGCGAACAACAGGTTCCAGTTGCTGGCGCGGCGCGGGTTGCTGGCCGACAGGCCGATGCCCAGCAGGGTCATGTTGATGCCGCCCAGGATCATGCCCATGCGCCAGGTCAGCTCGCCCTGGTTCTTGGGCGTCGGCGCGCGCACCAGGTCCAGCGTGGGCATGGCCTTGGGCGGGAGCTGGCTGGCATTGGCCAGCACCTGGGTGTCGGTCATCACCTTGTACTGCTGGAAGCGGGCCAGGCTCTTCTCGCCGGTCTTCAGCTGGGTCTCGTTGCGCTGGCCATGGTCCAGCACGAGGAGGCGGTCGTCGCCCTCCATCTCGAGGCGGCCGCGCGCCGAGGTCGTCACCGATTCGCGCTCATGCTGGTTGGACAGGATGAAGACGTTGCGGCCGGTCGCCGCATCGTCGCCCTCGCGCTCGATGAAGAAGACGCGGCTGCCGTCGCGCGAGGTCTGGAACTGGCCGGGCGTGACGCGCGACAGGTTACCACGCTTCTGGTAGTGGTCGCGCAGCTCGGCGCTGTTCCGGTTGCTCCAGGGCCAGACGAGCAACTCCAGCACGATGACCGCCAGCAGCACGGGCCAGGCCATGCGCAGCACCGGTCGCATGAAGCGCGACAGAGGGATGCCGCTGGCGAACCAGATCGTCATCTCGGACTCGCGGTAGACGCGACCCAGCGTGATGACGATGGCGATGAACAGCGACAGGATGAGCATGGTCGCCAGATGCGCGATGGTGGCGTAGCCCATCAGCAGCACGACATCCTGCGGCGCGACGTTGCCGCCCGCGGCCTGGCCCAGTGTGCGGATCAGCGTCGTCGTGAGCACGATGGTCAGGATGACCACCAGCGTGACGCCGAAGCTCCTGGCCAGTTCGGATCGCGTTGATGAATCGAATAACATCAAAAACACTTCTATCTACTTCTAGTCATTATGGACTTCAAGATTCAAACCGCTGAGCTGGATTCGCTCGCGGGAGTCGGCGCCGACGCGCTGATCGTCGTGCTCGGTGGTGAGGCCTTGCCCAAGGGGCTGGATGCCGCCGTTGCCAAGCAGGTGCAGGCAGCGATCAAGCTCGGTGATTTCGCGCTCAAGGGCGGCCAGGCGCTGACGCTGACGCAGGCCGAGGGCATCAAGGCACCGCGCCTGGTGCTGGCGGCCAGCGGCAAGACCACGCTGGCGGCCGCTCGGGCGGCGCTGGCCGCCGGTTTGGCCCAGATCAAGTCGCGCGGCGCCGTCAGCGCGGCCGTGGCCTTCGCCGGCTTCGAGGCCGGTGCCGCCGAGTCGCTGGCCGAGCAGACCGCGCTGGCCGGCTCGGATGCCGTCTACCTCTACCGCCACACCAAGCCCAGCGCGCCGGCCGCGCCCAAGCTGGCCAAGCTGGCCCTGCTGGTGGGCAAGGCGGAGCTGAAGGCCGCAAAGGCGGGTCTCGCGCGCGGCGAGGCCATCGCCGCCGGCATCGAGCTGGCCCGCGAATGCGCCAACCGCCCCGCCAACCATGCGACGCCGACCCATCTGGGCCAGGTCGTCCAGGGTCTGGGCAAGACGCACGGCCTCAAGGTCGAAGTGCTGGACCGCAAGGCCGTCGAGAAGCTCGGCATGGGCAGCTTCCTGGCCGTGGCCCAGGGCTCGGACGAGCCGCTGCGCTTCATCGTCGCCCGCTACGAAGGCGCGGCCAGGACGGTGGCGCCGGTGGTGCTGGTCGGCAAGGGCATCACCTTCGACACCGGCGGCATCTCGCTGAAGCCGGGTGCCGAGATGGACGAGATGAAGTTCGACATGGGCGGCGCGGCCAGCGTCATCGGCACGCTGCGCGCGGTGGCTGAGCTCCGCCCCAAGCTCAACCTCGTCATGATCGTCGCCGCCTGCGAGAACATGCCCAGTGGCCGCGCGGTCAAGCCGGGCGACGTGGTCACGTCCATGTCGGGCCAGACCATCGAGATCCTGAACACCGACGCCGAGGGGCGCCTCATCCTGTGCGACGCGCTGACCTACGCCGAGCGCTTCAAGCCCGCCGTCGTCGTCGACGTGGCGACGCTGACCGGCGCCTGCGTCATCGCGCTGGGCGGCGTGCGCAGCGGCATGTATGCCAGCGACGACGAACTCGCCGCCTCGCTGACCGCGGCCGGCGATGCGGCGCTGGACCCCTGCTGGCGCATGCCGCTGGACGACGACTACGCCGAAGGCCTGAAGAGCAACTTCGCCGACGTCGCCAACATCGCCGGCCGCGCGGGCGGCTCCATCACGGCGGCCAAGTTCCTGCAGCGCTTTGCCAGCAAGTACCGCTGGGGCCACCTCGACATCGCCGGCACGGCCTGGAAGGGTGGCGCGGCGAAGGGCGCGACCGGCCGGCCTGTGGGCCTGCTGACGCATTTCGTGCTCAGCCACGCCAAGTAAGCCGTGGCCGTCCAGGTCAGCTTCTACAGCGACGCGGCGGACCCGCTGCATTACGCCTGCCGGCTGGTCCGTCGCGCCCTCGCGTCGGGCAAGCCGGTGGGGGTCTGCGTGCCCGCAGCGAGTGCGGCGCGCCTGGACGCATTGCTCTGGAGCTTCGAGGCGACCGAGTTCATCCCGCATCGGCGTTGGGACGGCGCGACGCCGCCCGTGCCGGGCGAGGTGCTGCTGGTCGACGACGCGGCGCGGCTGCCGCACCGCGGCCTGCTGTTGAACCTGTGTGACGAGATGCCCGGCGACGCGCTGGGCTTCGAGCGCGTACTGGAAGTCATCGGCCAGGAGCCCGAGCGCGTTCAAGCTGGGCGTGCGCGCTACCGCTTCTACCAGCAGTCAGGAGCCAGGCTGGACCATTTTTCAGCGGCAGGTTGAGAACGTTGCGTCCACGCTTTCCCGAATGAGTACACCCCGGATTTGGGGTATGTTTATTTGGTTGAAAACTCAACGTTCTCCGTGTGTTCCTCTCTTTTCCAGACTGGAGTTGATCCATGCAAATCAAGCTGAATATCGTGGTGGGTGCCGTGGCCGCACTGGTCAGCGGCGCCGCCATGTCGCAGGACCTGATCGTCAAGATCGGCCACGTCGCTCCGACCAGCGGCGCGATCGCGCACCTCGGCAAGGACAATGAGCTGGGCGCGCGCCTCGCCATCGAGGAACTGAACGCCAAGGGCGTCATGATCGGTGGCAAGAAGGCCAAGTTCGAGCTGCTGGCCGAAGACGATGCCGGCGACCCGAAGCAGGGCACGGCGGCGGCCCAGAAACTGGTCGACTCCAAGGTCAACGGCGTCGTGGGGCACCTGAACTCCGGCACGTCCATCCCGGCCGCCAAGGTCTACAGCGACGCCGGTATCCCGCAGATCTCGCCGTCGGCCACCAATCCCAAGTACACCCGCAGCGGCTACAAGACCACCTTCCGCGTCGTCGCTGACGACGTGCATCTGGGCGGTACGCTGGGCAAGTACTCCGTCCGGCAGCTGAAGGGCAAGTCCATTGCCGTGATCGACGACCGCACGGCCTACGGCCAGGGTGTCGCCGACGAGTTCGAGAAGGGCGTCAAGGGTGCGGGCGGCAAGGTCATCGGCCGCGAGTTCACGAACGACAAGGCCACGGACTTCACCGCCATCCTGACCTCCCTGAAGAGCAAGAAGCCCGACGTGGTGTTCTTCGGCGGCATGGACGCCGTGGCCGGCCCGATGCTGCGCCAGATGAAGCAGCTGGGCATCGACGCCAAGTTCATGGGCGGCGACGGCATCTGCACGGGTGAGCTGCCCAAGCTGGCTGCCGGCACCATGGGTGACGGGCAGGTTGTCTGCGCCGAGGCCGGTGGCGTCGAAGGCGAGGCCAAGAAGTCCATGGACGACTTCAAGGCCAAGTTCAAGGCCAAGTTCAACGTCGACGTGCAGATCTACGCGCCGTATGTGTATGACGCCGTCAATGTGATGGTCGACGCCATGAAGCGCGCCAACTCCGCCGATCCTGCCAAGTACCTGCCTGCACTGGCCAAGACGACCGGCTACAGGGGTGTGACCGGCATCATCTCCTTCGACGAGAAGGGTGACATCAAGAACGGTGCCCTGACCCTGTACACCTACAAGGGTGGCAATCGCGAGCAGATCGAGGTCGTGCGCTGATCTCGGCTCACCGATCCGGAGCGCCCGCTTAGGCGGGCGTTTTTTATAGACAAAGGCCTGCCACGTGCAGGCCTTTGTCTATGGCGCGCGGATGCAATCGGAGCTCGCCTCATATAGGCGGCAAACCCATGCGCCGAGCACCGGTGCCGGCGCTTGAATCGTGAATACTACCCAGCCGGCACGGGAGGCTTCAGTATCTGAGGCGCCGAATAACCCCGGCGCGCCGGGCGTGAGAAATCCTCCATAAACCCGGTTTTCTAGGGTTCCAAAGGAATGCTTGTGCGTTTCACACGCTTTGCGGGGCTCGCTGCCGGGCCGGCATGGCGCCGGCGTCCGCTTTCGGTTCTACTGCCGCACGTTGTGAAAAAGACCGTTCTTGCAGGGGCGCGCAAGCACTGCATCACGACGCGGATTCAAGGGGCAAGCACCCTCTAAACGGGGGGCTTTCAAGCCTGGGGGGCGGAGGCATGATGCCGACGCGATCAGGGGTTGGTCGGGCATGTCCGTCGCGACGTCAAGTCAGGGACTTCCATAGCCAACCGGGCGATCTCCAAGGTGCTCTGCGACCGCTGGCTGCCGCAAGGTGCGTGATGCGACGGGCGGCCTCCGTGCGAAGTGAAATGGAATATCGATACGAGCTCGAATTTCGCTAATCGGATGCTAATCGGATTGCAGATGCGGAGAACGCGGGCAGTAATGATCGGGGGACGTCAATGATTCGAATATTCAACCATTACCTGCACAAGCAGACCTTGCTCCAGGTCTTCTTTGATCTCGGCCTGATCGTGTTCGCCGTCATTGCCTTCGTCCTCAGCCAGGGTGAAGCTGCGCAGACGGTGCTGCCTTTTGCGGCCTCACACGGCCTGTCCCTGGCCGGCTGCATGTTCGTGATCAATTCGGCCACGGGCTTCTATCAGCATGTGCATAACCGCTCCATCACCGAGTCCTGCGCGCGTGCGCTGTTCGGCCTGCTGTTCGGCCTGCCGCTCGCCTATGTCATCTTCAGCCTGGTGCCGTCGAACACCAGCCATCGCGATCTGCTGACCCTGGTGGCCATGGCTGCGGTCGCCGCCGTGATGGTGCACCGCGTCTACGCCGCACATTCCGGCGGCCAGGCGCGCCTGCGCAGCCGCATCCTGATCTTCGGCACCGGCGTTGCCGCCCGGACGGTGGGCAACACGCTGCGGGCCTCCGACCCGCATGCGCTGATCGTCGGCTTCTACGCCGGACCGAACGAGGAGCAGCACGAGGTGCCGCGCGACGAGATCATCAACGACGGGGCCAATCTGACGGAGGCTGCGCTGAAGCACAACGTCGACGAGATCGTCGTTGCGCTGACCGAGCGCCGCGGCGGCAGCATGCCGCTGCGCCAGTTGCTGGACTGCAAGCTGTCCGGCGTGCGCGTCGTCGACATCGCCACGCACTTCGAGAAGACGCTGGCCCAGATCAACATCAAGCATGTGAACGCCGGCTGGCTGGTGTTCGGCGATGGCTTCAGCCAGGGCATGCTGCGCGCGGCCATCAAGCGTGTCTGCGACGTCATCTTCGCGACGCTGATCCTGGCGCTGACCTGGCCCATCATGCTGCTCACGGCTCTGGCCATCCGCTTCGAGTCGCGCGGCCCGGTGCTCTATCGCCAGGAACGGGTGGGCTTGAACGGCGTGCCCTTCAACGTCGTCAAGTTCCGCAGCATGCGCACCGATGCCGAGAAGGATGGCAAGCCGCGCTGGGCGACCAAGAACGACGACCGCGTGACCCGCATCGGCCGCTTCATCCGCAAGGTGCGCATCGACGAGCTGCCCCAGCTGTTCAACGTGCTGGTCGGCGAGATGAGCATGGTCGGTCCGCGCCCGGAGCGGCAGTTCTTCGTCGACGAACTGGTCAGCAAGATTCCCTACTACGCGGTGCGCCACAGCGTGAAGCCGGGCGTCACCGGCTGGGCCCAGGTGCGCTACGAGTACGGCTCGACGATCGAGGATTCGGTCGAGAAGCTGCAGTACGACCTCTACTACGTCAAGAACCACTCGCTCTTCCTTGATCTGCTGATCATGCTGGAGACGGTGGCCGTCGTGCTGACGGGCAAGGGCGCGCGCTGAGCCCTGGATGCTTCGGCGTCGGTGCCGGTGTCCAAGGCCGATGAGGCATGCTTGAATCCCGCATGTCTGCTGCTGCCCCATTGGACTCCACCTCGGACGCCATGATTGACGGGCTCACGCCGTTGCTCTCGCTGAGCAACCTCGGCGATCTGATCTGCGCGCTGGCCTATGGGCTGTTCGCGCTCCATTTCGCGCAGCAGCTGCGGCGCGGCGGCTTGCCGGTGTCCTCACTCGCCCTTGTTTTCCTTGCCGCCCTGGCCGCCAGCTCGATCTGGGCCGGTGTCGCCTTGGCGGATGGCCTGCGTCACTGGTCCGACCACTTGCCGACCTGGATCACCCCCACGCTGGACCTGCTTCGGTTCGGCCTCTGGTTTGCCTTCATGCTGCTGCTGCTGCCGCCGCGGCGTGGTGGTGGCCTGGGCTGGTTGCGTCCCCTGGCCGGCTTCACGGTCCTGGTCCAGCTGTGGCTGATCTGGTCGGCCGAGAACCAGCCTGCGGACACGCTTGTCCGCTCGCAGGCGCTTGCGGCGCTGGGCATCTCGGTGCTGGGCCTGGTGCTTGTCGAGCAGATGCTGCGCAATACGGCTGGCGATGCACGCTGGAACGCCAAGCCGGTCTGCCTGGGCCTGGGGGCCATCTTCCTGTTCGACCTCTTCATCAGCTCCCAGGCAGCGTTGTTCCAGCACTTCGACGACGCCGCCATCAGCGTGCGTTCTCTCGTGCATGCGGCGGCGGTTCCGCTGCTCTATGTGGCGTCGCGCCGGCAGGCGGACTGGCTGGACAAGCTGCATGTGTCGCGTGCGGCGGTCTTCCATTCGGCGACGCTGCTGCTCGTCGGTGGCTACCTGCTGATGGTGGCCGGCGTCGGCTACTACGTGCGTTACACCGGCGGGCATTGGGGCAGGGCTCTGTCCGTGGCGCTGGTCTTCGTCGCGTTGCTGGCGCTGGCCCTGCTGGTCGCATCGGGCTCGATGCGTTCCCGGCTGCGCGTCTACATCAGCAAGAACTTCTTCAGCTATCGCTACGACTACCGCGAAGAGTGGCTGCGCTTCACGCAGCTGTTGTCCGGCAGCGCCGAGCCACAACATACGGCGGAGACCGTCGTGCAAGCCCTGGCCAATCTGGTCGAGAGCCCGAGCGGCATGCTGTGGATGCAGCGCGCCGCGGGTGGCGATTTCCTGCAGGCCGCACGCTGGAATCTGCCGGCGCAGGCGGGCAGCGAAGCCCGCGATGGGGCGTTGGCCCGCTTCTGGCAGGAACGGGCCTGGATCGTCGATCTGGACGAGTGGCGCGCAAGGCGCGATGCCTACCCGGGACTCGAACTGCCCGCCTGGCTGATCGACGAGCCTCGGTGCTGGCTGCTGGTGCCGCTGCTTGTGCGCGATTCGCTGACCGGCTTCGTCGTGCTGGGCCGGCCGCGCGCCGTCGTCGAGCTGAACTGGGAGGTGCGCGACCTGTTGCGCACCGCGGCCAGCCAGGCCTCGGGCTATCTGGATCAGGTCCAGGCGACGGAGGCGCTGCTGGAGGCGCGCAAGTTCGATGCGTTCAACCGCATGTCGGCTTTCGTCGTGCACGACTTGAAGAACATAGTGACGCAGCTGTCGTTGATGATGAAGAACGCCAAGCGCCTGCGCGACAACCCCGAGTTCCAGCAGGACATGCTGGATACCGTCGAGAACTCGCTCGAGAAGATGCGCCAGCTGATGCTGCAGCTGCGGGAGGGGGAGAAGCCCCATGGCGTGACCAGCGGCGTCGACCTGGAGCAGATCGCCCGGCGGCTCGCGGCCGCGGCCGCCAGCAAGGGCAGGGTGCTGGAGCTGGAGCTGCAGGCCGGTGTCAGCACGCGAGGGCATGCCGAGCGTGTGGAGCGCGTGCTGGGCCATGTGGTGCAGAACGCGTTCGATGCGACGCCCGCCAACGGTCAGGTCCGGCTGACGCTGGATGCCGAAGGCAGCCAGGCCCGCGTTCGCGTGGAGGACAACGGCTGTGGCATGAGCGAGGATTTCATACAGAATCGACTCTTCAAGCCGTTCCAGACCACCAAGGCCAGCGGCATGGGCATTGGCGCCCACGAAAGCTACCAATACGTGCATGAACTGGGAGGCAAGATCAGCGTGCAGAGCGAATTGAACCGAGGGACCATCGTGACCCTGCTGCTGCCCCTGTTCCATGCACAGGCCGATGCACCGTTGGCCGCGCTCGACGTCCAATGAGCGCGCCTCGCCACGCGCCTTTGCTGATCGTCGAAGACGATCTCGCGCTGCAAAAACAGCTCAAGTGGTCGCTGGACCGCTTCGAATCGGTGACGGCCGACGACGTCGCCAGTGCCGTGCTGCAGTTCCGCCGCAGCAGCCCGGCCGTCGTCACGATGGACCTCGGCCTGCCGCCGGACCGGGATTCGGTCTCCGAGGGTTTCAAGTGCCTCGAGAAGCTGCTGGAGCTCGATCCCGCGGCCAAGATCATCGTGCTCACCGGTCAGAACGACCAGGAGAACGCGCTGCGGGCCATCCGCATGGGAGCCTACGACTTCCTCGCCAAGCCCGTTGACCCCGACGTGCTGGCCCTCACCGTCGAGCGCGCCTACAGGCTGTACGAGCTGCAGCAGGAGAACCGGCGGCTGCAGATGCAGCAGAGCAGCGACGTGTTCTCGGGCCTCGTCACGCGCGACCCCGGCATGCAGCGCGTGTGCCGCATGATCGAGAAGGTCGCGCCCAGCGACGCCACCGTGCTGCTGCTGGGCGAAAGCGGTACCGGCAAGGAAGTGCTGGCCCAGGGGCTGCACGATGCCTCCAAGCGCAAGGGCCGCTTCGTCGCCATCAACTGCGCGGCCATTCCCGAGACGCTGCTGGAGAGCGAGCTCTTCGGCTACGAGAAAGGCGCCTTCACGGGGGCGACCAAGTCCACCATCGGCAAGATCGAGACCGCCAACGGCGGCACCCTGATGCTGGACGAGATCGGCGACCTGCCCATGCCCTTGCAGGCCAAGCTGCTGCGCTTCCTGCAGGAGCGCGTCATCGAGCGCGTGGGCGGCCGCCAGGAGATTCCGATGGACGTGCGCGTCGTCGGCGCAACCCACCAGGACCTGAAGGCGCGCATTGCCGACGGGCGCTTCCGCGAAGACCTGTACTACCGCCTGGCCGAGATCGTCGTCGAGATCCCGCCACTGCGTGAGCGCGTGGGCGACCCCGTGCTGCTGTCGCACGCCTTCGCGCGCCGCTTCGCGACCGAGATGCACCGGCCCGTGCCGACGCTGACCGACGATGCCGTGCGCGCGCTGGAGGCGCACCCCTGGCCGGGCAATGTGCGGGAGTTGCAGAACATGCTCAAGCGCGCCGTCATCATGTGTGAGGATGACCGCATCGCCGCACCCGATCTGGGCTTGCGTGCGACGTCCGTGCCGGCCGAGGGCAACTCGATGCTGGATTTGCGCACCGTGCGCGAGAGCGCCGAGCGCCAGGCGGTCATCACGGCGCTGGCGCGCACCGACGGCAACATCGTCCGGGCCGCCGAGTTGCTCGGCGTCAGCCGCCCAACGCTCTACGACCTGATGAGCCGGTTGCAGATCAAATGAAGGCCGAGCGCTTGATGCCCGCGCGCCTGGTCGATGCCTTGCCAGGGGTTTTCGCCTCGGCGGCCTCGCCTTAGGGTAGGGTCCACGCAACAAGGCGTCAGCCCCATGCAGATTCAGCAATCAGGTCTTCGCGAGAGCGGGCGTCGGGGCATGCGCAGGGTGCAGCCCTGGCTCGGCTGCGTGCCGGTCGGCTGGAAGTGCACCCGAAGAAGCCCAACATGTGGCAAGGAAGCCGAGAGGGAATGCTCATGAGCCTTTGGAAGGCTGTAGTACAAGCGGCCGTGGTGGCTTTGGGCATCCTCGGCCTCCCGCCGGCCTGGGGTGACGCCAACCTGCCCGGCCTGATCGCCCGGGCGAAGCCGGCGGTCGTCCTGGTGGGCAGCTACGGGTTGCTGGACGCGCCGCGCTTCGGATTTCGCGGCACCGGCTTTGCGGTCGGTGATGGCATGCAGATCGTCACCAACGCCCATGTGCTGCCGCCGCTGGAGCAGGGACGCATCGATCGCAGCGTGGCGATACAGGCGTGGACGCCCGAAAGCGGCTGGCTGTTGCGCGGCGCGCGCATTGCGAAGGTGGATGCATCCCAGGACCTGGCATTGCTGCGCATAGACGACGGCAAGCCGCTCCCGACCTTGCCGCTGGCCGAGCAGGAGGCGGTCGAGGGCGAGATGATCGCGTTGATCGGTTTCCCGATTGGGGGGGCGCTGGGCTTTTCCCATGTGACGCATCGAGGCATCGTGTCGGCGCGTACCGCCATCGTGCCACCGGCATCCGGCCCGCAAGGCTTGAGCGAGCGGGCGGTGAGGCAGCTGCGCCAAGGCAGCTTCGAGGTGCTGCAGCTGGATGCGACCGCCTACCCCGGCAACAGCGGCGGGCCGGTCATCAACATTGCCACGGGCGCGGTGGTCGGCGTTGTCAGCATGGTGGCGGTCAAGGCGGCGCACGAGTCGGCCTTGACGGCGCCCAGCGGCATCAGCTATGCCATCCCGGTGGGCAGCGTGCGCAGCTTCCTGTCCGACGCGGCAGGCGGCGCGGGCCGATAACAGCGAGTCCCTAGGGGCTAAATCAACACCTTGATACGATCCATGCACTTCGAGGTAATTCTGTGAACCCATCGACTTCAAGCGGGAACCTGGGGCATCGATTCGAGGAACTGTTCGAGTTCTCGCTGGCCTTGGATGCTCCCAGTGTCGAGATGGTGTATCGGATCCGGCACGATGTGTATTGCCGTGAGCTTGGCTGGGAGGCGGTCCGCAAGGACGGCCTGGAGATGGACGACTATGACCGCCATTCGGTCCACTGCCTCCTCCGCAAACGTGACACCGGTGACCTGGTGGGTTGCTCGCGCCTCGTGCTGGCCCGGCCGGAGCAGCCCTCGTTCCCGCTGCCGTTCGAGCTCAGCTGCCGCGAGGTGATCCGGCGCGACCAACTGGATCCCGCGCGGCTGCCGCGGGATGACGTCGGCGAAGTCTCACGGTTGGCGGTCATGAGTGAGTTTCGCCAGCGCCAGGGTGAAGCCGACAAGCCTGTCTCCGTCGGCGAGCAAGACTTCGAAGCCAGGGGCGGCCAGCCGCGCTTCCCGTTCATTCCGATGAGCCTGTATCTCGGCGCTGCGGCGGCCGCGCGGCGGCTCAGCGTCGAGAACGTGTTCGTGCTGACGGAACCACGCCTGGCGAGTCATTTCCTGCGCCTGGGTTTTGACATCCATCCGATCGGCGGCGAGATCGAGCACCGCGGCATTCGCGTGCCTTCCGTGCTCAGCTCCAGCAAGGTCGTCGGCAATCTGCGTCCGCTGATCCAGCCGCTGTATGCAGTGATCGACCGGTTGGTGAACCTTTCATTCGAGGCTCACCCGGATGCGCTGGGAAGGCTCCGCCCCAACTCGCACTGAGATTGCCTCCACCTGGCCATTTCTCTGCGGCGCGAGCCATTCGGATGCCTGGCGAGATCGCCTCGCCATTGATGCTTATAGGGGACTATCTTGGGTGCAGTGATGCAGGCTAAACATCGTTCATTCTTCTTGCCCATGGTGCTTGCCGTGGCGGTCCTGGCCGCCTGCGGCCAGATGGGGGCCGATGAGTTGCTGGACTCGGCGAATTCCTACCTGCGCAAGGGGGATCCCAAGTCGGCCGTGATTCAGCTGAAGCAGGCGCTGAGCCAGGATCCGGGTCACGTGAAGGCCCGACTCCTGTTGGGCAAGGTCTTGCTTGAGACCGGCGACCCGGCCTCCGCGATCCTCGAGTTGAGAAAGATTCCGCAGCAGGGGCAGGCGATCGATGAGGTGCAGCCGCTGCTGGCGCGAGCATTGCTCGCCGTCAAGCAATACCAGACCATCGTTGATGAGTTGGGCACATCGGACCTGAAGGATGCTGCGGCCTTTGCTGACCTGAAGACCACGGTGGCCGTGGCCTATGCATCCTTGAACAAGGCTGCCGCTGCGCGTCGTGAAATTCAGGCGGCGCTGGCAAAGGTTCCCGACTTCCCCCCCGCGCTGCTGCTCGAAGCGCGCATGGCGGGCTTCGAGCACCGGGACGACGACGCCATGGCCATGGTGGACAAGGTGCTGGCCCTGACTCCCAAGGATCCGCAGGCCTGGTTTCAGAAGGGGGAGTTGCTGATCCTGCTCCGGAGGAACATACCGGACGCGATGCAGGCATTCCGCACGGCGCTGACGATCCAGCCATCCCATGCGGGCGCGCGCGCGGCCCTGATCGAAATCCTGATCGCACAGCAGGATTTCAAGGCGGCATCGGAGCAGCTCGCGGAGCTGCGCAAGGACTCGCGGAATAACCTGCTGGTCAAATATTTCGACGCCCAGCTGGCATTTGCCAACGGCGACATGACCAAGGCCGTAGCATCGATCGAGTTGGCACAGAAGGCCGCCCCCGACGAGGTCAAGGTCCTGCAGCTTGCAGGAACCATCCAGCTGGTCAATGGGGCGCTCCTGCAGGCTGAGCGCTCATTGAGCAAGGCGTTGTCCATCAGGCCGGACAATGTTGCTGTGCGCAGGCTGCTGGCTCAGACGCAGTTGCGCATGGGGCAGCCCGCCAAGGCCTTGATGACCTTGCAGCCGCTGATCGCGGGCGGTGAGACCAACGCGCAGACCTATTCGCTCGCGGGCGAGGCTCAATTGGCGATGGGTAACCTTGATCAATCGCGAGCCAGCTTCGAAACCGCGGTCAAGCTTGATCCATCGAACAGCGCGAATCTGGTCAAGCTGGCACTCGCAAAGCAGAACGCCTCCGGGTATCAGGCGACGGTCGCCTCACTTCAGAAGATCGCCGCGGCGGACAAGGGGACGAACGCCGACCTTGCGCTGATCAGCGTGTTGCTGCAGAACAAGGACCTGGATGGCGCGCTCAAGTCAGTTGATGCGGTTGAAGCCAAATTGCCCAAGAACCCCTTGCCGCATAACCTGCGCGCCAAGATCTATTTGATGCGCAATGATGCGCACGCGGCGCGCGCCAGCTTTGAAAAAGCCTTGGCGATCGATCCTGTATTCGTGCCGGCCGTCGCGGGACTGGCAGCTCTGGATCTGCTTGACAAAAATATCGATGCTGCGAAGAAGCGTTTTGAGGCGGTACTGAAAGTCGATTCAAGAAACTTGGATGCCCTGCTGTCGATGGTCAAGTTGCGAGCCGCGGAGGGCGCGCCCAAGTCCGAGATTGCCGAGATGCTGTCGCAGGCGATTCGCCTCAACCCAGCCGAGCCTGCGCCACGACTGCAGCTGATCGATTTGCAGCTGGCTGAAGGAAACTACAGGGCCGCTCAGGCGGCGGCACGAGACGCCAATAGTGCGCTGCCGGATCAAGCCGACTTGATCGATGCATTGGGCCGAGCCGAGATGGCGTCGGGTGAAACCGAGCTGGCCATTGCTGCATTCAACAAGCTGGCGACTCTGGAGTCGAAATCGACTCGCCCATTCATCCGGCTGGCGGCCGTGCAACTGCGGGCGGGCAAGTCGGTAGCTGCCGAGCAGAGCCTGCATCGCGCGCTTGCCCTTGTGCCCAACTATTTGCCGGCCCAGCAGGCGCTGGTCAAGATTGCGCTGGCTGGCAAACGGCCCGACGCTGCGATCGCTATCGCCCGGACCGTGCAGGCGCAGCGCCCGAATGAAACCACCGGGCAGGACATGGAAGCAGAAATTCAGCTGTCGCGCGGCAATGCCGAAGCTGCCGTGGAGGTCTACCGCCGGGCACTCAAGAATTATCCTGTGACCATCATGGCGGTGAAACTGCACACGGCCTTGCGTGGCGCCAGGAAAACTGCCGATGCGGAGAGCATGGCCGGCGAATGGATGGCTGCACATCCCAAGGACGCTGGTTTTCCTGCATACCTGGGTGACCTGGCCTTGGTGCAAGGGCAGTTCGACATGGCGGAAAAGCAGTTCCGCAGGGTTGTTGCCCTGCAGCCCAATAATGCGGGCGCACTGAACAACATTGCGTTTTCCATGCTCAAGCAGAACAAGCCGGGAGCGGCGGCCTATGCTGAACAGGCGCTGAAGCTCAGCCCCGATTCGCCGGGTGTGCTGGATACCCTGGCGTCAACGCTGGCGGCGGAAAGCCAACTGCCCAAGGCCTTGGAGTTGCAGCGACGGGCCCTGGCCTTGGATCCCGAGAATCTGGTGCTGCGCCTGAACCTTGCGAGGCTCTACATCCAGGCAGGCGACAAGCCCGCGGCCCAGGCGGAACTGAAGACCTTGGAGAAGGCCGGAGAACGCTTTCCGGCACAGGCAGAGGTGACGCGCCTGCTGAAGTCCTTGTAAGGCAGTGTCGGATTTCTTGCCACTCATCGCTTGGTCTGCCCTTCGTTTCCCAGGTTTTCTTTCTAAATCAATGTCTTGCGTGAGTTGGCACGCTGTGTGCTTTATTGATGATGTGCCTGGGGCGAGTCCGCCTCGGCTTAGCCAAGGATCACGACCATGACCAAGCTTTCCAAGTTCAAGGCGGTGGCCGCAGCCGCTGGCGCATGTGCTGCGCTGTTTGCCGCCGTGCCCGCCAACGCCTATGTGTATTCGGTGTCGCAGCTGCAGATCCAGGGCCTGGACATCAACGTCTTTGCGCACGGAACGACCAATGACGTGGGCGCTGCCTCGAACTATTCTTTCAACCTGAAGAATCTGGCCGACTACACCCCGACCGGTGGCGCGACGGTGAACAGCGCGGGTTCGGGCGCTTGCAACGGCAATGTCAATCCTGCTGCGGGGCCCGTCTACACCACTTGCGGCAACCCGGTGACCCTGAATGCCAACGTGGCCAATGCACCCGGTTTGCTGTCTGCGCGGGCTGACAACAATTTCGCCATCATCGGTGCCAACGCCACCCAGAGCTTCAGCAACGCGGATTCGCAAATCACCTCGGCGAAGCTCGTGCAGGGTGGTACCACCAACACGATTCAGATTGCTGAGTCGCTGCTGAATGTCAATGGTCAAGCCAGCGCCAATACCGAGGTCAAGTCGACCACGACGCTGCTGACTTCGTTCGTCACGGGGACGACCACTGACTTCGTCCTGAGCTTCCAAGCGCTGCTGAAGCTCAGCGGTGCGATCTCGGATGTGCTTGGTGGCCTGTATACCTCTTCGGCGGGCTCGAACGTCTCCATCAGCCTGTCCAAGAATGGCACGAACCAAAGCTGGACCTGGAGCCCGGACGGTACCGGCAGCGCCCAGCCTTGCCAGTTCACCGGTGGCGGCATCGCGGGCAGCGTCTGCTCGGTGACCAAGAACGAGGGAAACCTGAATGTCACCGACTCGCGGTCGGGCAATCCGGATTCCTACAACGACTCGTTCCTCGATTTCAAGAACTTCGGTTTGATGATTTCCGATCTGGCTGCGGGTACGTACTCCCTGTCGCTGCAGGCGACGACCACGACGAATGTCGACCGCCTCCACATCCCTGAGCCTGCTTCGCTGGCTCTGGTGGGTCTGGCCTTGGCTGGCCTGGGCGTCGCAGGCAAGCGTCGCAGCCGCAAGCAGTAATACTGCACTGCACTAGGAAAATGGGCCCCTCGGGGCCCATTTTTTATATTCGGCGCAATTGCTGCCAGCCGACAAGGTTTGCGTTCAATCAGTGGCTGTTTGATCGGCTGTCCTGCAGCAATTGCTTGGCGATGGCGTGGAAGGTCTCGCGGGTCCCGGCCTCTGGCTTCGGCAGCAACTGTCGAAGTTGCCGTGCAGCTGTCGTGGCGACGGCTGACTGCAGCAGCGTGATGGCGGCCTGGCGGATTCTTTCGGGGCTCAGCCGATCGGTCCGCAAGCAGATGCCGGCGTTGTGCCGCTCGATCGGCGCCATATTCAGGAACTGGTCCATGTTGCTGGCCAGGCCGAGTATGGGAATGCCTGCGGCAATGGCTTGCTGGGTGCTCAGGCTGCCACCGTTGCAGATCATCAGTTTCGCGCGCTCGGCAGCAGCGTCGCCGGGCAGATAGCTGGCCAGCCGTGCATTGGCCGGTACGCTTGAGGGGGCCTGGGCGCCGGCGGTGGAGGCGAACACCTTCACGGGGAGGTCGGCCAGCGCCTGCAGGACCAGCGCAAGTGTGGCTCCTGGGCCTGAGCTGCCAAGCGTGACGTAAACGATCGCCTGCTCGGTGGGGTCGGGCTCCTCCCACCAGGCGGGTGGTGGTGTGGAGGGGGCCCACATGAGCGGCCCGATGTAGCTGCTGCCGTGTGAGCCTGACGCCACCGGGTAGAGGTCGGGGATGTCGGGCATCAGTATGTGGTCCGCGTCCGTGTAGACGCGTCGCAAGTTGTTGCCAAGCGAGGGAAGGTTGTGCTGCCGGCGCAGGCGGTTCATCGGCTGGCAATGGGGAATGAAAGCCAGCGGCCTGAAGGTGTGGAACAGCGTTGCCGCGAGCGGGATGGGCAGTACTCTGCTCAACGGAATCACCGGCAGCGCGTAGCCGCCCAGATAGCCAGGTGACCAGTAGGCGTTGGCGATCGCCATGTAGGGCACGCGCGCCAGCCTTGCGCTGACGGAGAGTGACAGCCGGAAGTCGCCAATCACCAGGTCGGGCTTGAACGACTCGATCAATTTCAGATCGTCGTTCACATAGCTGCTCAAGGTCTCATGGCTGTAGACCGGTTTGCCCTTGGCCAGGGCCTCGTTGAACTCGGCGCTGGGGATGCTGCGCAATGGCTGGGACTGCCAGGGGCCATCGGCGGCAAAGCTGGAATACCGCGGATCACAGGCCAGCAGCAGTTGGTGTCCTGCCGGGGCGATGGCGCGCGCAAGCGCGATAGGCCTGGCGACATGAGCCAGCGTCACGGCCTCGGCAAAGAGGGCAATCCGCAGTGGGCGCTCAAGCCTTGTCATCATGCTGCTCCGTGATCAGCAGGCTCTCCAGCGGCCGCCGCAGCGAGCGCGAGACCGGCTGCTGGCCGCGGCCGACGCGCCCCATGAAAACTGCATGGGCCGCCGCATGCTCGCCGACCGTGCCGACGAAACGTTCGCCGAGCCGTCGTGCCATCTCTTGCGCGCCGGGCTTGCTTGAGAAGTCGATGCCTTCGCGGGCATAGCGGGTGAAGACCAGCGGCGTGACCTCGGGCTGCAGCAGCAGGCCTTGCTGCGCGGCTGTCAGCCAGAAGCGCTGCGTCGCGCGGCCGGCCGCGACGTAGTCATCAATCGTGCGTGCAGGGGCCTTGGCAAGCAGCAGGAAATGGGCCGCGCAGGCCAGACCGGGCACGAAGTCCAGCTGGATGCGTGGCGCCCAGGTGCCTGCGAAGAAGCGATTGAACATCTCCACCCGGCCCCAGTTCTGCATCACGAAGCGCATCAGTCGGGTCGTCATCGGGTCGGTGCCGAGTGCTTGATCCGGCACGCGCTCTTCGCTGAACCGTGCCTGCCATTCGATGATGTCCTTGTGGACGCGGTAGGCCTCGGGCGTGACCAGCCGGATCTTGGCCGAATGGAACAGCATCTTGGCGACCTTCAGCCGCTCGCCGCCGCTCTCCAGCCATAGTGCCGTGTAGTCGGGGCCGATGGCGGCTGCAAAGGCCTGCTTCTGCTGGGTGGTCAGCGGCTGCGTCTTCAGCGGCCGGCGCTGCACGCTGCGGACCTTGACGCTGGCCAGAAGAGGGTCGGCGATGACGCTGGGGTCGGCAACGAATTCGAGATCGAACACCGGGCGGGTTTCCGGCGAGGCCACCCGCCGCCTTGCCACGGTGCGAAGCTGGTGGTGGCTGGCGGCGATGGCGGCGGTTTCAATCAAGGCGCCGATGGAAATCTGGCTCGGGTGGCCGTCCAGGTCATAGACGCAATGCTCGCGCGTGTCGAACCCATGGACGGCCACATGGTTGGGGCCGATGATCTCGAATCGCCAGGGCTGGGTGTTGTCCCCGCTGGGGGCCCATCGTGCAAAATCGAGGATCTGCAGGACGGTGGCTTGCGAATCCATGGTTTGCGACCTTTCTTGTATTGAAGATTGCCGCGCGGCGGCAACCTGATGGCAGGTGCTGGGTGTCTCGGGCTTCGGCTTGCCCTTGACGACGACTCCGCCCGGCCGCAAAGGGGTGAACTTGAACCAGGCTTCGACTTTTGACTATGGGCGGGCATTTTCCAGGAACATCGGCTGGGTGACCGAGGCTGAGCAGGAAAAACTTCGCTCGGCACGCGTGGCGATCGCCGGGCTCGGCGGTGTCGGCGGGGCCCACCTGCTGACGCTGGGGCGGCTGGGGATGAGCCGTTTCAATATCGCCGACTTCGATGAATTCGGTGTGCACAACATGAATCGGCAGGTCGGCGCCTTCATGTCGACGCTTGATCGCCCGAAGGCGCAGGTGCTGGCCGAAATGGTGCGCGACATCAATCCGGAGGCCGATGTCCGGATATTCCCCGAAGGGGTCACCGAGGCGAATGTCGATGAGTTCCTGCGCGACGTCGACGTGTATGTCGATGGGATCGATTTCTTTGCGTTGCCGGCGCGGCGCATGCTGTTCCGGGCTTGTTATGAGAAGGGCATTCCGGCGCTGACGGCGGCGCCGCTCGGCATGGGCGTTTCTTTCATGTATTTCAAGCCCGGCGCCATGAGTTTCGAGGAGTATTTCCGGGTGGAGGGGCGCAGCGAGAACGAGCAATATGCCCGCTTCATCGCGGGCTTGTCTCCCGCAATGCTGCAGCGCGACTACCTCGTGGCGCCGCATGCGGTGAACTTCCAGGAGAGGCGCGGCCCGTCGACCATGATGTCCTGCGACCTGTGTGCCGGCGTCATGGGTGTTTCGGTGCTGAAGGTGTTGCTGGGGCGCGGCGATCTGCGAGCGGCGCCCTGGGCCATGCAGTTCGATGCCTACCACCAGAAAATCAAGTTCACCTGGCGTCCGTTCGGCAACGCCAATCCGATTCAGCAACTGATGTTGATGTTGATCCGGCCATTGCTGGAAGGGCGTGCCAAGCCGCGCTGAGTGCGCTTGTCGGCAAATGGGCGGCGGGTGTGAAATTGCACGCCATTGGCGGTGCCTACCCCCCGATTTGGCTACCAGGGCGCGGGTGCGCCTATGGCATCATGCAACGCTCCCTATCGGGCGTGCTTCCAGCCCGCGCCTCGGTCTCTTTTTACGACCAGACCCACAGAGGATTTGCCTTGGACACCATTCATGCTTCGAATCGCAGCGATGTGCAACTGATGTCGGCCGGTGATGTCCAGGTGCGGCGAGGTTTGCGGGCCTGGGCTTCGGGGGCGCTGGCCTTGTTGGCAGCATCGACGTTGGCCGGGTTGACGGGTTGCGCGTCGGTCCAGCATCCGGCCGCCCCGGCCCAGGTGACGAGCGACGACTACAGCTACATCATCGGTGCCGGTGACAACCTGAACATCCAGGTCTGGCGCAACCCGGAGCTGTCCATGTCCGTGCCCGTGCGGCCGGACGGCAAGATCGCCGCGCCGCTGGTGGATGAGATGGTGGTCCAGGGCAAGACCTCGGTGCAGGTGGCGCGCGATGTCGAGCAGCAGCTGGGCAAGTACGTTAGGGATCCGGTCGTGACGGTGATCGTGACGAACTTCGTCGGCCCCTACAGCGAACAGATCCGCGTCGTTGGCGAAGCGGCCAAGCCGCAGTTCCTGCCCTACAAGCAGAAGATGACGCTGCTGGACGTGATGATCGCCGTGGGTGGGTTGACCGACTTCGCCTCCGGCAACAGTGCCACCATCCTTCGCACGGCCGAGGGCAACAAGCAGTATTCGGTGCGCTTGAAGGATCTGATCAAGCGCGGTGACGTGTCGGCCAACGTGGAGATGCGCCCCGGCGACATCCTGATCATTCCGCAGAGCCTGTTCTGAAATGTCGGCGGGAGCGCGTTTCGAACGCTCGCCCGCCACTCGATTGCTCTAACCGAGACTGTTTCCGATGGAATTGCTGATGGGTCAGCTGCTGATCGTCGTTCGGCGGATGTGGAAGTACCGCTGGATCGGCCTGGTCGTGGCTTGGGTGACCGGCGTGGTGGGCTCTGTCGTGGTCTTCGCGCTGCCGGATCGTTATGAGGCCAGCGCCCGCATCTACGTGGACACGCAGTCCATCCTGAAACCGCTGATGTCGGGTCTGGCCGTCCAGCCCAACGTCGAGCAGCAGGTGACGATGCTCAGCCGCACGCTGATCAGCCGGCCCAATGTCGAGAAGCTCGTCCGCATGGCCGACCTGGACCTGAAGAACCAGTCCAAGGCCCAGCAGGAAGCCACCATCGAGACGGTGACGAGCAACCTGTCCATCCAGAGTAGCGGTCGCGACAACCTCTACATCCTCGGCTATCGCGACAGCGATCCGGAGACCGCCAAGCGCGTGGTGCAGGCGCTGGTGTCGATCTTCGTCGAGTCCAGCCTGGGCCAGACGCGGCAGGGCACGTCGACGGCGACGACCTTCATCAACGAGCAGATCAAGGCCTACGAGGCCAAGCTGGAAGAGGCCGAGGCGCGACTGAAGGAATTCCGCCTGAAGAACCTGTCCAACGCGGCGAACGACGGCAAGGATTCCGCGGCACGTCTCGCTGAGCTCGGCACCCAGTTGGAGCGGGCGCGGCTGGAGTATCGCGAGGCCGTCAACGCCCGTGATGCGGCCAAGGCCCAGCTGGAGGCCGAAAGGACGCGGGGCGGTGCGCAGACCACGACCCAGAGTCTGATGCAGGAGTCCAACGCCAATGTCAGCACGCCCGAGCTGGATGCGCGACTGGCCGAATATCGCCGCAACCTCGACGCGCTGCTGCAGCGCTACACCGACCAGCATCCCGACATCATTGCCACGCGCAAGCTCATCAAGGATCTGGAGGAGCAGAGGAAGAAGGAGCTCGCCGAATTGCGCAAGGCCGCAATGAACGTGCCGACGGCCTCCGTGGGCCAGGCCGGCGGCAGCATCGCGATGCAGGAGATGGTGCGCATCCTTGCGACGACCGAGGTTCAGGTGGCGTCGCTGCGTGCGCGGGTCGATGAATACTCCGGCCGCTATTCGCAGGCGCTCGCGGCCATGAAGACGGCCCCGCAGGTCGAGGCCGAGGCAGCCCAGCTGAATCGGGACTATGCGATCCACAAGCGGAACTACGAAGACCTCGTTCAGCGTCGCGAGCAGGCCTCGATCTCCGGCGAGCTCGACGTGGCTTCGGGCGTGGCGGACTTCCGCGTCATCGATCCGCCCCGCGCCAACCCCAAGCCCGTGGCTCCCAACCGGCTGCTGCTGCTGGCCGGCGCGATGGCGGCGGCCCTGGGCGTCGGCCTGTTCACGACCTTTGCGGCCAGCCAGCTGCGCCCGGTCTTCCACGACGCGAACGACTTGCGTGCGCGGGTGGAACTGCCCATCCTGGGTGTCGTGACCCGGTTGGTGACGGACGCGGACCGCGCGCGTCAGCGCGTCGAGCTGATCCGGTTTTCTGCAGGAGCCGGCGGGCTGCTGGTGATGTTCGCCGTCGCCTTGACGGTCTTGGCTGTGCAACTGAGCCGGCAGGTGGTTTGACATGACGAGCCTGATTGAACAAGCCGCCCAGCGGCTCGAGCAACTGCGCCAGGCCGGCGTCGTGCTGCCTGGAGACGAGCAGGTGCAGCCCGTGGTCGAGCCGGCTGTGGCCACGCCCGCCGCGGCCGCGCCGGTCGCCGACACGCGGCGCGGTTCCGTGGGCATTTCGGTCCAGGATGACGGGCTCCACGTCTCGTCCAAGCGCGTCGAGCTGGACGTCGTCGCCTTGGCGGCCCAGGGCTTCCTGATGCCGCACACGCCGCGCTCGCAGACCGGCGACCAGTACCGCGTCATCAAGCGCCCGCTGATCAAGAACGCGATGGGCAAGGGGGCGGCGACGATCAACCACGCCAATCTGCTGATGGTGACCAGCGCCCTGGCCGGCGAGGGCAAGAGCTTCACGTCCATCAACCTGGCGCTGAGCATCGCGGCCGAACTAGACAACACCGTCATGCTGGTCGATGCCGACGTGGCACGGCCTTCCGTGCTGCGCATGCTGGGGCTGCCCCAGGGGCCCGGCCTGCTCGACGTGCTGGAGGATCGCGTCGAGATGTCAGATGTGCTGCTGCGCACCAACGTCGAGAAGCTGACCATCCTGCCCAGCGGCACGCCGCATCCGCGCGCCACCGAGTTGCTGGCCAGCGATGCGATGAGCCACCTGCTCGACACCATGGCCAAGCGCTATCCGGACCGCATCATCATCTTCGACTCGCCGCCGCTGCTGCTGACGACGGAGTCCCGCGTGCTGGCTTCGCACATGGGGCAGATCATCGTCGTCGTCCATGCCGAGAAGACGGCGCAGAGCGCCGTCCAGCAAGCCCTCGCCGCGATCGAGACCTGCCCGGTCAAGATGATGCTGCTCAACCAGGCCAGCCCCAGTGCCGCCGGTGGCTATGGCTACGGGTATGGCTACGGGTATGGCTACGGATACGGGTATGGCTATAGCAGCAATGACTCGGCGCCGACCTGAGTCGCGGCGCCGCCTGCCCCTGGCACTCGCCGTCTTCGCGATGGCGGCCCAGGCTCAGCAGGGCGAGGGCGCGGCTCCGAGCGGCGGCTCCATCCGGCCACGCATCGCCATCTCGCAGGGCTGGACCGACAACCTTCGCCTCAGCGAGACCAACAGGGATGCGGCACTGATCACGACGGTGTCGCCGGGTATCAGCATCGTGCGCAACACCGGCGCGTTGCGTGGCAGCCTGGACTACTCGCTCAACGGCATCGCCTACCTGAAGACGAACTACGGCTCGCAGCTGCAGAACTCGCTGACCGCGAACGGTCAGGCCGAGATCATTCCTCGCACCTTCTTCGTCGAAGCCCAGGCCAGCATCGGACAGCAGAACGCCTCGGCCTTCGGCTTGCAGGCGGCGCCCACGCTGGGTTCGCAGGGGTCGGTGGCCGCGCTGGACAACCCGAACCGGCGCGAGACCGGCACGCTGACGGTGTCGCCGCTGCTGCACGGCCAACTGGGCGGCCTGGCGAGCATGGACCTGCGCGGCAATTTCTCGATCACGGAAGTGCGCGGCAGCAGCCTGGGGGACAGCAGGGGGCGCGGCGGCTCACTTCGCATTGCCCAGCTCAATGCCGGTGTGCTGGGTTGGTATCTCCTGGCGAGCACGCAGCAGGTGAGCTCCGTGGGTGCGGCCTCCAACCGCAACAGCTCCGCGGTGGCGGGCCTGAACTACCGACCCAATCTCGACTGGGTGTTCAGCGCCAATGGGGGCCAGGAGCGCAACGACTACCTCAGCGGCGGCGGCAGCGCGCAAAGCGGCTTCACGGGCGGCGTGACGGCCGAGTGGACGCCCACGCCGCGCACGCGGGTGAACGGCAACTGGCAAAGCCACAACTATGGCAACAGCTACGGCCTGAGTTTCGAGCACCGCATGCGGAATTCGGTCTGGCGGGTCTCGGACTCGCGCAGCGTCATGCTGGGCAATACCGGTGCGACCGGCGGCGTGCGGACCAACTACGACCTGTTTTTCCAGCTGTACGCGTCGCTGGAGCCGGACCCGGTCAAGCGCGACGCCCTGGTGCGCGCCGACCTGCAGGCGCTGGGCCTGTCGCCGGACGCACCGGCCGCGACGGGCTTCCTGTCCACGGGGCCGAGCCAGCTGCGCACCCAGATGCTCAGCTTCACGCTGCAGGGCGTGCGCAGCAACGTGACGGCCACCGTCAGCCGCTCCATCACGAGCCGCCTCGGCGACAACCTGAACCAGGGCGACCTGGCCAACAACGCCAGCATCGAGCAGCGCTCCTATGCGCTGACGGGCAGCTACCAGCTCACGCCCGTGACCGGGCTGTCGCTGACGGCCTCGCGCCAGGAGAGCGTGGGCGACGCCAGTCGACGCGCGCAGCTCACCAGCTTGATCTGCAGCTTGAACAGCCGCCTCGGTTCGCGCCTCAGCCTGCTGCTCGGCGCCCGCCACAGCCGCTTCGTAGGCGTCACGCCGTATTCCGAGAATGCGGCCTATGCCACCCTGACCCAACAGTTCTGACATGAAACGACCGCCTTGCCCACGCAGCACGTGCGCCGCCGAGGCGCCGCGGGCGTGGCATGGGGCGGACGGGCGCCACTGATATGTACGAAGCCTTCTACGGCCTGAGCAGCAAGCCCTTCCAGCTCAGCCCGGACCCGAACTTCTACTACGGCAGCAAGCAGCACCGCCGGGCCAAGGCCTATCTGGACTACGGCGTGCTGCGCAACGACGGCTTCATCGTCATCACCGGCGAGATCGGTGCGGGCAAGACCACGCTGCTGCGCGGCCTGCTGGACAGCCTGAACCGCAGCAACGTCATCATCGGCAACGTCGTCACGACCCAGCTAGACGCCGAGGACACGCTGCGCATGGTTGGAGCCGCCTTCGGCGTGCGCGTGAAGGACGCGCCCAAGTCCGAGCTGCTGATGACGCTGGAGGCCTTCTTCGTCAACCAGGTCACCCAGGGCAAGCGCTGCCTGCTCATCGTCGACGAGGCGCAGAACCTCACCGCCCGCGCGGTCGAGGAGTTGCGCATGCTGTCCAACTTCCAGTTCAGCAACCAGTCGCTGCTGCAGACCTTCCTGGTCGGCCAGCCCGAGTTCCGCGGCATCCTGCAGAAGCCCGAGATGGAGCAGTTCCGCCAGCGTGTCGCGGCGACCTGCCACATCGGCCCGCTGGACGAGGACGAGACCCAGCGTTACATGGAGCACCGCCTGAAATGCGCGGGCTCCACCGGCAAGCCCACCTTCGACCACGACGCCTTCCCCGCCATCCACAAGGCCAGCAACGGCATCCCGCGCCGCATCAACCGCCTGTGCGACCGCCTGCTGCTGCTGGGCTTCATGCAGGGCCGCACGCACCTGACGCTGGCCGACGTGAAGGAGGTGCTGCGCGACATCGCCCAGGAGAGCGAGTCGCCGCGGCATGGCGACGCCAGCTCGCTGGACAGCATGCCCGCCAGGCTGCCCGACAGCCGCCCCGGCGCGCTGGACAGCGTGCCAGGCGCCCTGGACGTGACCAAGCTCAAGATGAGCGTCGCCGAGGTCGAGGGGCTGTCCTCCGAGATCGCGGCGCTGAATGCCGATCACCACACCGATCGACTGCAGCGCCTGGAGCGCAGCATGATGCGCCTGGAGCGCATCAACCTGCAGACGCTGGCGCTGCTGCAGAAGCTGGTGGACGCCGTCAAGCAGCACTAAGGTACGGATGATGCCCCCACGCGCACTTCGTTCACTGTCCCCCGAGGGGGCTGCAGCGCCTTCGGGCGGCCGGGCGGCGCGGCCATGCTGATGCCGACCAAGACCCCGGCCCTGCGCAATGCGATGAGCATTGACGTGGAAGACTACTTCCAGGTCTCCGCCTTCGCGCCCTACATCCGCCGCGAGGACTGGAACGGGATGGAATGCCGCGTCGAGCGCAACATGGCGCGCATCCTTGCGCTGCTGGCCGAGAGGCAGGTCAAGGCCACCTTCTTCACGCTGGGGTGGATCGCCGAGCGCTATCCGCAGGTCGTCAAGGCCATCGTGGCCGGCGGCCATGAGCTGGCCAGCCACGGCTATGGCCATGAACGCGCCAGCGACCTCAGCCCTGCGGCCTTCCTGGACGACGTCACGCGCGCCAAGGCCTTGCTGGAGGATCTGGGCGGCGTGCCCGTCGTCGGCTATCGCGCCCCCAGCTTCTCCATCGGCAAGGACAACCTCTGGGCCTTCGACGTGCTGCGCGACGCCGGCTACCGCTACTCCAGCAGCGTCTACCCCATCGCCCATGACCACTACGGCATGCCCGATTCGCCACGCTTCGCCTACCCGGTGCGCGAGGGCTTGCTGGAGGTCCCGGTGACCACCGTGCGCATGGGGGCGCGCAACCTGCCCAGCAGCGGCGGGGGCTACTTCCGCCTGCTGCCCTATGCGCTGTCGCGCTGGCTGATCCGCCGCGTCAACGAGACCGACGGCGAGCCCGCGGTCTTCTACTTCCACCCCTGGGAGATCGATGCCGAGCAGCCCCGCGTGCCGGGCATCGACGCGAAGACGCGCTTCCGCCACTACGTCAACATCCCCCGCACCCACGGCCGTATCGGGCGGCTGCTGGAAGACTTCCGCTGGGGGCGAATGGACGAGATCTTCCTCGGCCGCGAGGCCAGCCCGCGCGCTCCGGCGCCCACGCTGAGCCCCGCCTGAATGACATCCCCCCTCCGCATTGCGCGCCTGGCCGCGCAAGACAAGCCCTTGTCCGCGCGCTGGGACGAGTTCGTCCTTGCGCACCCGCAGGCCACCTTCTTCCATCGCAGCGGCTGGCTGCGCGTCATCGAGTCGGTGTTCGGCCACCAGTGCTTCTTCCTCTATGCCGAGCGTGACGGCGCCATCGAGGGGGTGCTGCCGCTGGCCGAGGTCAAGAGCCGCCTTTTCGGCCATGCGGTCGCCAGCCTGCCGTTCGCCGTCTACGGCGGTGTCGCGGCGCTGAACGACGAGGCCGCGGCGGCGCTGGAGGCCGAGGCCGAGAGGATCGCGCGCGCGCAGGGCGCCGAGCACCTGGAGTACCGCTACCTGGGCCCCACCCGCCACGCCGACTGGCCGCGGCAAGACCTCTACGTGACCTTTCGCAAGGCCATCCTCCCCGACGAGGAGGCCAACATGCTGGCCATCCCGCGCAAGCAGAGGGCCATGGTGCGCAAGGGCATCAAGAACGAGCTGCGCGCCGAGATCGACGCCAACGTCGACCGCTTCTTCGACCTCTACGCCGACAACGTGCACCGCCACGGCACGCCGGCCATGCCCAGGGCTTACTTCCAGGCGCTGCTGGACGAATTCGGCGCGGATGCCGAGGTGCTGACCGTCACCGCGCCGGACGGCAAGCCGCTGTCCAGCGTGCTGAGCTTCTACTTCCGCGACGAGGTGCTGCCCTACTACGCGGGCGACGACGAGGCGGCGCGCGACCTCGCCGCCAACGACTTCAAGTACTGGGAGCTGATGCGCCGCGCCTGCGCCCGCGGCCTCAAGCTCTTCGACTACGGCCGCAGCAAGCAGGGCACCGGCCCCTACGCCTTCAAGAAGAACTGGGGTTTCGAGCCGCAGCCGCTGTCCTACGAGTACCGGCTGTTCAAGCGCGACGCCATCCCCCAGAACAACCCGAACAACCCCAAGTACCAGCTGATGATCAAGGCCTGGCGCAAGCTGCCCATCGGCGTGGCGAATTGGCTGGGGCCGTTCATCGTGAAGAACCTGGGTTGAGGCTGATCGCGTGAAGGTCCTCTACCTCGTCCACCGCCTGCCTTACCCGCCCAACAAGGGCGACAAGGTGCGCTCCTACCATCTGCTCAAGCATCTGGCGGCACGGCACGAAGTCCACCTCGGCAGCTTCCTCGACGACCCGGACGACGAGCAGCACCTGCCGCGCGTGCGCGCGCTGTGCAAGAGCCTGCATGTCGCGCGGCTGAACCCGCGCGCGGCCAAGCTGCTGAGCCTGCGCGGCCTGCTGAGCGGCGAGGCGCTGAGCCTGCCCTACTACCGCGACGCCGGCCTGCAGGCTTGGGTGGACGAGACGGCCGCCCGCGAGGGCTTCGACGCGGTCGTCGTCTTCAGCGGCGTGATGGCCCAGTACACCCGAGGCCTGAAGGGCGTGAAGACGCTGGTGGACTTCGTCGACGTCGACTCCGCCAAGTGGCGCGACTACGCGCCCGAGCATGCCTGGCCCATGTCCTGGCTGTATCGGCGCGAGTTCGCCAAGCTGCTGGGCTTCGAGCAGCGCGTGGCCGCCGAGGCCGCCTGCAGCTTCTTCGTCACCGACAACGAGGTCGCGCTGTTCCGAGAGCTGAGCCCCGGTCGCGAGCTGCGCCTGGCGGCCCTGGGCAACGGCGTCGACGCCGACTTCTTCACGCCGGACGCGTCTCGCACAAGCCCCTTCGCGGCGGACGAGCTGCCGTTGGTGTTCACGGGTGCCATGGACTACTGGCCCAACGTCGACGCGGTGACCTGGTTCGCGGGCAGCATCCTGCCCGCACTGCGCGAGCGCTTCCCGGCGCTGCGCTTTCACATCGTCGGCCGCAGCCCGGCGCCGGCCGTGCAGGCGCTGGCGGGCGATGCCGTCAACGTGACGGGCACGGTGCCTGACGTGCGTCCCTTCCTGCAGCACGCGGCGGCCGTCGTCGCGCCGCTGCGGCTGGCGCGCGGCATCCAGAACAAGGTGCTGGAGGCCATGGCCATGGCGCGGCCCGTCGTCGCGGCTGCCAGCTGTGTGCGCGCGATCACGGGCGCTGCGCAGCCGGGCTTGCAGCCCGCCGATACCGAGAGCGACTACGTCGAGCGCGTGAGTGCCTTGCTGGCCGACCCGGAAGCCGCCCGGGGCGCCGGCCGCGGCGCGCGCGACTTCGTGCTGGGCGCCTATAGCTGGGAGGCTCACCTGGCCGACCTGGATCGACATCTGGAGGCTGCATGATCCATCTGCCCAAGCCCTGGCGGCTGCCCCTGCTCGGCCTGGCCCTGGCCTGGGGCCTGCTGGCGGCCCTCTATTTCGCGACCGGCGCGGCCATGGTCGAGATCTGGAACCGCTCCGAGACCTTCGCCCATGCCTGGGTGGTGCCGCCCATCTCGGCCTGGCTGGTCTGGCGCATGCGGGCGGACCTCGCCTCGATGACGCCGCGGCCCGCGCCGTGGTGGCTGCTGACCCTGCTGCCGCTGGGTATGCTGTGGCTGGCCGGCGACTTGGCGGCCGCCAATTCCGCGACCCAGTTCGCGCTGATGGGCATGGGTGTCGCGCTGGTGCCGGCGCTGCTGGGCACGGCCGTTGCCAGCCGCATGGCCTTCCCGCTGGGCTTCCTGTTCTTCGCTGTGCCCTTCGGCGACTTCCTGACGCCCTGGCTGATGGATCGCACGGCCGACTTCACCGTCGTCGCGCTGCGCGCCACTGGCATCCCGGTGTTCCGCGAGGCCTTGCAGTTCGTCATCCCGTCGGGCTCCTGGTCCGTCGTGCAGGCCTGCAGCGGCATCCGCTACCTGATGGCCTCGGTCATGGTGGGCACGCTGTTCGCCTACCTGAACTACCGCAGCAATCGCAAGCGCTGGGCCTTCGTCGGCGTGGCCATCGTCACGCCGCTGGTTGCCAACTGGCTGCGGGCCTACATGATCGTCATGCTGGGCCATCTGTCCGGCAACAAGCTGGCCGTCGGCGTCGACCACATCATCTACGGCTGGGTCTTCTTCGGCCTCATCATGCTGGCGATGTTCATGATCGGCGCGCGCTGGGCTGACCCGGATCCCGAGCCTGTGCCGGCGGCGGACGGTGAGGGCAGGGGGGTGACGCCCGGGCACCTGGCAACGACGCTGGCCCTGGCCTGGCTGCTCCTGGCGCTGCCCATCGCCATGCGCGCCCAGGCCGAGCGCGCCGGCGCCCATGGCGAGCCACAGCTCGCGGCCCCCGCGCTGCCGGGCTGGACCTGGGCGGCCGAGCCCCTGAGCACCTGGCAGCCCCATTTCATGCATCCGGCCGCGTCCCTGCACGGCCGCATGGAGCCCGCAGCGGGCGGTGCGCCGGTGGGCGTCTATATCGGCTACTACCGTGACCAGCGCTATGGCCGCCAGTTGGTCACGTCCGTGAACGCCCTCGTCAGTGATGAGGATGCCAAGGAATGGTCGCGCTCGGCCTCGGGCCTTGACTCGGTGGGCGCGCAAGCCTGGCGTACCGCCGAATTGCGCGGCCAGGCCTTGCACCAGATCGTCGGCGCGGGCGAACAAGCCCCGCGGCTGCGCGCATGGCAGATCTACTGGATCAACGGCCGTCCCTTCATCAGCGACTGGCAGGCCAAGCTCTATGGTGCCTGGCAGAGCCTGCTGGGCCATGGCGACGACGCGGCCGTGGTCGTCGTCTACGCGGACAAGTCCGCCGCGGGACCCGACGATGCGCTGTTGCGTGAATTCCTGCACCAGCATTGGGCCCGGCTGGACACTGCTTTGCGGGACGTCCGCGACCGCGATCTGGCGCGCCAGCGGTGACAATCTGCGCTCTCCGAGAATTCACAGTCACGAGAAACGATCCATGAACACGCTCGCAGTCATCGGCCTGGGTTATGTGGGCCTCCCCTTGGTCGTGGAGTTCGGCAAGCAGATCCGCACCATCGGCTTCGACATTGCCAAGAACAAGGTCGAGGCGTGCCAGCGCGGCACCGACCCGAGCCGCGAGCTGACGGACGAGGAGGTCCAAGCGGCCAAGCATGCCGTCTATACCGACGACCCCCGGATGCTGGCTGAAGCCGACGTCATCATCGTGGCCGTGCCGACTCCCGTGGACGAGGCCCATATCCCCGACTTCCGCCCGCTGATCGGTTCCAGCACCAGCGTCGGCCGGCACATGAAGAAGGGCGCCATCGTCGTCTACGAGAGCACCGTCTACCCCGGTGCCACCGAGGAGGTCTGCATTCCCGTGCTGGAGCGTGAATCCGGCCTGAAGTGGAAGCAGGACTTCTTCGTCGGCTACAGCCCCGAGCGCATCAACCCGGGCGACAAGGAACACACGCTGACCAAGATCCTGAAGATCGTCTCCGGCGACACGCCCGAGACGCTGGAGAAGGTCGCTCAGGTCTACGAGAAGATCATCGTCCCCGGCGTGCACCGCGCGTCGAGCATCAAGACGGCCGAGGCCGCCAAGGTCATCGAGAACACGCAGCGCGACCTCAACATCGCGCTGATGAACGAGCTGTCCATCATCTTCGACAAGCTGAGCATCGACACCTCCGAGGTGCTGGAGGCCGCCGGCACGAAGTGGAACTTCCTGAAGTTCAAGCCGGGCCTGGTGGGCGGCCACTGCATCGGAGTTGACCCCTACTACCTGACGCACAAGGCCGACATGCTGGGCTACCACCCGCAGGTCATCCTGGCCGGCCGCCGCATCAACGACGGCATGGGCAAGTTCATCGCCGAGCAGACCATCAAGCAGATGATCGCCTGCGGCAGCCACATCAAGGGCGCGCGCGTGAACGTGCTGGGCCTGACCTTCAAGGAGAACTGCGGCGACCTGCGCAACTCCAAGGTCATCGACATCATCAATGAGCTCAAGACCTACGGCGTCGAGATCTTCGTGACGGACGCGCAGGCCGAGGCCGAAGAGGCCATGCACGAGTACGGCGTGCGCCTGATGCCCTTCGGCGACCTGCCGCAGGCGGACGCCATCGTCGCCGCCGTCTCGCACCGCGAGTACGCCGGCCTCAGCCCCGCAGACATCGGCAAGAAGCTTGTCAAGGGTGGCGCCTTCATCGACGTGAAGGCGGCCTTCGACGCCAAGGCGCTGGAAGGCGCGGGCTTCCGACTCTGGCGCCTGTGATTCCTGCGGTGAGTGCCGGTGCGCGGCCGCTGGTCGTGCATCTGGTGCATCGCTTCGATACCGGCGGGCTGGAGAATGGCGTCGTCAGCCTCATCAACCACCTGCCGGACTTCCGCCATGCGGTGGTTGCGGTGACCGAGATCACCGCCTTCAAGGAACGGGTGACGGCGCCCGGCACCCAGTTCATCGCGCTGAACAAACCGCCGGGACAGGGGTTCTGGCTCTACCCGCGCGTCTACCGCCTGCTGCGCGAACTGCGCCCGGCCGTTGTGCACACGCGCAATCTCGGTGCGATGGAGTTCCAGCTGCCGGCCTGGGCTGCGCGCGTGCCGCTGCGCGTGCACAGCGAGCATGGCTGGGATGTCAACGATCTCGGGGGCGTCAGCCGCACCAACCAGCGCCTGCGTCGGATCTACGGCGTCGGAACGCATCGCTTCGTGGCCTTGTCCATGGCCATCGAGAGCTATCTGACCGGCCCGGTCGGATTCTCTCGGGATCGTGTGCTGCGCATCTGCAATGGCGTGGATACGCAGCGCTTCGCGCCGGACACCCAGGTCCCCGAAGTCTGGCCCTACCGCCGCACCGAGCATCTCGTCATCGGTGCGGTGGGGCGCATGCAGGCGGTGAAGGATCCGCTCAGTCTCGTTGATGCCTTCCTGCGCTTGCGCGAGCTTTGCCCGGCCGACTGGCCGAGATTGCGCCTGGCCATGCTGGGCGGCGGTCCGTTGCTGGCCGCTGCGCGGGAGCGACTTCACTACGCCGGTGCGGCGGGTCAGGCCTGGCTGCCTGGTGATCGCAGCGACGTCGCGGCGCTGCTGCCGCATTTCGACCTCTTTGCGTTGCCCTCCCAGGCCGAGGGCATCAGCAACACGCTGCTGGAAGCCATGGCCTGCGGCTGCGCCCCGGTGGCGACCAACGTGGGCGGCAACCCCGAGCTGGTGGAGAACGATACGAACGGCTTGCTCGTGCCGGCCCAGGATAGCGCCGCGCTGGCTGCCGCGCTGGCCCGACTCGTCAACGAGCCGGCGCTGCGCCGGCGCTTTGCCATGGCTTCCCTGGCTCGGGCTCGAGCCCAGTTCAGCCTAGACGGCATGGTCGCTGCCTATGGCGCCCTGTATGCGTCGGCGCCACGAGGGCAGGGCCGTTAGGCGCGAGCAGGCTGCTGTTTGTGGGCCGGGCATCCCTCGGACAGGGGGTAACCCGTGGCCGACATCACGCCCGGCGAGGCGAATGGCGATCGGCGTCGCCAAGCTCGGTAAGAATCCGTCTTTCCCCGTGTCATTCGGCTTCGGCAGGCGCGGTAGTCCCCAATGATTGGCTGAACCAGGTCCAACCCATGTGCGGCATCACCGGTCTGTTCGACACCCGCGGCCAGCGCCTTCCCGAGCGCGAGCGCCTGCACCGCATGAACGAGTCCCAGCATCATCGCGGGCCGGACGAGGGTGACCTGCACATCGAGCCCGGTGTCGGTTTCGGCCACCGCCGCCTGTCGGTCATCGACATCGCGACCGGCCAGCAGCCCATCTTCAATGACGACAAGTCGGTGGCCCTGGTCTTCAACGGCGAGGTCTACAACTACCTGGAGCTGATGGACGAGCTGCGCGGCCACGGCTATGTGTTCCGCACCAAGAGCGATTCAGAGGCCATCGTGCGGGCCTGGGAGCATTGGGGCGAGGACTGCGTGCACCACCTGCGCGGCATGTTCGCCTTCATGATCCACGACCGCCGCCGCGACTGCCTCTTCATGGCGCGCGACCGCCTGGGCGTGAAACCGCTGCACTACGCGCTGACCGAGGACGGCTGGCTGCTGTTCGGCTCCGAGCTGAAGAGCCTGATGGCCCATGGCGGCCTGCGCCAGCAGATCGACCCGCGCGCCGTCGAGGCTTATTTCGCGCTGGGCTATGTGCCCGACCCCTGGACCATCTACCGCCACGCGCAGAAGCTGGCGCCCGGCCACCGCCTGCTCGTCAAGCGTGGCCAGCCTCTGGGCGAGCCGCAGCGTTACTGGGATGTTCGCTTCACACTGGACGCGAAGATCGGCGAGCAAGAGGCCGCCGAGGAATTGCGCCGCCGCCTGTCCGAGTCCGTCAAGCTGCGCTTGAAGGCGGAGGTGCCGCTGGGCGCCTTCCTGTCGGGTGGCGTGGACTCCAGCGCCGTTGTCGCAGCGATGGCGCAACTGGACGACCAGCCCGTCAACACCTGCTCCATCGGCTTCGACGACCCCAAGTTCAACGAGACAGAGTTCGCACAGATGGTGGCGGACCGGTACCGCACCAACCATCGCGTCGAGACCGTCAACAGCGACGACTTCGGCCTCGTGGACCTGCTGGCCCACCTCTACGACGAGCCCTATGCCGACTCGTCCGCCATCCCCACGTATCGCGTCTGCGAGCTGGCCCGCAAGCATGTGACCGTGGCGCTGTCCGGCGACGGCGGCGACGAGAGCCTGGGTGGCTACCGCCGCTACAAGATGCACATGATGGAGGAGCGCATGCGCAGCGCCTTCCCGCTGGCCCTGCGCCGAGGCGTCTTCGGCCCGCTGGCCCGGCTCTACCCGAAGGCCGACTGGGCGCCGCGCGTCTTCCGCGCCAAGACCACCTTCCAGGCCATCGCCCGCACCTCGGTCGACGCCTACTTCAACACCATGGGCCTGGTGCGCGATCCGCTGCGCCAGCAGCTGTTCAGCGATGGCTTCAAGCGCGAGCTGCAGGGCTGGCATGCCAGTGAGGTCTTCCATCACCACGCTCGCCGTGCCGAGACGGACGACCCGCTGGCGCTGGTCCAGTATCTCGACATCCACACCTATCTGCCGGGCGACATCAACACCAAGGTCGACCGTGCCAGCATGGCCCACAGCCTCGAAGTGCGCGAGCCGCTGATGGATCACCCGCTGGTGGAGTGGATCGCCACCTTGCCCTCGCATCTGAAGCTGCGCGGCCAGGAGGGCAAGTACCTCTTCAAGAAGGCGCTGGAACCCATGCTGCCGCACGACGTGCTGTACCGGCCAAAGATGGGCTTCGCCGTGCCGCTGGCGCGCTGGCTGCGCGGTCCGCTGCGCGAGCAGACGCGCCGGGCCTTGCAGCAAGGCGCGCTGGCGCAGACGGGCTGGTTCAATCCGGCGACCATTGCCCGGCTGCTTGACCAGCATGAGCGCGGCGTGCTGGACCATGCCCAGCCCCTGTGGGCGCTGCTGATGTTTGATGCCTTCCTGCGCAACGCGGGCCTGGGCACCGCCACGGCACGCGCCGCGGCCTGATTGCAAAGGACTACAAGGATGAAGGTTTCCGTTTTCGGTCTTGGCTATGTCGGCGCGGTGTCCTGTGCCTGCCTGCCCGAGCTTGGCCACGACGTGGTGGGCGTGGACATCAACCCGCTCAAGGTCGAGCTAATCGCCTCCGGCCAGTCGCCCGTGGTCGAGGAGGGCATCGAGGAATTGATCTCCGCCGCCGTCAAGGCCGGCAAGCTCACCGCCACGCGTGACGTCGGTGCCGCGGTGCGGGACACCGAGGTGTCGCTGATCTCGGTGGCCACGCCCTCACTGCCCAACTACATGCCCGACCTGACCGCGCTGGACGCGGTCGTGGGCCAGATCGGTGCCGAGATTGCGAAGAAGGACGGCCCCCACACGCTGGTCATCCGCAGCACCGTGGCGCCCGGCACCACGCGCGCGCGCATTGCGCCGCTGCTGGAAAAGGCTGCCGGCCGCAAGATCGGCGACCGGCTGTCGCTGGTCTTCAATCCCGAGTTTCTGCGCGAAGGCTCCTCGGTGGCGGACTTCCACAACCCGCCACAAACCATCGTCGGCAGCCTGGACGAGTCCGGCGTCGACGTCATGCGTCGCCTCTACAGCGGTGTGCCGGGCAGCTTCGTCGCCGCCGACGTGGGTGTGGCCGAGTCGGTCAAGTACCTGTGCAACGTCTTCCACGCGTTGAAGATCGTCTTCGCCAACGAGGCCGGCGCCGTGCTGAAGGAGTCCGGCCTGGACTCGCGCGACGTGCTGGCGCTGTTCTGCGAGGACAAGCAGCTCAATATCTCCAAGGCCTATCTGCGCCCTGGCTTCGCCTTCGGCGGCTCCTGCCTGCCCAAGGAGGTCAAGGGCTTCCTGACCATCGCCCGCGAGCGTGGCGTTGACATCCCCGTGCTGGGCTCGCTGCTGGACAGCAACGACGCCCATATCGGCCGGGCCTACGAGATGATCGCCGCTAACGGTCGCAAGCCCGTGGCGCTGTTCGGCCTGGCCTTCAAGCCCGGCACCGACGACCTGCGCGACTCCCCGCTGGTGGTGTTGGCCGAGCGCCTGCTGGGCAAGGGCTTCGATCTCGCGATCTACGACAAGTTCGTCAAGATCGCGCGCCTGCTGGGCAAGAACAAGGAGTACATCGACCGCGAGATCCCCCACCTCGACAAGCTGCTGCACGAGACGCCCGACGCCGTGCTGGCGCGTGCCGAGATCGTCGTCGTGGGACATGCGGACGCCGAGACCCGCCGGCGCATCATCGCGCTGGGCAAGGGCGCCCGCGTGGTGGACCTGAACGGCTACGCCGATCTGCGCGACGCCGGGTTTGCTCAGTACGAGGGCATCTGCTGGTGAGCCGACTGAAGGTCGCGTTCGTTTCGCCGGTCTTCCTATTCCCGGCCGATGCCGGCGGCAAGATCCGCACCGGCAATATCCTGCGCGGGCTCAAGGAGAGCGGCCGCTTCGACATCACGCTGCTGTCACCGGCCACGCCCGAGCAGCAGCACGAATGGCAGGGTGAACTGGGCCGACTGTGCGAGCGCTTCATCGGCTGGCCGCCCGGCGCGCCGCGCGCCCGTTGGCAGCGGGCTCCGGACTTGCTGTCCCGGCTGCCCATCAATGTCGTCGCCGATCGGACGGAGGCCGCCGCGGCCGCCGTCGAGAAGGCGCTGGCAGCCGACCGCTTCGACGTCGTCGTCTTCGACTTCGTCCACGCTGCCGTGCTGCGTCCTGACGCGCTGAACGGCGCGACGGTCTGCTTCACGCACAACGTCGAGGCCGAGATCTTCGAGCGCCATGCCAAGAACGCGGCGAGCGCGCCGCTGCGCTGGCTGTGGGCGTCGCAGGCTGGCAAGATGCGTCGCTTCGAGCGCGAGGCGCTGTCCCGTTTCACGCGCGTCGTGGCCGTGTCCGAGCGCGACGCGAAGCAGTTTGCGGCCGGGGGCTTGGCGACGGCCCGCGCGATCCCGACCGGCGTCGATCTCGACTTCTTCTCCTGGCAGGCGCCTGCCAGCGGCAGCCCGACCGTCGTCTTCACGGGCTCCATGGACTGGGAGGCCAATGTCGACGGCATTCGCTTCTACATCGACGAGGTGTGGCCGCGCGTGCGCGCCAAGGTGCCCCATGCGCAACTGCGCGTCGTCGGCCGGCACCCGCCCGCTTCCCTGACCCAGCGCCATGTGCCGGGCGTGAGCTTCACCGGCTTCGTCGACGACGTGCGTGACCATGTGCGCGACGCCCAGGCCTTCGTCATCCCGCTGCGCGTGGGCGGCGGCACCCGCATCAAGGCCTTCGAGGCCATGGCCATGGGTCTGCCGGTCGTGTCGACCACCATAGGCATCGAGGGCCTGGACGTCGATCATGGCACCCACTTCCTGCGGGCGGACGGTGCCGAGGCGCTCGCCGACGCGACTCTCAAGCTCATTGCCGACGACGCACTGCGCCTCAAGCTGTCGCGTGCCGCGCGCGCGCTCATGGAGGACCGCTTCGGCCACCGCGTGGCGGCCGAGGTGTTCGGTGGCATCCTGGTGGAAGCCGTGGAGGCCGCAGCGTGAGGAAGCTGAAGGTGCTGACCTTCTCGACGCTGTTTCCGAGCAGCGTCAGGCCTGGTCATGGCATCTTTGTCGAGACACGACTGCGTGAGTTGATGAAGAGCGGCGAGGTCGAGTCGCGGGTGATTGCGCCCGTGCCCTGGTTTCCGTCGACGAACCCGCGCTGGGGCGACTACGCCAGGTTCGCCGCCACGCCCACGCGCGAGCAGCGCAACGGGCTGGACGTGCTGCACCCGCGCTATCTGCTGCTGCCCAAGGTCGGCATGACGAGCGCGCCGCTGACGCTGGCCCTGGGGGCTCGCACCGCCATGCAACAGCTCCTCGACGAGGGCTTCGACTGCGACGTCATCGACGCACACTACTACTACCCGGACGGTGTTGCCGCAGCGCTGCTGGCGCGCTGGTTCGGCAAACCGCTGGTGGTCACGGCGCGGGGTAGCGACGTCAACCTGATCGGGCGCCATGCGCTGCCGCGGCGTTTCATGCGCTGGGCGTCGCGCGTCGCGAGTGCGTCCATCGGTGTCAGCCAGTCGTTGGTCGAGCGCATGCGCGAACTGGGCCTGAGCAGCCCGCTGCAGGTCGCGCTGCGCAACGGCGTGGATCTGGCGCGCTTCCATGCCGACGCCGACTCCACGGCGCTGCGTGCCCGGTTGGGCGTCGACGGCAACCCGCTGCTGCTGTCGGTGGGCAACCTGGTGCCGCTCAAGGGCCATGACCTCGTCCTGGAAGCGCTGTACCTGTTGCGCCGGCAGGGGCTGGACGCCCGGCTGTGCATCATCGGCGCCGGGCCGCTGCGGGCCGAACTGGAGGCACTGGCCGAACGCTTGGGCCTGGCCGGTCAGGTTCGTTTCCTCGGGGCCATGCCGCAGGACGAGCTAGCCTCCTGGTACGGCGCGGCCGACATGCTGGTGCTGGCCTCCGAGCGCGAGGGCTGGCCCAACGTGCTGCTGGAGAGCATGGCCTGCGGCACGCCCGTCGTCGCGACGGCGGTGGGCGGCATCCCGGAGATCGTCGAGCCGCCGCTCACGGGGCGCATCGTGCCGCAGCGCACGGCGCAGGACCTGGCCGCCGCGGCCCATGACCTCTGGCGGGCTCTGCCGCCGCGCGAGGCGGTGTGCAGCCATGCCCGTCGCTTCGGCTGGCAGGAGACCACGCAAGGCCAGCTGAACCTTTTTCAGACCATTGTGAGCCCCTGCAGCCATGCGTGACATCACCCTCCTGGTCATCATTGGCTGGTGCTTCCTGCAATCCTTCAGGCGCCCCTGGATAGGCATCATGTGTTGGACTTGGCTCAGCATCATGAACCCGCACCAGCTGTCCTGGATGCTTCGCGACATGCCCTTCGCGGCGGCCATCGCAGGCTCGACGCTGCTGGGCCTGCTGATCACGAAGGACCGGCGCGACTACTCGCTCAACCGCGAGAACATCACGCTGATGATCTTCATGGCGTGGATCTGCATCACGCTGCCGTTCTCGATGATCTGGGACGACAGCTTCGAACTCTACAAGCGGGTCATGAAGATCGACCTGATGGTGCTTGTGACATTGGTGCTGCTGCATTCGAAGCGGCACCTGATGCTCTTTGTCTGGGTCAATGTCATATCTATCGGTTTCTTCGGCGTGAAGGGTGGCATCTTCACGGTGTTGACCGGCGGCAGCTACCGGGTCTGGGGGCCGGAGAACACCTACATCGAGGGCAACAACGAGATCGCCCTGGCCGTCGTCATGGTCATCCCGCTGATGCGTTTCCTGCAGATGCAGATGCAGGCCAAGTGGGCCAAGACGACGATGACCTTCTGCATGGTCATGATGGCCGCCTCGGCGCTGGGTAGCCATTCGCGCGGCGCGCTGCTGGCCTTTGCCGCGATGGCCCTGGTGCTGTGGTGGCGCGGCAAGAACAAGTTCCTGGGCGCCATCGGCATGCTCGTCGTCGGCGCGGCCCTGCTTTCGCTGATGCCCGCCGAGTGGTGGGACCGCATGAACACCATCAAGACCTACCAGCAGGACGAGTCGGCCATGGGCCGCATCAATGCCTGGTGGATGGCCTGGAACCTGGCCAAGGCGAATTTCTTCGGCGGCGGCTTCTACATCTGGACCGGCAGCATCTTCGCCATCTATGGCCCCGATCCCAACGATGTCCACGCGGCCCACAGCATCTACTTCATGGTGCTGGGAGAGCAGGGCTTCGTGGGTTTGCTCATCTTCCTGACCCTGTTCATGTTCGCCTGGGGTTCGGCCAGCCACCTGCGCACTCAGGGGCGGCACCAGCCCGAGACGCAATGGCTGTCCGATCTCGGCAGCATGCTGCAGGTGGGCTTCGTCGGCTACGCGGTCGGAGGGGCCTTCCTTAGCCTGTCCTACTGGGACCTGCCCTACAACATGATGATCATGGCTGTCATCGGCCGACGCTGGCTGGCGCGCAAGGAATGGCTGAAGGAAAAGCCTGAGCCGCTGGTCGTGCTGCCGGCCTTCATGGCGAACTGGTTCAAGAAGAAACCCAGGCCGATATCTCTGCCATGAAGCCGCTGCTCCATCTGCTGTCTCCGGCCGGCATACATGCGCGCCTGAACGTGCTGATCTTCCACCGCGTGCTGCCGCAGCCCGACCCGCTGTTCCCGGACGAGGTGGACGCGGCGCGCTTCGACGAGCTGCTGGGCTGGGTCAAGTCCTGGTTCAACGTGCTGCCGCTGGACGAGGCGGCTCGGCGCTTGCAGGACGGTAGCCTGCCGGCGCGCGCGGCGGCGCTGAGCTTCGACGACGGCTATGCCGACAACCACGACGTCGCCTTGCCGCTGCTGCAAAGGCACGGCCTGCCGTGCAGCTTCTTCGTCGCCACCGGCTTCCTGGACGGCGGGCGCATGTGGAACGACACGCTAATCGAGGCGGTGAGGCGCTCTGCGCTGCCCCTGCTGGACCTGCGTGGCCTGCAGGGCGGCAGCGGCGAGGACCTGGGCCGACACCCGCTGGGCGACACCGCCAGCCGCCGCGCGGTCCTGGGCCAGCTCATAGCGCGCGTCAAGTACCTGCCCCCCGAGCCGCGGCTGGCCTGCGTCGATGCCATCGCCGCGCGCGCCGAGGTGATCCCGCCCGACGACCTGATGATGAGCACCGAGCAGGTACGCCGTCTGCGCCGCGCCGGTATGCAGATCGGCGCCCACACGGTCAGTCACCCCATCCTGGCCAGCCTGGATGCGAACCAGGCCGCCGACGAGATGCGCCGCAGCCGGGACGCATTGCAAGCCCTGTTGGGCGAGACGGTGGGCCTGTTTGCCTATCCCAACGGCAAGCCGGGCACTGACTACCTGCCCAATGTCCATCCCGCCATCGCCCGCGAGCTGGGCTTCGAGGCGGCCGTGTCCACGCGCTGGGCTGCAGCGCGCCGTGGCGAAGACATCTTCCAGATTCCGCGCTTCACGCCCTGGGACCGGGGCCGCCTGAAGTTCTGTCTGCGCCTAGTCAACAATCTGATCCGTGGCGATGCGCGCAACGCAACGATCCGCGCGAGTTACTGAGGGAGTCATTCAACATGCCAAAGCGCATCGTTTCCGTGGTCGGCGCCCGCCCGCAGTTCGTGAAGGCGGCGGTTGTCAGTGCTGCGCTGCAGGATGTCGGCCACGAGGAAGTGATGGTCCATACGGGCCAGCACTACGACTACAACATGTCCGAGGTCTTCTTCGAGGCGCTGAACATTCCCAAGCCCCGGCATAGCCTGGGCATAGGAGGCGGCAACCACGGCGAGATGACCGGCCGGCAGCTAATGGCAATCGAGCAATGCTTGCTCACGGAGAAGCCTGATTTGGTGCTGGTCTACGGTGACACCAACAGCACGCTGGCCGGTGCGCTGGCTGCGGTGAAGCTGCACATTCCGGTAGCGCACGTGGAGGCTGGGCTACGCTCCTTCAACATGCGCATGCCCGAGGAGGTGAACCGCATCTTGACGGACCGCATCTCCCAATGGCTGTTCACGCCATCGTCTGTCGCCAGTGGGCACCTGCGCGCGGAGGGTATTGCCGGCGAACGCATCATCGAGGTGGGTGACGTCATGCACGATGCCGTGCTTCGGTTCAGCCGGAGCAATGTAGAACTGCCAGTGGCCCCGCCGAAGCGCTTTGGTCTCGTCACCATCCACCGCGCGGAAAACACGGACGACGATGCTCGCCTCGGGGCAATCGTTGAAGGCCTTTGCCAAGTGGCCGGTAGCTTGCCGCTGATCATGCCCATTCACCCGCGCACCCGTCAGCGGCTTGAGCGGCTGGGTTGGCTGGAGCGGTTGACGCAAGCGGTCCAGATGCTGGAACCGGTGGGCTATATGGAAATGCTTGCTCTGCAAAAAAGTGCACAAGCCGTTATTACGGACTCCGGCGGCATCCAGAAGGAAGCCTTCTTCCTGCAAGTGCCTTGCATCACGCTGCGGGACGAGACGGAGTGGGTGGAGACGGTCGAGCTCGGTTGGAATCGGCTGGTATCCGACTTGTCGGTCTCGTCCATCGAGGCGGCGGTCCTCGGTGCGAGCCGGCCTGCGAAATCTCAGGCGCAACCCTATGGCGATGGCCGCGCGGCTGCGCGCATCGCGGCGATGCTCGGCTGATGCGCTCCCTGCTGTTCATCGCTTACATGTACCCGCCGTTCGCGAACTCGGGGACGCGGCGCTCGCTCGAATTCGTCAACCATCTGCCGGATTACGGTTGGCAGCCCACGGTGCTGACGCTCGCGGAGCCCAAGCCCAGAGACAGGGACGACCGGCTGCTGGACGAAGTGCGCACGGGCACGCGCGTACTGAGAGCTTCGCATGCGAGCGAGCGCTGGGCCAGGCGGCTGAGCCAGTTCGCCCCGGCCAAGCATCGTGAGCGCGTCACTCAAGGTCTCGCTTGGCGTCTGGACCGCCTGTGGGCCGTACCCGACAACGCGGCATTGTGGCGCGGCGAGGCCGTGGCCGCCGCGTTACAGGCGCACGCCGAGACGCGGTTCGATGCCATCCTGGCGACGGGATCGCCCTGGACGTCACTGCTGGTCGCCCGCGATGTCGCTGAGCGCACCGGCCTGCCGTACGTCCTCGACTACCGTGACCAATGGCGGCCGAGCGGGACCGTAGCGTGGGACACGGAAAGCCGTCTGCAGCGCTGGTTCAACCCACGCCTGGAGAAGCGTGCCGCTGCAAAGGCGGCGGCAGTTGTCACTGTGACTCCCACGTTGGCGAAGGCGCTCGCCAAAGACACTGGCCGGAATGACATCGAATGCGTCACCAATGGCTTCGAGCCTAGGGACTTTGAGGGTCTGCCGCTCGCGCCGCAGGACGGGCTAGTGCGAGTTAGCTATGCCGGTGTCTGGCGGCCGGGCTATGGTCCAGATCTGCTCTACCGTGCCGTGCAACGATTGAAGGAGGCCGGTGTTCCCGGGCTGGATCGGCTCAGGATAGACACGGCCGGATTCGAGCCCGGCCCCGCTGCGAAATTCGGCGTGCAGGACCTGATACGTGAGCATGGCCGCGTCTCGCATTCGACAGCGCTGCGCCTGATGACCGATTCCGACATGGTTTTCCTACCGGTGTCCGATGGCTTCTATGCGCTGGCAGCGCTACCGGGCAAGCTGTTCGAGTACCTCGGCAGCGGCCGTCCTATCCTGGCGGCTACGTTGCCGAACAGTGAGGTGGCGCGGGTGCTCGCCGACGCGGGCGGTGGCCGGCAGATCATGCCGGATGATGTCGAGTCGGCGACGGTCATTCTGGCCGATCTCTGCGCGGGGCGAGGTCTGACGGGCTTTTCGGCGCAGCGCTCGGAGCGCTTAGCGACGTACACCCGAACCGCGACGGCCAAGCAACTGGCCGGCATCCTGGATAGGGCAGCGTCGCGGTGAGCGAAGGCGAAAACGGCGTCCGTCGGGCTCTGGCGTTCTCGTTCATAGAGCGCTGGCTCGGTATCGTCATCGCGCTGAGCAGCAATGTGATTCTGGCACGGCTGCTTTCGCCGGCGCAGGTGGGCGTCTTTTCGGTTAGCCTGGCTGTGATTGGTGTCGCGCAAGTACTGCGCGACTTTGGCGTCGTGAGCTTCCTGATACAGGAGAGGGAGCTGCAGGAAGACACCGTGCGCACCGCCTTTGGCCTGTCGCTGCTGCTCGGTGGCACCCTTTTCCTGCTTGTGGCGGTCTCGGCCCCTTGGGTGGCCGACTTCTACAAGGAGCGCCTTGTCCGCGACACGCTGTTGGTCTGCTCGCTTAACTTCCTGTTGCTACCGTTCGCTACTGTGACGATGGCGTTGCTGCGCCGGGAGATGTCCTTTAGTGCTCTCGCTGTCATCGGGTTGGTCGGCGCAGCGCTGGGCGCCGTGGCCAGCATCGTCATGGCCTGGGCGGGCATGGGAGTGATGTCCCTAGCCGTGGGATCTGTCGTGACCAATGCGGCCAACTGCGTCGGCGCGATGATCGCCCACCCCGCCAGCGCCAAACTAAGACCGAATCTCAAGGCTTGGCGCCGCCTGCTTAGCTTTGGTGCCCAGAGCTCCGTGACGGGCGTTGTCACCTCGATCTCCATGGACGTAAATGACTTGGCGGTCGGCAAGCTGATGGGGTTCGAACCCGTAGCCATCATCAGCAAGGCGCAGGGCCTGATGCAGCTGTTCCACCGCGATGTAATGACGGCCATCCGGAACGTCGCCTTTCCCGCCTACGCGAAGACGGTTCGGGAGGACCTGGACCTAGAGGCGAGCTACCTAGTGAGCGTGACCCACGTAACCGCGGTCGCATGGCCGTTCTATGGCTTTGTCAGCCTTTATGCGCTTGAAGTTCTGCGCCTGCTCTTCGGTAGCCAGTGGGATGCCGCGGCGTCGCTGGTGCCGTGGTATTGCCTATGCGGCGCAGTGGCGGCCACGGCCAATCTCATCGGCCCCTTGACGCTGGCTGCCGGTCGCATTGACCTGCTGACCAAGGTCGAACTGCTCTGGCAGCCCCTGCGCGCCGTGATGATCGTGTTGGCGGCGTTGTGGTTCAGGTCCATGCTTGCCTGTGCTATCGCGCTGTTGCTGGCATTGCTGCTGCAGGTGCCGCTGCTGTATGCGGTCAAGGCGCGGTACATGCAGAACAATTGGCGGGCATGGTGCCTCAACCTGGGGCACAGTGTGGCGGCAGCTGCTTTTAGCCTCGTGGCGCCAGCCGGGATTGCCTGGCACTACGGCCTCGACCGAAGCACACCCATGCCGGCAGCCGCGTTCGTGGCGGCCGTTGTCCTGTGTATGGTGACCTGGATTCTCGGCCTGCTGATCGTGAGGCATCCGATGACGCAGGACCCGGTGTTCAAGAGGCTATGGGGACGGTGACCCGTCCGCTTCGGTCCTGATTTTTTGATTGGAGATTCGTGATGAATTTGCTGTGCCCGTCCGTCACCGGCCGCCAGGTCCGCTTCGCACTCATCGGCTGCGGCCGCATCGCGCAGAACCACATCCAGGCCGTGGAGCGGCACGCCGATCGGGCCATGCTGGCGGCGGTGTGCGACACCGAGCCGGCGGCGCTGGCGGCGGCCGTCGCCAGGACC
>NZ_JAFAGT010000108.1 GCF_019237615.1 Roseateles sp. | reverse complement strand
CGCGCGCAAGGGGGCGCTGGCCATGCCTCAGGCTCCCGGACGGCGCGTGGAGGGGATGCGCACGATGGAGCGCGTGCCCTCGGGCGACGACTCGAGGCGAAGCGACGCGCCCGGTGCCTCCAGCTCCAGGCGGCGGCGCACGGCGTGCAGCCCGAAAGCGCCGTCGCGCACGTCGGCGTCGGGCACCCCCGGCCCGTTGTCCTCGACGACGCAGGTCAGCGTCCCATCCGGCTCCGACGAGGCGCGCACGACCACGTGCCCCGCGCGGTCCGGGCGGCGCAGCGCGCCGTGCTTCACCGCGTTCTCCACCAGCGGCTGCAGCAGCAGCGGCGGCACGCGGGCAGCGCCGGCCCCGGGGTCCAGATGCCAGGCGATGCGCAGTCGCTTGCCGAAGCGGATCTGCTCGATGGCTAGGTAACGGCGCGCCAACTCCACCTCCTCCGCCAGCGTGACCGAGGCGCTGGCATCGGCCAGCGCGACGCGGAACAGCTCGGCCAGGTCCTCCAGCACGCTCTCGGCGCGGGCCGGGTCCACCTGAACGAGGGCGATGGCGCTGTTCAGCGTGTTGAACAAGAAATGGGGCCGGATGCGCGACTGCAACTCGACGAGCTGGGCCAGCGCGTCAGCCGGGCGCTGCGTGTGCTCGCGCTGCTTGAGCCAGGCCAGCAGCCCGGCCGCGCCGCTGGCACCGCAGGCGGCGACGCTGGCGATGCGCCAGCCGCTGGCGGGCTCGTCGCCCGTGAAGCTCAGCAAGCCGAAGCCCAGCAACGCACCGGCGGACCCCAGCGCCATCAGCCCCAACCACTGGGCCAGCTCTGGCAGGCGCGGCCACAGCCGCTTGGCCGCGCAGACGGCCAGCAGCCACGACAGAACGGCGAACATGGTGACGACGGTACCGTTGGCCGTCAGCGTCAGCCATTGCGCCGCGTCACGGGCGACGAGGGCGGCGCCCAGGCCCAGCAGCAACTGCACGCCCAGCACCGCGCGCAGCACCAAGCCTACGTGGCAGACGTCGAAGGCCCGCGTCGAGTCCAGCAGCGGGGCCTTGCCCAGCTCGGGCGGCTCCGGCAGCTCGTGGGGCGCAGAGCCCAGCCACTGGCTGAGCTGCATCGACTCATGCCAGACGCTGTGGCGCGGTTCGGCGCGGCGCTTGAATAGGAGCATGGCAGGGGTCGCGGGGGGCGGATTGATCTTGACGTTCGATAATCCCGGGCTGCGGCGCATTTTGCGCGCTGATTTCCCCACGCAGCCCATGTCAGACAACCAACTCGCCAACAAATCCCAAGCCTGGTCCGCCTTGTTCTCCGAGCCCATGAGTGACCTGGTCAAGCGCTATACGGCCAGCGTGGGCTTCGACCAGCGTCTCTGGCGAGCCGACATCACGGGCAGCCTGGCACATGCGGAGATGCTGGCGGCACAGGGCATCCTGAGCGCCGAGGATCATGCAGCCATCCAGCGCGGCCTGGGCGAGATCGCCGCCGAGATCGAGGCTGGCCAGTTCGAGTGGAAGCTGGACCTGGAGGATGTGCACCTCAACATCGAGGCGCGCCTGACCGAGCGCGTGGGCATCGCCGGCAAGCGTCTGCACACGGGCCGCAGCCGCAACGACCAGGTCGCCACTGACGTGCGGCTGTGGCTGCGCGGCGAGATCGACGAGATCGGCGGCCTGCTGTCGCAGCTGCAGCGCGTCATGGTCGAGCAGGCAGACCGGCATGCCGACGTCATCCTGCCCGGCTTCACCCACCTGCAGGTGGCCCAGCCGGTCAGCTTCGGCCACCACATGCTGGCCTATGTGGAGATGTTCGCGCGCGACGCCGAGCGCATGCTGGACACCCGCAAGCGCGTCAACCGCCTGCCGCTGGGCGCCGCGGCGCTGGCCGGCACCAGCTACCCGCTGGACCGTGAGCGCGTCGCGACGACGCTGGGCATGGAGGGCGTGTGCCAGAACAGCCTGGACGCCGTCAGCGACCGCGACTTCGCGATCGAGTTCTCGTCGGCCGCCGCGCTGGTCATGCTGCACGTCTCGCGGCTGTCCGAGGAACTGATCCTATGGATGAGCCAGAACTTCGGCTTCATCGCGCTGCCAGATGCCTTCTGCACGGGCTCGTCGATCATGCCGCAGAAGAAGAATCCCGACGTGCCGGAACTGGCGCGCGGCAAGACGGGCCGCGTCGTCGGCCACCTCGTCGGACTGGTCACGCTGATGAAGGGCCAGCCGCTGGCCTACAACAAGGACAACCAGGAGGACAAGGAGCCCTTGTTCGACACGGTGGACACCTTGAAGGACACCCTGCGCATCTTTGCCGACATGCTGGCCGGCCTGACCGTCAAGCCCGAGGCCATGCGCGCCGCGGCGCTGAAGGGCCATGCCACCGCCACCGACCTGGCCGACTACCTCGTCAAGAAGGGCCTGCCCTTCCGCGACGCGCACGAGGTGGTCGCCCATGCGGTGAAGACCGCGACCCAGCAGGGCGTGGACCTGGCCGCGCTGACGCTGGAGCAGCTCAAGACCTTCGACGCACGCATAGAGGCTGACGTGTTCGACGTGCTTTCGCTGGAAGGCTCGCTGAACGCCCGCAACGTGCTGGGCGGCACGGCGCCGGCCCAGGTGCGCACCCAGGTGGCCCGCCACCGCGCGCGCCTGGCTTGAGCTGGCGCAACGACGCAGCTAGACCTCACGCCTAGCATCCGCCGAATGACTACCCTTGCCTGGACCGACAAGCTGGTCTTGAACCAGCCCACGCTGGACACGACCCACCAGGAGTTCGTCGAACTGCTGAACGCCTTCGGCGCAGCGCTGGACGGCGGTGGCGACGCCCTGCCCGACTACCACGCGCTGCTGGCTCATACCGAGGCCCATTTCGCGATGGAGGAGGACTGGATGGCGCGCTGCGGCTTCGAGCCGCAGAACTGCCATGCCAGCCAGCATGCGATGGTGCTGAACGTGATGCGCGAGGCGCTGCGCTACGCGACCGAGCTGAACGACCGCGAGCCGCTGAACATCCTGCGCACGGAGCTCGCGGGCTGGTTCCCGCAACATGCCGAGATGATGGACGCGGCGCTGGTCTTCACGATGGAGCAGCGCGGCTTCGACCCGGCGACGGGCGAATGCCGCGAAGCTGTGGCCGCCGGTGCTGGCCACAGCTGCGGCTCGGGCAGCTGCGGCTGATCCCGCGCCCTACTTCCTCAGGTACTCGAAGAAGGCCTGCGAGTTGGACTCGCGGCCGAGGAAGTCCTTGACCAGCTGCGGCGCGGGCTTCTGCGCGCCCTGGCCCAGCACGAGGTCGCGGTAGCGCCTGCCGACATCGGCGTCCAGCTTGTCGGCCGCAAAGGCCGTGCGCAGGTCCATCGCGACGACCAGGCTCCACAGGTAGCCGTAGTAGCCGGCGCCATAGCCGCCCGCGATGTGGGCGAAGCCGGCGGGGAACATCGTGCCGGGCACATGGCCCAGCGGCGTCGCGCCCTCCATCCTGGCCCACAGCGGCATGGGCTGCGGTTTGGCCTGCTGGTGCAGCGCGATGTCGTAGCTCGCGAACAGGTGCTGGCGGCCGAACAGGCTGCCCTTGCCATACTGCTTGGCGGCCTTGGCCTGCTCCACCATCGCGTCCGGCACGGGCTTGCAGCTCGGGCAGACCTCCTGCATCAGCTTGAGCACCCGCTTGTCGTAGACCCAGTCCTCCAGCATCTGCGATGGCGCCTCGACAAAGTCGAGCATGACCGCCGTACCGGCGGTCGCCGCATAGCGGGTGCTGGACTGGTTCACGTGCACCGCATGGCCCAGCTCGTGCAGCAGGGTCTCCATCTCGTCCAGCGTCAGGCCGTTGCGGTCGAAGTTGACGACCAGCGCGGCCGCGGGTGCGCGGGCGATGCGCGTGGCGCTGCCGCGCAGCGGCCAGACGGCGGCGTGGTTGTACTTGCCGTCGCGCGGGTAGAGGTCCACGTACAGCTGTGCGATGGACTTGCCCGAGACCGCGTCGCTGACCACATAGGTCTGGGCCTCATCGTGCCAGAGCTTGTTGTCCACGCGCTGGTACTTCACGCCCATCATCTTCTCGACGACGCGCAGCGCGAACTCCAGGCTGGCCTGGGGCGGGAAGTAGGGGCGGAAGGCGCTCTGGTCGACGCTGAACTTCTGCAGCTTCACGCGCTCGCTGTAGAAGGTCGCGTCCCAACGCTCGACCCGGGTCTGCTCCGGCGGCACGCCCAGGTGCAGGGCCTTGGCAGCCCGCAACTCCTGCAGCTCGGTCTTCTCGCGCTCGTTGACGGCGCCGGTCACGGTGTCGAGGAAGCGCGTGGCCGTCGCGCCGTCCCTGGCCATGCGGCGGCGCAGGTTGAAGTCGACATAGTTGTCGAAGCCGAAGAGTCCGGCGTACTCGCCACGCAGCGCGACGATCTGGGCCAGCAGGTCGAGGTTGGCCTGGCCGCCCTCGTTGGTCTTGGCCAGCCACATGCGCTGGCGCGCCTCGCCGCTCTCGGCGCTGCGCATGACAGGCACGTAGCTCGGGTAGTCGACGCCCAGCAGGATGCGGCCCTGGTCGTCACGCTTGGCCTGGGCCCACACGCTCTCGGGCACACCCTTGAGTTCGACCTCGGTGAAGGCGACGCGGGTGCCGGCGTCGCGGATGTTCTTGCTGAACTGCTGGTCCAGCTCGGTCAGCTTGTCCAGGATCTGCTTGGCGCGAGCGCGCTTCGCCACCGGCAGGGCCACGCCGCTGTCCTCGAACTGGCCCGAGGCCAGCCGCACGAGCTCGGCGTCCGTGGCGTCCTTCCTGGGTGCCTTCTGCAACGCGCGGTAGAGCTTCTCGTTCTGGCCCAGGCTGGAGCCGAAGTCGGCCCATCGCAGCGAGCAGGCCTGCGCAGCGTCGCGGATGGCCTTGTCCGCATGGACATTCAGGATGAAGTCGTTGGGGGCCTGGTGGTCCTCCAGGTAGACCGTCAGGTCGTCATAGGCGGCCAACCAGCCGGCATCGACCTTGCGCTTCTCGAGCGCGGCCACCCGCTGCCTGGCGCCCTTGAGGCCGTCGTCGCAGCGGGCCTGCACGTCGGCAACGACACCGAAGCTCGGGAAGTTCGGCGCCGGCAGCCTGGGCTGAGCCTGGGCGGCAACGGCGGTCAGCGCCCATGCGGCGAGGGCGGTCAGGACGGGTTTCATCGCGTCTCCATGTGGGAAGGGCGCGATTCTCTGGGAGCGGCCGCGTTCAGCCGTTCGGCACGCCGCTATTTCTGCAGCAGGGTTTTCACCTGGGCCAGCGCGCCCGGATCGTCCAGCGTCGTCAGGTCGCCAGGGTCGCGGCCTTCGGCCACGGCCTGCAGCGCGCGACGCAGCAGCTTGCCCGAGCGCGTCTTGGGCAGCTGGCCCACGAAGTGCACCCGCGCCGGCCGCGCCACGGCGCCGAGCTGCCCGTCGACATGCTTCATGATCTCGCCTTCCAGCGCCAGCGACGCCTGGGCGGGATCGCGCAGCACCGTAAAGGCGATGGCCACCTGGCCCTTGAGCGGATCCGCCACGCCCACCACCGCTACCTCGGCCACGGCGGCATGGCTGGAAATGCTCTCCTCGATCTCGCGCGTACCCAGGCGATGGCCGGCCACGTTGATGACGTCGTCGGTGCGACCGAGGATGAAGGTATAGCCGTCCTCGTCCCGCAGGCCCCAGTCGAAGGTGGAGTAGACCTGCCGGCCCGGCACGCTGCTCCAGTAGGTGCGCACGAAGCGCTCGTCGTCGCCCCAGACCGTCTGCAGGCAGCCCGGCGGCAGCGGGTACTCGATGGCCAGCACGCCCTTCTGGTTGGGCTCGGTCAGCGGATCGCCGGTCTGCTCGTCGAGCAGCTTGACGTCGTAGCCGTACATCGGCAGCCCCGGCGAGCCCAGGCGAGTGGGCACGGAGGGCACGCCGGGGATGTGGTTGGCCACCGTCAGCAGCGGCCAGCCGGTCTCGGTCTGCCAGTAGTTGTCGATGATGGGCACGCCCAGCGCCTCGGCGATCCAGCGACCGGTGGGCTCGTCCAGCGGCTCGCCGGCCAGGAACAGCGCACGCAGGGATGACAGGTCGTGACGCCGCAGCAGGGCCGGGTCGTGCTTCTTCAGCACGCGCACCGCGGTAGGCGCGCTGAACATCACGGTGACCTTGTACTTCTCGACCAGGCGCCACCAGATGGCGGCGTCGGGGTTCACCGGCAGGCCCTCGTACATCAGCGTGGCCATGCCGGCGATCAGCGGCCCGTAGATGATGTAGCTGTGACCCACGACCCAGCCGATGTCGCTGGTGGAGAAATAGGTCTCGCCGGGCTTGCCGCCGAAGATGTAGTCCATGCTGGTGGCCAGCGCCACCGCGTAGCCGCCCACGTCGCGCTGCACCCCTTTGGGCTTGCCGGTGGTGCCGCTCGTGTAGAGCGTGTAGCTGATGCTGTTGGACTCCAGCCAGGCCACCGGCACGCGGGCACCGGCATGCTGGCTGCGCTGGGCCGCGTAGTCCAGGTCACGCCCCTGGACCGGCGTGAACGCGGCCAGGCCGCGGTCGACCATCAGCACCCGGGCCGGCTTGTGGGCGGCCAGCGCGATGGCCTCGTCCAGCAGCGGCTTGTAGGGCACGACCTTGCCACCGCGGCTGCCCGCGTCGGCGCTGACGATGAGCTTCGGGCTGGCGTCATCGATGCGGCTGGCCAGGCTCAACGACGCAAACCCGCCGAAAACCACCGAGTGGATGGCGCCTATGCGGGCGCAGGCCAGCATCGCGAAGGCCGCCTCGGGGATCATGGGCATGTAGATCAGCACCCGGTCGCCCTGCCCCACGCCCTGGGCCAGCAGGATGGCGGCCATGGTCTCCACCTCGGCCTGCAGCTGCGCAAAGCTGTAGACCCTGTCCTGGCCGACCTCGGTGGACACCCAGATCAGCGCGGCGTCCTGCGGCCGCGCCACGGCGTGGCGGTCCACGGCGTTGTGGCAGAGGTTGGTCGTGCCGCCTACGAACCAGCTCGCGAACGGCGGGCGGCTGGTGTCGCAGATCTGCCGTGGCGGGGTCTGCCAATCGATTCGACGGGCCTGCTCGGCCCAGAAGGCATCGCGCTCGCTCAGCGAGCGCCGGTGGAAGTCGGCGTAGGTCTGCGTCATGCCGGTGAGTGTGCGCAGCAGGCACTGACGTCAGTCTGACCCCGGGGCATCCGTGCCAAAATACAGGGTTACTACTGAGTATTCACCCGGCTTTGCCGGGGTTTGCCCTGAGAATGGCGGGCCTTACGTCCGCTTTGATTGACGGTGCCGGGTGGCCTCTCTAACCTCCGCGCCGCTGTCCCGTCCCCGCTATCGCGACCGCCCGCGGTCCGCCCCTGATCCCGGTTCCTTTCCCGCATGTCCCTGGCCCCCGCCACCCTGCTGAAGCGCCTCGCCTCCGCCTGCCTGCTGGCAGCCGGCTGCGCCGCGCATGCGCAGGGCGTGGCCCATGCCGCGACGGCTCCGCCACCGGGCACAATGACGGGCGCCTACGGCCAGAGCCTGCAGCAGCAGCAGCAGGCCTCCGCGGACAGGACTGCCACCCAACCCTCCCCGGCCACCAAACCCGCGCCCGCGCAGGACGCCGTCAGCCGCTTCCTCAGTGAGCGCGGCCTGCTGAACGGCGGCGCCGAGCCCAGCGGGTCATCCCGGCTGCTGGCCAGCGTGCGCGACACCGCCTCCGACCTGGTGCTGTCGGCGATGAACTTCCTCGGCGTGCGCTACAAGCTGGGCGGCAATTCGGTGGAGAACGGCTTCGACTGCAGCGGTTTCACGCGCCACATCTTCGAGATGAGCGTGGGCCTGGTGCTGCCGCGCCGCGCCGACGAGCAGGCCAAGGACAGCAGCCTGGCCGCGATCCGCCGCGAGGAGCTCAAGCCCGGCGACCTGGTGTTCTTCAACACGATGCGGCGCACCTTCAGCCACGTGGGCATCTACGTCGGCGAGGGCAAGTTCATCCACGCGCCGCGCAGCGGCAGCGCCGTGCGCGTGGAGGACATGCGTGATTCCTACTGGGCCAAGCGCTTCACCGGCGCGCGCCGCGCCGATCTGAAGGCCGCGGCCGAGGCGCCGGTCACTCACTGACCCCGCCGTTCTCGCGCCAGGACTGCGCGAGCAGTTCCCCGACCCAGGTCGGCCTGGCCTTGGCCAGCAGCAGCTTGACTCCGCGACGCCGGCCCCCCCAGAACAGCGGCTCGACGACGCCAGCCCCTCTGGCGATCCACGCGTCGCGCGCAGCCTCGTCCCTGATGAAGACGCGCAGCTCGGCGCCATCGTGCGTCATGGTGGCGAAGATACGCCCCTTGGCACCGGGCATGCGGAAGGACGTCAGCTCGTGATGTGGCTTCTCCACCGCACCCGGCAAGGCCAGCGCAAGTTCGCGGGCCTTGCCGGCGTCCATCAGCCGGCCACTCGCTTGGCGACGAGCGTCAGGATCTCGTAGCTCGCACACAGCTCGCCACGCTGGTTGGTCACAGCCACGTCCCAGCCGATGACGCCTTGGGCAGGCTGGTCGTCGCGCGGCGGACGGTCGATCTTGCGCTTGGCGGTCAGCCGCGCCTGGATGGTGTCGCCGATGGCGACCGGCGTCACGAAACGCAGGTTCTCCAGGCCGTAGTTGGCCAGCACCGGGCCCGGGGCCGGGCTGACGAACAGGCCGGCCGCGGCCGACAGCACGAAGTAGCCATGCGCGATGCGCTGGCCGAAGGGCGAAGCCTTGGCCGCGACCTCGTCGAAGTGCATGTAGAAGTAGTCGCCCGACAGGCCGCCGAAGGCGACGATGTCGGCCTCGCCCACAGTGCGACGGTGCGTCAGCAGGCTCATGCCCACCTCGACGTCCTCGAAGTAACGGCGGAAGGGATGAACCTCGCTTTCGGTGACCGCGCCACCGCGCTGGTACTCGCCGGTGACGGCAGACATCATCGTCGGCGAGCCCTGCACGGCACAGCGCTGAAGGTAGTGCTTGACCGCGCGCAGGCCGCCCAGTTCCTCGCCACCGCCCGCGCGGCCGGGGCCGCCGTGCTTGAGCTTGGGCAGCGGCGAGCCGTGGCCGGTGTTCTCCAGCGCCGCCTCGCGGTCCAGCACCAGCATGCGGCCATGCCAGGCCGCGAACGTGGGCACGGCTTGCGCGGCCAAGGCCGGCGTCTTCGTGCAGACGGTACCGACTAGGCTGCCGCGGCCCAGCGTGGCCAGGTGCAGCGCCTCTTCAAAGTCGCCATAGGGCATCAGCGTCGTCACCGGGCCGAAGGCCTCCAGGTGATGCGCGTCGCTGGCGGCGGAGTCACGCGCCAGCAGCAGCGTGGGCGCGAAGAAGGCACCTTCGGACACGCCATCGCCCTTGGGCGCGAAACCATCGCGCTCGGACAGCAGCAGCTCGCAGTTCTGCGCGAGCTGCGCGACCCGCTCGGCCACGTCGGCCTGCTGGGCCTTGCTGGCGAGAGCCCCCATGCGCACGCCGTCGATGGCGGGGTCGCCCACCACCGTCTTGGACAGGCGCGTCTTCAGCGCCGTCGCGACCGCATCGGTCAGGTGGCGCGGCACCAGCGTGCGGCGGATGGCCGTGCACTTCTGGCCGGCCTTGGCCGTCATCTCGCGGGCCACTTCCTTGATGAAGAGATCGAACTCCGGATCGTCCGGCGTCACGTCGGGCGCGAGGATGGCGCAGTTCAGGCTATCCGCCTCGGCGTTGAAGGGGATGCTCTTCTTCAACAGGTTGGGGTGGGCCTTCAGCATCAGCGCCGTGTCGGCGCTGCCGGTGAAGGTGACGACGTCGGCTTCATCCAGACGCTCGAACAGGTCGCCCGTGCCGCCCACGATGAGCTGCAGCGCGCCCGCCGGCACCAGGCCGGACTCGACGATGAGACGCACGCAGGCCTCGGCGACATAGCTCGTCGCCGTGGCGGGCTTGACCAGGCAGGGCATGCCGGCCAGGAAGCTGGGCGCGAACTTCTCCAGCATGCCCCACATCGGGAAGTTGAATGCGTTGATGTGCAGCGCGACGCCGCGCTTGGGCACCAGCACATGGCTGCCGATGAAGTGGTTGTTGGCACCCAGCCGCATGGGCGGGCCTTCGTGCAGCACGTTGCTGCTGGGCAGGTCCTTGCCGCCTATGGAGGCGTACGCGAACAGCGTGCCGATGCCGCCCTCGATGTCTATCCAGGAGTCGCTGCGCGTCGCACCGGTATGAGCGCTGATCGCGTACAGGACTTCCTTGCGTTCCATCAGGTAGTTCGCCAGTGCCTTCAGCACGCGCGCGCGGTCCTGGAAATGCGTGCGCAGCAGGCCCGGCAGGGCCGTGCCACGCGCATAGGCCATGGCCTCGGCGAAGTCCAGGCCCTCCTCGTGCGTGTGCGCGACGACGCGGCCGTTGATCGCGCTCGCCAGCGGCTTGGCTGCGCGCTCACCGACCCAGCGGCCGGCGATGTAGCTCTGAAGTGTGGGAACTGCCATCTCAAATCCTCTGGCCCGCGGCGGCGCGGGCCGTTAGCGGGCAACCGGGAGGGGTGCCCGCGCCTGCGCCGCGGCCTGTGGCCGCGGCGACGCTCTTACTTGATCAATTTCCAGGCGCCCTTCTCGATCTGCACCATCACGCGGGCGCGCTGGTCCAGGCCGAGGTGGTCCTGTGCGGACATGTTGAAAACGCCATGCGCGCCAGCCACGTTCTTCACGCTCTCCAGCGCGTCGCGCAGCGCGGCGCGGAAGGCCGGCGTGCCGGGCTGGCCGCCCTTCTTCAGCGCTTCGGGCGCGGCTGCGGCGAGCAGCTGGCCGGCGTCCCAGGCATGGCCGCCGAAGGTGGACACGCTGCCCTTGCCGTTGGCGGCCTCGTACCTGGCGATGTAGTCCATCGCGCTCTTGCGCACCGGATGGTCCGCCGGCAGTTGCGACGCGACGAGCACCGGGCCGGACGGCAGCAGCGTGCCCTCCACGTCCTTGCCCCCCACGCGCAAGAAGTCGTTGTTGGCGACGCCATGGGTCTGGTAGATCTTGCCGGTGTAGCCGCGCTCCTTCAGCGCCTTCTGCGGCAGCGCGGCGGGCGTGCCCGAGCCTGCGATCAGGATGGCATCGGGCTTGGCGGCGACCAGCTTGAGCACCTGGCCGGTGACGGAGGTGTCGGTGCGGTTGTAGCGCTCGCTGGCGACGATGTTGAGGTGCTTGGTCGCGGCGATCTTGTTGAACTCGCCCCACCAGCCCTCGCCGTAGGCATCGGCGAAGCCGATGAAGCCCGCCGTCTTGATGCCGTTGTCGACCATGTGGGTCACGATGGCCAGGGCCATCATGATGTCGTTCTGCGGCGTCTTGAAGACCCAGCGCTTCTTCGCGTCCATGGGCTCGACGATGCGGGCCGAGGCGGCCATGGAGATCATGGGCGTGCCGGACTCGGCCACCGCGTCGATCATCGCCAGCGAGTTGGGCGTGACAGTGGAGCCGATGACGATGTCGACCTTGTTCTCGGTGATGAACTTGCGTGTGTTGGCGACGGCGGTGGTCGTGTCGGAGGCGTCGTCCAGCACGATGTAGTTGACCTTCTGGCCGGCGATGGTCGTCGGCATCAGCGCGACGGTGTTCTTCTCCGGAATGCCCAGCGAGGCGGCCGGACCGGTGGCCGACAGCGTGACGCCGACGTTGATGTCGGCCTGCGCCGACAGGCTCAACATCGCGGCCAGGGCCAGGGCGAGTTGCTTGAATTGCTTCATGGGGGTCGTCTCCTCGTTGGGTTATTGGATGAGGGCGGGCTGGCGCAGTTGCACCGCGCCGAGACCGCCGAAGAACAGGTCGCTTACCAGGGCCGCCAGCGCCTCGTGCGACAGCTCGCCGTCGGGACGCAGCCAGGTGAACGTCCAGTTGATCATGCCAAAGAGCAGCATGGTCAAGGGCTTGTGCAACTTGGCCTCGCGCAGCTCGGGGCGCACGCGACAGACCGCGGCCGCGAACTCGCCGACCACGCGGCGCTCCACGTCCAGCAGGCGTTCGCGCTCGGCATCGGCCAGGAACTTGATCTCGCTGGTCAGCACGCGGTGCTGGGCCTGGGCGTCGGCATAGGAGCGGGTGAAGCGCTCGATGAGGGCGCGCAGCTGGGCGTCGGGCGACAACTGCAGCGCCTTGACCTCGTCCACCAGGATCAGCAGCGCATGCACGTGGGTGTCGCAGATCTGCGCGAGCAGGTCCTGCTTGTCCTGGAAATAGTGGTACAGCGTGGGCTTGGCAACGCCACAGGCCTCGGCAACCTGGTTCATGGACGTGGCGCTGAAGCCCTGTTCGGCAAACAGGCGTGCAGCGGCGGCCAGGATGTCCTCGCGCTGGGCTTCGAAGCCGGGGGCACGTTTTCTGGCCATCAGCGCTCGTCGAAGGAGATGACCACGCGCTCGGTCAGCGGATGCGCCTGGCAGCTCAGGATGAAGCCGGCGGCGACCTCGTCCTTGTCCAGCGCGAAGTTCTTGTCCATGCGCACCTCGCCCTCGACGAGCTTGCAGCGGCAGGTGGAGCAGACGCCGCTCTTGCAAGAGAACGGCACGTCCATGCCTTCGCGCGCAGCGGCGTCGAGCAGGCTGGGGTCGCTGGAATGGAACTCGATCTCGCGCGACAGGCCATCGCGGATGACCGTCACGCGCGCCTGCGGCGCGTCGCCGGGCTTGACCTCGTGAGGCACGGGCCGGCCGCTCAGCGTCTCCGGCGTGCCGAAGCGCTCGATGTGGATGCGCTCTGCTGGCACCCCCGCGCCGCGCAGCGCGGCCTCGGCCTGGTCATTCATCTCGAACGGGCCGCAGACGAAGGCCTCGTCCACGCTGGCTGCCGGCACGGGTCCGGCCAGGAAGGCGCTGAGCTTGCCGGCGTCCAGGCGGCCGCCGTACAGCGGTGCATCCACCGCCTCGCGGCTGAAGATCAGATGCAGCGACAGCCGCGTCATGAAGCGGTTCTTCAGGTCCTCGAGCTCCTCCTTGAACATCGTCGACGCGGTACGGCGGTTCGAATAGATCAGCGTCGCACGCGAACCGGGCTCGCGCTCCAGCAGCGCGGTGAGGATGGCGATGATGGGCGTGATGCCCGAGCCGCCGGCGATCAGCAGCACATGGCGGCCCTCGCCGTTGGCCGCCGGCAGCACGAAGCGGCCCTGCGGCGGATAGGACTCGATGACGTCACCGGCCCTGAGCTGCTCGTGCACCCAGGTCGAGAACGCGCCTCCGTCGACGCGGCGTATGCCGACCTGCAGGCGGCTGTCCGAGCAAATGGAGTAGCTGCGGCGCAGCTCCTGGCCGCCGACGCGAGTGCGCAGCGTCAGGTACTGACCGGGCTCGAAGGCGAAGGAAGCTTCGGCGGGCGCCTCGAAGCCGACGACCATCGCGTCGTCGGTGTCGCGCTCGACGGAGGTCACGCGCAAGGGGTGGAAATGCAGTGCCATCGTCGGATCAGATCGGCTTGAAGTATTCGAAGGGTTCGCCGCAGGCTATGCAGCGCCAGGTGGACTTGCAGGCGGTCGAGCCGAAGCGCGACAGTTGCTCGGTGCGGCCGCCGTCGCAGCGCGGGCAGCGCAGCTTCGGCACCAGGCGGATGGCCTGCTCGGCGCTGCACTGCGGCGGCACGATGCCGTACTGCTGCAGCTTCTCGCGGCCCTCCGGCGTGATCCAGTCCGTCGTCCAGGCCGGCGTGCGCTGCATCGTGACGACCACCTCGCCGAACTCGGCCAGCGCCGCTCGCACGTCGTCGGCAATCAGCTCGGTGGCCGGGCAACCGCTGTAGGTGGGCGTCAGCACGACCTCGACGCCGCCCGGCGTCTCGCGCAGGTCGCGCACGATGCCGAGATCCACCAGCGTCACCGCAGGGATCTCAGGATCGGGCACGGCGGCGAGGCGCTCGCGAGCGGCGGCAAGGTTCACCACACGCCTCCGGGATAGGTGCGCTGCAGGAACTGCATCGTGCCCAGCATGTGGCCCATGTGCTCGCTGTGGATGCCGTCGATGCCGCGCGACTGCATCGCGCTGTCGCGCGGCGGCGTCAGCGTGGCCTCCTGCATCAGCGCGGCCCAGCGGGCGCGCCACTCGGGCTCCAGCTCGCTCCAGGCCGGGCCGACGCCGTCCACGCCCCCGGCGGCGAACAACTCGTTGAAGTAGGGCCAGAGCACGCCCAGCGCGGCCTGCATGCGCGCCTGCGATTCGCCCGTGCCGTCGCCCAGGCGCACCACCCAGTCGCAGCTGTGCTGGCGGTGGTAGCGCACCTCCTTCAGCGACTTGGCGGCGATGCCGGCCAGCTCCGCGTCACCGCTGGCCTGCAGGCGCTCGTACAGCAGTTCCAGCCAGATGGACACCGCCGCGTTGCGCAGCATGGTCAGCGCGAAGTCGCGCCCGCCGCCCCCATCGCTGGGGCTGGCCGCCGCGTTGGGCAGCTCGACGAGCACGATGTTGCGGTAGTCGCGCTCCTCGCGCAGGAAGGCGAGCCGGTCTTCGTCACGGCCCGCGCCTTCGATCTGGCCGGCGTGCGTCAGCAGCGCGCGGGCCTGGCCGAGCAGGTCCAGCGCGATGTTGGACAGGGCCAGGTCTTCCTCCAGCACCGGCGCATGGCCGGCCCATTCGGAAAGCCGCTGGCTGTGGATCAGGCACGTGTCCGCCAGCTGCAGCACGTAGTTGAGCTTGGAGTCCATCACATGTGGTTGAGCTCTTCGGGGAGCTCGTAGAAGGTGGGGTGGCGGTAGACCTTGTCGTCGGCCGGCTCGAACAGGCTGCCCTTCTCGGCCGGGTCGCTGGCGACAATCTGCTCGGAGCGCACGACCCAGATGCTGGTGCCTTCCTGGCGGCGCGTGTAGACGTCGCGCGCCATCTGAACTGCCATGGCCGAGTCGGCCGCGTGCAGGCTGCCGCAATGCTTGTGGTCCAGGCCCGCCTTGCTGCGGACGAAGACCTCCCACAGCGGCCATTCGTTTTGCATGTTGCTCATGTCGTGATCCTTCAGGCGGCCTGCGCCTTGGTAGCTTGCTTGCGCGCATGGGCCAGGGCCGCGTCGCGCACCCAGGCGCCGTCGTCCCAGGCCTTGTTGCGAGCCGCGAGGCGCTCACGGTTGCAGGGGCCTTCGCCGCCCACCACGCGCCAGAACTCGGCCCAGTCGATGTCGCCGAAGTCATAGCTGTCGCGCTCGGCGTTCCACTTCAGCGCCGGGTCCGGCACGGTGACGCCAAGAATGTCGGCCTGCGGGATGGTCGCGTCGACGAACTTCTGACGCAGCTGGTCGTTGGTGACGCGCTTGATGCCCCAGCGCATGCTCTGCTCGGAGTTGGGCGAGTCCTTGTCCGCCGGGCCGAACATCATCAGCGACGGCCACCACCAGCGGTTCACGGCGTCCTGCACCATGGCCTTCTGCTGCTCGGTGCCGTGCGTCATCATCGTCAGCAGACTCTCGTAGCCCTGGCGCTGATGGAAGCTCTCCTCGCGGCAGACGCGGATCATGGCCCGCGCATACGGGGCGTAGGAGCAGCGGCACAGCGGCACCTGGTTCATGATGGCCGCGCCGTCCACCAGCCAGCCGATGACGCCGATGTCGGCCCAGGTCAGCGTGGGGTAGTTGAAGATGGAGCTGTACTTGGCCTTGCCCGACAGCAGTGCCTCGGTCATCTCGTCGCGGCTGGTGCCCAGCGTCTCGGCCGCGGCGTAGAGGTAGAGGCCGTGGCCGCCCTCGTCTTGCACCTTGGCCAGCAGGATGGCCTTGCGCTTGAGCGTCGGCGCGCGCGTGATCCAGTTGCCCTCGGGCAGCATGCCGACGATCTCGCTGTGCGCATGCTGGCTGATCTGCCGCACCAGCGTCTTGCGGTAGTGGTCGGGCATCCAGTCCTTGGCCTCGATGAAGTCGCCGGCGGTAATCCGGGCTTCAAACGCTTCCTCGCGGGCCAGCTCCTCGGCGCTCTTGACGACCTTGGGCTTGGCTTCGCGGGCCATCAGGTCCATCGCTTGCGTATACATGGCAGGCTCCTTACTTCTTGCGTTGGTCCACCACGCGACGGGCCTTGCCGACCAGCGTGCGCTCGATGGAGTTGTTCGGCTCGACGTGGATGGTTGCCGTGACGCCGATGAGGTTCTTGATGCGATCGGCCAGGCGGCGGGCGATGCCGTCGTCGGTCGCGCCCAGCGCCAGCTCGCAGCGGATCAGCAGCTCGTCCAGATGGCCGTTGCGCGTGACGACCAGCTGGTACTGGCCGCCCAGGCCCTTCTCCTGCAGCACCAGCTCCTCGACCTGGGTCGGAAACAGGTTGACGCCGCGGATGATGAGCATGTCGTCACTGCGGCCGACAATCTTGCCCATGCGGCGCATGCTGCGTGACGTAGGCGGCAAGAGGCGCGTCAGGTCGCGCGTGCGGTAGCGGATGACGGGCATGGCCTCCTTGGTCAGCGACGTGAAGACCAGTTCACCCTCGGACCCGTCCGGCAGTACCTCGCCGGTGTCGGGGTCGATGATCTCGGGATAGAAATGGTCTTCCCAGATGGCGGGGCCGTCCTTGCTCTCGACGCATTCGCTGGCCACGCCCGGGCCCATCACCTCGGACAGGCCGTAGATGTCCACCGCGTCGATGCCGGCGCTGGCCTCGATCTCCTTGCGCATCGCCTCGGTCCAGGGCTCGGCACCGAAGATACCCACCTTCAGCGACGACTCGCGCGCGTCCAGCCCCTGGCGGGCGAACTCCTCCACCAGCACCTGCATATAGCTGGGCGTTACCATGATGATGTCGGGCTTGAAGTCCGTAATCAGCTGCACCTGCTTCTCGGTCTGGCCGCCGCTCATGGGAATGACGGTGCAGCCCAGCCGCTCCGCACCGTAGTGCGCGCCCAGGCCGCCGGTGAACAGGCCATAGCCATAAGCCACGTGCACCAGGTCGCCGGCGCGGCCCCCGGCGGCGCGGATGGAGCGCGCGACGAGGTTGGCCCAGTTGTCGATGTCCTTCAGCGTGTAGCCGACGACCGTGGGCTTGCCCGTGGTGCCGGACGACGCGTGGATGCGGGCCAGCCTCTCGCGAGGCATCGCGAACATGCCGAAGGGGTAGTTCGCGCGCAGGTCGTGCTTGGTCGTGAACGGGAACCTGGCCAGGTCGGCGAGCGTCTTCAGGTCCGACGGGTGCACGCCCTTCTCGTCGAACCTGGCCTTGTAATGCGGCACGTTGTCGTAGGCATGCTGCAGGCTCCAGCGCAGGCGCTCGAGCTGCAGCGCCTGCAGTTCGTCGCGACTGGCGGTCTCCATGCGGTCCAGGTCGCCGGGGCGGGGGGATTTGACTGTCATGACTCGAATACCTTGCGTTCGGCGAGACGGTAGGAGCGGCCGCGGAACATCGCGACCAGTTCGCCGTTCTGGTTCTTCACCGTGATGTCGTACAGACCCGTGCGGCCGGCCAGCGATGTCTCCTCCGCCGTCGCCGTCAGCACGTCATTCAACCGGGCGCTCTTCAGGATGTCTATGCCGAAGCCCGAGGCCACCGTCAGCGCGTTGCGGCTGTTGCAGGCAAAGGCGAAGGCCGAATCCGCCAGCGTCGCGATCAGGCCGCCATGGCAGATGGCAAAGCCGTTCAGCATGTCGGGCCGCACGGCCATCGTCAGCACCGCGCGGCCGGGCGCGATCTCGGCGATCTGCAACCCCAGCATGCGGCTGGCGGCGTCGTCCGCGAACATCACGTCGCGGACCTTGTCGGCAATGGCTTGCGGGTCCATCAGCGGTCCTTGAACTCGGGCTTGCGCTTGTCGAGAAAGGCGGCGGCGCCCTCGAGGTAGTCGTCCGCGAAGCCGAGCTGGCTCTGCAGCCCCGCCTCGCGCTTCAACGCCTCCTCGAAGTCCAGCTTCAGCGCCTCGTCCATCGCACGGCGCGTCTCGGCCAGCGCGCGGGTGGGCATGGCGGCCAGCTTCTGCGCCAGCGCCATCGCGGTGTCGGGCAGCTCGGCGTCGGGCACGACGCGGGCGATGAGGCCCAGCGCCGCGGCGTCCGCGGCCTTGAGCCTGTCGCCCAGCAGCGCCATCTCCAGCGCCTTGGCGCGCCCCACCAGGCGCGGCAGCAGCCAGGTGCCGCCACAGTCGGGAATCAGGCCGATCTTGGAAAAGGCCTGGATGAAGCTGGCGCTCTCGCCGGCCACGACCAGGTCGCAACCCAGCGCGAGGCTGGCGCCGGCGCCAGCCGCCACGCCATTGACGGCCGCGACAACGGGGATGGGCATGCTGCGCAGACGCAACGCCAGCGGGATGTAGTAGTGCTCCAGCAGGTGGCCGATGTCCTTGGGCGGGGTGCCCGGGTCGCGGCTGGGCGCCACATGCGGGTCGGACAGGTCCTGGCCGGCGCTGAAGGCACGGCCGGCGCCGGTCATCAGCACGCAGCGCGTGGCGCCGTCCTCGGCCGCCGCTTCCAGCATCTGGCGCAGGTGGCCCAGCAGGCCAGTCGTCAACGCGTTCAGCGCCTCGGGGCGGTTCAGGCGCAGCAGGCGCACCGCGCCATGCTGTTCAATCTGGATCAGGTGTTCGGACATGGAATTTCTCTACCGACCGGTCGGTTAATCCTAGGAGTCCGCTTGATCTGGATCAAGTGAAACAAGGGAAAACCCTAGTTTTTACTGACCTCGATGTCTTCCGCCAGCGCCGCGACGAAGTCCGGCCGCGGCGGCGCAAACCCGGGCGCCGTGCATGCCGCCGCCCCGGCCGCCAACGCCCAGCGCAGATGCTGCTCGGCCGGCGCGCCGGCATCGCGCATCAAGCTGTCCAGCAAGCCCGCGAGGGCCGAGTCGCCGGCACCCACCGTGTCGACGACATCGACCCGCGGCGGCAGGCCGCTGCACTCCTCCACGCCGTGGTACAGCGTCGCCCGCGCCTCGCCGCACGTCAGCAGCAGCCAGGCGCCGGGGTTCCAGGCGGCGATCTGGGCCAGGCCGGAGCGGTGGTCGGGCACGCGGAACAGGCCGCGCAAGTCCTCGTCGGACACCTTGATGACGTCGGCCAGCCGGCACATGCGCGCCAGCGTGTCGTCGTAGCGCGAATCCATGGCCGGCGCGCGGAAATTGGGGTCGTAGCTGATCATCCGGCCCTCGTTCTTCAACGCCTCGGCCAGCGCCAGCAGCCGCCCCGCCAGCGGCTCCCGCGCCAGGCCCAGGCTGCCGAAATGAGCCCAGCGCAGCGAACGCGCCCAGCCCGTCGGCAGGCCCTCGGGGCGGAAATGCAGGTCGGCGCTGTCCTGGCCGATGAAGAAGTAGCGCGGCGGGTCCAGCTCGTGCACGACGGCCAGCAGCGGCGGCCGCGGCAGCTGCTGGATGAAGCGCATGTCCAGGTGCGCATCCTGGCTGGACTGCCAGATATCGGCGCCGAAGACATCTTGGCTGATCGCGCCGCCGAAGGCGCTCAGCCGGCCCAGCGTCGACATCGCGACGGCCACGTTCCACGGCGAGCCGCCGCTGCTGCTGCGCCAGCGGTCCGGCGCGATGCGGACCAGATCGGTCAGCGCCTCGCCGAACGCAACGAAATGCGGCAGGTCGGGATGCAGAATTTCGGACATCGCCACCGATTCAAGCGCGCCCGCCGTCCCGCTGCAAGCCCCGGGCTTTCGGTCGCTGACACAATCGGCCCCATGTCTGCACGCGTGATCCCCCTGCACGACGCCCGCCCGGCGCCGGCCGCGCTGGCGCCCGACCTGGCCGACCCGCCGGCCCTGCCGCTCGCCGATACGCTCGGCCGGCCGTTGCACGACCTGCGCATCTCGGTGACGGACCGCTGCAACTTCCGCTGCGGCTATTGCATGCCCAAGCAGGTGTTCGACAAGCACCACGAGTTCCTGCCCCATGCTGACCTCCTCAGTTTTGAGGAAATCACCCGGCTGGCCCGCGTCTTCGTCGGCCTGGGCGTCGAGAAGCTGCGCATCACGGGCGGCGAGCCCACGCTGCGCCGCGGGCTGGAGACGCTGGTCGAGATGCTGGCCCGGCTGCGCACGCCCGACGGCCGCGCGCCGGACCTGACGCTGACGACCAATGGCTCGACGCTCGTCAAGAAGGCCGCAGGCCTGCGCGCCGCCGGCCTGAAGCGCCTGACGGTCAGCCTTGACGGACTGGACGACGCCATCTTCCAGCGCATGAACGACGTCGGCTTCCCGGTCGCCGACGTGCTGGCCGGCATCACCGCCGCGCAAGCCGCAGGCCTGGGGCCGGTCAAGGTCAACATGGTCGTTCAGCGCGGCGTCAACGACGACCAGATCCTGCCCATGGCCCGCCACTTCCGGCACAGCGGCGTCGTGCTGCGCTTCATCGAGTACATGGACGTCGGCGCGACGAACGGCTGGCGCATGGACCAGGTGCTGCCCAGCAGCGAGGTGCAGCGCCGCATCGCCGCCGAGTTCCCGCTGACGCCGCTGTCGCACAGCGCACCGGGCGAGACGGCCGAGCGCTGGGCCTATGCGGACGGTGGTGGCGAGATCGGCTTCATCTCCTCGGTCACCCAGGCCTTTTGCGGCGACTGCAATCGCGCCCGCCTGTCGACGGAGGGGCGGCTCTACACATGCCTGTTCGCGCACCGCGGGCACGACCTGCGCGCACTGGTGCGCGGCGAGCCTGTCGATGACGCACGGCTCGCGGGCGCCATCGCCGGTGTGTGGACGGGCCGCAGCGACCGCTATTCGCAATTGCGCGGCACGGCCGCGGCCGCAGCTGAACCCCGGGTCGAAATGCACTACATCGGTGGCTGAGCTTCATGCCCTCGTCCTCGCCGGCGGCCGCGGCAGCCGAATGGGAGGCGTGGACAAGGGCTTGCAGCTGCTGGACGGCCGGCCGCTCGTCGCCCACGTCATCGAGCGCCTCGCGCCGCAGGCTGCCGCGGTGCTGATCAGCGCCAACCGCCACCTCGACGCCTATGCCGCCTTCGGCCACCCGGTGCTGCCCGACCCGCCCGGCCTCGAGTTCGCCGGCCCGCTGGCCGGCATGCTGGCCGGCATGCGAGCCCTTCCCGACGACGCCTGGCTGCTGACCGCGCCCTGCGACGGACCTTACCTGCCGGCGGACCTGGCCCGGCGCCTGCTGGCCGCGGCCCGGCCCCACGGCCTCGCCTTCGCCCGGGCGGCGCGCAAACACCCCACCCATGCGCTGCTGCACGCCCGCCTGTGCGAGCCGCTGGCCGCGCATCTGCGCGGCGGCGGCCGAGCCGTGCTGCGCTGGATGACGTCCCGGCCGCACGGCATCGCCGACTTCGATGACGAGGCCGCCTTCGCCAACCTCAACCACCCTGCCGACCTGCATGACTGACCTCCCGATCCGGCCCATGCTGGAGCCCGACCTGCTCGCGTACAAGGCGCTGCGCGATGCGATGCTTGCCGGCCATCCCGAGGCTTTCACGTCGGACGCCGATACCGAGAGCCGGCGCGACCTCGCCAGCTACCGCAACCGCCTGGCGGGCGGCAGCGACGGCGCCACGCTGTTCACGCTGGTGGCGCTGGACGATGGCCGCCTCGTGGGCGCGCTGACCTGCGAGCGCGAGCGGCGCCAGAAGGTGCAGCACATCGCCCATCTGGTGGGCATGATGGTGGCCGACACCCACCGCGGCCGCGGCATAGGCCGGGCCCTGCTCACCACGACCGTGGCCAGGCTCAGGGCCACGCCAGGGCTGGCCCAGGTCACCCTCAGCGTGACGGCCAGCAACCGCGCCGCCATCGGCCTCTACGAAAGCCAGGGCTTCGTGCGCTACGGCCGCCTGCCGGACGCCATACGCCTGCCCGATGGGCGACGCCTGGACAAGGACTTGATGCGGTTAGGGCTGGGCTAGCTCGAACTGCACGACCACCGCGTCCTGCACGGCCAGCAGGCCGCCCAGTACCGTGAAGGGCTGGATGCCGAACTCGCTCTGCCGCACGACGACCTCGCCATGCGCCCGTCCGCCGTCCACCGCGGCGACGAACCATTGCCGCCGCGTGACGCCGTGCAGCGTGACCTCCGCCTCGACGGCACGCCGCCCTCCCTCGCCCAGCTGCTGCAGCGTGCGCACGACGACCTCGGGGTGGGCCGCCGCGTCCAGTGCCTTCAGCAGGTTGGCGCGCGTGCCGGCGCGGGCTGCGTCGTCCACCGCGCTGGCAAACGCCGGCCCAAGACTTCCGCGCAGGGCCGGCGGGTCGATCTCCAGCGCGTCCAGGCGGAAGCGCAGCACCGGGCCCTCGGCCGGCCAGTCCACCCGCAACCCGGCCGCGCGCAGCACATGGTTGTGGCCCAGCCGGGCTGCGGCGCCGGCGCGGAACACGAGGATGCGCAACTCGTCGCCCGCGGCCGGCATGGGCCCGGGCGGCGGGCTTGCACAGCCGGCCAGGACGGCCAGCGTCGCCAGCAGAAGGCGCCGTCGAGATGTCTTGCGTACGCTCAAGTCGGGGGTTTTCCGCGAGGGGGTTATCGACCGGCGCGCATCGCCGCGGCGCCGGGCTGGACTAGCATAGCCATCATCCTCCTCAACGGAGCCCGCCATGGCCAGCCTGTTCCGCCCCGCCCTCGACCTGATGGCGCAATACGCCGCCTACCACCGCGACCGCCGCAACATCGCGACGCATTTCGTTGGCATCCCCCTCATCGTCTTCGCCATCAGCGTGCTGCTCGCGCGCGTCGCGTTCACGCTTGGCGACGCGCCCATGAACGCGGCCATCGTGCTGTGGGCCGTCAGCTCGCTCTGGTACCTCACGCGCGGAAACCTTGCGCTGGGCGCCGCCACCGCCATCGTCAACGGCGTGCTGACAGCGCTGGCCATGACGGCCGCCCAGGGCTCGATGACGAGCTGGCTGGTCATCGGCGTCGGCAGCTTCGCCGTCGGCTGGATCATCCAGTTCGTGGGCCACTACTACGAGGGTCGCAAGCCTGCCTTCGTCGACGACCTCGTGGGCCTGCTCGTGGGTCCGATGTTCGTCGTCGGCGAGGCGATGTTCATGCTCGGCTGGGGCCGCCCGCTGCTGGCCGAGATCGAGAAACGCGTCGGCCCGACGCATCTGCGCGACCTGGCGCACCCTTGAAGCCTTCCGTCCGAGGAATGCCGTGGCCGGTCCCCCGAGGGGGCGGCGATGCTCGTGGCATTCAGCTGCTCGCACATCGGCAGCGCGGGCCGACTTGGAAGCTGCCCCACGCTCGGCCCGCAATCCCTGCAACGCTCTCCGTTGACCCGTTGCGATGACCGGCGTTCTCGTCATGGGTGCCGGCTCCGTCGGCTGCTTCATCGGGGGACTGACCCAGCTGGCCGGCGTGCCGGTGCATTTCGTCGGCCGCCCGCGCGTGCTGGGCGCATTGCGCAAGCAGGGCCTGCGCCTGACCGACCAGGACGGCCTGGACCGTCGCATCCCGGCGTTGGACCTGCGCCTGCACGAGGAGCCGCCGACGAGCCTGAGGCCCGACCTGGTGCTGCTGTGCGTGAAGTCCGGCGCCACCGTCGAGGCGGCCGCGACCCTGGGCCTGACACTGCCGCTGGGCACCCCCGTCGTCAGCCTGCAGAACGGCATCAGCAACGCCTCGGCCGCGCGCGAGGCTGCACCGCAGCTGCACTGGCACGCCGGCATGGTGCCCTTCAACGTCGCCGAGATCTCGCCCGGCCACTACCACCGCGGCACCGGCGGCGCGCTGGCCGCCGAAGGCTCGGCCGAGGACCTGGCGCTGGCCGCCTGGCAGGCCGCGCTGGCCCGCAGCGGCATGGGGCTGCAGCTGCACGCCGACCTGGCGCCGGTGCAATGGGGCAAGCTGCTGCTGAATCTGAACAACCCGGTCAACGCGCTGTCCGGCCTGCCGCTGCGCGACGAGTTGTTGCAGCGCGGCTACCGGCGCGTGCTGGCGGCGCTGCAGCAGGAGGCGCTGGAGCTGCTGGACGCCGCCCACCGCCCCGTCGCCCAGCTGACGCCGCTGCCGCCGCGCCGGCTGCTGATGCTGCTGCGCATGCCGACGCCCCTGTTCCGCCTCGCCGCCGCGCGCATGCTGCGCATCGACGCCAAGGCCCGCTCCAGCATGGCCGACGACCTGGCCCAGGGCCGCATCACCGAGGTGGACGCACTGTGCGGCGAGATCGTTCGCCTGGCCCACGGCCTGGGCCGCGGCGCGCCGCTGAACCAGCGCATGCAGGCCCTGGTGCAGGCCTGGCCCAAGCGCCGCCGTCCCTATTCCCCGGCCGAGCTCCTGAAGGCCATCGGGCTGTCCTGAGGCCCCGCCTCGCCGCCGGCCGGCGCCGCCGATACCGCAAGCAACGCCGAAGATTCCTTCAGCTCCGGCCTGGCTGCGTGAGCCGGGCCGCTTGACGACAATCCCGGGCTGCCCATATTCCACCCGGCCCTCATGCTTGAACTGCTGTCTTCCCCGCAGACCTGGATCGCCCTCGCCACGCTGACCGCGCTGGAGCTGGTACTGGGCATAGACAACATCATCTTCATCAGCATCCTGGTGGACAAGCTGCCCAAGGCCCGCCAGGAGCTGGCCCGCCGGCTGGGCCTGTTCGCGGCCATGTTCATGCGCATCGGCCTGCTGATGATGCTGGCCTGGATCGTCGGCATGGTGGAGCCGCTGTTCCACGTCTTCGGCTACGGCTTCTCCGGCAGGGACCTCATCCTCATCGGCGGCGGCCTGTTCCTGATCTGGAAGAGCACGGTCGAGATCCACGGTTCGCTGGAGGGCGAGGACGAGGTCAGCAACGCCAGCAGCAAGGCCAAGGCGGCGTTCGCCTCGGTGATCCTGCAGATCATGCTGATCGACCTGGTGTTCTCGCTGGACTCCATCATCACCGCCGTCGGCATGGTGGACGACGTGCGCATCATGATCACCGCCGTGATCTGCTCGGTCGGCCTGATGATGTTGTTCGCCGGCCCCATCGGCCGCTTCGTGTCCAACAACCCGACGATCAAGATGCTGGCACTGAGCTTCCTCGTCGTCGTCGGCGTGGTGCTGATGGCCGAGGGCTTCGGCCACCATGTGCCCAAGGGCTACATCTACTTCGCGATGGCCTTCTCTCTGAGCGTCGAGATGATGAACATCAAGATGCGCAAGAACGCCGTCACCAAGGTCAGGCTGCGCCAGCAGATCCCGGGCGGCGACGACTGACATGCACACTCGGGGCGTGCACCTGACGCCCTTCATCGCCGTCGACGGCATCTCCTTCGGCATCTCGCCCGCGGAACTCATCGCGCGCCTGGGACCGCCCGAACGCGTCGAGCGCAGCAAGGTCGCGCTGACCGCCCACGACTACGGCCACAGCATCTACCGCTTCCAGGACGGTGGCCGGCTCGAGGAGGTCACCCGGCGCGCGCCGGTGCTGCACCTGGGCGCCCTGGCCATCCCCTTCTCCGCGCTGGCCGGCTTCGTCGAGGCGCAGGACGACGACTTCTTCGAGCGCGCGGGCTTTGTCGTCAGCCCCCGCTTCGGTTTTGCCTTCGTGCCGGACGAGCCCGACTGGGTCACGGCGCTGGCCAGGCATTGCGTTCCCACCTGGCGAGCCTTGTGACCCGCAACTGCGGGTTCAGGAGGCCCAGAAGCGCAGGTCGCTCCGGGGCGCGGCCCTCAGCCGCCCGCGCCAATGCGCCCTCAGCCGCCGCAACGCCAGCGTGAAGGACTCCACCTCGTCGCAGAGCGCCGCCACGTCCGACATCAGGCCCTGCATGCACACCAGCAAGCTGCGCCCCACCTGCGGGACTGCTGCAGGCTCTCACCGGCTCCGCGGCTCTGCCGCATCCCGGTTTCAGCCGGGCCGGGCGAATGCCATAGGGACCCGAGCAGCCGCATGCGCGGTGGCCGCGACGCGCAGCTCTGCGCGGGCCTGCGCAAGCTAGAGCCGATTCAGCAGCCGCTCGCCCGCGCGGATCTCGTCCTGCACGCCCCCGGCATCAACGGCCGCTTCCGCCCCCCGGGATTCCCAACTGGCGGGGACGGACAGGTGCAAATTCCCGTCCGTGGTGAATACCGGCACAGCGCAGGCGAAGCCTAAACTCGGCCGCGAGCGCCGCTGGCGCGCGAGGGGAGAACACCGACATGCGCACATCCATCGGCTCCGGCAAGGCTTGCGCCTGCGCCGTGATTCTTGCGCTGGCCGCATCAACGGCGCAGGCCTGGGAACCTGCGCAGGACATGGCCGCCCAGCAGGTGCTGCGGGACGCCCGCCAGGACGCATCCGCGGGCCGGCTGGCCGAAGCGGCGGAAAAACATCTCTGGTTCCACCAGCATGTGCTGGAACGTGAGCCATCGATGGAAGGTGTGCGGCTCTCGTTCGCCATGCACGACTGGGTGGCACTGGCGCGCCGCTACCCTCCCGCGATGGCGCAGTTGATCGCCGTGCGCGACAGCACGGTGACACGGATCGACGCCGGTGGCATGGCCGGCAAGCAGGCGCTGAACGAGGTGATCAGCATCAACAACTACATGCACGCGCCGGAGTCCACGCGCGATGCGTTCAACCGCCTGCTGCAACGCGACCCCGTGGTCGCGGAGCGATCAACACCGGATGTCCTGCCCGCACTGATCGAGCTGAACGACATCGAGCTCGCCAGCAAGCACCTGCGCGTGGACGAGGAGCTGAACCGCGTTGAGCGCTTCTATGGGCATATCAAGGCGCTCAAGTCGTCGCTGCCCGCCGACCAGGTCGAGGACATGAAGCGCTGGCAGCAGCGTCATGTGGACATTCAGCTGGCGCGCGTCGCCTACGTGCTCTGCAAGGATCGCCGCGAGGCCGACGCCGAAAGAGTCGTCGCGCGCGGACGAGCCCTGCTCGATCCGGACGCATCCGTCCACCACATGACCGAAGCGCTGCGCTGCATCGCGCCACCGAACGATGGCGAGGGCTGAGCCCGCGCCCGCTCGCCGAGTGTCAGAAGTTGAAGGCCACGCCGGCGCCCAGCATGCGCACGGCGACGTCCTGCCTGGCACCGTCCGGGGCGTCGCGCAGGTCGGCGCGCGTCCAGTCGGCGTTCAGGCTGGCGCTCCAGTGGCGCGCAAACTGCCAGGACGCCCCCAAACCCGCGGAGGGCTTGAACGAGCGCGTCGTGATGGTGCCGGGGTTCTTCGAGAGCAGCCCCACGGCGGGCTGCAGCTTCAGTTCGCTGGAGGAGCCACCCGCCCGCAGCACCGCGCTGATGCTGGGGGACAGCGGCATCGAGTACGCCACGCCGATGCCTAAGCCCGCAAACTCCGCCGAATAGTTGCGGGCGAGCAGACCCCGGTCCGCGTCGATAGTGGCGTAGCTCACCTCGAACGCCCAGGAGGCGTTGAACCGGTGGCCGACGCGCAGTACGCGATTCGCATCGACCGGGCTGCAAGCCGTGTTGACGGGGCAGTTCAGGCCAACCTTGCCGGTGCCGAGCTACACGCCGATGTAGGTGGACTCGGCGAGGTTGGGCACCTGCGCCCAGGCTGCCGCGGGCAGGCCAAGCGCCAGCCCGGCGATGAGGGTACGGAAGGATGTCATGTCACTCTTTGTGGCAATCGACGTGATGGCGCGTCCGCCCCCTGACGGGGCGGAACGAAACGCGACATGCCAACTGCGAAACTTCGTGCAATCGTCGCGCGGCGCCGGACCGCAGCCCGATCAGTGGTCGTGATTGCAGCCGGGGCCGTGGACATGGCCGGCGTCGTGCACCTTGACCGGAATGGCCAGCGGCTTGCGGGCCGGCACATGTTCATGGGCATGGCCATGATGATGGTGCCCATGCCCGGCGCCCTCGCCATGCGCGCCGCTCTCGGGCTCGAACGCCGCCTGTGCTTCGGTGACGATGAGGTGCTGACGGCGCAGCATGTCGGCCAGCGCGGCGTCGGGCCCGAGCTGCAGCAACTCGGGCTGCAGCTCCAGCGGCACATGACGGCCGCCAAGGTGGTAGGCGGCGCGCAGCAGGTCCAAGGGGCTGCCATGCTCGGCGCAGAAGCGCACCTGCAGCACCGGCTGGGCCGCGGCGACGACGCGCAGCAGCGTGCCATCCTCGGCCACCAGCACGTCGCCACCGCGCAACGCGGTGTCGTGGGGCAGCACGACGCCGATCTCGCGGCCCATGGAGTCGGTGGCCGAGAAGCGGCTCTTGCTGCGGGCGTCCCAGTCGAGTTCGAGCGTGGGGGCTCGCTTGACGAGCACGGCGGCGAGGCCGGCGCCGCCGGCAATGCGTTTGGTGGCGTGGATCATGGGCTCAAGTATCGGCGCTGCCCCGATGGCGACAGCGCGCCAGGGGATTGGCGGGCATCATGCGGTCTCCGCCGCGCAGACCCAGCCGCCATGCAACTCGAAACGCTCACCGTCTCCGTCCAGGACCGCATCGCCACCGTCCGCCTCAACCGCCCGGACAAGGCCAACGCGATGAACGCCACGATGTGGCTGGACATCCGCCGCGCCTTCGACTGGGTGGACGCCCAGCCGGAGGCCCGCGTGGCCGTGCTGGAGGGCGAGGGTCGGCATTTCACGGCGGGCATCGATCTCGCCCTGATGATGGGCCTGGCACCGCAGATCCAGGACCCCTGCGACGGCCGCACCCGCGAGAACCTGCGCCGCGTCATCCTGGACATGCAGGACACGCTCACCAGCCTGGAGCGCTGCCGCAAGCCCGTGCTGGCCGCCATCCACGGTGCCTGCGTGGGCGGCGGCATTGACCTGATCTGCTGCGCCGACATGCGCTACTGCAGCGCCGACGCCTACTTCTCCATCAAGGAGATCGACATCGGCATGGTGGCCGACGTCGGCACGCTGCAGCGCCTGCCCAAGATCATCGGCTCGCAAGGCCTGGTGCGCGAGCTGGCCTACACGGGGCGGCGCATGGACGCGGCCGAGGCGCGCGAGATCGGCCTCGTCAACCGCGTCTTCGACGGCCAAGAGGCGCTGCAGGCCGGCGTGCGCGAGATCGCCGCCAGCATCGCGACCAAGTCGCCGCTGTCCATCCGCGGCACCAAGGGCATGCTGAACTACGCGCGCGACCATTCGGTGGCCGACGGCCTGAATCACGTCGCGACGTGGAATGCGGCGATGCTGATGAGCGAGGACCTGACCCGGGCCATGATGGCCGGCAAGGGCACGGTGCCCGCGTTCCGCGATTGAGCGCAGTCCGCATGCGGCCCTGGACTCCGGCACCCGGACCGCTGGGCTAAACTGCAGCATCGTCATTGGGGAGTAGCCGCCCTGCGCCATGCAGGGGCCCGCGTCAACACACTTGGCCTCACGGCCATGGCGCGCGCAGCTTCAACGCCTGGCAAGACCTTTGACCTCGCAGCCTCCGGATTGGGCCGGGGATGCTGTGCGGTCATTGGTTTTTCACCGGCCCGTTGGACTCTCGCATGGAAGCCTTCCTCGTCTCTACTGGTGTCGTCGCCCTCGGTGAAATGGGCGACAAGACCCAACTGCTGGCCATCGTGCTCGCGGCTGCCTTCCGCAGGCCCTGGCCCATCATCGCCGGCATCTTCGTCGCCACGCTGGTCAACCATGCCGCCGCCGGCGCCGTGGGCGGCTGGGTCGCCCACGCCATGGGGCCTGACCTGCTGCGCTGGGTCATCGGCCTGTCCTTCCTCGGCATGGCCGGCTGGATGCTCATCCCCGACAAGCTCGACGAGGACGACACCCGCCTGTCGCAACGCTTCGGCGTCTTCGGCACCACCATCGTGGCCTTCTTCCTCGCTGAGATGGGCGACAAGACGCAGATCGCCACGGTGGCCCTGGCCGCGCGCTACACGGACCTGGTGCAGGTCGTGCTGGGTACCACTCTGGGCATGATGCTCGCCAACGTCCCCGCGGTCTTCCTGGGCGATCGCATCGCCAAGCGAGTGTCGATGCGCATGGTGCACGGCGTGGCAGCGGCCATCTTCGCGGTGCTTGGCATCCTGACGCTGTTCAACGTGGGCCACCTGTTCTGACAGGCCTGACGGTGCACCGCCTTAGCATTCGCCCATGCTGAGCACGCCACAAACCCTCGCCTTCCTCGCCACCGCACTGGTGCTGACCGCCACGCCGGGACCGGACAACCTGATGGTGCTGAGCATGGGCATGTCGCGCGGGCGGCGCGCAGGCATGGCCTTCGGGCTCGGCTGCGCCTTGGGTTGCCTCAGCCACACGCTGCTGGCCGTGGTGGGCATCAGCGCGCTGGTGGCGGCATCACCGCTGGCCTTCGGGTTGCTCAAGAGCCTGGGCGGAGCCTATCTGGTATGGATGGGCGTGCAGGCCTGGCGGCATGCGGGCCGGGTCCCGGTGGGGGGCGCGACGGGCGACGGCGCTTCGCTGCGCCAGCTGTTCGTCAAGGGCCTGGTGGCCAACGCCATCAACCCCAAGGTCGTGCTGTTCTTCCTGGCCTTCCTGCCGCAGTTCGTCGTCGCCGCCCAGGGCCCGGTGGCGGTACAGCTGGGGCTGCTGGGCCTGCTGTTCACGGCGCAGGCGGCGCTGCTGTTCGGGCTGCTGGGGCATTTCTCCGGCGGCGTGGGCGCCTGTCTGAACCGCCGCCCCGCCATCGGCCCCTGGCTGGACCGGCTGGCCGGCACGGTGTTCATCGGCCTGGGCCTGCGCCTGCTGGTCTCGCGATGAACTGAAGCCGCCCGGGCGGTCTCGGCCCGGGCCGCGCGCCGGTGCAAACTTCCTACACAGGCGGCGGGTTTCGCTATCGTTGCGCCCACTTCGACGTTGGAGGAACGATGCGCCATCTTGCGCTCGCTGCGCTGCTGGGCCTGGCATTGAGCAACGCCTCGCATGCGGCGGACTGGCCAACCTTCATGGGCGACACCGCCCGCAGCGGTGCCATGGCCGTTGCCGGCCATGCGCCCGGCGGCTTCCAACTGGCCTGGGAGCACGAGCTGCATGCCCCCGTGACGGCCTCGCCCGTAGCCGCCGGCGGCCTGCTGTTCGTCGCGGCCGAGGACGGCAACCTGCACGCCATCGACCTCGCCACGCGCCAGTTGCGCTGGCTCTTCCATGCGGACGCCGGCATCGCATCCACGCCCACCGTGGCCGACGGCCTCGTCTACTTCCTTTCCCGCGATGGCCAACTGCATGCGCTGGACGCCGCAAGCGGCGCGCCGCGCTGGAGCTTCAAGACCGGCGGCGAGGCACGCTTTGCCGCCCATGGCATGTTCGGACTGCCGCGCGATGGCCACAGGCGCACCGACCCCTGGGACTTCTACCTGTCCTCGCCGCTGGTGGCCGACGGCAAGGTCGTGTTCGGCAGCAGCGACGAGCATGTCTACGCGCTGGACGCCAAGACCGGTGCCATGGCCTGGGCCTACAAGACCGGCGGCATGGTGCACGCCGCGCCCGCACGTGCTGGCTCGCGCGTCATCGTCGGCGCCTGGGACAGCGCGGTCTACGCGCTGGACCTCGCGACCGGCACCCTGGCTTGGCGCTACCAGACCGGCGCCGACCAAAAGCACAGCATCATGCTGGGCATACAGGCCGCGGCCAGCGTGGACGGCGACATGGTCTACGCCGGCTCGCGCGACGGCTTCCTCTACGCGCTCGACACCGCGACCGGCCAGCTGCGCTGGCGCCACGACGCCAAGGGCTCCTGGGTGCCCGGCACCTCTGCCGTCAGCGCTGGCCAGGTCTTCGTCCCCACGTCCGACGCCGGCGTGCTGGCCGTGCTCGACAAGCGCAGCGGCCGCAAGCTCTACGATTTCCCCACCAAGGTCTGGACCTTCGCGTCGCCCATCCTGCTCGGCGACAGCGTCGTCGTCGCCACCGTGGATGGACAACTCCACCAGCTCGACGCGGCCAGCGGCAAGCCGCTGTGGCGCTTCATGACGCCCGAACGCCTGGCCAACACGCGCGGCATCCTCGACGCCGAGGGCAAGTTCGACCAGCAGCGCCTGTACGGCACGCGGCCGGACGAGATGGTGTCGGCGATCGAGCATGTCAAGCGCCTGGGAGCCTTCATCGCATCGCCGGTGTGGGTGGAAGGGCAGCTGATCGTGGTGGACGCGCTCGGCAGAGTCCGGGCGTTCCGGCCAACGGCCAAGTCCTGAGGCACGTCGCTTGGACGCCCGCACTTCCGCCTTCTACGACACCTACGCCACCCGGTTGGCCGCGACCGAGGCCGGCCGCAGCGCCATGCTCTCCACCCTGCAGGCCACGCTGGCAACGGGCACCTGGGTGCTGGACGTCGGCGCCGGCTCGGGGCGCGACATGGCGGCCCTGCTTGAACTCGGCTTCGAGGCCCTGGGAGTGGAGCCCAACGCCGCCATGCGGGAGACCGCCCTGCGCCTGCGGCCGGACCTGGCCGGCCGGCTGGCCGACGCCAGCCTGCCGGATCTGGGGCGCCCTTTCTCCGCGCGCCGCCCGCACGGCTTCGACGCCGTCGTGTGCAGCGCCGTGCTGATGCATGTCGAGCCCGCGGGGCTGGCGCGCGCGCTGGCATCGCTGGCGCGGCAGCTGCGCCCTCCGGTCGATGGCGAATCGGCGCAGCGGCGCCCCGCCCTGCTGATCTCGCTGCCCGAGATGCTCGCCGAGCGCCTGAGCGGCGACCGGGACGGCGATGGCCGGCGCTTTCACAACCATGAGCCGGCGGCCGTGCAGGCGCTGCTGGCCGATTCGATGCTGGAACTGGAGAGCGCGAGCACCAGCGACGTGGTGCTGGCCGGCACCGGCACGCGCTGGCACACGCTGGTTTTCAGGCGGCGCCTCGGCCAGGGCTGACGGCCCGCGCCTACTCGATCAAGTCCATGGCCCAGCCGAACGACGGGTCGCCCACGTCGTGTGCGCGACGCTGAAGTCCTTGCGCTCTATCATCAAGCCCTCGTAGGCCCGGCCCTTGTAGCGGGCATCGTAGGCAATCACGTCGAGCACGTTGCCAGACGCGCCGGCGCTGCTCAGGATGAGGCACACCGGCAGGCGGTGGCTGGCCGCGAAGCGGAACAGCCTCGTCCTTGATGCTCCTGGCCGTCATGGCCCAGAAGGAGCCATCGAACAGCAGGTAGTTCGTGAAGAACGGCGCCGCCACGCCCTCGGTGCTCAGCATAGGTGATGCCGGTGATGCGGGACGCGATGGACTTCTCGCGCTCCACCTCGCCCGCATACACATAGGCGGGGCCGGGCACCGACGCGGGCGGCTGGGTCGCCAACGGCGCAGGCCCCCTCGAGCCCCCATCACCGCCACAGGCGGACAGCACGCAAACAAGACTCTGCAGCAGGCTCAGGCGCCTGCGTCTGGACATGAGAGCCCTCGGGTTCTCGCAGCTGGCCCGCGCAGTACGAAGACTGCTGGCTGCCCAGGCGGCCAACGCGCAAAGCATACGCATCACGCGGCGCGCCAGCCAAGCGGCCACGCGCCCGATGCGCCGCCTCCCGTGAAGCCTGAATTCGTCCAGCCGGCGCTTGTCGCCGATCGGGAGCGCCCCGGGGGCGCTCCGGCCTCACTTGGCGGCGAGCAGCGCCTCCATCTCGTCCATGATGCCGTCCATGCGCTTGATCACGGCCTGGTAGGGCGCCGGTGTCGCCATGTCCAGGCCGGCGTTCTTCAGCGCCTGGTAGGGCGCCACCGAGCCGCCGCCAGCCAGCAGCTTCAGGTAGTTGTCGCGCGCGCCGGGCTTGCCCGCCAGGATGTCCTCGGCGAAGTGCAGCGCCGCGGTGATGGAGGTGGCGTATTGGTAGACGTAGAACGGCCGGTAGAAATGCGGGATGAAGGCCCACTCCTGGCAGTACAGCGGGTCGATCTTCATGATGCCGGCCGCGTCGCCGTGATAGTCCTTCAGCAGCTTGCAGTAGATCTCGGTGAAACGCTTGCCGTTCAGCGCCTCACCCTTGGCCGCGGCGTCGTGGGTGTTGAGCTCGAACTCGCCGAACATGGCCTGGCGGAAGAAGGTGCCGCGCAGCCGCTCCAGCGCATAGCCCAGCTGGAACAGCTTCTCCTCCTTGCTGCCGGCCTGGCCGCGCATGTAGTGGCTCAGCAGCACCTCGTTGGCGGTGGAGGCGATCTCGGCGACGAACAGCGAGTAGCCCGCCGTCTCGTAGGGCTGGGCGCGATTGGCCATGGCCGTGTGCATGGCATGGCCCCATTCGTGGGCGAAGGTGCTGACCGAGTCGAACTCGCCCTGGTGGTTCAGGAACACGAATGGCGGCGCGTCGTAGACACCGTCCTGGTAGGCGCCGCCGCTCTTGCCCGGGGCCGGCAGCGCATGCATGGTGTTGGCCTTGAAGGTGGTCTTCAGCAGGGCCTGGTAGTCCTCGCCCAGCGGCCGGGTGGCCGCCAATGTGAGCGCGGCGGCATCGTCCAGGCTGTACTGCTTCTTCTGCGTGACCAGGGCCGGGTAGATGTCGTAGTAGTGCAGGTCCGGCAGGCCCAGCATTTTCTGGCGCAGCTTGAAGTAGCGGTGCAGCGTGGGCAAGCCCTTGTGCACCTCCGCCACCAGCGTGCGGTAGACGGCCTCGGGGATCTCCTCGGCGCCCAGGCTCATCGCCACCGCGCTGGGGTAGCGGCGCAGCTTGGCCATGGTGGTGTCGTCCTGCACCACATTGCCCAGCGTCACGCCGTAGGTGTCTTCATACTGGCCAATGGCGCCGAAGAAGGCGTCGAACGCCTGCTTGCGCACCGCGCGGTCCGGGTGCTGGCGCAGCAGGCCGTACTTGGTGCCATCCACCTTCTCGGTCTTGCCGTCCACCGTCAGTTCGGGCCACCTGGTGTTGGCGTTGAACAGCAGCGTACGCACATCGCCCGTGGCGCCGCGCACCGGGGCCAGTGCCGCGATGACGGCTTCGGTCTCGGCGCTGAGCGTGTGCCTGGCCTGGCGCAGGCTGTTGCGCAGGTGCTCGGCATGCTTCTTCAGGCCTGGTTCGGTCTTCAGGAAGGCCGCCACCTTGGCCTCGCCCAGCGACTGGATCTCGGGCTCCAGCCAGGCGATGGTGCTGCCGTATTCGCCGCCAAGCTTCCCGGCCAGGCCGCTACGCTCCTGGTTGGCAGCGTCGCGGTTGTCGGTGCTCTGCTTCATGCTGGCGTAGACGCGCAGCCGCTCGTAGCGCAGGTTGGCGGCGCTGACGGCGTCCAGACCGGCGCGCAGGCTCTGGGCGCTCTTGCCCAGCGTGCCCTTGAGCGCCGCGAGCTTGGGCAGGTCGGCCAGCAGGGCCTTGCGGGCGGCCTCCCAGTCGGCGTCGCTGGCGTACAGCGGGCTCAGGTCCCAGGTGGTGGGGAGCGGGTCGGCTTGGACGGGGGCCTGGCTGCTGAAGGCCAGGGCCAAGCTGAGCGCGAGGGCGCGGGAGACAGGCAGGTGCTTCATGGATCGAACCGGGGCAGGTGAAAAGCGCCGCAGTGTCGCCGCGCCCTGCCGGGGCTGACCGAAGTGATGCCGGTTTACCGGCCTTTGCAATCCGCAATGACTTTCAGCATGGCGGGCACAGCCGGCGCGCAGCTAAGGTGCGCGTTTCGTTTTTTCGCCCTGTACGGAGTTCTCGCGTGACCCTTCGCGCCATCACCCTGGCTGCCGCGCTGTGCTGCGCCGGCCTCGCCCACGCCGCGTCCATTCCCGAATTCGTGCCCGATGTGGACCCCGGCCAGTCCGCCTGCACAGACTTCAACGCCTGGGCCAACAACCGCTGGATCCAGGCCAACCCCATCCCGGCGGACAAAAGCCGCTGGGGCAGCTTCGACGCGCTGGCCGAGAAGAGCCTGAACGCACAGCACGACATCGTCGAGAACGCTGCCCGGAGCGCCGACGGCGCCAAGCCCGGCTCCATCGAACAGAAGATCGGCTGGCTCTACCGCGCCGCCATGGACGAGGCCGCCATTGAGCGCGCCGGCTTCGACCCGATCAGGAAAGATCTTGCCGCCATCGACGCGCTGAAGACCCGCGCCGACATCGTCACCTGGCTGCAGCACGCCCATGCGCGCGCAGAGGGCCGCACCTTCGGCTTCGGCGTCAGCGCCGACTACAAGAACGCCAAGCGCCAGATCGCCTTCGCCGGCCAGGGCGGCCTGGGCTTGCCCGGCCCCGAGTACTACAGCAAGGACGAGTACGCCAAACTGCGCAGCGCCTACGTGGCCCACATCGCCAAGATGTTCGAGCTGACCGGCACGCCGGCCGAGGAGGCCCAGTCCCGCGCCGCCCTCGTGATGGCGCTGGAGACCCAGCTGGCCGCCGCGTCCTTCCTGCGCGTGGAGCTGCGCAAGCCCGAGAACCAGTACCACTTCGTCACCATCGAGCAGGCCAACAAGCTCACGCCGCACTGGGACTGGGCCCAGTACTTCAAGATCATGAAGGTCGACGCCGGCGTCCAGGCAGCAGGCGGCTTCTCGCTGTCGCAGCCCAAGTTCTTCACCGCCCTCGACGCGCTGCTGGCCGAAGCGCCGGTGGCGCAATGGCAGGCCTACTTCGCCTTCCATGCGATAGACGGCGCTGCCCCCTCGCTGTCCAAGGCCTTCCAGGACCAGAACTTTGCGTTCTACGGCAAGACCATCAATGGCACGCCCGAGCAAGAAGTGCGCTGGAAGCGCGCGCTAGGCGCCGTCAATGCGGGCATGGGCCAGGCCCTGGGTCAGCTCTACGTGAAGGAGTACTTCACGCCCGACGCCAAGATCCGCGCGCAGCAACTGGTCGACAACGTGCGCAACGCGCTGAAGGCGCGCATCGAGCACCTCGACTGGATGAGCCCCGAGACCAAGGCCAAGGCCATCGCCAAGTGGCAGACCTTCCTGCCCAAGATCGGCTACCCAGACACCTGGCGCGACTGGAGCGGCCTGGCCGTTACGCCCGACAGCCACTACGCCAACGTGCGCGCCGCCCGCCAGTTCAACCAGCGCTACAACCTGGCCAAGATCGGCAAGGCCACCGACCGCTACGAGTGGAGCATGACGCCGCAGACCGTCAACGCCTACTACAGCCCCTCCACCAACACCATCAACTTCCCCGCAGCCATCCTGCAGCCGCCCTTCTTCTACGCCAAGGGTGACGACGCCATCAACTACGGCGGCATCGGCGCCGTCATCGGCCACGAGGCCGGCCACGGCTTCGACGACCAGGGCAGCCAGTTCGACGGCGAGGGCAACAACGCCAACTGGTGGACGGCCGAGGACCGCCAGCGCTTCGAGGCCCGCGCCAACAAGCTCGTGGCCCAGGCCGACGAGTACGCGCCCCTGCCCCAGTACCCCGACAAGAAGGCCAACGGCCGCCTGACGCTGGGCGAGAACATCGGCGACCTGGGCGGCCTGAACATGGCCTACGACGCGATGGTCAAGGCCACGGCCGGCCAGCCCGACCCCATGCTCGACGGCCTGAGCCGCGACCAGCGCTTCTTCATGAACTGGGCCAAGGTCTGGGCCGGCGCCATCCGCCCCGAGGCCCAGCTCGTGCGCCTGAACACCGACCCCCACGCCCCGGCCGGCTTCCGCACCAACGCCGCCCCGTCCAACATGCCGGCCTTCGCCAAGGCCTACAGCTGCAAGCCGAGTGACGCCATGGTGCGCCCCGAGGACAAGCGGGTCATCATCTGGTGATGAACGCGACGGCGCGCAGCCGCCGCTGAAGGACGAAGGGCCTGCGATGCAGGCCCTTTTCCTTTGCTGCACTGCGGGAGGCAAGCGGTAGACACGCAGGTTGGGGTGAGCCCCCCCAACGCCGCACTCCCCCGCATCGATCTCCATGCCCCCGACGTCCGTCCACGACGCATCGATCACGCCTGCGCGGATGAAGCGGTGAACGCTGGAATGCGGTCAGTCGGCCGCCCGCTTCACCCAGCCGTGCCTCACCGGGTTGAAATGGATGTAGTTCACATGTCGCTCGAAGCCGGCGTCATCGTGAATCAGGTGCTCCCAGTAGCGCCGCGGTCAAAGGCCTCGCTCACCCTTCGAGGCCCGGCTCACGCCGCGAAAAGCCTTGCATGATGAGCATGCCCCGCGTCGCGAAGTCGGCGTCCTCGCGCGGCAGCGTCATCAGCCGTTGCATGTGCTCCGACAGCACGCAGATGGCATCCACCACGCAAGGGCGCGACTGACGCACGGTGCGAAAACCGTCCCGCAACGCATCGATGTGGTCCGTCAACAGCCGGCCGCCACGGTCCGCCGCATTCAACGTGAAAAAGTAGGTGGCGCCCGGCGTGTTGGCGCGGCCGTAGCGCATGGTGTCAGACGCAGGTTGGGGTGAGCACAGTGAACCCCAACGAAACCAGGTCCTCGGCGATGCCCGCATCCGGGTGTCCGGTGCCTGCTAACCCCTAGCTTGAAGCGTGCCGGCGAGGGTTTCTCCGCAAGGCTGGGGATTCACCGCGCAGGGCGCAGGTTCACGATGCCGTCCCCTCTCGTTCATTCAGGAGACCGCGATGACCACACCCAACAACGGCCATGGCCTGCTCGGCACGCGCGAACGCAAGTTCGTCCGCATGCTGCCCGAGAACCCCAAGCCCTTCAGCGACGCCAGCCTGGAGGCGCTGGCCGCGCTGATGATCGTGGAGGACGATGAACTCAACGACGGCGCTGACGCGGAGGAGAACCTCGCCGTGCCGGCCGGATACACCTATTTCGGCCAGTTCGTCGACCATGACCTGACGCTGGACACCACCTCCTCGTTCTCCGACCCAGCGGCGGCCGCGTCCAACCTGCGCACGCCGGCGCTGGACCTGGACTGCATCTACGGCGCCGGCCCGCAGGACCAGCCCTATATGTACGACGCCGATGGCGCCACGCTGCTGATCGCCCCCGGCGGCAAGGACTTGATGCGCCAAGCCGCCAACGGCCGCGCCATCATCGGCGACAAGCGCAACGACGAGAACTCCATCGTCTGCCAGGTCCAGCTGGCGATGATCAAGTTCCACAACGCCGTCGTGACCAGGATCAAGGCCGGCAGCAACACGGCCAACCTGTTCGAGCGCGCCCGCGCCGAGGTCACGTGGACCTACCAGCGCGTCGTGCTGGAGGACTATCTGCACCGCATCATCGACACGCACACCTATGACTTCTTCACCCAGCGCCATGCGGCCCTGGGCGACGGTGCCTACGACCTGTACGTGAACAACAAGCAGATGCGCGACAACCTGCCCACGGAATTTGTCGGCGCGGCCTACCGTTTCGGCCATTCCATGGTGCGCCGCGGCTATCGGCTCAACACCGAGACCAAGAAGCTGATCTTCGACGCAACCGACTCGCCCGACGAAAGCCTGATCGGCTTCCAGCCCCTGCTGGCCGCCCATGTCATCGACGACTGGGGCCGCTTCTTCACGCCGGGCTTCGGCATTCCCGTCAGGAACGGTCCCACGCCAGTCAAGAACGACCCCGCGGTGCGCCTGCAATGGGCCTACAAGATCGACCCCTCGCTGGTGGACCCGCTGGCCAAGCTGCCGCCCTCGGTCGGCGCGGGCGCCTCGCTGGCCGTTCTCAACCTCAAGCGCGGCAACCTGCCCACCTACGCCATCGCCACCGGCCAGGACTTCGCCGCCAAGCTGCACGAGAAGCCTCTGGGCGCCGGCGACCTGATGGTGCGCGTCAAGACCCCGAACGGCTTCAGCTTCAGGAGCATCGCCAGCGCCGACCCGCGCTTCCTGACCGAGACCCCGTTGTGGTTCTACATCCTGGCCGAAGCCCAGCAGCCGACGCTGGCCTACTGGCGTGAGGTGGGCCAGCGCGACCTCAACGACGACGACTTCGCCACCGGCCCCTGCTCGGTCTCGCAGCTCGGCCCCGTCGGCGGCCGCATCCTGATGGAAGTCTTCAACGGCATCGTCGACAGCGACCAGCGCAGCTTCCGCAGGGCTGCGCCTTCGGGCTGGACGCCGATGATCGGCAATGTTTTGGGCGATCCTGAAGTTCACCGGTCTGGTCTGACCCAATCCACCAGCACCTCGGCCGGCGCCGGCTTGCGCGCCGGCCCGGCCGGGCGGCGCGCGGGCGTTCCCAGCGCGATCCAGCCCACCAGCGTCTCGCCGGGCTCGCAGAAGGCCGCCGAGATGGCCGGATCGCGCACCTTGACGCCGCTGAGCATCTTGCCGCCCAAGCCCAGCGCATGGGCCGCCGTCAGGAAGTTGCTGATCGCGCCGCCCACGGCCGCCCATTGCTCATGGGCCGGCACCTGCGGATGGCCAAGGTCGATGCGGGCGACGACCGCCACCGTCACCGGCGGGTTCAGCGCGCGCTCGGCATCCAGCGCGGCGCCCTCCTCGCCCTTGCCGGCCCTGCGGGCCGCGTCGGCAAACAGCACGGCCATGCCTTGTCTTGCTGTGCCACGCACCAGTTTGAATCGATAAGGCACCAGCTCCGCATGGTCCGGCGCGCGCAGCGCCGCCTGCGTCATCAGCGCAAGCTGCTCGTCGCTGGGGCCCGGCTCGACCAGATGCTTGGGGCCCACCGAAAAGCGGCCGAGCAGCGCGTCGAGCGCGGGCGGGATGGTCACTTCAGCAGCCCGGCGTTCTCGGCGGCGGCCTTGATGCCGTTGTAGTTCTCGGGCTTGCTCGGAATGAAGCGCGTGGCGCGCTGCAGGCCCAGGATCTCCTTGCCCTGCGGCGTGGACGGGTCCAGCGCCAGGAAGGCGGCCTTGATCTTCTCGCGCAGGGCCTCCGGCATGTCGGCATGGACCGACCAGTTGTAGTCGTAGTAGGGCGGCGTCGTGTAGAAGACCTTGACCTGCGCCGGGTCCACCTTCTTCTCGGCGACGAACTTCTCCCAGACCGAGATGTTCAGCGCACCGGCATCCACCTTGCCGCTGGCGACGGCGGCGATGGTCGCATCATGCGCACCGCTGAACGCCACGCGCTTCAGGTCCACGTCGGGGTTGATCTTGGCGGCCAGCAGGAAGCTGCGCGGCATCAGGTGGCCCGAGGTGCTGCTCTGCGAGCCGAAGGACAGCGTCTTGCCCTTCAGGTCCTCCAGCTTGGCAATGCCGCTCTTTGCCTCGGTGATGAAGACGGAGCGGAACTTCTCGTCCTCCTCGCGCTGCACCAGCGGCAGGATCTTGCCGCCCGAACGCACATTGGCCTGCACGAAGGTGAAGCCGCCAAACCAGGCCAGGTCGATCTTCTTGTTGACGACAGTCTCGACGGCCGCGGCATAGTCGGTCACCGGCGTCCACTCCACCTTCATGCCGAGCTTGCTCTCCAGGTACTGGCCCAGCGGTGCGAACTTGCGCGCCAGCTCCGTGGGTGACTCGTCGGGGATGGCGGTCACGCGCAGCACCTGCTGCGCCTGCGCCGCCGCGCCGGCCAGCGCCAGCGACATCACCACACCGCGCGCCAGACCGGCGACGAGACGAGAGAGGGCCATGTGAATTCTCCTGAAGGGGGTTAGAACACCAAGGTGGTCCACGCCGCCTGGGCGGCGCGGGATGCGTATTGGACCGCACCGCCGTGACGGCGGCCTGCCGGGATCAGATCGTCCTGCGTGAGGCCCTGGGCTGCAAGCGCGTCGGAGCAGACGAAAAAGCGCGCGCCATGCGCCAGCGCGTCGTCCATCCAGTCGGCGATGGTCTTGTCGAAGCGCTCGGAGGCGCGCAGCTGGCCGGCCACGCCGGGCTTGAGCAGCAGCACCGAGCGTGCCGAGAAATAGACCTCCACCTGCATCTCCAGTGCCGCGGCCGCCGCGGCATGCGCGAAGGGAGTGGCCAGGCGCACGGGGTCGTCGGGGTCGGCAGCCCAGAGCAGGATGGCGAGGCCGGAGCGCTTCACGGCGCGGCGTCCAGCTGGTTGAGCCAGGCCCAGTGCGCCATCGCCTCGCGGATGGCGATCTCGCCGATGGCGAGCTTCCGCCGCTCTGCATCGAGCTCAGACGGTGCCAGCTCGACCATCCAGCCCGCCTCGTAGGGCGACTGGTGGACCAGTTCGGGCCGTTCCTCCAGCGCCTCGTTCACACGCGTGACGACGCCCGACAGTGGCGACTTCACCGCCACGATGGACTTGGACAGCTCGACGACGCCGATGGAGCCCCCCTGCCCAACCTTGCTGCCCACCGGCTTGGGCCGGCACATGTAGATGTCGCCCGAGGCCTTGAGGCCCAGCGCCGTGATGCCGATCCGGACCTGGCCGCCCGGAAGGGGTTGGGCCCAGGTCTGGTCTTCGGGCCAGAGCCAGAAGCCCGACGGCAGGGTCATGACCTCGGTGTCCGTCATGGGCAGCACTCCCCGTTGACCACGGGCGCGGATGTGCCCACGCAGCAGGCGAGGCCAGGCTGGTGGCGGAAAGAGGAGGGAGTCGAACCCACCCGGCGGCGCGTGGCGCCACCCACCGGGTTTGAAGCCCGGCCGACACACCGGTGTCGTTCTCTTTCCATGATCAATTCGTCGTCTCCGAGAACAGTGCGCTGCCTGCGCGCAGCCGGTGCTCGTCGCCCACGCGGCGCAGCAGTCCGATGCGGTCGAAATGCTCCAGCAGCTGGATGGCCCGCTTGCGGCCCAGGCCCGTCGCGTCGCGGAAGGTCGCCGCCGTGACCCTGCCCTGCTCGGCGCCCAACGCCCGCACGATGGCAGCGAGTCTGACCAGCGTCGCGGTGTCGCAGTAGAGGTCTTTCACCACCTGGTGCAACTCGCCCTGCTGCGCAAGGCGCGCCAGCGTCGCACGCAGCAGCGCCTCGGGCTCGGCGCAGTCCCGGGCGAGGTCACGCGCCCAGGCGCCCTCGGCTCCGGCGGCGGCCAGGCGCGGCGCCACCTTCTGCGCGATGCGCTGCTCGGCGGCCGACAGCTGCACGCCGTGCTCCGGCAGGTGCACGAAGGCGCCGCGCACGGCGATTCGGCCGGTGGCACGCAACTCGGCCAGCAGCTGGCGCCACAGCGGCTCGGCGATGCGCGGTGCAACGAGGCGGCGCAGCCGGGCCGCGTCGGGCCCCAGTTCGTCGGGCGACCTGGCGTGAAAGTCGGCCAGCGCGGCGAGCAGCCTGGCGGTCAATGCGGCGCGGGCCTCGTCGCCCAGTGCCCAGCCTTCGAGCGGCAGGGCAAGTCCCTCCGACTGCGCGAACCGGGCCAGGTCCAGACCCAGCGACGACAGCGCCAGCAGCCGCTCGCGGCGCTCGGCCAACACGGGCAGTTCGCAGGCGGCCAGTTCGGCCAGGCGCGCGGGCGTGCGTCGGTAGCGCACGGGCGCGAACGGGTCCAGCACGACGCCGCCGGCGAGGGTGCGGGCGGCGCCGGCATCGCGCAGCACGAGGCGGTCGCCGCGCCAGGCACCGACCGGCGCGTGGCAGACAAGTTGCACGCGGGCCGAGGCGCCGGGCGCGATGGCGTCGCCGTCCAGCACGGCGATGCTGGCCGTCACCGACTGCGCGCCCAGGTGCAGGTGCACGCGAGTGCCGGAGCGCAACGGCCTGGCCTCGCCGGGCCATAGCGTGAGGCGGGCATCGAAGCGGTCGGTGGCGAGCGCTGCCGTCGGCGCCGTCAGCCACTGGCCGCGCGGGGCCTGCTCCTTGGCCAGGCCCGCCAGCGCGACGGCGCAGCGCTCGCCCGCCCGCGCGCGCTCGACGGCGCGGTTCTGCGCGTGCAGGCTGCGCACACGGGCGCGCTGGCCGTGGACCACCAGTTCGTCGCCGACGGTGATCTCACCTGCACGCAGCGTGCCGGTGACGACGGTACCGACGCCGTCCAGACTGAAGGCGCGGTCCACCGCAAGTCGGGCCGCCAGGCCCTGCGTCGCGCGCGGCGGCGTGCGGCGGGCGACGTCGAACAGCAACTCGCGAAGCGCGTGCACGCCCTGCCCGGTCTGCGCGGAGACAGCGACGATGGGCGCGTCGTCCAGGCCGGTGCCGGCCAGCAACGCCCTCACCTCGCCCCGCAGCACCTCGACGCGGCCGGGCTCAGCGCGGTCGGTCTTTGTGATCGCCACGGCGCCGCGCTTCAGGCCCAGCAGGCTCAGCACGGCCAGGTGCTCGCGAGTCTGCGGCATCACGCCGTCGTCGGCCGCCACAAGCAGCAACGCGAAGTCGATTCCGCTGGCGCCAGCCAGCATGGTGTGCACGAGCTTCTCGTGGCCGGGCACATCGATGAAGCCGATCCGCTGCTCGTGACCCGGCACATCGAGGTAGGCATAGCCAAGCTCGATGCTGATGCCACGCATCTTCTCCTCGGGCAGGCGGTCCGTGTCCACGCCCGTCAGCGCACGCACCAGCGTGGTCTTGCCATGGTCGATATGGCCGGCAGTGCCGACGATCACGCCAGCCTCTCCTTCAGCACCGGCAACTGCGAAGTCAGCAGCGCCGGCTCCTCCAGGCCCCTCAGGTCCAGCAGCAGGCGGTCATCGTGGATGCGGCCGATGACCGGACGAGGCAGGCTGCGCAACGTGCTGGCCAGCGCTTCGAGCGTGCGGCCACGGCCGTCGGCGGCGCAGATGGCCAGCCCCGCCGACGGCAGGCGCTCGACAGGCAGCGATCCGGAGCCGATCTGGCTCTGCAGCGCCACCGTCTCGACGGTGAAGCGCGGCGCGACGGCCGCGGCCACGTCGGACAGCAGGTGCAGCGCGAGCTGGGCGATCTGGCTCTGGGGTCGCGTCAGCAGCCGCAGCGTGGGCAGGTCCTGCGCCAGCCGTTCGGGGCGCAGGTAAAGGCGCAGCGTCGCCTCCAGCGCAGCGAACGGCAGCTTGGACAGGCGCAGGGCTCGCTTCATCGGGTACTTGCGGATCCTGCCGACGGCGGCCTTGCTGCCGACGATGAGGCCGGCCTGGGGGCCGCCCAGCAGCTTGTCGCCGCTGAAGGTCACCACGTCGCAGCCCGCAGCCAGCATGGCCTGCGGCAGCGGTTCGGCGGGCAGCCCCCATTGGGACAGGTCCACCAGCGCGCCGCTACCCAGGTCAGTCATCAGCGGCAGGCCGGCCGCATGCGCAATGGGCGCCAGCGTGGCCTCGTCCACCGCCGCGGTGAAGCCCTGCACCTGGTAGTTGCTGGTGTGCACCTTGACGATGAGTCCGGTGCGCGGCGTGATGGCCTGCTCGTAGTCGCGCGGGTGAGTGCGATTGGTCGTGCCCACCTCCACCAGCGTCGCGCCGGCCGCGCTCATCACGTCGGGCATGCGGAAGGCGCCGCCGATCTCGACCAGTTCGCCGCGCGACACGATGGCCTCCCGGCCGCGCGCCAGCGCCGCGATGCCCAGCAGCACCGCCGCGGCGTTGTTGTTGACGACAGTGGCGGCCTCGGCGCCGGTCAGCTCGCAGAGCAGGCCCTCGATGAGGTCATCGCGGTCGCCGCGGGCTCCGCGATCGAGGTCGAACTCCAGGTTGTTGGGCGAGCCCATCAGCGCCAGCACCTGCTGCAGCGCCGCGTCGGCCAGCAGGGCACGGCCGAGGTTGGTGTGGATGACGGTGCCGGTGAGGTTGAGCACCGCGCGCAGATTCGGCTGCATGCGCGCATCCACGCGCCCGGCGAGCATCTGCGGCAGCGCATCGATCTCGGCGCGGACCAGGGTGCTGGCGACGGCGCGCGAGCGCAGCCCGTCGAGCAGCGCCCTCGCCTCGTTGGCGACCAGCGTGTGGCCGTGCTGTGCCACCAGCGGCGCGCAGTCGCGCAGCAGCTTGTCCAGCGCCGGCAGGTCCTTGGGGGCCGCTTTGTCGGGGGCCTTGGAACCGTGAACCACGGATTCGTCGGGCGCACTCATCAGTGTTCTCGTCCGGGTGGTGGCGCTTCGTCGGGCTCGCCGAAGAGCAGCAGCAGGTTGACGCCGTGGCGCTGCAGGCCAGCCTCGCTGACGAGCAAGTCCAGCGTCAGCGTGGCAAGGTCGTCGGCCAGCGGTTCCAGGCCGTTGTCGCGCACCGGGTGCATCAGCTTCAGGTAATGGCCGCACTCGCCGCAGCACTCGGCCTGCACGACGGCGTCGGCCGTCGTCGACGCCGGTTCGTCGGCGCCGACCAGGCTTTGCAGCGAGATGCCCTTGGTGCTCTGGCAATGCGTGCACTTGATACGCACGTAGTGCCATTGCGTCGCGCACAGGCCGCAGGCCAGGTAGCGCGCGCCCTCGCCACCCAGGCGCTCCAGCGACGCGACCGGGCGCGAGCCGCAGCAGGGGCACAGCGTGGGGTCATCGGTGCGGCCGAAGGCGGCGATGGGACCGGCCGACCGGGCCGCTGTCTGTTGCACCAGCCGCACCCAGTGCAGTTGCAGGCCGGCGGCGATCAAGGGCGCGCTGGCCAGGTCCAGGCCCAGCATGACACCGCTCAGCAGGCGGCCGGCCTGCGCCTCCAGATGCTCGTCGTCGGCGGCGGCCAGCTGCAACACCACGGCCTTGGCCGGACCGTCAGGCAGGTGGCGCGCCAGGTCGTTCAGCAGCGTGCGCAGCGACTCGCGCCACACCGGTGCGCGCGGCCAGGTCTCGGCCGGCAGCAAGGGCTGGCCGCCGCGCGCCGCGGTGCCCACCTGCTCGGGCGTTGGCAGGGGCACGGCGACCCTGGAGGACAGCGCGCGGTGCTGGGCCTCGGCCAGTTCGGCGACGAAGAGCAGGAAGTCGCGCATCGCATGACCGACGGCCAGCTCGCGCAGGCGCAGCGCGCGGTCGGCGAAGACGCCGGCCTCGGGCAGGTGCAGGAAGCTGAGCTGCTCGCCGGCGCGGACGGCGATCTCTTCCGGGCTGAGAATCTTCTGCGTGCTGCCGACGGTCATTGCTTTCCGGTCATTTCACGATGCCATTGCGCGTGATTCTGGCGCGCCCAGCCCTCGGTCACCGTGCCGCGCGTCATCGCCCTGAACGTGCCCTTGACCCAGATCGCCGCGTAGACGTGCACGATGACCGTCAGGATCAGCACGGTTGCCGACAGCGCATGCAGCACGACGGCGATGCGCCGCGCGACGATGGGGAAGCTGTCGGCGAACCAGGGCTGCCAGAAGATGAAGCCGGTCAGCACCAGCACGGCCAGGCTGGTGGCCATGACCCAGAACACCTGCTTCTGGCCGGCGTTGTAGCGGCCGGCGGGCGGCATGCGGCTCTTGTCGCCGCGCAGCATCTCGCCGCTGTGCTTCATCCATTCCTTGTCGGCGTCGTTCATCACGTTGTGTCGCCACAGCTTGAGGAACATGACGAAGAAGCACAGCGCCATCAGCAGGCCCATGAAGGGGTGCAGGATGCGCGCCCAGGTGCCGCCGCCGAACAGGGCTGTCAGGAAATAGAAGCCCGGGTGGAAGAAGGCCAGGCCCGACAGCCCGGCGCCGAGGAAGAGCAGCACGATCAACCAGTGGTTGGTGCGCTCGCCAGCGCTGTAGCGCTGAATGAAGCGGGTAGCCATGCTGCGCTCCTGTCAGGCGGCGGGGTGGTTCGCATCGTCGCGGGCGACGTTGCGATCGGCCTCGGGATCGTCCGGGTCCTCGATGGGCCCGACGCGGGTGTAGTGGAAGAAGCCGGCCACCGCCGCGCCTATCATGGCCGCCACGGCCAGCGGCTTGGCCACGCCCTTCCACAGCGACACCAGCGGGCTGATCTTGGGATCCCTAGGCAGGCCGTGGTACAGCTCGGGCTTGTCTGCATGCTGCAGCACGTAGACGACATGGGTGCCACCCACGCCCGGCGGGTCGTAGACACCCGCGTTGGCGTAGCCGCGCTCCTTCAGGTCGACGATGCGCTCGGCGCCGAAGTCCAGCATGTCCTCCTTGGTACCAAAGCGGATCGCGCCGGTCGGGCAGGCCTTGGCGCAGGCCGGCTCCAGGCCCACGCCGACGCGGTCGGAACAGAGCGAGCACTTGTAGGCCTTGCTGTCCACCTTGCTGATGCGCGGCACGTCGAAGGGGCAGCCGGTGACGCAGTTGCCGCAGCCTATGCAATGCTCCGAGATGAAGTCCACGATGCCATTGGTGTACTTCACGATGGCGCCGGGCGCCGGGCAGCTCTTCAGGCAACCCGGGTCATCGCAGTGCATGCAGCCGTCCTTGCGGATCAACCATTCCAGCTTGCCCTGCTCGACCTCCACCTCGGAGTAGCGCATCACCGTCCAGCTCTGCGGCGTCAGATCGCGCGGGTTGTCGTAGCTGCCATGGTTGTCGCCAACATCGTCACGCAGGTCGTTCCACTGCATGCAGGCCACCTGGCAGGCCTTGCAGCCTATGCAGGAGGACACGTCGATGAGCTTGGCGACCTCGGGCACATGCCTGCGCGCCTGCGTGGACGGCGTGGTGGTGGCCGAGCGCCTGGCGATGTCGAGGGATTGAAGTGATGACATCGTTCCCTCCTCAGGCTTTTTCGAGGTTGACGGTGAAGCTCTTGAACTCCGGCGTCTGCGTGTTCGCGTCGCCCACGAAGGGGGTCAACGTGTTGACGAGATAGCCTGGCTTGGCCACGCCGACGAAGCCCCAGTGGTTGGGCAGGCCCACCGTATGCACGCGCTTGCCATCCACGTCCAGCGACGGGATGCGCTTGGTGACGACTGCCACGGCCTTGATGAAGCCGCGGTTGCTCGTCACCTTGACCCAGTCGCCGTTGGCCACGCCCTTCTCCTTGGCCAGCTCCTCGCCGATCTCGACGAACTGCTGCGGCTGGATGACCGCCGAGGTCAGCACGTTCTTGGTCCAGTAGTGGAAATGCTCGGTGAGGCGATAGCTCGTCGCCACGTACGGGAAGTCCTTGGGCGTGCCGAAGGCCTCCATGTCGCCCTTGAAGACGCGCGCGGCCGGGTTGGACTTGGCCTTGGCGTTCTCCGGGTGCATGGGGTTGATCGTCAGCGGCGTCTCGAAGGGCTCATAGTGCTCGGGCAGCGGGCCGTCCGCCATGCCGCTGGGCGCGAACAGGCGCGCCACGCCCTCGGCGGTCATGATGAAGGGGCGCACAGCGTCGGCGTCGGTCGGGTTGGCGTCGGGCCGGATGTCCGGCACGTCGGAGCCTGCCCATTTGTCGCCGGCCCAACTGATCAGCCGGCGCCTGGGGTTCCAGGGCTTGCCGGTGGGGTCGCAGGAGGCCGCGTTGTAGAGCACGCGCCGGTTGGCCGGCCAGGCCCAGGCCCAATTCAGCGTCTGGCCTATGCCCCAGGGATCGCTGTTGTCGCGCCGGGCCATCTGGTTGCCGGCCTGCGTCCAGGCGCCGGTGTAGATCCAGCAGCCGGCGGCCGTGGAGCCGTCGTCGCGAAGCAGCCCGAAGCCGCTGAGCTGCTCACCGGCCTTGGCCAGCACCTTGGTCGGGTCCTTGGGGTCGGTCAGGTCGGTCAACGCCTTGCCGTTGTACTCCTTGGCCAGCTCCTCTGGCGATGGGTTGGTCGGCTGCAGATAGGGCCAGGTCAAGTTCAGGATGGGGTCGGGGAAAGCACCGCCGTCCTTCACATAGGCCGCCTTCAGTCGCGTGAACAGCTCGGCGATGATGGCCTGGTCGCCCTTGGCCTCGCCCGGGGGCTCGGCGCCCTTCCAGTGCCACTGCAGCCAGCGGCCAGAGTTGGTCAGCGCGCCGTCCTCTTCGGCGAAGCAGGTGCTGGGGAAGCGGAACACCGTGGTCTGGATCTCGGCCGACTTGACGTCGTTGTGCTCGCCGAAGTTCTTCCAGAACTCCGCCGTCTCGGTGTTGAGCGGGTCGATGATGGCGAGGAACTTCAGCTTGGACAGACCGGCGACGATCTTCTTCTTGTTCGGGAAGGAGCCCACCGGATTGAAGCCCTGGCAGATGTAGCCGTTGAGCTTGCCCTGGTTCATCATCTCGAACGCGCGCAGCACGTCGTAGCCGGTGTCCCACTTGGGCAGCCAGTGGTAACCCCAGGCGTTCTCCGCCGTGGCCGCCTTGCCGAACGTCGACTTCATGTAGCTGACGAAGAACTTGGGATAGTTCTGCCAGTAGCTCATCTGGCCGGGACGCAGCGGCTTGGTCGCACGGGTCTTGTAATAGGTCTCCAGGTCTTGCTCCGCGTCCCTGGGCAGGCTCAGGTAGCCCGGCAGCGACGTGGACAGCAGGCCCAGGTCCGTGAGGCCCTGGATGTTGCTGTGGCCGCGCAGCGCATTCATGCCACCGCCGGGGACGCCGATGTTGCCCAGCAGCAGCTGCATGAGGGCGCCGGTGCGGATCATCTGAGAGCCCATGCTGTGTTGCGTCCAGCCCAGCGCATACATGATGGTCATGGTGCGGTCGGGCGTGGCGGTGCTGGCGATGTGCTCGCAGACCTTGAGGAACTTGTCCTTGGGCGTGCCGGTGATCCTGCTGACTTGCTCGGGCGTGTAGCGCGCGTAATGCTGCTTCATCACGTTGAGCACGCAGCGCGGGTGCGCCATCGTCATGTCGACCTTGGCGAAGCCCTGGTCGTCCAGCTCATAGCCCCAGGAGGCAGGGTTGTAGCTGCGCTTGGCCTCGTCGTAGCCGCTGAAGATGCCGGCATCGAACTTGTAGTCTTCGCCGACGATGAAGGTCGCGTTGGTGTAGTTGCGGACGTACTCGGTCTGGATCTTGTTGTTGCTCAGCAGATAGTTGATGACGCCGCCCAGGAAGGCGATGTCCGTGCCCGCACGTATGGGCGCGTAGTAGTCGCTCATCGCGGCCGAGCGCGTGAAGCGCGGGTCCACGACGATGAGCTTGGCCTTGTTGTGGTGCTTGGCCTCGATGACCCACTTGAAACCGCAGGGATGGGCCTCGGCGGCATTGCCGCCCATGATGAGCACGAGGTCGGCGTTCTTGATGTCCACCCAATGGTTGGTCATCGCGCCGCGGCCGAACGTCGGGGCCAGACTGGCCACCGTCGGGCCGTGTCAGACACGTGCCTGGTTGTCGAAGACGAGCATCCCCAGGGCGCGCATCACCTTGTGCGTGATGTAGCCCGTTTCATTGGACGAGGCCGAGGCGGCCAGGATGCCGGTGCTGGTCCAGCGGTTGACCGTCTGCCCGGCGGCATTGGTGGTCTGAAAGTTGGTGTCGCGGTCGGCCTTCATCAGCTTGACGAGCCGGTCCAGCGCCTCGTCCCAGCCGACGCGTTTCCACTCCGTGGCACCTGCCTCGCGGATCTCCGGGAACTTCAGCCGGTTGGGGCTGTGCACGAAGTCCAGCAGGCCCGCGCCCTTGGGGCACAGCGTGCCGCGGTTGACCGGGTGGTCGGGGTCGCCCTCGATGTGGATGATGGACGCAGTGACGTTCTTCGCCTTGTCGCCCAGGGAATACATGATGACGCCGCAGCCCACCGAGCAATAGGGGCAGGTGTTGCGGGTCTCGGTTGCCCGGGAGAGCTTGAAGTTGCGCGTCTCGGCCAGGGCCGCCGTCGGCGAGAACCCCAGGGCCACCAGGCTGGACGCTGCCAGCCCCGCACCGCTCACCCGGAAGAACTGCCTCCGGTTCATGTCCATTCGGCTGTCTCCTGCGGGCCAGGCCCGCTTTTGTGCAGGAACGACTCAGAGCGACGGCCGGTCGTGGCCGCCGCGAGCCGATTTCTTCACAAAGGAAAGCCCTTGTCCATAGAGGGCAATCCAGGGGGAGCAAGCCGCTCGGGTTTGTGGCGGCGTCAGCGCCGCGTCAGGTGGACTTGGAGATGGCGATGCTGGGGAACTTGGACGAGTAGTCCTTGCCCTGCGCCGCGATCTTGGCGCTCACCTTGCGCGCCAGCGCCTTGTAGAGCGCGGCAACCTCGCCGTCGGGCTCCGCGGCGACGGTGGGCGTGCCGGCGTCGGCCTGGGCGCGGATGCTCATGGCCAGCGGCAGTGCGGCCAGCAGCTCGGTGCCGTACTGCGCCGCCATCCTGGCGCCGCCCTCGGCGCCGAAGATGTGCTCGGCATGGCCGCAGTTGGAGCAGACATGCACGGCCATGTTCTCGACGATGCCCAGGATGGGCACACCCACCTTCTCGAACATCTTCAGGCCCTTCTTGGCGTCGATGAGGGCGATGTCCTGCGGCGTCGTCACGATGACGGCGCCCGTCACCGGCACGCGCTGCGACAGCGTCAGCTGGATGTCACCGGTGCCCGGCGGCATGTCGACGATGAGGTAGTCCAGCTCCTGCCAGCGCGTCTGGCGCAGCAGCTGCTCCAGCGCCTGCGTGGCCATGGGACCGCGCCAGATCATGGCCTGGTCGTCGTCGACGAGGAAACCGATGGAGTTGACCTGCAGGCCATGGGCGATGTGCGGCTCCATGGTCTGGCCGTCCAGCGTCTCGGGGCGGCCGCTGGCGCCCAGCATCAGCGGCTGGCTGGGGCCGTAGACGTCGGCGTCCAGCACGCCCACGCGGGCGCCCTCGGCGGCAAGCGCCAGCGCGAGGTTGGCGGCCGTCGTGCTCTTCCCGACGCCGCCCTTGCCGGAGGCAACGGCGATGATGTTCTTCACGCCCGGCAGGAGCTGCACGCCGCGCTGCACCGCATGGGCGACGACCTTGGTCGAGATGGCAACGCTGACGTTGCCGACGCCCGGCAGGCCCTTTGCCGCCGCCACCAGCGCCGCGCGCAGCGCGCCATGCTGGCTGGCGGCCGGATAGCCCAGCTCGATGTCGACGGCCACGTCGGTGCCTTCGATCTTGACCGCCTTGATCGCCCGGTCCTCGCCGAGGGTGCGGCCGCTGCCGGGGTCCGTCACGGCTTGCAGCAGGGGTTGAAGCTGGGCTTCGGAGATCGCGGTCATGGCAGGAGGCAGGTTCACGGCAAAGGGGGTAGGCAGTCTAGCCCGCGGCCGCGGGCCGCGGGCTGCCAGCCAATTCCTCAGGCCGGTGAGCGATTCGCGGCCGCCGGGTAAAGAAAGCTTTCGTTAACGCCGCCGCCACAAGCCGGCGCGGCCCGCATGGCAAGCTGCCCGCCATGCAACTCCACCGTGTTTCCGTGGCCGCCATGCTGGCGGCCGGCGGCGCCTTTTGCCCTGCCGCCCAGGCCCAAACCCGTCCCACCCCACCCGATGCCGCCGCCTCGGCGCCCAAGCCGGCCGATACCAGGGCCGAGCAGCTCAAGCGCGTCGAGGTCAGCGGCAATGCCAGCGACGAATCCATCCGCAAGGCCTCGACGGCCAGCAAGATCGTCATCACGCGCGAGGAGATCGACAAGTTCGGCGACTCGACGCTGGGCGAGATGATCAAGCGCCTGCCCGGCGTGACGACCGGCGGCCGCCCGGGGCGCGGCGGCGACATCCGCATGCGCGGCATGGGCGGCGGCTACACGCAGATCCTCGTCAACGGCGAGCGCATGCCGCCCGGCTTCTCGCTGGACCAGTTGCCGCCCGAGCAGGTCGAGCGCATCGAGGTGCTGCGCGCGCCCACGGCCGAGTACGGCACGCGCGCCGTGGCCGGCACCATCAACGTCGTGCTGCGCGAGGCGCTGAAGAAGAAGCTCAACGAGTTCCGCGCCGGCTTCGCGACCGAGCGCGGCCGGATCAGCCCCGGCCTGAGCTGGACGCGCAACGACAGCTTCGGCGACGGCCATGCCTACAACCTGACCGTCAACGCGACGCGCGGCGAGCGCATCGACAACGTCATCAACGACACGCTGACCCACACGGTGGCGACGAACGGCGACAGCCTGCTGAGCTCGCGCGGCCGCAGTGCGGACGACCGCAGCTCGCTGAACCTCACCGGTCGCGTGCAGCTCAAGCTCAACGCAACGGACAGCCTGGCCATCCAGCCCTTCATCGTGTCCACCCGCTCCAACAGCAGCTCCCAGTTGCTGCAGACGACAACACCCTCGCCCAACCCGCGGCCCGCCGGCTTCTTCGACGCGGCCGACACCCAGGGTGACAGCCGCTTCACGATGGCGCGGCTGAATGCCCAGTGGCAGAGCCGGCTTGGCCCCGACACCCGCATCGAGGCACGCGGTGGCCTGGGCCGTGCACGCGGCGAGAGCCGCAGCGTCCGCCAGGAGAGCCTGGCCGGCGCCGCGACGCGGCAGCAGGACGACAGCACCACCAGCCGCGACGGCAGCTGGAGCGCGCTGGCCAAGCTGTCGCACAACCTCGGCGGCGACCACTCGCTGGTAAGCGGCTTCGAAGCCGAGGGCACGACCCGCCACCAGAACCGCATCACCCTGGTCAACGGCGCGCCGCAGCCCGGGCTTGACGACTTCGGCGACGACCTCGACGCCGCCTCCACGCGCATCGCTGCCTATGCCCAGGACGAGTGGAGCGTCGGCAAGCAATGGGACTTCTACGCCGGCGCGCGCTGGGAGGGCATCACCACCCAATCCAGTGCGGCGACCTACGACGCGCGCAACAAGTCCAGCGTCTTCACGCCGCTGGCCCATGCACGCTACAAGCTCGACGAGCGCGGCCGCGACATGATCCGCGCCAGCCTGACGCGCAGCTACCGCAGCCCCCAGCTGCAGGACCTGATCGCGCGCCCCACCATCAACAGCCAGGTGCCCCACCAGGCCAACACGCCCGACCGCGCCGGCAACCCCGACCTCAAGCCCGAGCTCGCCACCGGCTTCGAGGTGGGCTACGAGCACTACCTGACCAAGGGCGGCCTGCTGAGCGCCAACTTCTTCGCCCGCCGCATCAGCAACCTGATGCGCAGCGTCACGGCGCTGGAGACCGTGTCCTGGTCGGCGACGCAGCGCTGGGTGTCACGGCCGCAGAACATCGGCAAGGCTTCGACGGCCGGCATCGAGCTGGAGGCGCGCTTCCGCCTGGACGAGTACTTCGAGGATGCGCTGCCCGTCAACGTGCGCAGCAACTTCAGCGTCTTCACGTCCAAGGTCGACGGCATCCCCGGGCCGAACAACCACATCGACGGCCAGCCCAAGGGCACGGCCAACCTCGGCGCCGACTACCGGCTGCGTTCGCTGCCGCTGACGCTGGGCGCATCGCTGAACTGGACGCCGTCGACGACCATCCAGCAGACGCTGATCACCGAGACCACCGCCAGCCGCAAGGCCGTCGTCGACGCCTTCGCGCTATGGGCCATCAACACGGAACAGTCGCTGCGACTGTCGGCGACCAACCTGTCGGCGCTGGACTACTTCACGGGCAGCGTGATCAACACTGGCGACCAGGTCATCACGTCGCACAGCGGCGGGCCCAGCTACACGCAGTGGCAGGTGCGGTGGGAGATGAAGATCTGATGGGTTGGCTGGCTGCCTTTGCGCAAGGCCTTCCGGCTCGGAGCACAGGGTTGCAAAGGCTCTCAGCGAGAGCCTTTGCGCCTATCACCCCCGCAAACTGGAAGTCACCCACGGCCCCGTGAGCCCATCCAGCTCACAGTCCCACAACGCCTGCGCGTCCATCTCGTCCACGACGCCCTCGCCGTAGACCTTGAGCGCCAGGCTGCGCAGCATGATGACCATGCCCCGCACGAAGGCCGCGCGCCCGGCCTCGCCGGCCACGCCCAGCAGCACCGAGGCGTCCAGCTTCACGTAGTCCAGCCCCGCCTGGTACAGCCGCTCCACCTGCGCCAGCCCGGCGCCCGCGTGCTCCAGGCCCAGCTTGACGCCCAGCGGCCGTAGCTGCTGGCCCAGCTCCAGCAGTCGGTCGAAATGCTCGGTCGCCGCGGCCTCGGTCAGGTCCAGCAACAGCGCACGCGCCGCCTGCGGCCACTGGGCCAGCAGCTCGCGCAGCTGCGGCAGGAAGACCGCATCAGCCAGCGAGGCCGGCGCCACGTTGATGCAGCGCGCCTGGCCATCGCCCGAGATGGCCTTCAGCGCCAGGTCGACGGCGAACAGGTCGACCTGGGCCGTCAGCCGCGCCCGCACGGCCAGCGGCAGCCAGGATGCCGCCGGCACGAAGCCCGTGCCCAGGTCCAGCTGCAGCGGGCACTCCAGATGCAGCACGCGGCCGGCGCGGTCGCACACCGGAAACTCGGCGAGGCGGCCCCGCTGCTGGCCGACGGCCTCCTGCAGCTGGGCGCGCCACAGGCCCTCGCCCTGCTCGCGACCGAGGCCGGGCTCGGCCACGATCTCGACGACGAAGCCGCCACGCGCCTCGCCCAGATGCTCGGCCCGCGCCAGCGCTGCGTCGGCCTCGCCCAGCCAGACGCCGCTCGGGCGCTCGCGCGGCAGCTCGATGGCGCCCAGCGCCACCTGCACGCCGGGGCCGAAGGCCGGCAGGCTGGCGCGCAACGCATCGGCGAGCGCATGCGCCGTCTCGGCAGCCACGCCCTCGGCGGGCAGCCACAACGCGAAATCACCGCCGTTGAGGCGGCCGACGCGGCAGCCGGCCACGGACTCAGGATAGGCCTGCAGCGCCGTGACAAGGGTCAGCAGCACGTCGTCCACGCCGGCCCGACCCAGGCGGGCGTTCAGCCCCGGCAGATCGCGCAGGCGCACCAGCACCAGGCCGGCGATGGCGGGGCCGTCGTCGCGCTGCAGCGCGGCATCCAGCTCGGCGAGGAAATGCCGGCGCGTGGAGACGCCGGTCAGCGGGTCGTGGTGCACCTGCTCACGCAGCACCAGCAACTGGCCGGCCTGGGCCTCGAACATCTCCTTGACCCGCTGCACCATCGCATTCATCGCGCGCGTCAGGCGCTGCAGCTCGGGCACGCGCGGCTCGGCGACCTGGCCATAGCTGCCCACCAGCACGCCCTCGGCCTGGGCCACGGCTGCGTCCAGCGGGCGACGGATGCGGCGTAGGCCGCCCCAGGCCACGACGGCCGCGGCGATGCCGACGATGAACAGCCAGGCCAGCAACTGGCGCGAGCTGAGCCACAGCGCATCGTGGGCATAGCTGGACTGGCTCATCAGTTCCACGGAGCCTATGGCATTCCAGCCGCTGGACAGCTGGGCCACGCCGGGCGCCGCGGTGATGGGCAGCAGCGCGCGGAACCAGGCCGGCGCCAGGCCGGCGCGGGGCGGCTCGCTGCGCTCGAACAGCGTTTCACCGTTGACGCCGCGCCAGCGCACGAACTCGTAGGCGCCGGTGTCGAACTGGGCGGACACCAGCAGCTTGATCAGCTCGCCGTCGCCCCCCTGCTGCGACAGGGCCAGCGCCAGCGCCTGCGCGTTGTCCGCGTTCTTCAGCTCCAGCTGCGTGCGCATCAGCTGCTGCGTGGACAGCGTGGACAGCCCCACCGCACCCACCAGCGCCGCCAGTACCACGCCCAGCACCAGCCAGGCGATCTGCCGCATCAACGACATGACTCACTCCCCATCACAAGAATCCCTCTGCTTTGACCTTGGCCACCACCTCGCGCCACATCGACAGGCGCGCCAGCGGGTTGCCCGCCGTCACCTGGCCCGTGCCCTGCCACAGGCCCTCGGTGTTGAAACTGAAGACCGGTGTCAGGTCTGCCCGCTGCGACGCCGGCAGCACCTCGGGCCGCAGGTTGTCAAGGATCAGCGGCTCGGCGCTCGGCTGGGCATAGTAGGCCAGCACCATGTGCGCCAGCGACTGCCCACCCAGCCGCGCCCGTACATAGACCAGCCGCAGCTTGGCGGTCGGCACGCCCGTGGCGGTCAGGCTGAAGTACTTGGCGATGGCATAGTCCTCGCAGTCGCCGGCGCGCTTCTCCAGGCTTTCCAGCGGCGAGGCCCAGTAGTCCGGCACGCCCCAGGTGACGGCGTCTTCCTGGAACGCGATGCGGCGGTTGAAGAAGTCGTTGATGTCCCGCAAGCGCTGCAACTCGTCCTGCGTGCCGCTGCGCTCGATCAGCTGCACCAGGGCCTGGGCCTGCTCGGTCACCTTGGGTCCGCGCACAGCCGCCGCCTCCAGCACGCGCGTCGCGTCGTAGGCCGCCGCGGCCAGCAGCGGGGCCGCCGCCAGCAAGGCCAGCCACCACCGGCACCGGCGGAAGGCGAAAGCGACGCGAGGCGGTGAAGTGGGCAAGATTGACGGCGGGCTGCGACTGAATTCACTGTACCCGCACGGAGCCCACCTAAGATTTTGGGATCATGCAGAACCCGGCCTCAACTCACACATCGCGCGCCCAGCAGATCCGCGACGACATCGACCAGTCGCGCCGCCGCGGCCCCTTGCAGCAGATCCAGATCCCACCCTGCCCCGAGCTGCTGGCACAGCTGCAGCAGGCGATGAGCACGCCGGAGCCCGACCTCAACCTCGTCGCCCGCATCGCCTCCGGCGATGTGGCCATGGCCGCGACGCTGCTGCGCATCGCCAACGGCCCTCTGTTCAAGCCCGTGGGCCTGCCCTGCACCACCGTGGGCCAGGCGATGAACCGCATCGGCCTGCGCGAGAGCGTCGCCGTCATGACCGGCTTCCTGCTGCAGCACGCCATCCCCGTCAACGCGCCGCAGCTGGCGCGCTTCTGGCAGCGCAGCACCAAGCGCGCGATCGCGATGGCGACTATCGCCCAGCAGTTGCCGGGCCTGTCGCCCGACCTCGCGCACAGCTTCGGCCTGTTCCTGCATGTCGGCATGCCGGTGCTGCTGCAGAGCGTGCGCGGCTATGCGGGGACCATGGTCGAGGCCGGCGCGCGCATCGACCGCCCGTACATCGCCACCGAGAACGCCAACCACAAGACCGACCATGCAGTCGTCGGCGCCCTGGTCGTGCGGGTGTGGAACCTGGCGCCGCCGCTGGTCGCGGCCATCCGCCTGCACCACGACTTCACGGCCCTGGGCCATGGTGACATCGACCCCGAAATCCACACACTGATCGCCGCCGGCCTCATCGCCGAGCACCTGATGCGCCGCCACGAGGGCCTGCCCGAGGACGCCGACTGGGCCGGCCACCATGCCGCCGCGATGGACTGGCTGCAGATCGGCTGGGACGAGCTGGCGCAGTGGGAAGAGGCCGTGAACCTGCAGTTCGACGCGGTCTGAGCCAGATGCGGTTGCCGCGCCTGCGCGTCCTCGTCCTCGTCGCCATGGTGGTGGCGACGCTGGGCACGGTGGGTTGGTGGGTGTTCGGCCCGCCGGGCGTCGCCGTCGAGCTGACCCGGCGCAGCTGGCGCATGGAAATCGTCGTCGAGCGGCTGCGTGCCGAGAGCGGCTCGGACTGGTGCGACGAGCTGCCGGAGGGCGCCTTCGACATCAGCCGCCGCATGACGGCCGACCCCAGCGGCCGCCGCGCCCTGCCTGCCGAGCATTGCCGCTACATGGTGCTGGCCTGGCGCCGCAGCTGGATCGCCAAGACCGAGGGCAGCCCTGACACGCGGCCCGACTGGCCCCGCCCGCCGCTGCGGGTGGCCCCGCCCGGCCAGCCAGGCAGCGAGCGCCTGGGCAAGCGCGAGGCCTACTACGAGATAGCGCTCAGCGACGGTGGCGACCACCTCTGGACCTGCCGCATGGACCTCGAGCGCTGGAAGCAGCTGCGCGTGGGGCAGCGCTTTCGCGTGCCGGTGGACCGCTTCGGCACGGCCGACTGCCCGCGCTTGTACGAGTCCCGAATCTGATCAGTGGATCAGCTGCCATGCCGCCACGACGACATGGCCCCAGACCAGCAGGTTGAAGCCCAGCAGCGTGAACGCGCGCAGGAAGTTCCACAGCTTGCGCGCGCGCTCCAGCGCCTCGTCGGCGCCGGTGAAGACGTAGATACCCATGTAGAGGGCCGACGGCAGCAGCGTGGCGAGCATGACCAGCGCCATGAACCCGTAGAAGAATTTCATGCCGGCATTGTGGCGACACCCGACGCCCTCCAGGCCCAGCGTTAGCCCGCAGGCACGGGGTGTCGGCCCGCCAACCCCGATGGGCGGCCTTCCGACGCTGCGCTGACGCGATGTAAAAAAGGCCCGCTCCGTTGCCGGGGGCGGGCCTGCTTTCGGGGATGGGCTTTACTTCTTGCGCACCGGCGGCACGTCCGTGCAGGAGCCATGCGCCACTTCCGCGGCCATTCCCAGCGACTCGCCCAGCGTCGGGTGCGGGTGGATGGTCTTGCCGATGTCCACCGCGTCCGCGCCCATCTCGATGGCCAGCGCAATCTCGCCGATCATGTCGCCGGCATGCGTGCCGACGATGCCGCCGCCGATGATGCGGTGGCTCTCTTCGTCGAAGATCAGCTTGGTGGAGCCCTCGTCGCGGCCGTTGGCGATCGCGCGGCCGGACGCCGTCCACGGGAACAGGCCCTTGGTGATCTTGATGCCCTTGGCCTTGGCTTCATCCTCGGTCATGCCCACCCAGGCGACTTCAGGGTCGGTGTAGGCCACGCTGGGGATCACGCGGGCGTCGAACTGGCTCTTCGCAAGCGCCGCGTCGCCCAGCAGTTCGCCGGCGCAGACCTCCGCCGCCACGTGGCCCTCGTGCACCGCTTTGTGAGCCAGCATGGGCTGGCCGACGATGTCGCCGATGGCGAAGATGTTGGCAACGTTGGTGCGCATCTGCACGTCGACCGGGATGAAGCCGCGGTCGCCGACGATGACGCCCGCGTTCTCGGCGGCGATCTTCTTGCCGTTGGGCGTGCGGCCCACGGCCTGCAGCACCAGGTCGTAGCGCTGCGGCTCCTTCGGGGCGCCCTCGCCTTCGAAGGTCACCCAGATGCCGTCGGGCCTGGCCTCGGCGCCCACCGTCTTCGTGTTCAACATGATGTTGTCGAAGCGGTGCTGGTTGAACTTCTGCCAGACCTTGACGAGGTCGCGGTCCGCACCGGTCATCAGCGTGGGCAGCATCTCGACGACGTCCAGGCGCGCGCCGAGCGTGGAGTACACCGTGCCCATCTCCAGGCCGATGATGCCGCCGCCGACGATGAGCATCTTCTCGGGCCTGACGCCCATTTCCAGCGCGCCGGTCGAATCGACGATGCGCGGATCGTTGGGCAGGAAGGGCAGGCGCACGGCCTGCGAGCCGGCGGCGATGATGAGGCGCCTGAACGCCACGGTCTGCGCCGCACCGGTCTTGGCCTGGCCCACGGCACCCTCGGTCGCTTCGACCTTGAGGTGCTGGGCGTCCAGCAGCGAGCCGACGCCGCGCAGCACCGTCACCTTGCGCATCTTGGCCATCGCGGCCAGGCCGCCGGTCAGCTTGCCGGTGACCTTGTTCTTGTGGGCACGCAGCTTGTCGATGTCGACCGTCGGCGCGCCGAAGACGACGCCCAGGTCGGCCATGTGGCTGGCTTCGTCCATGACGGCCGCGACGTGCAGCAGCGCCTTGGACGGGATGCAGCCCACATTCAGGCAGACACCGCCCAGCGTCGCGTAGCGCTCGACGATGGCGACCTTCAGGCCCAGGTCGGCGGCACGGAACGCGGCCGAGTAGCCGCCGGGGCCGCCGCCGAGCACGACGACGTCGAAGGCCTGATCGGCATTGCCGCTGTAGGTCGCGGCGGCTGGCGCCTGCACCGGTGCGGCAGCGGGCGCCGCAGCAACGGGCGCGGGCGCAGCGGCAACCGGTGCCGGCGCTGCAGCAACGTCCGACTCCAGCGTCAGGATGACCGAGCCCTTGCTGATCTTGTCGCCCAGCTTGACCCTCAGGTCCTTCACGACGCCCGCAGCGGACGACGGGATCTCCATCGACGCCTTGTCGCTCTCGACGGTGATCAGGCTCTGCTCGACCTTGACGGTGTCGCCCGCCTTGACCAGCACCTCGATGACGCCGACTTCGTCGAAGTCGCCGATGTCGGGAACATGAACTTCAATGGTTGCCATGAGTCCACCCCCCTCTTACAGCGCGATCCGACGGAAGTCGGACAGCAGCGACGCGAAGTAGACGTTGAAGCGCGCCGCAGCCGCGCCGTCGATGACGCGGTGGTCCCACGACAGCGACAGCGGCAGGATCAGGCGCGGCACGAAGGCCTTGCCGTCCCACACGGGTTCCATCGAGCTCTTGCAGACGCCCATGATGGCCACTTCCGGCGCGTTGATGATGGGCGTGAAGTACTTGCCGCCGATGCCGCCCAGCGACGAGATCGAGAAACAGCCGCCGCTCATGTCGGCCGGCCCCAGCTTGCCGTCGCGGGCCTTCTTGGCCAGCTCCGACATCTCGGCGCTGATCTGGAAGATGCCCTTCTTGTCGGCGTCCTTGATGACAGGCACGACGAGACCGTTGGGCGTGTCGGCCGCGAAGCCGATGTGGAAGTAGTTCTTCAGCACCAGCGTGTCGCCGTCCAGCGAGCTGTTGAACTCGGGGAACTTCTTCAGCGCCGCGACGGCCGCCTTGATCATGAAGGCGAGCATCGTGACCTTGATGCCGGCCTTCTCGTTCTCCTTGTTCAGCTGGACGCGGAAGGCTTCCAGCTCGGTGATGTCCGCGTCGTCGTGGTTCGTCACGTGCGGGATGACCACCCAGTTGCGATGCAGATTCGCGCCCGAGATCTTCTTGATGCGGGACAGCTCCTTGCGCTCCACGGCGCCGAACTTCTCGAAGTCCACCTTGGGCCAGGGCAGCAGGCCCGGGAACGCGCCGCCGGTGGCGGCAGCGCCCGCGGGCCCTGCGGCCTTCTGCGCGGCGGTCTGCACCGTGCCGGCCATGACGGCCTTGACGAAGCCCTGCACGTCCACCTCGGTGATGCGGCCCTTGGCGCCGCTGCCCTTCACCTCGACCAGCGGCACGCCCAGCTCGCGCGCCAGCTTGCGGATGCTGGGCGAGGCATGGGGCAGCTGGCCCGTGGGGGACGTTGGTTGATGCGCAGGCAGCGCAGCAGCGGGCGTCGCAGCCTTGGCTTCGGCCGGCGCGGGTGCCGACGCCTGGGCGGGCGCGGCGGCCGGTACAGCCGCAGCAGGCGCGGGCGCCGCGGCAGCGCCGCCGGCCGCCTTCACGCGCGCCAGCGCCGAGCCCTTCTTGACCTTGTCGCCGACCTTGACCAGCAGCTCCTCGACGACGCCCGCCGTCGACGACGGGATCTCCATCGAGGCCTTGTCGCTTTCGACGGTGACCAGGCTCTGCTCCACCTTGACGGTGTCGCCGACCTTCACGAGCAGCTCGATGACGGCCACTTCGTCGAAATCGCCGATGTCCGGCACCTCGACGGTGACCGAGCCGCCGGCGACCGGCGCCGGCGCAGCGGCGGCCGGAGCAGGCGCAGGCGCCGATGCGGCGGCAACCGGGGCCGGGGCCGGGGCGGCAGCGACGCCCTCGCCTTCCACGAGCACCAGCACGCTGCCTTCCTTGACCTTGTCGCCCACGACGACCTTGATCTCCTTGACGACGCCAGCCTGCGACGACGGGATCTCCATCGACGCCTTGTCGCTCTCCACCGTCACGAGACTCTGCTCGACCTTGACGGTGTCGCCGACCTTGACCAGCACCTCGATGACGCCGACCTCGTCGAAATCGCCGATGTCGGGAACCTTGACTTCAACCAATGCCATGTCTTGTCTCCCTCGGCTTATGCGTACAGAGGATTGATCTTGTCGGCGTTGATGCCGTACTTCGCGATGGCCTCGGCCACGCGCTCGTTCGGCACCGCGCCGTCATCGGCCAGCGCCTTCAGCGCGGCGACAACGATGTAGTGGCGGTTGATCTCGAAGTGCTCGCGCAGCTTGGAGCGGAAATCGCTGCGGCCGAAGCCGTCGGTGCCCAGCACCTTGTACGTGCGGTCCTTGGGCACGAAGGCGCGGATCTGCTCCGCGTAGTTCTTCATGTAGTCCGTGGACGCGATGACGGGGCCGCGGGTCTGGCCCAGCTGCTGCGTCACGAAGGGCACGCAGGCCAGCTCGGTCGGGTGCAGCAGGTTCCAGCGCTCGGCGTTCTGGCCGTCGCGGGCCAGCTCGTTGAAGCTCGGGCAGCTCCACACATGAGCGCCCACGCCCCAGTCCGCTTCCAGCAGCTGCTTGGCGGCCTGGCTCTCGCGCAGGATGGTGCCGGAGCCCAGCAGATTGACGCTGACCTGCTTGCTGCCGTCGGCCTCTTCCAGCAGGTACATGCCCTTCAGGATCTGCTCCTCGGTGCCGGCCTTCAGGCCCGGCATCGGGTAGTTCTCGTTCAGCAGCGTGATGTAGTAGAAGACGTTTTCCTGGTCTTCCACCATGCGCTTGAGGCCGCGCTGCATGATGACCGCGACTTCGTGCGCGAAGGTCGGGTCGTAGGACACGCAGTTGGGGATGGTGCCGGCCAGGATGTGGCTGTGGCCGTCCTCGTGCTGCAGGCCTTCACCGTTGAGCGTCGTGCGGCCCGACGTGCCGCCCAGCAGGAAGCCGCGGGCCTGCATGTCGCCGGCGGCCCAGGCCAGGTCGCCGATGCGCTGGAAGCCGAACATCGAGTAGTAGACGTAGAACGGGATCATCACGCGGTTGTTCGTCGAGTACGACGTCGCCGCGGCGATCCAGCTGGCCATGCCGCCCGCTTCGTTGATGCCTTCCTGCAGGATCTGGCCGGCCTTGTCCTCGCGGTAGTACATGACCTGGTCCTTGTCGACCGGGGTGTACAGCTGGCCCTTGGGGTTGTAGATGCCGATCTGGCGGAACAGGCCTTCCATGCCGAAGGTACGGGCCTCGTCGACGAGGATGGGCACCACGCGCGGGCCGATATCCTTGTCGCGCAGCAGCTGCGTCAGGAAGCGTACGTAGGCCTGGGTCGTCGAGATCTCGCGGCCCTCGGCCGTCGGATCCAGCACGGCCTGGAAGGTGGCCAGCTCGGGCGTCTTGAACTGCTCGTCGGCCTTGGCGCGGCGGCTGGGCAGGTAGCCACCCAGGGCCTGGCGGCGCTCGTGCAGGTAGCGCATCTCCGGCGTGTCTTCGGCCGGCTTGTAATACGGGATGTTGGGCAGTTCGCTGTCCGGCACCGGGATGTTGAAACGGTCGCGGATGTACTTGATGTCCTCGTCCGTCAGCTTCTTGGTCTGGTGGACGGTGTTCTTGCCCTCACCGGCCTTGCCCATGCCGTAGCCCTTGACGGTCTTGACCAGCAGCACGGTGGGCTGGCCAGTCGTGTTGTTGTGGGCCTGGTGGAAGGCCGCATAGACCTTCTCGGGCTCGTGGCCGCCGCGGCGCAGATCGAAGATCTCCTCGTCGCTCATGTGGGCGACGAGCTTGGCGGTCTCGGGGTACTTGCCGAAGAAGTTCTTGCGGACGAAGGCGCCGTCGTTGGCCTTCATGGCCTGGTAGTCGCCGTCCAGCGTCTCCATCATCAGCTGCTTCAGCTTGCCGCTCTTGTCGCGTGCCAGCAGTTCGTCCCAGCCCTTGCCCCAGATCAGCTTGATGACGTTCCAGCCGGCGCCGCGGAACTCGCCTTCCAGTTCCTGGATGATCTTGCCGTTGCCACGCACCGGGCCGTCCAGCCGCTGCAGGTTGCAGTTGACGACGAACACGAGGTTGTCGAGGTTCTCACGAACGGCCAGGCCGATGGCGCCCAGGCTTTCCGGCTCGTCCATCTCGCCGTCGCCCATGAAGGCCCAGACCTTGCGGTTCTCGGTGTTGGCGATGCCGCGGGCGTGCAGGTACTTCAGGAAGCGCGCCTGGTAGATCGCCATCAGCGGCCCCAGGCCCATGCTGACGGTCGGGAACTGCCAGAAGTTGGGCATCAGCTTGGGGTGCGGGTAGCTGGACAGCCCCTTGCCGTCGACTTCCTGTCGGAAGTTGTCGAGCTGCTCTTCGCTGAGGCGGCCTTCCAGGTAGGCGCGGGCGTAGATGCCGGGCGCGCTGTGGCCCTGGATGTAGAGGCAGTCGCCGCCATGGTCTTCGCTGGCCGCGTGCCAGAAGTGGTTGAAGCCGGCACCGAACATGCTGGCCACCGACGCGAACGAGCCGATGTGGCCGCCCAGGTCGCCGCCGTCGGCGGGGTGCAGCCGGTTGGCGCGCACCACCATCGCCATCGCGTTCCAGCGCATGTAGGCGCGCAGGCGCTTCTCGATCTGGATGTTGCCGGGGCAACGCGCCTCCGCGTCGGCCTCGATGGTGTTGACGTAGCCCGTCGTTGCCGAGAACGGCAGGTCGATACTGTGCTGGCGGGCGTGCTCCAGGATCTCCTCGATCAGGAAATGCGCGCGCTCCGCGCCTTCACGGTCGATGACGGCGGACAGCGCATCCAGCCATTCCTTGGTTTCCTGCGGGTCGGCGTCGTTCGATGCGGCGCCTCGAAAGTCTTGCGGCTGGGCGGACATGGCCGGTCTCCTATATCTGGCTCGCCTCTGCCGGGCGACGCACTGAGTTTCTGACGGGTGGTCTACCCGGACTGCGACCCCCGGGCCGGCGGAGTGTCTCATAGCCCGCTCAAGTTCCCAAATGGTGCGAATTGATTTCTTATTATGAAATCAAGCAACTCGATGCCGGCCCGGATAATTTGCCCCCATGGCCCCTGTTTCCGCCCCGCCCAACCGCAGTCAGCGCTGGATCGCGACGCTGCGTCGCCTGGTCACCACCTGGTGGTTCCGGCAGTCGCCGTCACGCCAGGACCGCCTGGCCACGCTCGGGCCGCTGATCTCGGTGCTGCTGTTCCTGGCGGCCATCATTTCGGCCTTCTGGTACCTGCGCAACGAGGAAATCGAACGCGAGACCGAGTCCGTCAAGCGCGACACCGAGATCGCCCAGCAGCAGATCCGCCTGCGCCTGATCGAGAACCAGGAGCAACTGGTGCGCATCGCGCGCGAGGTGGTCACTCGGCAGATCGACGCCCGTGAGTTCTCCGTCCAGGCCCAGGCCTTCGCGCGCGAGCGGCCCGAGCTGACGCACGTGACCTGGCTGAGCGCCAAGCGCGAGCGCCGCAGCAGCGTCGGCGCAGCGGGCTTCCAGACCGACGGCCTGATGTCGGCGGACGGCGGCGACCCGTCCATGCCCACGCCCAGCCCCGCCAACGCGCCCGAGATCGCCTTCGAGGCAGCCAAGGAGCGCCGCCAGCCGGTCTATTCGCCGCCGTTTCCCGATGCCAGCGGCGCCATCGTCTTCCAGGTCCACATCCCTCTGATCGACCGCGGCGGCTTCGCCGGCGCGCTGGTGGCGGAGTACACCGTCGAGACGCTGCTGCGCTACTACGTGCCCAGCGAGGTGGCCACCCGCCACAGCATCGCGGTGCTGGACGTGCCGCGCGACCAGGTCGTCGCCAGCACCGTCACGCCCATGCCCGGACAGATGCTGCGTCGTGCCGCACTGCTGCACGACGTGCCGCTGGCGCCCGCGCTCAACGGCCTGGTGCTGCGCGGCCAGGGTTGGCGCACGTCCATCGGCCTGATCAGCAACGCGCTGTTCTGGCTGGTGCTGGCGCTGGCGGGCCTGACGGTCTGGATGCTGCTTGGCACCTGGCGCCACATGCGCCGCCGCACGCAGATCCAGAACGCACTGACGCTGGAGACCAACTTCCGCCGCGCCATGGAGAACTCCATGCTGACCGGCATGCGCGCCATGGACATGGAGACGCGCATCACCTACGTGAACCCGGCCTTCTGCGCAATGACGGGCTTCTCGGAGGCCGACCTCGTCGGCCGCACGCCACCCTACCCCTTCTGGCCCACGGACCGGCGCGAGGAGAACGCGCGCCTGCTGCAGCAGGAGCTGCAGGGCCGCAGCCCCTCGGGCGGCGTCGAGGTCAAGATCCAGCGCAAGGACGCCAGCCAGTTCGACGCCCGCGTCTATGTGTCGCCGCTGGTGGACACCAAGGGCAAGCAGACCGGCTGGATGACCTCGATGACCAACATCACCGAGGCCAAGCGCGTGCGCGACCAGCTGTCGGCCTCGCACGAGCGCTTCACCACCGTGCTGGAGGGATTGGATGCGGCCGTGTCGGTGCTGTCGGTCAACCCGCCCGAACTGCTGTTCGCCAACCGCAGCTACCGCCTGTGGTTCGGCGCCGATCCGGCAGGACACGCGTTGCTTGCTGGCGGCCAGCTCGTCGGCACGACCAGCCGCCGCGGCCTTCCCGAAGCGTCCGACGAGGTGGACGACTACTCCGGCCTGCCCGCCGAGGCGCTGACCGACATGGGCTCGGACCCGCGCGAGGTCTACGTCGAGTCGCTGGCCATGTGGTTCGATGTGCGCGCCCGCTACCTGCAGTGGACCGACGGCCGCCTGGCGCAGATGCTGATCGCCACCGACATCACGATGCGCCGCCATGCCGAGGCCCAGGCCGCACTGCAAGCCGAGAAGGCGCAGGTCACCAGCCGGCTGATGACCATGGGCGAGATGGCCTCCAGCGTGGCGCACGAGCTGAACCAGCCGCTGACGGCCATCACCAACTACTGCAACGGCATGGTCAGCCGCGTGCGCAGCGACAGCATCGACAAGGAAGCACTGCTGGCCGCGCTGACCAAGACCGCCAAGCAGGCGGAGCGCGCCGGCCAGATCATTCACCGCATCCGCAACTTCGTGAAGCGCAGCGAGCCGCAGCGCCAACCAGCCCATGCGGCCGACATCGTCGAGGACGCGGTGGAGCTGGCCGGCATCGAGCTGCGCCGCCGCAACGTGGCCATCCATACCTATGTGGCCCAGCGCCTGCCGCAACTGATGGTGGACCCCATCCTCATCGAGCAGGTGCTGATGAACCTGCTGAAGAACGCCGCCGAGGCCATAGACAACGCCTCCCTGCCGACATCGCGCCGCCACATCGAGTTGCGCATCGTGCCCAAGCACAGCGCGGAGCTGGGCGGCCACATCGAGTTCTCCGTGACCGACATGGGGCCGGGTTTGCCCGACGAAGTGCTGGCCCGCATGTACGAGGCCTTCTTCTCGACCAAGGCCGACGGACTTGGCATCGGGTTAGGGTTATGCCGGTCCATCGTCGAGTCCCACCAGGGCAGGATAAAAGCCGAGAACCTCTACAATGGCTCTCTCGTCGTAGGGTGCCGATTCGCCTTCACGATCCCGGTCACCATCACCTCAGAACAACTGCGTCAGGAAGCCTCCCAGGGTGCTTCCGGCAGCGCTCAGAGAACCGAACCCACCGCACCATGAGCTTGATCCCGAAGAAGGGCAATGTCTACGTCGTCGATGACGACGAGGCCGTTCGCGACTCCCTGCAATGGCTGCTCGAAGGCAAGGACTACCGGGTCAAGTGCTTTGACTCGGCCGAATCCTTCCTGGCGCGCTACGACCCCCGCGAGGTCGCCTGCCTGATTGCCGATATCCGCATGGACGGCATGACGGGCCTCGAGCTGCAGGACCGCCTCATCGAACGCAAGAGCCCACTGCCCATCGTCTTCATTACCGGCCACGGCGACGTGCCCATGGCGGTGCAGACGATGAAGAAGGGCGCGATGGACTTCATCGAGAAGCCGTTCAAGGAAGAAGAGCTGCTGGCCCTGGTGGAGCGCATGCTGGACCAGGCCCGCGACGCCTTCTCCAGCCACCAGGAAGCCGCCAGCCGCGACGCGCTGCTGGCCCGCCTGACGACGCGCGAGGCCCAGGTGCTGGAGCGCATCGTCGCCGGCCGCCTGAACAAGCAGATCGCCGACGACCTGGGCATCAGCATCAAGACGGTGGAGGCGCACCGCGCCAACATCATGGAAAAGCTCAACGCCAACACCGTGGCCGATCTGCTGAAGATCGCACTCGGTGCGACGGCGAAGGCATAAACCACCCGCATCTCACAGAGGCCGCTGCTTGCGGCCTCTTTGCATTTCTGGAGTTCAAAGATGACTGCCCAACTGATCGACGGCCTCGCCCTTTCCAAGCAGCTGCGCGCCGAAACGGCCGCCCGCGCCGCAGCGTTGACCGCCAAGGGGCGCCAGCCCGGCCTCGCCGTCGTGCTCGTGGGCGACAACCCGGCCAGCCAGGTCTATGTGCGCAACAAGGTCAAGGCCTGCGAAGAGGCCGGCATCCACTCGCGCCTGGAGAAGTACGACGCCTCCATGACCGAGGCCGAGCTGCTGGCCCGCGTTGAAGCGCTGAACAACGACCCGACCATCCACGGCATCCTCGTGCAGCTGCCGCTGCCCAAGCACATCGACGACCACAAGGTCATCGAGGCCATCTCGCCGGCCAAGGACGTCGACGGCTTCCACGTCGCCAGCGCCGGCGCGCTGATGGTGGGCGAGCCGGGCTTCAAGGCCTGCACGCCCTACGGCTGCATGAAGATGCTGGAGAGCATCGGCATGGGCAACCTGAAGGGCAAGCATGCCGTCGTCATCGGCCGCAGCAACATCGTCGGCAAGCCCATGGCCCTGATGCTCCTGGCCGCGAACGCCACCGTCACGGTCTGCCACAGCGGCACGGCCGACCTGGGCGCGATGACGCGCCAGGCCGACGTCATCGTCGCCGCCGTCGGCAAGCGCAACGTGCTGACGGCCGACATGGTCAAGCCCGGCGCCGTCGTCATCGACGTCGGCATGAACCGCAACGACGAGGGCAAGCTCTGCGGCGACGTGGACTTCGACGGCGTGAAGGCCGTGGCCGGCTGGATCACACCTGTGCCCGGTGGGGTCGGCCCCATGACCATTGCCATGCTGCTGGTCAACACGCTTGAATCGGCGGAACGAAGCCTCAAGTCCGCCTGATGACCATGACCAATCCGCTGCTGTCCACCGCCGCCCTGCCCGATTTCGCGGCCATCACGCCCGAGCATGTGCAGCCCGCCATCCAGCAGTTGCTGACCGCGGCGCGGGCCGCGCTGGACGAAGCCGTGAAGCCCGGGACGCCGGCCGACTACGACACGCTGTCGCGCATCCTCGACACGGCGACGGAGCGCCTGGGCACGGCCTGGGGCGCCGTGGGCCACCTCAACGCCGTGGCCGACACGCCGGCGCTGCGCGAGGCCTACAACGCGATGCTGCCGGCCGTCACCGAGTTCAGCACGGCGATGGGCGCCAACGAGGCGCTGTTCGCCAAGTACAAGGCCGTCATGGCCGCGCAGGGCGCCGCCTTGAGCGCGCCGCGCCGGCAGCTGCTCAAGCATGCGATCCGCGACTTCGTCCTGTCCGGCGCCGAGCTGCAGGGCGAGGCCCGCGAGCGCTATGCGGCCATCCAGGAGCGCAGCGCCGAGCTGCAGCAGCAGTTCAGCGAGCATGTGCTGGACGCCACCGACGGCTGGAGCCACGTGGCCTCCGCCGACGAGCTGGCCGGTGTGCCGCAAGATGTGCTGGACGCGACCCGGCTGGACGACGGCGGCCACAAGATCACGCTGCATTTCCCGGTCTACCTGCCCGTCATGCAGTACGCAGAGAACCGCGAGCTGCGCGAGACGCTGTACCGCGCCTACGTGACCCGCGCCAGCGAGGCCGGCAAGCCCGAATGGGACAACACGGCAGCGATGCGCGAGATCGTCGCGCTGCGCCAGGAGGAGGCCGCGCTGCTGGGCTATGCCAACTTCGCCGAGGTGTCGCTGGCGCCCAAGATGGCCTCCTCGCCGGCCGAGGTCAACGGCTTCCTGCGCGACCTGGCCAGGCGTGCCCGGCCCTTCGCGGAAAAGGACCTGGCCGAGCTGCGCGAGTTTGCAAAGGGCGCGCCGCTGGAGAGCTGGGACGTGTCCTACTGGAGCGAGAAGCTCAAGGAGTCCCGCTACGCCTTCAGCGACCAGACGGTCAAGCAGTACTTCACCGCACCCAAGGTCGTCGCCGGCCTGTTCTCCATCATCGAGCGGCTGTTCGACGTGGCGATCTCCGAGGCCCGGGCCTCCGTCTGGCACGAGACCGTCAAGTTCTACGAGATGCGCCGTGGCGGCCAGCTCATCGCGCAGTTCTACCTCGACCTGCACGCCCGCAACGGCAAGCGCCCCGGCGCATGGATGGACGAGGTGCGCAGCCGCTGGCTCAAGCCCAGCGGCGAGCAGCAGACGCCCGTTGCGCTGCTGACCTGCAACTTCGCGTCCCCGGTCGGCGACAAGCCTGCGCTGCTGACCCACGACGACGTCATCACCCTCTTCCACGAGTTCGGCCATGGCCTGCACCACATGCTGACGCAGGTGGACGACCTGGGCGTGTCCGGCATCTCGGGCGTGGAATGGGACGCGGTCGAGCTGCCCAGCCAGTTCATGGAGAACTTCTGCTGGGAATGGGACGTCCTCAGCCAGCTCAGCGGCCATGTGGACAGCGGCGCGCCGCTGCCGCGCGAGCTGTTCGACAAGATGACCGCGGCCAAGAATTTCCAGAGCGGGCTGATGACGCTGCGCCAGATCGAGTTCTCGCTGTTCGACATGCGCCTGCACGGCGAGCCGGGCTCCGAGGCCGACGTGCAGCGGGTGCTGGACGAGGTGCGCGCCGAGGTCGCCGTGCTGGTCCCGCCCGCCTTCAACCGCTTCCAGCACAGCTTCTCGCATGTCTTCGCCGGCGGCTACGCGGCGGGATACTACAGCTACAAGTGGGCCGAGCTGCTGAGCGCCGACGCGTGGAGCGCCTTCGAGGAAGAAGGCGTGTTCAACGCGGC
>NZ_JAFAGT010000035.1 GCF_019237615.1 Roseateles sp. | reverse complement strand
CGACGCATCACCTTGGTGCCTGGCATCACTCATGCCTCAGCACATGCCAGTTTCGTGCCAGCAAAGGGCGGTGGAGAAAAACTCTCAGGCTCTCAGCTGAATCCTGGTGGCATCGCCGCAGGCGCGGGTGCGCTCTGCGTTGCCGCTGCCGATGACTGGCTGGATGCCGGCCGGATGGCGCAGCAGCCAGGCCAGCAGCACGGCGTTGACCGTCGTGCGGTGGGCCTCGGCGATCTCATGCACGGCCTGGGCGGCGGCGGATGCTGCCGGGTCGCTGAAGCGCCCCTGCGCCAGCGAGCCCCAGGCCTGCAACTGCACGCCGTGCTGCTGCGCGTACTCCAGCGTGCCGGCCCAGGCGATGCCGCCGGGCCGCGTGGCCGCCTGCGGGTCATTGAAGGTGGTGCCGACGTCGAGGGCGTCCAGCTTGGCCAGGCTCAGCTCCAGCTGGTTGACGACCAGAGGCTCGCCCAGCGCGGTCTGGAGCCAGCGCATCTGGCCGGCATGCATGTTGGACACGCCCAGGTGCCCGACCTTGCCGGCCGCCTTGAGCCGGCCAAAGGCGCGTGCGACCTCGGCGGGCTCCATCAGCGCGTCCGGGCGGTGCAGCAGCAAGATGTCGATGCGCTCGACGGCCAGGCGCTGCAGGATGCCGTCGACACTCTTCTCGATGTGGTCTGCGCTGAGGTCGTAGCGGCCGACGTTGGCGTCGTCACCAAAGCGGATGCCGCATTTGCTCTGCAGCCTGATCCTGGCGCGCAGGCCCGCGTCGCGCCTGATCAGCGCGCCGAACACCGCCTCGGCCTTGCCGCGGCGGTAGATGTCGGCGTGGTCGAACAGCTTCACGCCGATGTCCAGCGCCGCCTCGACGGCCGCGTGGGCCTGGGCGATGTCAGCCTCGGAGACGGGGGCGCCGCCCCAGTCTCCGCCCAAGGCCATGCAGCCGTAGACGAGAGGCCCGACGTCGGTCAGGTGGGCATGCAGGGGAAGGTGTTGGGGCATGGTCGGGAGGTGGAGGTGGGGCCGGCATCTTGCGCCTGCCGAACAGGCCGGCCAGCGCTGCCGCCCGAGTCTCTGTCTTAGGCGCCGCAGTATGCGTGCACCGGGTCGTCGGCGGTAGAGTGCGGGCCACGAGACAAGGAGGGCCGCAGATGGCCGAGATCCGCATCCACCGAGACCATGCGCTGGGCCTCAAGAAGGCCAGGGAGATTGCCTGGAAGTGGGCCGAGAAGGTCGAGCAGAAGTTCGACATGGAGTGCACGGTGCTCGAGGGCGAGGCGAGCGACACCGTCGAGTTCACGCGTGCCGGCGTTAGCGGCGAGCTGACCGTGGCGGCCGACCACTTCGAGCTGGTGGCCCGGCTCGGCTTCCTGCTGGGCGCCTTCAGGCAGACCATAGAGGGCGAGATCCAGAAGGAGCTGGACGGCCTGCTGGCGGCGCAGAAGAAGGCGCCGGCCAAGAAGAAACCGGCCTGAAGCCGGTTGTCTTGCTGACGCAGAGGCCGGTGTCTCGGCCCGCGGCGGCGCGCGTCCGGCGCTGCCAGACCGGGCGAGGGGCTCGCTATTTCAGCGATTCGATCAGGTCGACGTATTGCTGCATCGCGTCGTCGCCGTCAGTGCCCTTGAGCTCGTTCCAGGCATCCCATTTTGCGCGGCCGACCATGTCGGTAAAGCCAGGGCGCTTGTCCTGTACGTCGCCGCTGCTGCCCTGCTTGTAGAGCGCATAGATCTTCAGCAGCGTCATGTTGTCGGGCCGCTCGGGCAGGTTCTTCGAGTCGGCCACGGCAGCTTCGAATTGGTCTTTCAGGCTCACGGGGTTTCTCCAGGCTGAATCAGGGGCGTCGATCTGGTGACAATCGGTCGACGGGCCGTCGAGTTTAGGCCCCGAAAAACAGCTTGCGAGGAGACGCAGTGGGCCAGATGAGCGAACGCATGTCCAAGGTGGATACGGCCTGGCTGCGCATGGATACCGAGGCCAACCTGATGATGATCGTCGGAGTCTGGTCCATCCGCCCGGGCATTCAGCTGGACGCGTTGCGGGAGCGGGTGGCCCAGCGGCTGCTGCAGTACCCGCGCTTTCGGCAGCGCGTCGTCGAGGATGCGCTGCTGGGCGCGCAATGGGTGGTGGACGAGGATTTCGACATCGCCCGCCATGTCGTTGCCGAGGCGCCGCTGCCGCTGCGTGGCCAGAGCCGCGACGAGGTGCTGCGCCAGCGCGTCGGCGAGCTGTGCTCGCAGCCGCTGGACCCGGCGCACCCGCTGTGGCAGTTCCAGCTCATCGAGGACATGGGCGACGGCACGAGCGCGCTGATCGCCCGCATCCACCATTGCATCGCCGACGGCATCGCGCTGATTGCCGTCATGCTGTCCATCACCGACGGTGGCAAGGCGCCGCCCCGGCGGGCCGCCGGGCCCGAGGAGGCGCAGGAGACGGACTGGCTGCTCGACGCTTTCCTGCGACCCATCAGCAACATGACGGTCAAGGCCATAGGCATGACCGGCAAGGGCGTGGCCAAGGGGATGGACCTGGCCCTGAGCGGCGGCACGCCCATGGATTCGTCGCTGGAGATGGCCCGCATGGGCTACCAGGCCGTGTCCGACGTGGCGGCGTTCGCGCTGATGCCCGACGACTCGCCCACGCGGCTCAAGGGCAAGCCCGGCCTGGGCAAGACCGTGGCCTGGGACGACAACCTGGCGCTTGCCGAGGTCAAGGCCGTCGGCAAGGCGCTGGGCGCGTCCATCAACGACGTGTTGCTGGCTTGCGCCGCCGGCGCCATCGGCCGCTACCTTGCGGCCAGGGGCGAGGACCCCGCGGGCAAGGAGATCCGGGCGATGGTGCCGGTCAACTTGCGCCCGCTGGAGCACGCCTGGCAGCTGGGCAACCGCTTCGGCCTGGTGCCGCTGGTGCTGCCCATAGGCATCGCCAACCCCGTGGAGCGGCTGTTCGCGGTGCGCGCGCGCATGAGCGAACTCAAGGGCAGCTTCCAGCCGGTGATGGCCTTCGGCCTGCTGTCGGTCGCCGGCCTGCTGATCAAGCCGGTCCAGCATGCGATGCTGAACATCTTCGCCAGGAAGGCGACGGCCGTCATGACCAACGTGCCCGGCCCGGCCGAGGCGCTGAAATTCTGCGGCTCGACGGTCGAGAAGGTGATGTTCTGGGTGCCGCAGTCTGGTGACATCGGTATGGGGGTCAGCATCCTGACCTATGCCGGCCGCGTTCAGTTCGGCCTCATCACCGACACCGGCCTGTGCCCCGACCCCGAGGCCATCGTCGCCAACTTCGCCCCCGAGTTCGAGAAGCTGCTGCTGCTGTCGATGATGCTGCCCTGGGGTTCGGAGGGGGTTTAGCGCCTGGAGGCGACGCGCCGTGGCGAGTCGAGACCGGTCTCCATGGCCGCCCAGTCAAGTTCGCCGGCATGGCGGGCGCGGCTGATCTCGTCGACCACTTGGCTGCGGCTCAGCGGCCCTTGGCGCAGGCCCGCGCCCGGGGGAGCGCCGGCCAGCATCTTGTCAGGGTCCGGCATGGCGGCGGCGGACATCCGGGCGTCGCAAGCCTTGCTGGTGTTCGGGTCGGCGGGGGCGGTCCGTGTGAACGCGCAGTCGGTCGGGTCCGCGGCCGGCTCCGTCGCCGGCATCGGAGAGGGTGTGCTCTGGGCCAGGGCCTGACCGCAGGCCAGGACGGACAACAGCAGAAATCGGGTCGACATGGGGACCTCCTTGCGGTCACGCCGTGGCGCATGGGCTCATGCGTCACATCGGCGGCGCCGGTCGCCAATGCCAGTAACTTAGTGTTTGTGAAACCGGGTTTCCACGGGAGCGATGCCTCTTGCGTACCCAGTTTTGAGGGCGCCTTCCCCAAAAAAGGCCTTGCAATGTTGCGCGACGTGGGAATCCCTGGCGCCTTGTTTGCCGAAGACGCCGGGCCGAGCTGATTTCCGATCAAAAAAACAAAGGCGCTCCGGGGAGCGCCTTTTGCGTGAAGGAGGGCGACGCGGATTACTGCGCGGCCTTCTTCTTGGCGACGGGGCGGCCGGCGGCGGTCGGGTAGGCTGCCATCACCTTGGCGGGGTCCGCCTTGTTGTCCAGGTAGGCCGCGTACTGCTGCTCGGTGCAGGCCAGCAGCTTGCCGGGCTTGGCTTCGCCCTTGTACTTGCCCTTGGCGTAGACGAACTGGTACTCGTTCGCGGCGACCGGGGTCGAGATGCTGCTGGTGTCGCTGTAGCTCTGGGCGCACTCGGCGCGCAGCTCGGCCTGCTCGGGCGTGGCGTTGTTCGCGGCCTGGGCGGCGCTGCCGGCAAGAGCGGTGAAGGCGGCGAGTGCGGGGATCAGGAGCTTCATGGCGTTGTCTCGTTTGGGGGGTGAGTAATGGGTGCGGAGCTTACGCCGCGATGCCTGGGCTGGCACCCCCGAGGGCGCGGGAGGTTGGATCGTGACGCAGTTCACGAATCGCACGCTCGACCGTGAAATATGCCCGCCCTCAGCAGGCGGGCGGCGCTCGCTCACTCCTCGAGCTCCTCCTTGGCCAGCTCGATGTCGAGCAGTTCCATCGCGTCCATGGCCTCGCATTCGGCCGCGTCGGCGTACAGCTGCTCGGCCTCCTTCATGCGCTTGTCGCCCTCCAGCATGACGAGGCCGTTGGCGCGCTCGATCATCGCGATGGCACTGCTTGGGTTGAGCTTGAGTGCCTGCTCGAACATCTTCAGGCCAGTGGCCGTGTCGGCGCCCTGCGTGCGACCCAGCAGCTTGCCGACCTTGTCGATGACCTCGGCATGGAAGGCGCCCAGCGCGATATGGGCGTCGGCATGCTTGGGCGCCAGCGCGATGGTGGTCTCCAGCGCGTTCTTGACCTTGGTGCCCAGGCCCTGCGCCAGCGCCTTGGCGACGCTGATGCCCTGGCCGTAGCGGCCCAGCGCATAGGCCTGCCAGTAGTGCGCATTGGCGTTCTTGGGTTCCTCGGCCTGCTGGGCTTCCGCGCGCTCGGCGATCTCCAGGAACATCTCCAGCTTCAGCTTCTCCTTCTTCTCGAGGTAGTTGGCGTAGATGCCCTGGGCCTTGTTGGCGACGGTGAGGCCGGCACCGCCGGCGGCCAGGCCCGCGTCGTAGGCGGCCTGGAAGTCACCGGCGTGGAAGTGGATCCAGGCCTGCTGGACGTCGGCATCCTTGGGGAATGGCTCGGCGTCGCCCGCATGCAGCCGGGCCCAGTGCTTCTTCAGCGTGGCCGGCGTGTAGACAAAGGCGCTGTTGTCGTACGGAAAGGCGGTCCACTTGGCCATCGCGTTGTCTCCTTCAGGGTTGTGATTGGTATTGACCGGCGAGCTTGAAGAGGTGGTCCTTGGAGGCGGGTTCGAGGTAGGGTAGCAGCAGGCTCAGCGCGTGGAAGGCGCCGCGCATCAGGGCGCTGCCGGCGCGCTCTGGCTCCAGCGCATGGCGCGGGTCGCGCACATACTCGTAGCTCAGCCAGTAGCTCACCACCACGACCATCGCGTTGGCCGTCGGCGTGGCCTCGCGCAGTTCCATCTTCAGCGAGCCGCCCAGGTGCAGGCCCGACAGCACGTTGCGCATGGCTTGCTCCTTGGCGGCCAGCAAGCTCTGGAAATGGGTCTCGAGGCGACGGTTCTTGAACAGCAGGTCGTTCAGGTCGCGGTAGAGGAATCGGTGCTTCCAGATCAGTTCGAACAGCATGTGGAAGAACAGCCAGGCGTCTTCCACATGGCGCACGTTGTCGGCCGCGGCCAGCAGCTCGCCGAGCTCGGCCTCATAGCGACCGAACAGCGCGTTGACCAGCTCATCCTTGGCCGGGTAGTGGTAATAGAGGTTGCCCGGGCTGATCTTCAGTTCGGCCGAGATCAGCGTCGTTGACACGTTCGGCTCGCCGAAGGCATTGAAGAGGTCCAGCGTGACCTCCAGGATGCGCTCTGCGGTGCGGCGGGGGCGTTTGGGCGTGGGCATGTCAGGAGCGCCTGGCCGCACGGAGCGGCTGGCGCACCCCCTTGGGGGGCTGGGCCCGCGCAGGCAACGCCCGGTGAACGCCGCGTGGCTGGCAAAGAACCGCGCCACTGGCGCGCTGCGGCACGCAAGGCAGCGAATGCAATGGGCGTTGGGGCGCACAAGTCATCGGGGCATTCTGGCAGTGAACCGCGCCCCCAAGAGGCCGACTTCTAGAATCCTGCGCCTATGCCCAGTCCGACCTCATCCCCCCCCGCCATCTCCTTCCAGAACGTCAAGAAAACCTACCGGGGAGGGCAGGTCAGGGCGCTGGACGGCGTGAGCTTCGACATCCATTGCGGCGAGTTCTTCGGCCTGCTGGGCCCCAACGGCGCGGGCAAGACGACGCTGATCAGCGTGCTGGCCGGTCTGGCCAGGGCCACCGAAGGCCGCGTGCGCGTGATGGGCCACGACGTGGTGGACGACTACGCAGCCGCGCGCAAGGCGCTGGGCGTGGTGCCGCAGGAGCTGGTGTTCGACCCATTCTTCAGTGTGCGCGAGACGCTGCGCATCCAGAGCGGCTACTTCGGCGTGCAGAACAACGACGCCTGGATAGACGAGCTGCTGGAGAACCTGGGCTTGGCCGACAAGGCCCACGCCAACATGCGCCAGCTGTCCGGCGGCATGAAGCGCCGCGTGCTGGTGGCCCAGGCCCTGGTGCACCGTCCGCCCGTCATCGTGCTGGACGAGCCCACCGCCGGCGTGGACGTGGAGCTACGCCAGACGCTGTGGCAGTTCATCGCCCGCCTCAACAAGCAGGGCCACACGGTGCTGTTGACCACGCACTACCTCGAGGAGGCCGAGGCGCTGTGCCAGCGCATCGCCATGCTGAAGGCGGGCCGCATCGTCGCGCTGGACCGCACCTCGCAGCTGCTGGCCGGCACCGCGTCGACCATGCTGCGCTTCAAGACCGACGCGGCGCTGCCGCCCGACATCGCGGAGCGCGCCCGCGTGACCGGTCGCATCGTGCAGGTGACGGCGCATGACGCCGCCGAGGTGGAGGCCACGCTCGCCGGGCTGAGAAAGGTCGGCGTGCCGGTCGAAGACCTGGAGATCGGCCGCGCCGACCTTGAAGACGTGTTCCTCGAAATCATGAACGGAGCCTCGGCATGAACGGTGCCTCCACCCTCTTCAAGAAGGAAGTGCTGCGCTTCTGGAAGGTCAGTTTCCAGACCGTCGCGGCGCCGGTGCTGACCGCCGTCATGTACCTGCTGGTGTTCGGCCATACGCTGGAAGACCATGTGAAGGTCTACGACACGGTGGGCTACACGCAGTTCCTCATCCCCGGCCTGGTGATGATGAGCGTGCTGCAGAACGCTTTCGCGAACAGCTCGTCCAGCCTCATCCAGAGCAAGATCACCGGCAACCTGGTCTTCCTGCTGCTGACGCCGCTGTCGCCGCTGGCCTGGTTCGTCGCCTATGTTGGCGCGGCCGTCGTGCGCGGCCTGGCCGTGGGGGTGGGCGTGCTGCTGGTGACGGCCTGGTTCGCGCCGCCGGGGCTGGACAACCTGCTGTGGGTGCTGGCCTTCACGGTGCTTGGCGCCGGGCTGATGGGCACGCTGGGCCTGATCGCGGGCCTGTGGGCTGAGAAGTTCGACCAGCTCGCCGCCTTCCAGAACTTCATCATCATGCCGATGACCTTCCTGTCCGGCGTGTTCTATTCGGTGCAGTCGCTGCCGGGCTTCTGGCAGGGCATCAGCCACCTGAACCCCTTCTTCTACATGATCGATGGCTTCCGCCGCGGCTTCTTCGGTGTCAGCGACGTGTCGCCGTGGCTGAGCCTTGGCGTGGTGAGCGTCAGCTTCGTCGTGGTGTCGGGTGTTGCGCTGGCCCTGCTGCGCCGCGGTTACAAGATTCGGCATTGAGAACTGCAAAGAAGTCCCACGGCAACGTGGCTCCGTCCTAGAGTTGGGACGCCGCGCGGCGCGATGGCGTCGGTGCGCGGTCACCCACCGGGAGACGGACCATGGACAAGGACTCCGATGCGCCGCTGACCCCGCCCGACGCGCGGCGTGGTTTTCTCAAACAGGTGATTGGCGGCGTGGGCGCGCTGCCGTTCGCGCAGGGCCTGGCGGCCGGCAGTGCCGCGGCGCTGGCGACGGTGGCCGAAGCGGCGTCGCCCGGGCCGGTCGTGAACCAAGTGCTGGGCTATGTCTCGTTCAGCCCGGGCGAGGCGGCCTTCGTCGAGGCCATGCTCAACGTGATGTGCCCGGCCGACGAGTTGACGCCCAACGGCGTCGATTGCGGTTTGGCCGTCTACATGGACCGCCAGCTGGCGGGTGACTTCGGCCGCGGCGCAGGGCGCTATATGCGCGGCCCGTGGATGGCGGGTCGGCCGGAGCAGGGTCCGCAGCTGCCGTTGACGCCTTCGGAGTTCTTCAAGGTGGGGCTGGAGGCCGCCAGCTCCGCCTGCACCCAGCGCTTCGGCCGGGCCTTCGACCAGCTCGGCCCGGCCGATGCCAACGCCTTCCTGCTTGACCTCGGCGCCGGCAAGGTCAAGGACGCCCGTGTGCCGCTGGACAGCTGGTTCAACGACCTGGTCTACCCGCTGTTCCAGCAGGCCTGCTTTGCCGACCCGATCTACGGCGGCAACGTCGACAAGGTCTTCTGGAAGCTGATCGGCTATCCCGGCCTGCCCGCGACCAACACCCTCGCCATGGTGCAGTACCGAGGCAAGCCTGTGCCCGGCGCCAGGGACCCCAAGTCCATCGCCGACTTCAGCTGAAGGAGGATGTCATGGTCACGACATTGAACAAGCGCACCGTCGTCATCGTCGGCGGCGGCCTGACGGCGGGCCTGGCGGCGCGCCAACTGACGGCCAAGGGCATAGACGTGCTCGTGCTGGAGCGCGGCGGCGACCACACCAGCGGCGCCGAGGCCAAGCTGCCCAGCCAGCGCGACGAGTTGCGCTGGGACACCCACCAGGGCCTGGTGCAGGACTGGTCGGTGCAGACCTACACGCTGCGCTACAGCGGCGCCGAGACGGCGTTGCCGGTGCGCTGGATGGAGTCGTTCCTGCCCGGCGACGGACTGGGCGGCGCGGCCAACCACTGGAACGGCCACACCTGGCGCTGGGCCGAGTACGACATGACGCTGCGCAGCCGGCTGGAGTCGCGCTACGGCAAGAAGGCCATCCCTGCCGTCATGCCCATCCAGGACTGGGGCGTCACCTACGACGAGCTGGAGCCGTATCACGACCTGTTCGAGAAGCTGTTCGGCCTGGCGGGCAAGGCCGGCAACATCAAGGGCCAGCTGCAGGCCGGCGGCAACCCCTTCGAGGCGCCGCGTCGCGGTGAGTACCCGCAGAAGCCGCTGGAGATCACCGAGGCCGGCCTGATCTTCAAGGCCGCGGCCGAGAAGCTGGGCTACAAGCCCTTCCCGACGCCGGCCGCCAACTCCTCGGGGCCTTACACCAACCCCGACGGCCAGCAACTCGGCCAGTGCCAGTACTGCGGGCATTGCGAGCGCTTCATCTGCGAGGCCAGGGCCAAGGCCTCGCCCGAGGTGCTGCTCTACCCGATGCTGAAGGCGCGCAAGGGCTTCGAGGCGCGGCTGCGTTGCCATGTGCTGGGCCTGGAGTACGACGCGCGCGCCAAGCGCGTGACCGGCGTGCGCTATGTGGACCTCGTCACAGGCCAGGAATACCTGCAGCCGGCGGACGTGGTGATGCTGGGCGCGTTCACGATGACGAACACCAAGCTGCTGCTGATGGGCAAGATAGGCAAGCCCTACGACCCCAAGACGGGGCAGGGCGTGGTGGGCAAGAACTTCTGCTACCAGACCAACTCCGGCATGAACCTGTTCTTCAAGGACCGCTGGCTCAACCCGTTCCTTGCGACGGGCAGCACGCAGACCTACCTGGACGAGTTCAACAACGACAACTTCGACCATACCGGCCTGGGGTTCCTGGGCGGCGGCGGCATCTCGGCCAGCATGTTCCACGGCCGGCCCATAGGCGGACGGCGCCTGCCGCCGGGCACGCCGCGCTGGGGCAGTGACTGGAAGCGCGCCAACGCGCAGTGGTATGCCCATTCGATGTCGCTGGGCGTGCAGGGCAGCTGCTATCCGCATCGGGACAACTATCTGGACCTCGACCCCCACTACACCGACGCCTATGGCCAGCCGCTGCTGCGCATGAATTTCGACTGGCGCGACAACGAGGTCAGGATGTCGGCCTATGTGTCCGGCAAGATGTACGAAATCGGCAAGGCTGCCGGCGCCGACATCGTGACGGCGGCCGCGGCCCGCAAGCCGCCCTACGACACCCGGCAGTACCAGAGCACCCATGTCGTCGGCGGCACGGTGATGGGGCGCGACCCGGCCACCAGCGTCGTGTCGCCGCACCTGCAGCATTGGGACGCGCACAACCTCTTCATCGTCGGTGCATCGGTGTTCGCCCACAACAGCGGCTACAACCCGACCGGCCCGCTGGCCGCGCTGGCGCTGCGCCTGGGCGACGACATGGCGTCCTATGTCGAACGCCCCCGCATGCTTTGAGTCATCCAGGAGTACCGCCTTGAACAAGACCACCTTTCCCTTGGTCCTCGCGCTGCTGGCGCTGGCGGGCGACCCGGCCTCGGCTCAGGATGTGGCCGCGGGCAAGGCTGCGTTCGCGCAGTGCAGCGCCTGCCACTCCATCGACGGCAGCAATGGCGCCGGCCCCAGCCTGGTCGGCATCACCGGGCGCAAGGCCGGCACCTTCCCGGGCTTTCGCTTCAGCCGCGCGATGAAGGGCGCCGGCTTCAGCTGGGATGAGAAGACGCTGTCGGCCTACCTGGCCGACCCGCAGCAGGCCGTACCAGGCAACGTCATGCCCTTCTCGGGCGTGGCGGACGCGCAGCAGCGGCGCGATCTGATCGCCTACCTGGCCACCTTGAAGTGAGGCCGCAGGAGCGGGGGGCTTTGGGTGGCCGGATAGAATCGACGCCAAATGGCCGACCCCACTCCCGCCCTCGTTCAGCAATACATCGCCGCCGGCATGGCCTGCGAGCAAGTCCAGGTCGAGGGCGATGGCCGCCACTTCTTCGCCACCATCGTGTCGACGGAGTTCGAGGGCCTCTCGCGCATTCGTCGCCACCAGCGCGTCTACGCAGCCCTGGGCGAACGCATGCGCGAAGAGATCCACGCGCTGTCGATGAAGACGCTCACGCCGGCAGAGGCTGATGCCGCCCAGCCCGCCATCGCCGCCCACCACCCCTGACCCTCACCCGCACTGGCTGCGGGTGGCCGCGCTGGCACCGCCTTAGTGCCACTCGTCCACCGCAGCGCCGCGACAACGCTGCATGGACAAGACCATTACCCTGGCCCTCTCCAAGGGCCGTATCTTCGAAGAGACGCTGCCGCTGCTGCGTGCCGCCGGCATCGAGGTGCTGGAAGACCCCGAGACTTCGCGCAAGCTCATCCTGCCGACCAACCGGGACGGCGTTCGCGTGGTGCTGGTGCGCGCCAGCGACGTGCCCACCTATGTGCAGTACGGCGGCGCCGACCTGGGCGTGGCCGGCCGTGACGTGCTGCACGAGCAGGCGCTCGCGCAGGGCGGCTCGCACGGCCTCTACCAGCCGCTGGACCTCAGGATCGCCCGCTGCCGCATGAGCGTCGCCACGCGCGCGGACTTCGACTACGCCGCTGCCGTCAAGCAGGGCTCGCGCATCCGCGTCGCCACCAAGTACACCGAGATCGCCCGCCAGCACTTCGCCGACAAGGGCGTACACGTGGACCTCATCAAGCTCTATGGGTCCATGGAGCTGGCGCCGCTGACCGGCCTGGCCGACGCCATCGTCGATCTCGTCTCCACCGGCGGCACGCTGCGTGCAAACAAGTTGGTGGAGGTGGAGAGGATCATGGACATCTCCTCGCGCCTGGTCGTCAACCAGGCCGCGCTCAAGCTCAAGCGCGACGCGCTGCGCCCGCTGATCGACGCCTTCGCCACGGCGGTTGCCGCATGAAGCTCCGCCAACTCTCCACCGCCACCGCCGATTTCGATGCCGAGTTCGAGCGCCTGCGTCATTGGTCGGCGGAAACGGATGCCGCCATCGAGGGACGCGTCGCCGAGATCCTGGCCGACGTGCGGGCTCGCGGCGACGCCGCCGTGCTGGACTGCACCGCCCGCTTCGACCGCGTGACGGCCGACAGTGTCGCCGCGCTGGAGATCTCGCAGGACCAGTTGCAGGCCGCGCTGGCCACCATCACGCCCGCTCAGGCCGCGGCGCTGCGGGCCGCCGCCGGCCGCGTGCGCGCCTACCACGAGCGCCAGCTCGAGGCTTGCGGCCTGAGCTGGAGCTACCGCGACGAGGACGGCAACCTGCTGGGCCAGAAGGTCACGCCCCTGGACCGCGTGGGCCTGTACGTGCCCGGCGGCAAGGCGGCCTACCCGAGCAGCGTGCTGATGAACGCGATCCCGGCCCACGTGGCCGGCGTGCGTGAAATCATCATGGTCGTGCCGACGCCGGACGGCCAGCGCAACCCGCTGGTGCTGGCCGCGGCGGCTGTGGCCGGCGTGCACCGCGTGTTCACGGTAGGTGGCGCCCAGGCCGTGGCCGCGCTGGCCTATGGCACGGCCACCATCCCGCGCGTCGACAAGATCACCGGCCCGGGCAACGCCTACGTGGCCTCGGCCAAGAAGCATGTGTTCGGCCAGGTCGGCATCGACATGATCGCCGGCCCCAGCGAGATCCTCGTCATCGCCGATGGCACGACGCCGCCGGACTGGGTGGCCATGGACTTGTTCAGCCAGGCCGAGCATGACGAACTGGCGCAGAGCATCCTGCTCAGCCCCGACGCGGCGTATCTCGACGCCGTGCGCGACAGCATGGAGCGGCTGCTGCCCACGCTGCCGCGCGCGGCCGTCATCCGCGCGTCGCTCGAAGGCCGAGGCGCGCTGATCCTGACGCGCTCGATGGAAGAGGCCTGCGACATCAGCAACCGCATCGCTCCCGAGCACCTGGAGATCAGCGCGAGCGAGCCGCAGCGCTGGGAGCCACTGCTACGCCATGCCGGTGCCATCTTCATGGGCGCCTACACCAGCGAGAGCCTGGGCGACTATTGCGCCGGCCCCAACCATGTGCTGCCGACGGCCGGAACCGCGCGTTTCTCGTCGCCGCTGGGCGTCTACGACTTCCAGAAGCGCAGCAGCCTCATCGAGGTCAGCGCCGAGGGCGCGCAGGCGCTGGGCCGCGTCGCGAGCGAGCTCGCGCATGGCGAGGGCCTGCAGGCCCACGCGCGTGCCGCCGAGCTGCGGCTGCGTTAGGCGGCGCTGAGTCGCAAGGGCTGCGGGGCTGCGCGTCGCTGCCGCTTAGGCTACGCTGGCGCGATGGAGCTGCACCGTCGCGAACTTCTGCTGTCCATGGCCGGGCTCCCGCTGGTCGCCCGGGCCGCGCCGCGTCGCGTGCGCATCCCGAAGGTGTCGGCCAAGGCCGCGTTGGAGCGCAGCTACGCGGCTGTACTGCTGGAGCAGGCGCTGGCCGCCGCCGGCATGCAGGTTACGGTGGAGCCCACCGCCGAGCTGATCCCGCAGAACCGCGCGCTGCACGAGCTGGGCCGGCAGGCCAGGCTGGACGTGGTCTGGACCATGACCTCGATCGAGCGCGAGCAGCAGGCGCTGCCCGTCCGCATACCCATCTACAAGGGCTTGTACGGCTGGAGGCTGCTGCTGGCCCTCCCCGAGGTCGCGGCGCGCCTGCGCGAGGTGCAGACCCTCGATGAGCTGCGCCGCTTCTCCATGGTCCAAGGTCTGGAATGGCCCGACATCGGCATCCTGCAGAGCAACGGCCTGAACGTGATCGCGTCGCCCAGCTATGAGGCGATGTTCAAGCAGCTGCGCCTGGGGCGGGCCGACGCCTTCCCGCGCTCGGTGGAGGAGGTCTGGTGGGAGCTGGCGCGCTACGGCCAGGGCCTGACCGTCGTGCCCGACATCTGCCTGCACTACCCGGCCGCCGTCTACTACTTCGTCGCACCGGACGAGGCCGCGCTGGCCGCCGCCATCGAGCTGGGCCTGCGGCGCATGCTTGCCAGCGGCGCCTTCGACCGCCTCTTCATGAAGTACCACAGCCAGGACCTGGCCCGCACCCGGCTCGGTAGTCGCCGCGTCATCACGCTGCACAACCCGCTGCTGCCGCCGCTGACGCCGCTGCACAAGCCCGAGTTCTGGCATCGGTTCTGAGGGGGTATTTGACACGAAGTTCGTGTTGCACGAACTTCGTGATACTCTGCGGGACATGAAGAACGTCACCGTGTCCATGGACGACGCCGTGGCCGAATGGGCCCGGCTGGAGGCCGCGCGGCGCAACACAAGCGTGTCGCGCCTGCTGGGTGAGCTGCTGGCCGAGAAGATGCAGCACGACGACGCCTACGAGCGCGCGCTCCAGGACTGGCTGCACCGAGAGCGGTCCTGGTCATCGGACGGCCAACCCTACCCAAGCCGGGGCGTGCTGTGAGCGCCGATCCCGTCTTCGTCGACACCTCGGTGCTGCTGTTCAGCGAGGACGGCGCCCGGCCGCCCGAGCGAGAGCGGGTGCTGGCCTGGCTGCGCGAGCTGTGGGCCACGCGCAAGGGCCGCGTTTCCGTGCAGGTGCTGAACGACTTCTACCTGCTGGCAACCCAGCGCGTGACCCCATCCATGCCCCAGGGCGACGTGCGCGCCGAGGTGCGCCGCTACCAGCACTGGCGCCCCTGGGCGGCCGACCAGGCCACCGTCGAGTCCGCCTGGTCGCTGGAAAGCCGCTTTTGCCTGCCCTTTGCCGACGCCCTCGTCGTCGCCAGCGCCAAGGCCCAGGGCTGCACCCGCCTGCTCAGCCTTGCCCTGCCGCACGACGCCGTCTACGACAGCGTGCAGGTGATCAACCCCCTCGTCATCGCGCCATGACCGCCGCCCTCGACCAAGCCCTCGCCCAGATCCGTCCCGACGTGCGCCTGGCCCATGCCTACGTCGTGCAGCCCAGCGCCGGTCTGCTGAAGCTGGACGCGATGGAGAATCCCTACCGGCTGCCACCCGAGCTGCAGCGGGCGCTGGGCGAACGCCTGGGCGCCATTGCGCTGAACCGCTACCCGGCCGAGCGCACCGCCGAGCTGGGCCGCGCGCTGGCCCGCCATGCCGGCGTGGGCGACGATGTGGGCGTGACGCTGGGCAACGGCTCCGACGAGCTGATCGGCCTGCTGACGCTTGCCGTCGCGAGGCCCGGCGCCACGGTGCTTGCGCCCGTGCCCGGCTTCGTCATGTACGAGGCGCTGGCGCGCCAGCAGCGGCTGGAATTCGTCGGCGTGCCGCTGCGTGCTGACGACTTTGAGCTGGACGAGGCCGCGATGCTGGCCGCCATCCGCGAACACCGGCCGGCACTGATCTACCTGGCCTACCCCAACAACCCTACCGCCACGCTGTGGGACCCTGCCGTCATCGAGCGCATCGCCAGCGCCGCGCCGGGCCTGGTCGTCATGGACGAGGCATACCAGCCCTTCGCCAGTGCCGACAGCCTGGCGCTGATGGCGCGCCAGAAGAACGTGCTGGTCATGCGAACGATGAGCAAGTTCGGCCTGGCCGGCGTGCGCATTGGCTACCTGCTGGGCGCGCCCGAACTGGTCGGACAGGTCGAGAAGCTGCGCCCGCCCTACAACATCAGCGTGCTGAACGCCGAAGCCGCGCTGTTCGCGCTGGAGCATGCCGAGGTCTACGCCGCCCAGGCGGCCGAGCTGCGCCGGCAGCGCGAGCGCCTTTTCGCTGCCCTGCAGGCCATGCCGGGCGTCACGCCTTGGCCCAGCCAGGGCAATATGATTCTGGCCAGGGTGCAGGACGCGGCCGCCACCTTCGCGGCGCTCAAGGCCCGGGGCGTGCTGATCAAGAACGTCTCGGCCATGCATCCGCTGCTCGCGAACTGTGTGCGCATCACGGTCGGAACGCCCGACGAAAACACCCGCCTGCTGGCCGAACTCCCGAGCTGTCTATGAGCACCCCACGCATCGCCGAAGTCACCCGCAACACCCGCGAGACGCGCATCACCGTGCGCATCAACCTCGACGGCACGGGTCAGTCCAAGCTGCACACCGGCATCGGCTTCTTCGACCATATGCTGGACCAGATTGCCCGCCACGGCCTCATCGACCTGGACGTGCACTGCGAGGGCGATCTGCACATCGACGGCCACCACACGGTGGAAGACGTGGGCATCACGCTGGGCCTGGCCGTGGCCAAGGCCGTGGGCGACAAGGCTGGCCTGACGCGTTATGGCCACAGCTATGTGCCGCTGGACGAGGCGCTTTCGCGCGTCGTCATCGACCTCTCCGGCCGCCCTGGCCTGCACATGGACGTCAAGTTCACGGCCGGCAGCATCGGTGCCTTCGATACCCAGCTGACCTTCGAGTTCTTCCAGGGTTTCGTCAACCACGCGCTGGCGACCGTCCACATCGACAACCTCAAGGGCCACAACGCCCACCACCAGGCCGAGACCATGTTCAAGGCTTTCGGTCGTGCGCTGCGCATGGCGACGACGCCCGACCCGCGTTCTGCCGGCGTGATTCCTTCGACCAAGGGGACGCTGTGAGCCGAACGGTCGCAGTCGTCGACTACGGCATGGGCAACCTGCGCTCGGTGTCGCAGGCCGTCATCCATGCCGCCGAAGGCCAGGGTTTTGATGTGGCCATCACTTGCGATCCGGACGTGGTGCGCAAGGCCGAGCGTGTGGTGCTGCCGGGCCAGGGCGCGATGCGCGACTGCATGCGCGAGCTGGCCGACTCGGGTGTCAAGGAGGCTGTGCTCGAAGCTGCTGCCAACAAGCCGCTGCTGGGCGTCTGCGTCGGCATGCAGATGCTGCTAGACCACAGCGAGGAGCAGGACACGCCGGGCCTCGGGCTGATCCCGGGGCGCGTGCAGCGCTTCCGGCTGGAGGGCCGGCTCCAGGAGGACGGCAGCCGCTTCAAGGTGCCGCAGATGGGCTGGAACCGCGTGCACCAGCCGCGTGCGCATCCTGTTTGGGCGGGCATTCCCGACGACAGCTGGTTCTACTTCGTGCACAGCTTCTACGCGACGACCGCCGATCCCACCCACAGTGCGGGGGTGACCGACTATGGCGTGCGCTTTACCTGCGCGGTGGCGCGGGATAACATTTTTGCGACCCAATTCCACCCCGAGAAAAGCGCCGCGCTGGGCCTTGCCCTGTACCGCAACTTCCTGCACTGGAAGCCCTGATCGGCCGCCGCCGGTCCGCACCCTCTCGCCCCCATCCCTTCCTCAGCCTTTCAGCCCCAGGCCATGCTGCTGATCCCTGCCATCGACCTGAAAGACGGTCGCTGCGTCCGCCTCAAGCAAGGCGACATGAACGACTCCACCACCTTCGGCGAAGACCCCGCCGCGATGGCGCGCCGCTGGCTGGATGCCGGCGCGCGCCGCCTGCACCTGGTGGACCTGAACGGCGCCTTCGCGGGCAAGCCGGTCAACGAGCCGGCCATCAAGGCCATCATCCGCGAGGTGGGCGACGAGATCCCCATCCAGCTGGGCGGCGGCATCCGCGACCTGGACACCATAGAGCGCTACCTGGATGACGGTCTCTCCTACGTCATCATCGGCACGGCCGCGGTCAAGAACCCCGGCTTCCTGAAGGACGCCTGCAGCGCCTTCGGCGGCCACATCATCGTGGGCCTGGACGCCAAGGACGGCAAGGTCGCGACGGACGGCTGGAGCAAGCTGACAGGCCACGAGGTCATCGACATGGGCCAGAAGTTCCAGGACTACGGCGTCGAGGGCATCATCTACACCGACATTGGCCGCGACGGCATGCTGACCGGCATCAACATCGAGGCCACCGTCAAGCTGGCCCAGGCGCTGACCATCCCCGTCATCGCCTCCGGCGGCCTGTCGGACATCGCCGACATCGAGCGTCTCTGCGCCGTCTTCGGCGACGGCGTGGAGGGCGTCATCTGCGGCCGCTCCATCTACACCGGCGCGCTCGATTTCACCGCGGCCCAGGTTCGTGCAGACGAACTGATGGCCGCCGCGGGCTGACGCGGTGCTGGCCAAGCGCATCATTCCCTGCCTGGACGTCACGGCGGGCCGCGTCGTCAAGGGCGTCAACTTCGTCGGCCTGCGCGATGCGGGCGACCCGGTGGACATCGCCGCCCGCTACAACGAGCAGGGCGCCGACGAACTGACCTTCCTCGACATCACTGCCACCAGCGACGGCCGCGATCTCATCCTGCCCATCATCGAGGCGGTGGCCAGCCAGGTTTTCATCCCGCTGACGGTGGGCGGCGGCGTGCGCGCCGTGGCCGACGTACGACGGCTGCTGAACGCCGGCGCCGACAAGGTGTCCTTCAACTCCGCGGCGGTGGCCGATCCTGAACTGATACGCGCGGCCAGCGACAAGTACGGCGCGCAGTGCATCGTCGTCGCCATCGACGCCAAGCGCCGCACCGATGGCTCCGGATGGGACGTCTACACCCACGGCGGCCGCAAGAACACCGGCCTGGACGCGGTGGCCTGGGCCAGTCAGATGGCCGAGTTCGGCGCCGGCGAGATCCTGCTGACCAGCATGGATCGCGATGGCACCAGGAGCGGCTTCGACCTGGCACTGACCCGCGCCGTGTCCGACGCCGTGCCGGTGCCCGTCATCGCCTCCGGCGGCGTCGGCTCGCTGGGCGACCTTGCCGACGGCGTCACCGTCGGGGGGGCCGACGCGGTGCTGGCCGCCAGCATCTTCCACTTCGGCCAGCACACGGTGGGCGAGGCCAAGGCTCTGATGGCCGCGCGCGGCATCCCTGTTCGCCAGTGATGGGCGAGGTGAGGATCATCGGCGGGCAGTGGAAACGCTCCAAGCTGCCCGTGCCCGATTCACCTGGCCTGCGCCCCACCTCCGACCGTATCCGCGAGACGCTGTTCAACTGGCTGGGCCAGACGCTGGCCGGCTGGCGCGTGCTGGACGCCTTTGCCGGCAGCGGAGCGCTGGGCTTCGAGGCCGCGTCGCGTGAGGCGGCCCAGGTCGTGCTGGTGGAGCGCGACGCCAGGCTGGCCGCCGGCCTGCGCGCCAGCGCGCAGCGGCTCAAGGCGACGACCCTCACGGTCCATGCGGCCGACGCGCTGGCCTGGATGCGTGCCGCGCCGCGCGCGTCGTTCGACCTGATCCTGCTCGACCCGCCCTTTGCTGCCGATCTGTTCGACAAGGCGGTGGCCGCCGCTGCGCCGCTGTTGGCGGAGGGCGGGCTGCTCTACGTCGAGTCCCCGCACGAGCTTGCGCCGCCGGCCGGATTCACCGTCTGGCGCCAGGGTCGGGCCGGTGCCGTGTACTACCGTTTGCTGCGCCGCGAGGACAATCTGGCCTCATGACCTCGCGCACCACCATCACCGCCATCTATCCAGGCACCTTCGATCCCATCACCCTCGGGCACGAAGACCTGATGCGCCGCGCCGCCGGCATGTTCGAGCGCCTGGTGCTGGCCGTGGCCGTTGGCCATCACAAGAAGACGCTGTTTTCGCTGGACGAGCGGTTGGCCATGGCCCAGGAGGTGGCCGCGCCGCTGGGCAATGTCGAGGTCATCGCCTTCGATGGCCTGCTGCGCGACTTCGTGCGCGCGAACGCGGGCCGGGTCGTCGTGCGCGGCCTGCGCACCGGCGGCGACTTCGAGTACGAGTTCCAGATGGCCGGCATGAACCGCAAGCTCATGCCCGAGGTCGAGACCATCTTCCTGACGCCCGGCGAACGCCACCAGTACACGTCCAGCACCTTTGTGCGCGAGATCGCGACGCTGGGCGGCGAGGTGGCGGAGTTCGTGTCGCCGGCCGTGCTGGCGCGCCTGAACGAGCGTTGCCGAAAGGGGGGCTGACGATGGCTCTGATGATTACAGATGAGTGCATCAACTGCGATGTCTGCGAGCCGGCCTGTCCTAACCACGCCATCTCCATGGGCGAGGAGTTCTACAAGATAGACCCCGCCAAGTGCACCGAATGCGTGGGCCATTTCGATGAGCCGCAATGCGTGATGCTGTGTCCGGTGGCCTGCATCCCCATCAACCCGGCCCATATCGAGAGCCGCGAGACGCTGATGCAGAGGTACCAGCGCCTGACTGCGGTGCTCACTTCGGAGGCTGGGGCCACAGCGCGTTGAGCAGCTGCGCCAGCCTTGCGCCGGCCAGAGTCAGTTCGTGCCGCTTCATCGATGCCATGCGCGCGTCGTAGCCGGCGGGCAGCGTCATGTTCCAGTGCGTGCCTCGCCCCTCGCCGCGGCGGGTTGAGAAGCTCAGCCCGTTGAACGCGTCACGGGCCTGCTCCAGCGACTCGTTGGCCCAGCGTGCGGGCCAGTCCTGCAAGGGGCCGGGCGTGGCGTGCACGTGGCGGGCGGCCTTCAGCCAGGCGGTGCCGACATGCTGCGAGTCCAGCGCCTCGGGGATGTCGTCCCACATCGTGTGCAGCGACAACGGGCGGGCTGGCGGCACGACGGGCAACAGCAGGCGGTTGCCGCCGACGGTGAACTCCGCGTCGCCGGTGGCCACTTTGTCGGGATCCACGGCATGGCCATCGGCATCCAGGTAGACGGCGCCCACGTGCAGTGGCTCGTGCATGTCGCCCACCAGATGGGTCAGCACGATCAGCGCCTCGCGCGGCGATGCGAAGTCCATGGGTGGCGTGGCGGGCCTGCCCTGCAGCACGGCGATGGCCGCCCGCATCGCGCCGACGATGTCGTGCTCACTGGTGCCGGCGAAGCCCTGGATGTAGCGGCTGCGCTGGAACGCCACATCGGTGTAGTGGTATTGCTGATGGCAGCTCTCCTCGCCGGGCTTGGGCTCGCATTGCCGGTCGTTGCGGCGCACATAGTTGGCCATCTCGGCGATGCGCGCCGGGGTCTCCAGCGAGGCGCAGCTCGCGTACTTGCCAGGATTGGGATAGCTGTAGCCCTGGGCCGCCGAGATGCCCTTGGCACAGTCGGGCCAGATGGCCGCCTCCTGAAGCGTCATGTCGCCCAGCAGCGCCTTCACCTGTGCCTCGGCCGGCGTGCCGCGGATGAGGTCGGCGGCCAGCGTGGCGACGGCCTGGTGGCCGTTGGCTCCCCAGGCATGGGCGTTCGGGGTGGTGGCGATCAGCGGAGCGAAGAGGGCGGCGGTGAGCAGGCGGGAGAGCACGGCGCGACAGGAAGAGTCATGAACAGGCTGCCATCTTCCTACAGCTGCCAGGCCTCGCCATAGCGCGGCGGCGCGGGCCAGCGGGCGGCGGTGGGCGGCTCGCTGGGGTGCTGGGCCAGCCAGCGCCGCGCGAGCATCCAGCCACCATGACCGACCACGCTGGCATCGACCTCCGGCCAGGCTGCGCAGCGCGCCAGCAGAGCGGCCAGGCTCTCGCCACCGCCGGGGCGGTGCTGCAGGAAATCGTCCGTCCAGGCGGCGAGCGCGGCGGCGCCGATGTCGTCCCAGCGCCGGCCGTCCCAGGCGCCGAAGTCCAGCTCCAGCAGCCGTACGTCGGTGCGATGGCGCCAGCCCCAGCGCGCCAGCCAGGCGCCCACGTCCGCGCAGCGCGACAGCGGGGAGGTGATGACCTCGTGTGCCAGCCGCTGCCGGCGTGCATGGGCCTGGATGCGGCGCGCCAGCCGCTTGGCGCGGCGCCAGTGCACCGGCGGGTCGCTGCCGGCGCCTATGCACAGGCCCGTCACCCCCTCGGGCCGCGGGTGCCGCCAGACCCAGCGCTGTGCCGCCCCAGGATTCAATGCCATGCCAGCAGCCCCAGCAGCAGCGCGACTTCGCCGAACTGCTGCGTGGCGCCCAGGGTGTCGCCGGTGTAGCCGCCCAGGCGGCGGCGCAGCCAGCGTCCCATCCACAGGCACACGGCCGCGCTGGCAGCAAGGCCCGCCGCCATCGCCGGCAGCAGCGCAGGGCGCAGCGCGGCGACCGCGGCGCACAGCGCCAGCGCGAATGCCGCCGTCAGTGCCAGTCCGCCCGCGCCAGTGCCGCTGGCCAGCGGCTTGGCCTTGGCATGCTCCAGGTCGCCGGCATAGGGCAGGGTGGCCATCAGCGCGACCGGCAGCGCGCGGCTGACGCCCTGGGCCCAGGCCAGCGCCAGCGCGGCGACCCAGGGGTTGGCCTGGGCCAGAGTCCACAGCGCCGCGGCCTTCAGCGCCAGCACCAGGACCAGGCCCAGCGCGCCGTAGCTGCCCAGGCGCGAGTCCTTCATGATCAGCAGCGCCTTCTCGCGGTTCACCGCGCCGCCCAGGCCGTCGCAGGTGTCGGCCAGGCCGTCCTCATGGAAGCCGCCCGTGACGTAGACGCCCGCTGCCATCGCCAGCAGCACGGCGATGACCGGCGGCCAGAGCTGCGCGGCCGCCCACAGCATGGCGCCGCAGAGGATGCCGACCAGGGCGCCCACCGGCACGAAATAGGGCGCGCAGCGCGCCAGCCAGGCCGGCTCGAAGCCCACCCAGCGCGGCACGGGCAGCCGGGTCAGGAACTGCAGCGCGATGAAGAACAGGCGCAGCGGCACGGTCAGGCCTTGCCGCTCACGCCGGCCGCCTCGAAGCTGGCCATGTCGCGCAGCAGGTCGCAGGCCGACACAAGCAGCGGCCAGGCCAACGCCGCGCCGGAACCCTCGCCCAGGCGCAGCCCCAGGTCAAGCAGCGGCCGGGCACCCATGGCAGCCAACATGCTGCGGTGCCCCGGCTCGGCCGAGCAGTGCGAGAACACGCAGCATTGCAGCAGTGCCGGCGCCAGCCGGGACGCCAGCAGCACAGCGCTGCCCGTGATGAAGCCGTCCACGACGACGACGCGGCGCTGTGCGGCGGCCTCCAGCACGGCGCCGGCCATCATCGCGATCTCGAAGCCGCCCATCGCGGCCAGCACATCCAGCGGCTCCTGCACGTCTGCGTGGCGCGCCAGCACGCGCTCCAGCACGGCCGTCTTGCGCGCCAGGCCGGCGTCGTCCAGGCCTGTGCCGCGGCCCACGCAGTCGGCCAGCGGAGCGCCGCTCAGCCTCGCCAGCAGCAGTGCCGCGGCGGAGCTGTTGCCTATGCCCATCTCACCCAGCAGCACGGCGTTGCCGGGCAGGCCGCGCACCACCTCGCGGCCGGCATGCAGCGCGGCCTCGCATTGCTCGCGCGTCATCGCCGGGCCCAGCGAGCAGTCGGCTGTGCCAGGACCGATCTTGCGGGCGATCAGTCCGGCGCGCGGCGCGAAGTCGTGGGCCACGCCGGCGTCGACGACGTGCAGCGCCAGGCCGTGCTGGCGCGCCAGCACGCTGACGGCTGCGCCTCCGGCGAGGAAGTTCTCCACCATCTGCCAGCTGACCTCGCTGGGATAGGCCGACACGCCCTGGGCCGTGAGGCCGTGGTCGCCGGCGAAGACCAGCAGCTGAGGTGCCACGAGTTGCGGCGTCTCGCTGCCAAGGATCAGCCCCAGGCGCAGCATCAGTGTCTCGAGCTGGCCCAGCGCGCCCAGCGGCTTGGTCTTGGTGTCGATGCGCCGTTGCAGCGCATCGGCCAGCCCGTGTGGGTCCAGTGGCGTGATGAGGGGGACGAGGTCGTTCATGAGAGGAGGCCGGCCAGTGCGCCGGGTTTGAAATGGAGGTCGATGAAGTCGGCCAGGCCGTCGAAGACCGCGTCCAGCGGCCGCTGCTGCGCTCCGAACAGCGCCTGCAGCACGGCAGGGTGCTCGAACAGGCCATGGGCGTAGACGCCCAGCACCCGTCCCGCCTGCCAGCCTATGGCCTCGCCGCCGGCATTGCGCAGTGCGATGCGAGGGGCTTCGAAGGCGGGGTGGGCCCGCGTGCGGCCATGGCGGATCTCGTAGCCGTGGGCTCTCACATCGGACAGCGGGCCCCAGGGGCCGTCGAGGGCTTCGAAGCGGACGGCGGCGTCCAGCAGCAGCTTCTCCCGCGCGAACACCGTCACCAGCGGCAGCAGGCCCAGACCCGGCGCATTGCCGTCCACGCCCTCGGTGTCGATCAGCGCCTCTCCCAGCATCTGCAGGCCGCCGCAGATGCCAAGGATGGGGCCGGCATGGGCGTTGATCGCGGCGTCCAGCTTCTGCGCGCGCAGCCAGGCCAGGTCGGCCGCCGTGGCCTTGGAGCCGGGCAGGATGATCCAGTCCGCACCGGCCAGGTCCTGCGGCCGGCGTGCCCAGGACAGGCGCACGCCCGGCAGCTGGCGCAGCGGCTGGAACTCGTCGAGGTTGGAGATGCGTGGGTAGGCGACGACGGCGATGCGCAGGCCGGTGCCGGTGGTCGCGTCGTCGAACACGCCGTCCTCATCCGGCAGCCCGTGGCCGCGCCACATGGGCAGCGTCGCGACCGTCGGCACGCCCGTCAGCGCCTGCAGTTGCTCGGGGCCGGGCGACAGCAGTGCCTCGTCGCCGCGGAAGCGGTTCAGCACGAAGCCCTTCACTTGCGCGCGTACGTCCGCCGGCATCAGCTGGTGCGTGCCGTACAGGTGGGCAAAGGCGCCGCCGCGGTCGATGTCGGTGACCAGCAGGCAGGCGGCCCGGGACGCGCGGGCGGTGCCCAGGTTCACGTAGTCACTGGGCGCCAGGTTGATCTCGGCGGGCGAGCCCGCGCCCTCGATGACGACGATGTCGTTCTCTGCCATCAGCTCATGCAGCGCGCTTTCCGCCAGTGGCTCCAGCAGCGCGCTGCGCTCGCGCCAGGGCATTCGCGACAGCGCGGCGTCCGCCTCGCCCAGCACGACGACCTGGCTCAGCGTGTCGGCCTCGGGCTTGAGTAGCACCGGGTTCATGCGGACCTCGGGCATGCGGCGCGCGGCCAGCGCCTGGAAGTACTGGGCGCTGCCGATCTCGCCCATGCGGCCGCCCAGGCCCGGCACGACGCGCGCGTTGTTGCTCATGTTCTGCGCCTTGAACGGCACCACCTTCAGCCCCTGGCGCGCATACCAGCGGCATAGCGCCGTGGCCAGCCAGCTCTTGCCCGCGCCGCTGGTCGTGCCCAGCACCATCACTGCTTTTGTCCGGCTCACGAATCCTCGCTTTCGATTTCAAGCAGCGCCTGCTGCAGCGCATCCTGACTGCGCCGCGGCTGGGCCGAGACGCGCACCCAGCCGGGCAGGCCGAAGGAGGCCGCATCGCGCACGCGGATGCCGCGCTCGCGCAGTCTCAGCGCGATGTCGGGCCGTGGCGGTCGGGCCAGCCAGAAGGGGGTGCAGCTGGGGCGCTGGTCCGTCCAGTCCAGCGCCTCCAGCATGCGGCGCTGGGCGGCGGTCCATTCGCGCAGCTGCGCGCGGGCATCGGCCAGCCAGTCGGCGGTGGCTGCGTCATGCCAATGCGTCAGCATCGCCACACCCTCGGCCGACAGCACCCAGCTGGGCGCCAGCGCCTGCGCGTTGAACCAGGCCGCGTCCCGCGCCGGCGCGATGAGATAGCCGGCGCGCACGCCCGCCAGGCCCAGCGCCTTGTTGGGGCAGACCAGTTGCCAAGCGCCCGGCGGCAGGGCTGGCGCATTGCCTGTCAAGCGCAGCGGCTCGTAGGCGCGGTCCACGGCCAGCAAGTGTTCATCGCCCAGCCCGGGCCAGGCGCTCAGGCTGGTACCCGTGGGGTTGCAGGGCTCGCAGATCCACACCAGCGCCGGCGCGGCGGGACGGATGCGGGCGATGTCGGCATAGGGCCGCACGGCCAGGCCCAGTGCCTGCGCCGCTGCGGCGTAGTCGCCGAAGCCCGGCTGCGGCACCCAGACCTCGCGGCGGCCCATGAGCAGTGCGGCCAACGTCAGGCGGCGTATGCCTTCGGCGCCGCCGGCTGTGGGCAGGATCAGCTCGGGGTCCATCTCGTGTGCGACGCCGAGCCGGCGGCGCAGCGCGCCATAGGCCGGGTCGGGATAGGCCTGGCGGTCGGCCCGCTGCACGGCGCTCATCAACGCGGGCGGCGGACCCAGCGGGCTGGCGTTGGTGGAGAAATCGTGCGCTGCTTCAGGGCCGCCGTCGGGGCCGCCATGGTCCGGTATTGGGAGGTGCATCACAGTCCGCTCCTGAGGCCCCAGGCGAGCCCGGCCAACAGTGTCGCGCCGGCGATCACGGCCCGCAGCGCGGCGCCGCGCGCGGCCTGCAGGTCGCCCGCCTGCACGGTCCGGCCTTGCGCATGCAGCGTGTAGACGCCGGGCTTGGACAGCCGCCGGTCCAGCCGCAGCGCCATCGCGGCCATGGGCCAGCCACTGTTCGGCGAGGGCGTGCGGCGCGCTTCGCGCGGCAGCCGGTGCCACGATGGCGGCAGCAGCAACATCGCCGTCAGCCGCGCCGGCAGCCAGGACAGCAGGTCGTCCGCGCGCGCCGCCCACTTGCCGCACCACTCGCGCTCGTCACGGTAGCCCCACATTGCGTCGGCCGTGTTCGCGAAGCGATAGATCGCCGCGCCCGGCAGGCCCGCGATGGCGAACCAGAACAGCGGGGCGATGACGGAGTCGTTGAGGTTCTCGGCCAGCGTCTCGATGGCAGCCTCGCGCACTTCGGTGTCGGTCAGCCGGGATGTGTCGCGGCTGACCAGGCGCGACAGCCGCACGCGGCCGGCGTCCAGCGATTCGGCCAGCGCCGTCTCTACGGCCTGCGCCTCGTCCGCCAGCAACGCCCAAGCCAGCAGCGGCTTCAGCAGCAACCCGATCAGAGCTGCGGCGCCGACAAGGCGCAGCGGCGACACCCAGGGCTGCAGCGCGATCAGCACCCAACCTTCCAGCCACAGCGCGATGAAGGCGACCAGTGCCGCGCCCAGCAGCCAGACCAGCGCGCCGGCGATGAAGGCCAGCGCCGGCGGCAGGTGGGTCAGTCTGAACAGGCCCAGGTAGCGGCCCATGCCCACGACCGGATGCGCCCAGGTGGGTGGTTCGCCCAGCGCGCGATCCACCAGCAGGGCCACGCCGATCGCGATCGCCAGCAGCAGCGCCATCGCGTCAGCCCAGCGGCGGCAGGCGCGCGATCAGGCCGCCTTTCAGCCGCTCCGGCCGGCGCGCCCAGGCCAGCTGACCGTCGCCGGGTTCGGCATGCTCGGCAGCCACGGCCAGCAGCGCGTCGACGCCGGCCGCGTCCGGCGCCAGCCGCCCGAACAGGTAGCTGTGCTTGCCCGCGCCCTGCAGCGCTGCCGTGCAGCCCTGACTGCAGGCCGCCATGCAGGCTTGGCCGCGGATAGCTTGAGCGATGTCGCGCGCAAGCGCCTCGTTCTCGACGGCTTCCAGCAACGCCTGGCCCTGGCCGTCGGCGCAGGTCGTGCAGATGATGAGGACGCTCATCAGTCCTCGATGCCGCGCTGCGCCGGCACCCCTGCCTTGTAGTGGTGCTTGACCATCGTCATCTCGGTTACCGTGTCGGCAAGCGCGATCAGCTCGGCGGGCGCACCGCGGCCGGTCAGCACGACGTGCACGTGGGCGGGTCGCTCGCGCAGGCATGCCAGAACCGCATCCAGCGGCACCCAGCCATAGCGCAGCGGGTACATGATCTCGTCCAGCACGACGAGGAAATGCTCACCGCCACGGATGCTGCTCTCGGCACGCGCCCAGCCTTCGCGGGCCAGGTCGGCGGAATGCTCCAGGTCCTTGCTCTTCCACGAGAAGCCGTCGCCCAGGCCGATGATGGGCACGCCGAGCTGCTCGAAGACGCGATGCTCGCCAAAGCGGGCGCTGGGCACTTTCATGAACTGGTAGATCAGCACCGGCTTGCCGCGGCCGTGCGCGCGCAGCGCGAGGCCGAAGGCGGCGGTGCTCTTGCCCTTGCCGTCGCCGGTGTGCACCAGCACCAGGCCGCGGCGCTCGCCGGTGGGAATGACGCGTTCGCGGTTGACGGGTGGTTGTTCGATGTCCATCGGCGTTCAGCCTGCGAAGAAGGCTGCAACAGCCTCGGGGTTCGACGGGAAGTAGTGGTGCACGAAGCTCGCGCGCAGCGAGCCCCGTTGGTACAGCGACTCGGCGGTGTGGCCGCCGTTGGGGTTGCTGGCTTGCGCGATTGGCTCGAGCGGCGTGTCCAGCGTCGAGTAGTGGAAGCTGTGGCCACGCAGCGCGCCTTCCGGCCAGGCGATGGCCTGCAGGCCCAGTGCGGCCAGGCGCGGCTGTACGCGGGCTTCGCCGGGCATCAGGCCGGCCATCGCGTGCCGGCGACCTTCGCCGTCGGTCAGCGCGTCCAGCAGTGCCAGCATGCCGCCGCATTCGGCCAGCAGCGGCCGGCCCGCAGCGACATGTGTAGCGAGCGACGCGGCCCAGGTCGGATGCGCGGACAGCGCCTCGGCATGCAGCTCGGGGTAGCCGCCGGGCAGCCACAACGCGTCGCAGGCGGGCAGCGGCTCGTGGTGCAGCGGCGAGAAGAAGGCCAGCTCGGCGCCGAGTGCACGCAGCAGGTCGACGTTGGCCGGGTAGAGAAAGCCGAACGCGGCATCGCGCGCAACGGCGATGCGACGGCCCTGCAGCAGCGGTGGCATAGCAGCCTCGGCCACGTCGTCGATGTGCTGAAACTGCAACGCGAAGCCCGGCCGCAGCGCGGCTTCCCACGCATCGGCCCAGGCGTCGAGCTGTGCGTCCAGCGCGGGCTGTTCCAGTGCCTGTACGAGGCCCAGGTGGCGCTCGGGCAAGCGCAGCGCGGCGTCGCGCGGCAGTGCCGCAACCAGCGGCAGGTCGTCTGGCAGGCCTTCGCCCAACATGCGGCTGTGCGCCGCACTGCCGACGCGGTTGGCGACGACGCCGCAGTGCTGCAGGCCGGGCCGGAAGCGCTGCAGGCCGGTGGCCAGCGCGGCGAAGGTCTGGGCCATGGCCGACGCGTCGATGACGCAGAGCACCGGCAGGCCGAAGGCGGCGGCGAGGTCGGCGCTGCTGGGGGCGCCATCGAACAGGCCCATGACGCCTTCTACGAGGATGAGATCGGCCTCGCGTGCTGCGGCCGCCAGCAGCGCCCGGCAGTGTGCGAGGCCGCCCATGAACAGGTCGAGCTGGTAGACCGGGTGGCCGCTGGCGCGTTCGAGGATGCCGGGGTCGAGGAAGTCCGGCCCGGTCTTGAACACGCGCACCCGCTCGCCGCGACGCGCGCGGCTGCGCGCGATGGCGGCCGTCACGCTGGTCTTGCCGGAACCGGACGATGGCGCGCTGATGAAGAGGGCCGGGCAGGAACTCATAGCGGCAGCGCCACCCAGCGACCTTCGAGCTGCACGATGCGCAGACTGGGGCCAAAGACGCGCCGCAGCGCGTCGTGCATGGCAGGGTCGGCCGGCGCGCCTGAGTGCAAGATGCGGCCGTCGGCCATCAGCACGAGGTGGTCGGCCTGTAGCGCGAGGTGCAGTTCGTGCAGCACGCTGACGATGGCGTGGCCGGCTGCGACGCGGGCGCGAACCAGCGCCATCCACTCGGCCTGGTGCGGCGGGTCGAGGTGGGCCAGCGGCTCGTCCATCAGTGTCAGCGGTGCCTGCACGGCGAGCGCCCGCGCAAGCAGCACGCGCTGGCGCTCGCCGCCCGACAGCGAGCCCAGGCGGCGCTCGCGCCAGGCCCAGCTCTGCGTGGCGTCCATCGCCTGTTTTGCGGCGGCATGGTCGGCCGATGTCGGCGGCGCCAGCCAGGGCCGGTGTGGCAGGCGGCCCAGCAGCACGACGTCCAGCGCGGTCAGATCGTCCGCGCCGGTCTCCTGCTGACCCATCCAGGCGAGCTGGCGGGCCCGTTCGCGCGCGGGCCAGTTGGCCAGCGGCCGGCCGGCCAGCCTCGTCTCGCCGTCGCAGCGCTGCAGGCCGGCGATGGCGCGCAGCAGCGTCGACTTGCCGGCGCCGTTGGGGCCGACGATGGCCGTCCAGCGGCCTTGCGGAATCGACAGCGCGATGTCGCTGAGGAGGTCGCGCTCGCCGATGCGGACGCGGGCGATGCGGGCCTGCAGCGCGATGGCACTCATTTCCCTGGCGCTCCGCGGCGGTGCATCAGTATCAGCAGGTAGATGCCGCCGACCAGCGCCGTGACCAGGCCGACGGGCAACTCCTGTGGCCGGATGACGGTGCGGGCGATGACGTCGGCGGCCAGCAGCAGCGCGCCGCCTGCCGCGGCGGACAGCAGGATCAGCCAGCCGTGCAGCGTCGGGCACAGCGTGCGCACGAGGTGGGGCGATACCAGGCCGACGAAGGCGACGATGCCGGTTTGCGCGACTGCAGCACCCGTGGACAGCGCGAACGCGAAGATCAGCAGCAGCCGCACGGCCGGCAGTTGCACGCCCAGCGACGCTGCAGTGAATTCGCCCAGCGTCAGCGCGTCCAGCGCCGGGCTGGCGAGCAGGCCTACGACGAGGGCCATCACGCCGCAGGCGGCCATCACGGCGACGCTGTTCCAGCCCAGCAGGCCGGTATTGCCGAGCAGGAAGGCCTGCATCGCGCGGAGTATGTCCGGCGCCCACAGCGTGGCGAGGTTGGTCAGCGCGTTCAGCACGACACCGACGACAACGCCGGCCAGCAGCAGCCTCAGCGTCTGCTCCACGCCGCGCGCCAGCACCAGGGTCAACCCCACGCCGGCCAGCGTGCCGACGAAGGCGATGCCGGTCAGGCCGAGGCTGGCGAGCAGCGACGAGTGCTGTGCCGACACGCCGGTCAGCGCCAGCGCGATGGCCACGGCCAGTTGCGCGCCGGACGCGCTGCCGAGCAGGTAGGGGTCGGCCAGCGGGTTGCGGAACAGGCCTTGCGAGATCGCGCCGGCCATACCCAGCAGCGCGCCTGCGCACCAGGCGCCCAGCGAGCGCGGCAGGCGGATCTCCCACAGGATCAACGCCATGCCGTCGTCCCGCAGGCTGGCCAGGCCGGTGCTGCCGGTCAGCACGCCGGCCGCGACGGCGAGGGCGCCGACGGCGAGCAGCAGCGCGAGCAGGACGCCGGGGCGGAAGTTCACTGCACCTTCTCTCTGAGGCAGCGCGCCATGATCTGCGCAGCCTCGGCCATGCGTGGGCCCGGGCGGGCGAGGATGTCACCCTCCTCGGGCTTGAAGACGCAGATGCGGCCGCGCCTGACGGCGTCAATCTGGGCCCAGCCCGGCCGTTCGGTCAGTCCTTGCGCGCCGCGCGCGCCGACCATGATGAGGGCGGGATTGGCCTTCACGACGTACTCGGGGTTGATCTTGGGGAAGGGCCCGAGCTCGGGAGGGATGATGTTGCCCGCGCCCAGTCGCGTCAGCGTCTCGCCCATGAAGGAGACGGTGCCGGCCGCGTAGATGCCGGGCGCCACCTCGTAGTAGACACGCAGGCCGCGGGCCTTGGCCGGCACGCTGGCGGCGGCCGCGTTGACGCCGGCCTCGATGTAGCGCCAGACGCGCTGCGCGTCCGGCACGCCCAGCACGGTGCCGATGGTGCCCAGCACGCGCTGCACATCCCGGTAGCTGCGCGGCTCCAGCGCGATGACCTTCATGCCCAGCGCGCGCAGCCGCTCCGCGACGCGCGAGGACACGGCGACGAACACGACATCGGGCTTCAGCGCGGCGATCAGCTCGACGTTGGTGTCATCCATGCCGCCGAGCTTGGGCAGTGCGTTCACCTGCGCGGGGAAGTTGGAGTAGCGGTCCACGCCGACCAGCCTGGCGCAGGCGCCCAGCTCGCACACGGTCTCGGTCAGCGAGGGCAGCAGGCTGACGATGCGCTGCGGCGGCGCGGGCACCGTGGTCGTGTAGCCCAGGTCGTCCTTGATGTCGACGGCGGTGGCGGGCAGCGCGACGGCGAGCAGCAGCAGCGCGATGAGTCGTTCAAGCATGGGGGGAGTCCTCGACGGGCCGGGTCCAGGCCTGGCCCGCGACCATCAGTGTCAGACGGCCGCAGCACCGAGCCACGTCCTGGTTCAGCCGGCCGAGTTCATCGACGAAGTCGCGCACCTCGCGGCCCAGTGGCGACACGCCCCAGCCGACCTCGTTGGAAACGAAGATGACGCTGACCTTCAGGCGTGGCAGCAGGTCCAGCAGCGCGTCGCGCTCGGCCTGCCAGGCGTCGGCGTCGCGGGTGCCGCTCACGGGCATCAGCCAGTTGGTGAGCCACAGCGTCAGGCAGTCGACGACGACCAGCGTGCCGGCATCGTCGAGCTGTTGCAGGGCCGTACTCAGGGCCAGCGGGGCTTCGAGCGTGTCGAAGCCCGCCGGCCGCGTGGCGCGGTGATGGGCGATGCGCGCACGCATCTCGTCGTCAGCGGCCAGGGCGGTCGCAATGACGGCCACGCGGCCGCCAGCGGCTTGCCAGCGCAGCGCCAGCCTTTCGGCCTGGCGCGACTTGCCGCTGCGCTGACCGCCGACGATGAGTTGGTGCGCGTGCGTCATGCCCGGAGCTTAGAGCTGCGGGCTCCAGCGCAGCGAGACCAGCATCGTGCGCGGCGCAGAGGCATAGCCGAAGGCCGTCGTGTAGTCGCGGTCGAAGGCGTTGTCGACGTTGAACTGCATCTTCAGCTCGCGGCTGATCCTGTACTGCGCGCTCAGGTTCAGAAGCGCGTAGCCGCCCAGCATGCGCGTGTTGGCCGCGTTGTCGAAGCGCGCGCCCGAGGCCTGCACGCCCGCGCCCAGCACCCAGTCGCCCAGCTCGGTGTCGGCGTTGATGGTGCCCAGGCGCTTGGCGCGGCGGGCCAGCAGCAGGCCGGTGCCGGCGTCCTTGGGGGCCTGCAGGTCCAGCGAGGCCTTCAGGTTCACCATTGCGAGCTTGGTGGCACCGGCCAGGGTCAAGCCTTGCAGTCGGGCCAGCGACACGTTCTGGTAGCAGCCGAAGGTGCTGTTGCAGGTGCCGGCGGCGCCGAAGATGATGAGGTTGCTGACGCGGTTGCGGTAGGCGGTGGCGGACAGCTCGGTGTCGCCGGCGCCGTACTTCAGGCCGAACTCGACGTTGTGGCCATGCTCGGCGTCCAGCGGCTTCACGCCGGGTTTGCTGAGGTCGGGGCCGTAGACGGTGCCCTGCTGGTACAGCGTTGGCGCGCGGAAGGCGCTGCCGACGGAGCCGACGATGCGCAGGCCTGGGGCCACCTCGTAGCCGGCCAGCAGCGTGCCGGTGTCGACGCCGCCGAACTGGCTGTCGTCGTCATGGCGGCCATGTGCCTGGAAGCTGAACGCGCCAGCGTTCAGGATGTAGCCCAGGCCCACCGCGTTGCGGTGGCGCTTGCCGACACCGGCCGTCACGAGGCCGCTGTTCTCCAGCTTGTCCTCGGCGCGCTCGCCGGTGAAGTTGATCTGCTGGCCCTGGCCCAACTGGTAGTAGCCGGTCAGCGCGAGGTTCTTGATATGCGTGATGGTCAGGTAGGGCGATGGCGTCGTCTCGTAGCGGTCGCGCGATTCGCCGTAGCTCAGCTGCGTCTGCAGCGCGGGCGCCCATTGCGCGGTCCAGGCCAGGCGGGCGGCGTCGGTGTCCTGTAGCGCGTGGTCGTCCACCAGCGGCTTTGACCTGGAGGCGTCGTACTGCGCATTGACATGGCTGCGCAGCGCGACGAGTTCGGCGCGGTGGCCCTCGGCGATCTGTGCGCCCAGGCGCAGGCTGCCTTCGTGGCGGCGGTAGCCGTCGCGGTCGGGCACGTAGCTGAATGCGTTGTCGGGGGTGGTCGCGTTGAAGCCGGTGCTGCGGTCGATGGCTGCGGATACGGCGTAGTCGAAGATGCCGGCGCTGCCGGACATGGCGCCGTCGAGCTTGGCGGTGCCGAGGTTGCCGGCAGCGACGCCCAGATCCAGGCTGGTCTTGCTACCGCCCTTGCGGGTGAAGATCTGCACGACGCCACCGATGGCGTCGGAGCCGTAGATGGCGCTGGCCGGGCCCTTCAGCACTTCCACGCGCTCGATCTGCGCGAGCGGGATGCCCTGCCAGCTGGCGCCGCCGGTGGACTGCGAGTCGATGCGCACGCCGTCCACCAGCACCAGCGTGTGGCGGGTCTCGGCACCACGCAAGTACAGCGACGTGGTGGCCGCGGGGCCACCGTTGCGGACCATCTCGGCGCAGCCGTTGTTGCGCAGCAGGTCGGCGAGGCTTGCCGAGGCTTGTCGCTCGATGTCGGCACGGGTGATGACGGTCAGGTCGGCCAGCACCTCGGACAGCCTCTGCGGCGTGCGCGTGGCGGTGGTGACGACGGTGTCGAGCTTGTTCTGGACTTGGGCCTGGGCGGACGCGGCCAGCGTCAGGGCAGACAGGGCCAATGGGAGGGACGCGAGCCGGCGGGCCGCGAGGAGGGAGTGAGACATGAGATGAGACGCGAACGAACACTCAGCCGCGCTGACCCCCGCAGCACCGCTGAAAAACGGCCGCTGGCTGGTTGCACAGCGGCCCCGTCGTTGGCCGGTATCCGGGCTGATGGCGCTGCATTCGAGACCTTCCCAGCCGTGAGGCCAGTGGTCGTGGATCGAACGTTGAGGCGGGAGCCTCGTCCACTTACCGTTGCGGGGACAGCTCAGGTTAGGTTGGCCGCGTGGCGGTTCCCCCTCCTGATTCCCGTTGAACTGCGGCCGCCGTGAGGGCGGGCGCGAGCACCAACGGGGCGGATTCTATCGGCCGCCGCTGGCCGCCCCGTGCGGCTTGTGGGGCCTGCTGAGCGGCCAGGTCGGATGGGGCGGCCTCAGGTGCACCACCTGCGGGGCGCTGGCCGCCTGGGCTGGGGGCGGCAGCACCTGCAGGCCTACGGCGTGGCCGTGCGGGAGGCGGGCCTCGGCCTCGCTGGCACGGCGCGCCTGCGCGAGGGCGGCGGCCTGCCTGGCGTCGGCGAGGTGCCGCTCGCGGGCGGTCTGGACGTCGGCGCCGCTGGGCTGGTCGAAACTGACGCTGCTGGCCCCGCTGCCATCCGGGCAGGGCGAGTCGCGCAGGTCGCGGCCGTCCGGGCCGCATCGAAAGACCTGGGCGCTGCGGGACTGGGTCTGTGCCAGCGCAGGCAGGGTGCAGCCGAGGACGGCGAGGACCAGCAGCAGGTGTTTCATGAGGCTGGAGTGTCCACCGGCGGCAGGGGTTTGGGAGGCTTGGGCCGCGGCGGTCTGGCGTGAATCTTGGCCAAGGCCTTGTCCATCTGGCCGCTCAGCATCAGTTCGACGGCACCATAGCTCTTCTGGATGCAGTCCTCCACCGCCTGGCGCTCGGCCAGCGGGGGCTTGCGCAGCACGTAGTTCGCGACCTCGGCCTTGTGGCCAGGATGGCCTATGCCCAGGCGCAGCCGCCAGAACTCGCCGCTGCCCAGCTGGGCCTGCATGTCTTTCAGGCCGTTGTGGCCGCCGTTGCCGCCGCCCCGCTTGAACTTCATCTCGCCGGGGGGGAGGTCCAGCTCGTCATGGATCGCCAGGATCTCCTCCGGCGCGATCTTGAAGAAGCGCGCCAGCGCCGCGACCGACTTGCCGGACAGGTTCATGTAGGTCATGGGCTGCAGCAGCCAGACCGGGCCGCTGGCGCCGGGCGCCCCGTTCACGCGGGCGACGAGGCCGTGATAGGCCTTGTCCGGGGCGAGGTTCGCCTTGAGCCCCCGGGCCAGGCCGTCTATCCACCAGAAACCGGCGTTGTGGCGCGTGTCTTCATATTCGGCGCCGGGGTTGCCCAGGCCCACCATCAGCTTGATCATGGGTGTGATCGTAGCTTTGGGCCTCAGCAACGCTGCAGCTACATTCGGCCGGGAAACTTGGCCGCCATCAGGAGTGGACCGAATGCAGAACAAGGATTCCAAGCGCAGCAGGATCTGGGTCTTGATCGCCGTGGTGGTTGCCGGCCTGGCCCTCGCCGGCTGGTGGTGGAAGGGGCGGGGCGGCGCCAGCGCCGCCGAGAGGACTGCCGGCGCCGCGTCGGCCGCCTCGGACGCGGGCCGGGCAACCGGCGGGCGTTTCGGTCGCAGCGGGTCGCAGCCGGTCTCGGTCGCCACGGTGCAGCGGCGCGACATGAACGTCATCGTCGACGCCATCGGCAGCATCGCCTCGGACAACATGGCCGTCGTGCGGGCGAAGGTTGGCGGCGAACTCAAGGCCTTGTACTTCCACGAGGGCCAGCCGGTGAAGGCCGGCCAGGTGCTGGCGCTGATCGACCCCAAGCCCTACGAGATCGCGCGCGACCAGGCGCTGGCGACGTTGGCCCGTGACCGGGCTCAGCTGGACAACGCCCGCGCCGACCTGGTCCGCTACAGGGATCTCGTCGCCAAGGATGCCGCGCCGCGCCAGCAGCTCGACACCCAGGAGGCCCTGGTGCGCCAGCTCGAGGCCACGCTGCTGTCCGATCAGGCCGCCGTGGACAACGCGAAGCTGCAGCTCTCCTACACCCGCGTGACGGCGCCCATCGCCGGCCAGGCCGGCCTGAAGCAGGCCGACCTCGGCAACAACGTGACGCCAAGCGACGTCAACGGCCTGCTCAGCATCGCCCAGACCCAGCCGGCCGCGGTCGTCTTCGCCGTGCCGGACGTGCGCCTGCCACGCATCCGCCAGCAGCTGGCCGACAAGCAGCCGCTGGCCGTGCAGGCCTGGGACCGCGAGCGCAAGCAGTTGCTGGCTTCGGGGCGTGTCGCCAGCACCGACAACGCCATCGACGCGACGACGGGCACGATCAAGGTCAAGGCGTTGTTTCCCAACCTGGACGGCAGCTTGTTCACCAACCAGTTCGTCAACGTGCGCCTGCAGTTGGACCGGCTGAAGGATGTGCTCGTCGTGCCCAGCGCCGCGGTGCAGCGCGGCGCCCCGGGTGTCTACGTCTACGTCGTCGCCGACGGCCAGGTGGCGCTGCGCAAGCTGCAGATCCTGACGGTCGACGGCGACTGGACGGCCGTGCAGGGTGATCTCAAGCCCGGCGAGCAGGTCGTCACCGACGGCGCCGACCGCCTGCGCGACGGCGGCAAGGCCGAGGTCATCAAGGTGCCGGCCGCGGGGGCGTCGGGTGCCGGCGGGCGTGGCCGGAGCCATGGCGCCGCCGCCAGCGCTGCCAGCGCTGGCGCGAGCGCCGCGTCTGGTGGCACCGACGCGGCCGGCGGCGACCGCCCTCGCTGGCTGGACCGTGTGCCGCCCGAGATGGTCGACAAGCTCAAGGCCATGAGTCCGGAGGACCGCCGCGCCTGGCTGCAGGAGCACCGCGCTGCCGGCGCCGGTTCAGCGCCCGCCAACTGAGGCAGCGGCAATGAACCCGTCACGCCTGTTCATCACGCGGCCGGTCGCGACCTCGCTGCTGATGCTGGCCATCGTGCTGGCCGGTGCGCTGGCCTACCGGTTGCTGCCGGTGTCGGCCCTGCCCGAGGTGGACTACCCGACCATCCAGGTCACGACCCTCTACCCCGGCGCCAGCCCGGACGTGATGACCTCCTCCGTCACCGCGCCGCTGGAGCGCCAGTTCGGCCAGATGCCGGGCCTGGCGCAGATGTCGTCCACCAGCTCGGGCGGCGCCTCGGTTATCACGCTGCGGTTCGACCTCAGCCTGTCGCTGGACGTGGCCGAGCAGGAGGTGCAGGCGGCCATCAACGCCGGCAGCAACCTGCTCCCCACTGACCTGCCGATGCCGCCGGTCTACAGCAAGGTCAACCCGGCGGATGCGCCGGTGCTGACCATCGCAGTGTCGTCGGCCACGCTGCCGATCACGCGCGTGCACGACCTCGTCGAGAGCCGTCTGGCGCAGAAGATCTCGCAGGTGCCGGGCGTGGGCCTGGTGGGCATCGCGGGCGGGCGCCGGCCGGCCGTGCGCATCCAGGCCGACCCGGGCGCGCTGGCCGCGCTGGGCATGTCCATCGACGATGTGCGCACGGCCATAGGCAACGCCAACGTCAACCAGTCCAAGGGCAGCTTCGACGGGCCGCTGCGAGCGTCCACGGTGGACGCCAACGACCAACTGCGCAGCGCGGCGGAGTACGCCGGCCTCGTCATCGCCTACAAGAACGGCAACCCGGTGCGGCTCAAGGACGTGGCCCGGCTCGTCGATGACGCCGAGAACCTGCGCCTGGCGGCCTGGGCGGGGCAGGCGGGCAAGCCGTCCGTCGCCGCCGTCATCCTGAACGTGCAGCGCCAGCCCGGCGCCAATGTCATCGACACCGTCGACCGCGTCCAGGCCGTGCTGCCGCAGCTGCAGGCCAGCCTGCCAGCCTCGCTGGACGTGAGGGTGCTGTCCGACCGCACGACCACCATCCGCGCCTCGGTGCGCGACGTAGAGCACGAACTGCTGTTCGCCATCGCCCTCGTCATCGGCGTCATCTTCGTGTTCCTGCGTAGCCTCCCGGCGACGCTGATCCCCGCGGTGGCCGTGCCGGTGTCGCTGGTGGGCACCTTCGGTGTGATGTACCTGGCGGGCTTCTCCATCAACAACCTGACGCTGATGGCGCTGGTGATCTCGACCGGCTTTGTCGTCGACGACGCCATCGTCATGATCGAGAACATCGCGCGGCATATGGAGGAGGGCGGCGAGGGCGTCAGCGCCTATGACGCGGCCCTGACCGGCTCCCAGCAGATCGGCTTCACCATCATCTCGCTGACGGTGTCGCTGATTGCCGTGCTGATCCCGCTGCTGTTCATGGGCGACGTGGTCGGCCGGCTGTTCCACGAGTTCGCCATCACGCTGGCCGTGTCCATCCTGATCTCGGCCTTCGTGTCGCTGACGCTGACGCCCATGATGTGCGCACGCCTGCTCAAGCATGAGCATGACGAGGACCATGGCCGGCTGTGGCGCTGGGTGGGCCGGGCTTTCGACGACACCATTGCCGCCTACGGCCGCGCGCTGGACTGGGTGCTGGACCGCTCCGCCGCGACGATGCTCGTCTTCATCGCGACGCTGCTGCTGACCGGCGTGCTCTACCTGATGGTGCCCAAGGGCTTCTTCCCGGTGCAGGACACGGGCCAGCTGCAGGGCATCACGGAGGCGGCGCAGTCCACGTCCTTCGCCGCCATGGCGGACCACCAGCAGCGCCTGGCCGAGCGGGTGCTGAAGGACCCGGCCGTGCAGAGCGTTTCATCCTTCATCGGCGTGGACGGCGGCAACACGACGCTGAACCAGGGCCGGCTGCAGATCACCCTCAAGCCCAAGGAGGGGCGCGGCGCGAGCGCGGCCGAGGTGGCGCGCCGCCTCGGCGACATGGCGGCTGACGAGCCCGGCATCGCCCTCTATCTGCAGCCGGTGCAGGACCTGACCATCGAGGATCGCATTGCCAAAACGCAGTACCAGTTCACGCTGTCCTCGCCCGACGCCGCCGAGCTGAGCCGATCCACCACGGCCGTGCTGGAGCATCTGCGTGGCGTCAAGTCCATCGCCGATGTCGCCAGTGACCAGCAGGACCTGGGTCTGCAGGCTTATGTGGACATCGACCGCGACGCGGCCGGTCGCCTGGGCGTCACCGTTGCCGCCATCGACAGCGCCCTCTACAGCGCCTTCGGCCAGCGCCTGATCTCGACCATCTTCACGCAGAGCAACCAGTACCGCGTCGTGCTGGAGGTGGCGCCCGATTTCCGCGTGGGCCTGGACGGCCTCAGGCGCCTGTACGTGCCCGGCGCCAACGGCGCGCAGGTGCCGCTCAGCTCCGTCGCCCGCTTCGTCGAGAAGCAGGCGCCGCTGGTCGTCAACCATGTGGCTCAGTTCCCGTCGTCGACGATCTCCTTCAACCTCGCACCGGGCGCCTCGCTGGGCGAGGCGGTGAAGGCCATCAAGGCCGAGGTCGACGCGCTGCAGCTGCCGCTCAGCGTGGAGACGCGCTTCGAGGGCGCGGCGCTGGCCTTCCAGGCGTCCCTCACGAGCACGCTGTTGCTCATCCTCGCGGCCATCGTGACGATGTACATCGTGCTGGGCGTGCTCTACGAGAGCACCATCCACCCGCTGACCATCCTGTCCACGCTGCCCTCTGCCGGCCTGGGCGCGCTGCTGGCGCTGCTGGCCTTCAAGCTGGACCTGGACATCATCGCCATCATCGGCATCGTGCTGCTGATCGGCATCGTGAAGAAGAACGCGATCATGATGATCGACTTTGCGCTGGAGGCCGAGCGCGACCTGGGGATGAAGCCGCGCGACGCCATCCACCAGGCCAGCCTGCTGCGCTTCCGGCCCATCCTGATGACGACGATGGCGGCCCTGCTGGGTGCGCTGCCGCTGATGCTGGGCACGGGCGTTGGCAGCGAGTTGCGCCATCCGCTGGGCGTGGTGATGGTGGGGGGGCTCATCGTCAGCCAGCTGCTGACCCTGTTCACGACGCCGGTCATCTACCTCGGCTTCTCGGCGCTGGCGGCACGGCTCAAGCGCGGCGGCCGGGGCGAGGAGGTGGCGGCGTGAACCTGTCGCGCGTCTTCATCGAGCGCCCCATAGGCACGGCGCTGATCACCTGCGGCATCGCGCTGGCGGGGGCCATAGGCTACCTGCTGCTGCCCATCGCGCCGCTGCCCCAGGTGGAGTTCCCGACCATCTCGGTCAGCGCCTCCCTGCCCGGCGCCAGCCCCGACACCATGGCCGCGACCGTCGCCACGCCGCTGGAGCGAACGCTGGGCAGCATCGCCGGCGTCACGGAGATCACCTCGTCGTCGTCGCTGGGCAGCAGCCGCATCACGCTGCAGTTCGACCTCAGCCGCAACATCGACGCCGCGGCGCGCGAGGTACAGGCCGGCATCAACGCCTCCCGCGCGCTGCTGCCCAGCGGCCTGCCCAGCAACCCGACCTACCGCAAGGTCAACCCGGCCGATGCGCCCATCATGATCATCGCGCTGACGTCGGACACGCTGACGCGTGGCCAGATGTATGACGCCGCCTCTACCGTGCTCGCGCAGCGGCTGTCGCAGGTGGACGGCGTGGGCCAGGTGACCGTGGGCGGCGGCGCGCTGCCGGCCGTGCGCATCGAGCTGGACCCGAACAAACTGGCCTCGCAGGGCATCTCGCTGGACCAGGTGAGGGCAGCCGTCGTCGCGACGAACGCCAACCGGCCCAAGGGCCAGCTGGAGTCGGAGGACCGCTACTGGCAGATCACCGCCAACGATCAGGCCAAGCGCGCGGCCGAGTACGCGCCGCTGGTGCTGAGCTACCGCAACGGCGCCGCAGTGCACCTGCGCGACGTGGCCGACGTGCAGGACAGCGTGCAGGACCTGCGCAACGACGGGCTTGCGGACGGCCGCCGGGCCGTGCTGCTGATCATGAACAAGGCGCCCGGCGCCAACATCATCAAGACCGTGGACACGGTGCGCAGCCTGCTGCCGCAACTGCGCGCGTCCATCTCGCCGGCCATAGACGTGAGCGTCGTCATGGACCGCACGGCCACCATACGCGGCAGCATCGTGGAGGTGCAGCGCACGCTGGTCATCGCCTTCGGCCTCGTCATCGTCGTCGTCTTCGTGTTCCTGCGGCGCTTTCGCGCGGCGCTGCTGCCGGCCGTGGCCGTGCCGGTGTCGCTGGCCGGCACTTTCGGCGTCATGTACCTGCTGGGCTACAGCATCGACAACCTGTCGCTGATGGCGATGACGGTGGCCACCGGCTTCGTCGTCGACGACGCCATCGTCGTGCTGGAGAACATCTCGCGCCATATCGAGCGAGGCGTGCCGCCCCGCGAGGCGGCGCTCAAGGGGGCCAAGGAAATCGGCTTCACCGTCGTCTCGATCTCGCTGAGCCTGATCGCCGTCTTCATCCCCATCCTGGCGATGGGAGGCATCGTCGGGCGGCTGTTCCGCGAGTTTGCCGTCGTGCTTTCGGTGGCCATCCTGGTGTCCATGGCGGTGTCGCTGACGACGACGCCCATGATGGCCGCGACGCTGCTCAAGCCGCAGGCCACCGCGCGCCGGCCAGGGCGCCTGGTCCGCTTCCTGACCCGCCTCCAGGTCGGCCTGATGCGCGGCTACCGCCGCTCGCTGCGCTGGACGCTGCGCCACCAGCCTCTGGCGCTGCTGGCCCTGGCCGGCGTCATCGCGCTGAACGTGTCGCTATACGCCACCATCCCCAAGGGCTTCTTCCCGCAGCAGGACACCGGGCTGATGATTGGCGGCGTGCAGGCCGACCAGGCCAGCTCCTTCCAGTCCATGCAGCTGAAGCTGCGCACCTTCCACGACATCGTGCGCACCGACCCGGCAGTGGCCAACGTGACCGGCTTCACCGGCGGCGGGCAGCGCAACAGCGCCAACATGTTCATCAGCCTCAAGCCCCGCAGCGAGCGCAAGGAGAGCGTGGATGACGTCATCAACCGGCTGCGCGGCAAGCTCGCCAAGGTGCCCGGTGCCAACCTGTTCCTGGCGCCGGTGCAGGACATCCGCGTCGGCGGCCGGCAGGCCAACGCGTCCTGGCAGTACACGCTGCAGGCCGACGAGCTTTCCGATCTGCGGACCTGGGAGCCGCGCATCCGCGGCGCGCTGACCCAGGTGCCCGAGATCACCGACGTCAACACGGACCAGCAGGACAAGGGTTTGCAGACCTCCCTCGTCGTCGACCGCGACGCGCTGGCCCGCCTGGGCCTGACGATGAACGCGCTGGACAACACGTTGAACAACGCCTTTGGCCAGCGCCAGGTGGGCGTCATCTACAACCCGCTGAATCAGTACCGCGTCGTGCTGGAGCTGGCGCCCGAATGGCTGCAGAGCCCGCAGACGCTGGACCGGTTGATGCTTACCAGCAGCGGCGGCCAGCAGGTGCCGCTGTCGACCGTGGCCCGTGTCGAGACGACGGCCACGCCGCTGGCCGTCAGCCACCAAAGCGGCACGCCGGCCAGCACCATCAGCTTCAACCTCGCGGCCGGCGTGTCGCTGTCGACGGCCGTCGACGCGATCAACGACGCGGTCGCCGGCAGCGGCGCGCCGGTCTCGGTGCGCGGCAGCTTCCAGGGCACAGCCCAGGCCTTCCAGGCCTCACTGAAGTCGCAGCCGCTGCTTATCCTCGCGGCCATCGTCACGATCTACCTGGTGCTGGGCATGCTCTACGAGAGCCTGATCCACCCCATCACCATCCTGTCGACGCTACCGTCGGCCGGCGTCGGCGCGCTGCTGGCGCTTATGCTGTTCAAGACCGACTTCACCATCATTGCGCTGATCGGCGTCATCCTGCTGATCGGCATCGTGAAGAAGAACGCCATCATGATGCTGGACTTCGCCATCTCGGCCCAGCACGCGGCTGCCGAGCGAGGCCGGCGCCTGAGCGCTGGTGCTGCCATCTACCGCGCGGCGCTGCTGCGGCTGCGACCCATCCTGATGACGACGGTGGCCGCGGTCTTCGGCGCCGTGCCGCTGGCCCTGGGCCGTGGCGAGGGCGCCGAGCTGCGCGTGCCTCTGGGCATCTCCATCGTCGGCGGCCTGCTGCTGAGCCAGTTGCTGACGCTCTACACCACCCCTGTCGTGTTCTGCTGCATGGACAGGCTCAGCCGCAAGCGCACCAAGCCCGGGCCGGCCGGCGCCCCTGTCCTCCAGACCGCGAGCCGAAGCCATGTCTAAGACCATGCTCCCCCCACTGGCCCTGGCCCTCCTGATGGCCGGCTGCGCCGTCACCGCAAAGCACCCGCCCGTCGAGGCGCCGCCACCGGCGAGCTTCAAGGGGGCGGCCGAATGGCAGCGCGTGGCACCGCAGATGGCCGTGCCCGAGGCCTGGTGGACGATGTTCAAGGACCCGGTGCTGGACGGCCTGCAGGCCGACCTTGTCGTCGGCAACCAGAACCTTGCCGTGGCGCTGGCCCAGGTCGCCTCGGCCCAGGCCGTGCTGAAGGCCAGTCAGTCGGCCATCTTCCCGACGCTGTCCGTCGGCGCCGGCAGCACGCGCTCGGCGACGCCCCAGAGCGGCAATGTCCAGGGCGGCGTGTCGACGAGCAACTCGCTGACTGCCAATGCGGCCTGGGAGATCGACCTCTGGGGGCGGCTTTCCGAAGGCGTCAAGGCGGCCGGCGCGAGCTATCAGGCCAGCCGGGACGACCTGGCCGCGCTGCGCCTGTCCGCTCAGGCCACGCTGATGCAGAGCTACCTCGCGCTGCGCGTGGCCGAGGCCCAGCAGGCGCTGCTCGAGCGCACCGTCGCCGCCAACCAGCGCGCGCTGGACCTGACCGAAGCGCGCTATGCCGGCGGTGTCGTCGCGCAGACCGACGTGCTGCAGGCGCGCACCCAGTTGCGCAGCGTGCAGTCCCAGCTCAGCGACACCCGCGTGACCCGGGCGCAGCTTGAGCATGGCATCGCCCTCCTGCTCGGCAAGTTGCCGGGGCAGTTCCAGCTGCCGCCCAGCGCCATGCTTCCCGAACTGCCGCCGGTTCCCGAGCTGGTGCCGTCCATGCTGCTTGCGCAGCGTCCCGACATCGCCGCCGCGCGGGCGCGCCAGACGGTGGCCTACGCGCAGATCGGCATCGCCGACGCGGCTTTCTTCCCCTCGGTCACGCTGTCGGCCAGCGCCGGCTACCGCGGCGCCTCCTGGTCCAAGCTGGTGTCGGCGCCCAACCTGCTCTGGTCGCTGGGCGCAGCCGTGGCTGAGCCCCTCTTCGATGGCGGCCAGCGCCGCCTCGCCAGCGACCAGGCGCGCGCGTCGGCCGACGTGGCGACGGCGAACTACCGCCAGGCGGTGCTGACGGCCTTCCAGGAGGTTGAGGACAACCTCGTGCAGTTTGCCGAGTCCGGCGTTTCGCTGGCCTTGCAGCACGACGCCTTCGAGGCGGCCCAGCGCAACCTCGAGCTGGTGCTGGACCAGTACCGAGCCGGCACGGTCAGCTTCCTCAACGTCAGCGCCGCGCAGACCTCGGCGCTGTCGGCTGAGGGCAATGTGCTGACGTTGCGCAACCGCCAGCTCGTGGCGGCCGGCCTGCTGCTCAAGAACCTGGGCGGGCGGCTGCCGCCGCCTTCGACGCAGCAATGAAAAGGGCCCCTTGCGGAGCCCTTGTCTTGGCTTGAGGCCGGCGAGAAGAATTACTTCTTGCCTTTCTTGCCCTTCTTGTCGTCGGCAGCCGGAGCGGCGGCCACGACGATTTCCTCGACCTTGGGCTCGACCGGCGTCGCGATGACGGGGTTGGGCTTGCCGTGGGTGACGACCTTGACGCCGGCAGGCAGCTTGATGTCGTTGACGTGCAGCGAGTGACCCTTGGTCAGGCCCGACAGGTCGATCTCGATGAACTCAGGCAGTTGCTGGGCCAGGCAGGTGATCAGCAGCTCGGTGACGACGTGGTTGACCGTGCAGTGGTCGGTCTTGACGGCCGGCGAGGCGTCTTCGCCGATGAAGTGCAGGGGCACCTTCTTCGTGATCTTGGTCGTGCCGTCCACGCGCTGGAAGTCGCAGTGCAGGACTTGCGGCTTGTAGGGGTGCATCTGGAAGTCACGCAGCAGCACTTGCGTCGTGGCGCCGTTCAGCTCCATGTCCAGCAGCGAGCTGTGGAAGGCTTCCTTCTTGAGGGCGTGGAAGAGCGCGTTGTGATCGAGCTCGATCATCGTGGGCTCACCGGCGCCGAAAACAATGCCGGGCACCTTGCCGGCGATACGCAGGCGGCGGCTCGCTCCGGTCCCCTGCAGCTTGCGCTCAAAAGCGACGAACTTCATGGTTTATCTCCAAAAGAGAAACGGCGCCCGCGACCAGGCACCGTGTTGAAAAGCGGCCGTTCAAAGGCCGCGACGAAACCCGGATCAGAAGTTGTTGTTCTGTTCCGAGAAGAGGGAGGTGACCGACTCGCCATCGGAGATGCGGCGGATGGTCTCGGCGAACAGGAAGGCCACCGACAGCTGGCGGATCTTCTTGCAGGCCTTGGCCGCGTCGGTCAGCGGGATGGTGTTGGTGAGGACGACCTCGTCCAGCGCCGATCCGGCGATGCGCTCGATGGCCGGGCCCGACAGGATGGGGTGGGTGCAGTAGGCGAACACGCTCTTGGCGCCGCGGGCCTTCAGCACCTCGGCCGCCTTCACCAGCGTGCCGGCGGTGTCGATCATGTCGTCCATGATGACGCAGTTGCGACCGTCGATCTCGCCGATGACATGCATCACCTCGGAGACGTTTGCGGCCGGGCGGCGCTTGTCGATGATGGCCAGGTCGCAGCCCAGCTGCTTGGCCAGCGCGCGAGCGCGCACGACGCCGCCGACATCGGGGCTGACGACGACCAGGTCGCTGTAGTTGCGGGCCTTCAGGTCCGACAGCAGCACCGGCGACGCGTAGATGTTGTCGACCGGGATGTCGAAGAAGCCCTGGATCTGGTCGGCGTGCAGGTCCATGGTCAGCACGCGCTCGACGCCGACGGTCTCCAGCAGGTTGGCGACCACCTTGGCCGAGATCGGCACGCGCGTCGAACGCGGGCGGCGGTCCTGGCGGGCATAGCCGAAGTAGGGAATCACGGCGGTGATGCGGCGGGCGCTGGCGCGCTTGAGCGCGTCCACCATGATCAGCAGCTCCATCAGGTTCTCGTTCGTCGGCGCGCATGTGGGCTGAACGACGAACACGTCGCGGGCGCGAACGTTCTGCTGGATCTCGACGGTGACCTCGCCGTCGGAGAAACGGCCGACGACGGCCTTGCCCAGCTCGAGGCCGAGATGGGTGGCAATTTCCTGGGAGAGAACCGGATTCGCGTTGCCGGTGAAGAGAACCGTATTGAGCAGCACTGGGAGCCTCTGATGTCAGTGGCCCGCTGAATGCGCAGCCGGTTCAGCGAAGTACAGAAATCTGGCAGGGGAGGAAGGACTCGAACCCTCGCATGTCGGAATCAAAATCCGATGCCTTGACCAACTTGGCGACTCCCCTACACAGGACCCGGCCGAGCGGCCGAACCCTTGAAACTTCTTCAGTCAGCCCAGCCCGCGAGCGGGTGTTGAGCCAGACTGCGGCAGATCCGACCCGTCCACGCTCCAGGACCTCCATTCGGAAGCCCTTGAAGCAGTGTCGCCATGAACTGGTCGTCCTTGCCATCTTTTCCATCCCCGGCCAGTACGGAAAACACGGCGGCTCCTGAGCCCGTCATCCGGGCGTTGCCGAAGGTCTTCGACAACAGAGTCAACGCGTCTCGCACTTCGCTGCTGATCGACTCGGCTGCTGGCTGGAGGTCATTCTGACCAAAGCCTGCGATGAGTCTTTCTGCAGTTCCTGCTGAGGCGGGAAAGCCCGTGACTATAGCCAAGTTTTCGGACCTTGCCAAGAGTTTGCTCGAAAAGATCTCTTGGGTGGACAAGCCGGACGGTCCCTTGAGCACCGCGAAGCGCTGTTCCGGCAGAGTCAGCGGGTGCAGTATCTCGCCTATGCCCTCGACCAGGGCCGGCCTGCCGCCGAGGAAAAAGGGCACGTCCGCACCAAGCTTCAGGCCCAGCGCCAGCAGTCGCTGCAACGACAGGCCGCAGCCCCAGAGCCGGTTGAGCGCGAGCAGCGTCGTTGCCGCATCGGACGAGCCGCCGCCCATGCCGGCGCCGGCGGGCAGGCGCTTCTCCAAGTGGATGTCGGCGCCCAGCGTGCAGCCCGTCTCAGCCTGCAGCAGGCGGGCGGCGCGCAGGCAGAGGTCGTCCGCCGGCAGATCGCCTCCCAGCACATCGTGGCGGCTCAGCTGCCCGTCGGCACGGCGCTCGACATGCAGCGTGTCCGCCCAGTCGACCAGCACGAACAGCGATTGCAAGAGGTGGTAGCCGTCCGGCCGCTTGCCGACGACATGCAGGAAGAGGTTGAGCTTGGCCGGAGCGGCCAGATCATGGAGTGCCTTCATCGCTTCCGTCCAGTTTGGCGCGCAGTGTGACGACGGGCTCGGTCAGGCGCGTGGCGACGAGGGCGGGCAGCCGCGGCTCGATGCGCCAGCCCAGTTGCTCGAAGCCGTTGGTGGTCTTCTGATGCGGCGCGGCGGGCCAGGGGCGGGCCTTCAGCCAGTCGAACAGCGCGGCCACGGGCACGGCCTCGCCAAGCAGCTCGCGGGTCAGCGCGTCCAGGTCCTCGAAGCGACGCTCGTCGCCCGGCGTCTGCAGCGTGACCAGGCCCGGCCGCCAGTCTGCGCGCGCCATCAACGAGCCCAGCGGCGAGGTCAGCTCCAGCCGGCCGGCCTCGGGGCTGCCGAACAGCTCGAAGCTGGCCGCACCGCCAGTGCCGCGGTTGTGCTGGTCGCCGGCCACGGTGACGCTGATGCGGCCGCTGAGCCGGGCCTCATGGCCGGCCGGCGTGACCTGGGGCAGTTGCGCGCAGCCGGCGACTGCCAGCGCGAGGCAGGCGAACGCCAACCTCACGGCTTGACCTTCAGCCGCTCGAGCGTCTCGCGCAACGCCTCGTTGCCGGGGTCGCGCCGCGCAGCATCGGCGAACACTCGCCGGGCTTCGTCATGCGCGCCGCTGGCCCACAACGCCTCGCCCAGGTGGGCGGCGATCTCGGCGTCGGGTCGGCCGGCATGCGCCTGGCGCAGCAGCTTGACGGCCTCGGCGAAATTGCCGAGGCGGAACTCGACCCAGCCCAGGCTGTCGACGATGAAGGGCTCGCCCGGCGACAGCTTGAGCGCTTGCTCGATGAGCTGCTTGGCCTCAGGCAGGCGCTGGTTGCGCTCGGCCAGCGAATAGCCCAACGCGTTGTAGGCGTGGTGGTAGTCGGGCTTGATCTCTATGACCTTGCGCAGCAGTGTCTCCATCTCGTCGAACTTGCCGACCTTCTCGGTCATCATGGCCTGTTCGTAGAGCAGGTCGGCATCGTTGCCGAAGCGGGCCGTCGCGGTCTTCAGCACCTTGAGCGCTGCGGCGTAGTCGCGCTGCTCGCGCATCAGCTGCGACTCGGCCAGCAGTGCGGCGCGGGCGTCGGCATCGCTGGCGTCGGCGGCCGGCTGCAGCAGCTTGCGGGCCTCGGCCTGCTTGCCCTGGCGGGCCAGCAGGCTGGCGCGGCGGTAGCGAACATCCAGGCCGTTGTTGTCGACCTTCTGCAGCGCGGTCTCGGCGGCCTTGAGGTCGCCGCGCTGCTCGGCCGCCTGGGACAGCATCAGCCAGGCCTGCCGGCGCCCGTCGGCGCGGGCCTTGATCTCGGCATCGGTGCCGGCGGCCGGCGTGTCCAGGCGTTTCAGGCCCTCGTGCAGCGCGTCCTCGGCGGCGGCGGCGTGCTGGAGTTCCAGCTCAAGCGCGCCCAGCGCCAGCCAGGGGGCGGGGTTGTCGGGCGTGGCCACGGTCAGCAGCCGGAACTCGCGTGCGGCGTCGGCCGGGCGCTGGGCCTGGATCAGCGCCCGGCCATAGGCCTGGCGCAGCGCGTGCTGGTCGGGCTTGCGTTGCAGGCGCTCGGTGATGAGCCCTTCGGCCTGTGGTTCGGCGGGCATGAGGTCGACGGCCAGCTGCATCGCGTCGTCGCCGTCCGGCATGGCCTGGCTGAGCTCGCGCGTCAGCGCCAGCGCGCGGGCGTTCTCGCCGGCGTTGATGGACAGGCGGGCCTCGGTGTAGAGGGCGGCGGGCCTGAGCGGGCCGCCCTGCGCGCGCAGCACCGGCCCGAGGGCGGCGAGTACGGCCTTGGGGTCGGGTGCGCGCTGGAACAGGCGCGGCAGGGCCAGGATGAGGCCAGGGCGTTGCGGCGTAGGCGCGATGCGCAGCAGCGTGGACAGTGGCTGCGGCACCTCGGCGGGCTTGTTCATCAACGCCAGCAACTGCACGGTGCTCTGCAGCGCGTCGACCGACGTCGGCACGGTCTCGGCCCAGCTGCGCGCGGCCATCAGCGCCTGGTCGCCCGCGCGGGCCTGGATGGCGATGTTGACGACGCGCTTGAACAACTCCTCGTCGGCGGTGCGCCGCGCGGCGTCCAGCAGCACCTGGAAGGCGACGCCCGCCTGGCCGTTCTGCAACTCGATCTCGCCGATCAGCAGCTGGTAGAACAGCGGCGCGTCCATCGCCGAGTTCGTCGGCGCCTCCGCGGGTGCAGCGGGTGCAGCGGGTGCAGCGGGTGCGGCAGCATCCTGGGCATGGGCTTGCAGCGCGGCCAGCAAGGCGGCGGCAATCATCACTCGGCGAAAAGGCAGGGGCATTCGGACTCCGGCAAACAACGGCCTGATTATGATTTCGCTCCCATGCCCGAGTTGCCCGAAGTCGAAGTCACGCGCCGCAGCTTTGCCGCCGCCATCCAGGGGGCCCGGGTGACCGGCCTGCGCCTGGGAAAACCGCTGCGCTGGCCCATCGGCGTGGACCCCGAAACCCTGCTGGGCAGCCGCGTCGGCAGCGTGCAAAGGCGGGGTAAATATTTGTGGCTTCCGCTGGAAGGCCGAGGCGGGTTGCTGCTGCACCTTGGCATGTCGGGGTCGTTGGCCTTCCTCGACGCGACGCCCGCGCCGGGCGCGCATGACCACTTCGATCTGCACACTGATCGCGGCCTGCTGCGGCTGACCGACCCGCGCCGCTTCGGCGCCGTCGTCTGGGCCAGTGCGCTGGAGGCTGAGCCTGTGGCGACGCTGCTTGGCGGCCTGGGCCTGGAGCCCTTCGACGAGCGCTTCGATGGCCTGCATCTGCACGCGGCGCTGAGCGGCCGGCGCGTCGCGATCAAGCAGGCCCTGCTGGCGGGCGATATCGTCGTCGGCGCAGGCAACATCTACGCCTGCGAGGCGCTGTTCATGGCCGGCATAGACCCGCGCTTGCCCGCGGCGAGGCTCAGCCGGCCGCGCGCCGACAAGCTTGCTACCGCCGTGCGCACCGTGCTGGGCCAGGCGCTGGAAGCCGGCGGCACGACGCTGCGCGACTTCCGTGACGCCCACGGCGTGGCTGGCAGCTTCCAGATGCAGGCCCAGGTCTATGGCCGCGAGGGCGAGTCCTGTCGGCGCTGCGGCACGGCCATCCGGCGCATCGTGCAGGGCCAGCGCTCCACCTTCTTCTGCCCGTCATGCCAGAAGCGTTGATAGAGGACTTCGGCAAGACCGTCGTTGCCTGGCAACGCCGCCATGGCCGCCATACGCTGCCCTGGCAGAACACGCGCGACCCCTATCGCGTCTGGCTGTCGGAAATCATGCTGCAGCAGACGCAGGTTGTGACGGTGCTGGGCTATTACGAGCGCTTTCTGGCGCGCTGGCCCAGGGTCATCGACCTGGCCGCGGCGACGCTGGACGAGGTGCTCGCGATGTGGGCGGGCCTGGGTTACTACAGCCGCGCGCGCAACCTGCATGCCTGCGCCAGGGCCGTGGCCGAGCTGCATGGCGGTGAGTTCCCTTCCACGGCGGCCGCGCTGCAGACGCTGCCGGGCATAGGCCGCTCGACGGCGGCCGCCATCGCAGCTTTCTGCTTCGGCGAGCGAGTCGCCATCCTTGATGGCAACGTCAAGCGCGTGCTGGGTCGGGTGCTCGCCTTCGATGGCGATCTGGCCAGCAGCGCCGCCGAGAAGCGGTTGTGGGACCGCGCCACCGAGCTGCTGCCCGAGCGCGACGTCGACCGCTACACCCAGGGCCTGATGGACCTGGGCGCGACCGTCTGCACCGCGCGCTCGCCCGACTGCCTGCTCTGCCCCGTGCAGCCGCTGTGCCGCGGCCAGCAGGAGGGCGACCCGACGCGCTACCCCGTCAAGACCCGCAAGCTCAAGCGCGGCCGGCGCGAGAACTGGTGGTTGTGGCTGGAGTCGGCAGAGGGGCGGGTGCTGCTGCGGCAGCGGCCGGCGACCGGTGTCTGGGCGGGCCTCTGGACGCTGCCCATGTTCGACGACGAGGCCGGCGCGCGCGCAGCGCTGCCCGATGTCGACTTGGAGACTTTGCCGCGCATCGAGCATGCGCTGACCCACTTCGACTGGGTGTTGCACACGGTGCGGGCCGAAGTGGCCGAGGAGCAACTGCCGGGCACCTGGGTGGCCCGCGAGCAACTCGCCAGATACGCGCTGCCCGCACCGCTGAAAAAGCTGATCGACGAAAGCTGAGCCATGAAAGCAGATATCAAGAGTGGCGTCGAATACGCGCTGATCACGCTGGTCATCGCGGGCTTCTGCCTGTGGCAGCTCATCAGCGGCGCGCAGGACGGCGAGCCGCCGGCCAGCCTGCTCGCGATCTCGGGCCTGGGCCTTATCGTGGCCGGCTCCATGCATTGCGTCTTCATGATGCAGCTGGTGCGGCGCACGGGGCGCGCCTTCTGGCCCTGGTTCATCGCCGTGGTGATCTTCATGCCCATAGGTACGGCCGTGCTGCTGGCGTTGCTCCTCGGCGAGTCCGACGCACCAGAAGCCTGACTTCGTGCAGTCTGCACGCCCCGCGCGTTGCCCGCCCGGGGCGAACAAGGCACAGTTCTTCGAGTCGAAGACAAAGAAAGATCGTTGTGGATGTCGTGAAGAACCTGCGCGTTGGGGCGCGGCTTGGCCTTGCATTTTTCGTGTTGCTGGCGCTCATGCTGGTGATGGCGGGGGTCGGGGCGATGCTGGTGAAGTCGATCAACTATTACGCCGAGTACTACCCCAACAATATCCTGCCGTCGCTGCGCACAATCCACCAGATCGACGGCGCCGTCTCCGACGCGCGCAGGCTGGAGCAGCAGCACATCCTGACCGATGACGACAGGGAGAAGAAGGTGCTGGGCGAGCGCATCGCCCAGACTCGCGAGGACCTGAAGAAGCAACTCAGGGCCTACGAGCCCCTGGTGTCGGACGACGAGGACCGCGCACTGCTGCACAAGGTCGGTGAGGGCCTGAAAGGCTACCTCGCGGCCCAGGACAAGGTGCTGAAGGCATCCAGCGACAGCGCATCCGACCCGACGCAGGGCACGGCGGCCAAGGAGATGAGCTTCGGCATGGCGCAGGCGGCCTTCACGCCGGTGCGCGAGTCGGTCGACCAATGGTGGGCTTACAACGAGAGGCTTGCCGCCACCACGACGGCGTCGGCCGAGGCCACCTACCAGCGAGTGCTGTGGATCTTCGCCATCGTCTCGCTCGTGGCCCTGTGCATTGGCGTGGGCGCGGCGCTGGCCATCACGCGCTCCATCACCCGCCCGATGCAGCTCGCCGCGGCGGCCGTCCAGGCGGTGGCCGGCGGCGACCTGACGCAGCGCCTGCGCAGCAACTCGCGCGACGAACTCGGCCAGCTGCTCAACATGCTGGACGAGATGACGCAGAACCTGGCGCGCATGGTGTCCGGCGTGCGCCAGGGTTGCGACCAGCTCAACGTCGCAGCGGCCGAGATCGCCCAGGGCAACGCAGACCTCTCCGCGCGCACCGAGAGCCAGGCCTCCAGCCTGGAGGAGACCGCGGCCTCCGTCGAGCAGATGGCGTCGCAGATCAAGGCGAATGCCGACAACGCCCGCCAGGCCGACCAGCTCGCCAACCATGCGTCCGAGGTGGCCGGCGCGGGCGGCAACGCCGTCGGCGAGGTCGTCGCGACGATGGACGCCATCTCGACTTCCAGTCGCAAGATCGGCGACATCATCGGCACCATCGATGGCATCGCGTTCCAGACCAACATCCTCGCGCTGAACGCCGCGGTGGAGGCGGCGCGCGCCGGTGAGCAGGGTCGCGGCTTCGCCGTCGTGGCCGGCGAGGTGCGTGCGCTGGCGCAACGCAGCGCCGAGGCCGCCAAGGAGATCAAGAGCCTCATCGGCGACAGCGTCGGCAAGGTCGAGAGCGGCAGCGCCCAGGTGCTGGCCGCGCGCGAGACCATTGGTCAGATGGTCAACGAGGTGCGCAAGGTGACCGACCTGGTCGGCGAGATCACGGTGTCCAGTCGCGAGCAGTCCGAGGGCGTGGGGCAGATCAATGCCGCCGTCAGCCAGCTCGACCAGGCCACGCAGCAGAACGCGGCGCTGGTGGAACAGACCGCCGCGGCGGCCGAAAGCATGCGCCTGCAGACGGCCAAGCTGTCGGAGGCCGTGGCGGCCTTCCGTGTCGACGCCAGCCTTGTGCACGCAGCTCCGGCCGCGCCGCGCACCACGCCCAAGCCGGCCCCGCGGCCGGTCATGCCGCTCAAGCCGGCGGCTCCCAGGGTGATGGCCAAGCCGGACGCCAAGCCCGGGCTGGCCGTCGCGCCGCGCCAGGCGTCCGCGGCGGCCACGCCGGCCCCCGCGCCCAAGCCCATGGCCCCCGCCATGAGCGAGGCCGAGGGCGACTGGGAAACCTTCTAGGTGCCCGCGCGGCAGAAGTTTTGCGCTAACGACAGGCCCCCGGCAATCGTCGCCGGAGGTCATTTCGGCGAGCTGGTTTGATTGCCGTCGCGATTTGATCGTTGCGCTGTCTGTTTCGGTCCTCTGGATGCGCTCCTTGCGT
>NZ_JAFAGT010000020.1 GCF_019237615.1 Roseateles sp. | reverse complement strand
TTTTGCAATGGTCGCGATACAGATTCTTAATCGCTGTTTTTTGTCCTGCTTGCTAGTTATTTAGTATTAACTATCGCCTAGCTTTTCCGGTATTCGATTCGGCTTGGGCGCCTCGGGTGCCGGCTGCTGCGGCACGGCCTCGGCCGGCTGCGCCACGCGTCGGTGCGCGCCATCCTGTTGCAGCCTCAGCTCCTCCTGCTTTTGCATGTTTGCAAACAGATCCCAGGTGGCCATGAAGAGGGCAGCAATGGCCGGGCCCAGGACGAAGCCCGTCAGGCCGAACACGGACATGCCGCCCAGCGTGGAAATCAGCACGATGTAGTCGGGCATCTTGGTGTCCTTGCCGACCAGCAGCGGACGCAGCACGTTGTCGATCAGGCCGATGACCAGAAAGCCGTAGGACGCCAGCACGACGCCCTTGGTGGTGGCGCCCGTGGCCAGGAAGTAGATGGCCACCGGGCCCCAGACCAGGCTTGCGCCCACGGCGGGCAGCAGGGACAGGAAGGCCATGACCACGGCCCAGAGCACGGCGCCCTGGATGCCCAGGATCCAGAAAATCAGCCCGCCCAGCGCACCCTGGGCTGCGGCCACGGCCAGATTGCCTTTGACCGTGGCGCGGATGACGGTGATGAACTTGGTGGCCAGCTCGCGCTTGTGCTCGGTCTGCAGCGGCGTTGCGTCCCAGACACGTTGCGCCAGGGCCTTGCCGTCGCGCATCAGAAAGAACATCAGATACAGCATCACGCAGAAGCCCAGCAAAAAGCCCAGCGTGTTCTGGCCGAAACCGACGGCCATGGCCGCGGCCTGCTTGCTGGCCTGCATAGTGACCTCGGTGATCTTGTCCTGCAGCTCGGCCAGCGTGCCCAGATGCAGTTTCTCGAGCCAGGGCGTCATCCAGCCCGGCAGCCCGTCGAAGATCTGCTGCAGATAGGTGCTGGCGGAAAGATTGCCGCTGCTCACGCGCTCGTAGATGGCGGCCGTCTCCCGGACCAGGGAGATGCTGATCAGCACCAGTGGCAGGATGGCGACCACCAGGCTGGACAGCAGGGTCAGCAGGGCGGCCAGCGTGGGCCTGCTCGGCATGCGCGCCAGCATGCGCCGGTGCATGGGAGCAAACACGATGGCCAGCACGACGCCCCAGAAGATGGCGACCGAGTACTCCGACAATACAAGTCCAAAACCAAGGGTTACTGCAATCAGCAGCAAGATGAAGGCACGTTTGTGCAGTGGCGAAACCGGCATGCCGTTCCTTTTCCTATTTCTGTACGTTGGCTGCAATGTAAGCGAGGTGGCCGAACGTAAAGTCGAGTTCACTCGCAGCAGTAGGGACATGAACGGTGGCACAATGGCGCACGCAACTCAAGGCCCTTCCCAGCCACAGTCGCATCCGCCAACCGGTACAGCCGTGTCGCGGAAGGTTCTACAAACCAGCTAATGCTTCCCGCAGGGGAGCGGAGGTCAGCGCAATATGAGCGATCAGTCATCGATCTATCAAGCCTACCAAGGCAACACTTATCTGTTCGGCGGCAATGCGCCCTATGTCGAAGAGATGTACGAGAACTACCTGGCCAATCCCGGCAGCGTGCCGGATTCTTGGCGTGAGTACTTTGATGCTCTGCAGCATGTTCCCGCTGTCGACGGTACGGACAACAAGGACGTTCCCCACCTGCCCGTGATCAATGCTTTTGCCGAGCGTGCAAAGCAGGGCGGCACCAAGGTGGTCGTGGCCTCCGGTGCGGACTCCGAGCTGGGTCGCAAGCGCACCGCCGTGCAGCAGTTGATCGCCGCCTACCGCAATGTGGGCCAGCGCTGGGCCGATCTCGATCCTCTGAAGCGCACCGAGCGTCCCGAAATTCCCGAACTCGATCCTGCTTTCTACGGCTTCGCCGATGCCGACCAGGAAACCGTGTTCAACGTGGGCAACACCTTCTTCGGCAAGGAGTCCATGACTCTGCGCGAACTGATCAATGCGCTGCGCGAGACCTACTGCAGCACGATCGGTTCCGAGTACATGTATGCCACCGACCAGAACCAGAAGCGCTGGTGGCAGCAGAAGCTGGAAACCATCCGCAGCAAGCCCGCCTTCAATGCCGCCGAAAAGTCACGCATTCTGGACCGTCTGACCGCGGCCGAAGGCTTGGAGCGCTATCTGCACACCAAGTACGTGGGCCAGAAGCGCTTCTCGCTGGAAGGTGGCGAGTCCTTCATCGTCGCCATGGACCAGCTGATCAATGCCGCCAGCCTCAAGGGCGTGCAGGAAGTCGTGATCGGCATGGCCCACCGCGGCCGTCTGAACGTGCTGGTCAACACCCTGGGCAAGATGCCCAAGGATCTGTTCGCCGAGTTCGACCACACGGCTCCCGAAGATCTGACCGCAGGTGACGTGAAGTACCACCAGGGCTTCAGCTCCGACGTGTCGGCCAAGGGCGGTCCCGTGCATCTGTCGCTGGCCTTCAACCCTTCGCACCTGGAAATCGTCAACCCCGTGGTCGAAGGTTCGGTGCGCTCGCGCATGGACCGTCGCGACGACCCCCATGGCAAGCAGGTGCTGCCCGTGCTGGTGCACGGCGACGCGGCCTTCGCTGGCCAGGGCGTGAACCAGGAAACCCTGGCGCTGGCCCAGACCCGTGGCTACTCCACGGGCGGCACGGTGCACATCATCATCAACAACCAGATCGGCTTCACCACTTCCGATCCCCGCGACGCACGCTCCACGCTGTATTGCACCGACATCGTGAAGATGATCGAGTCGCCCGTGCTGCACGTCAACGGCGATGATCCGGAAGCCGTGGCACTGGCCGTGCAACTGGCCCTGGACTTCCGCATGGAATTCTCCAAGGACGTGGTCGTCGACATCATCTGCTTCCGCAAGCTGGGCCACAACGAGCAGGACACGCCTGCACTGACCCAGCCGCTGATGTACAAGAAGATCGCTGCCCACCCCGGCACGCGCAAGCTGTACGCCGACAAGCTGGCAGCCCAAGGTCTGGGCGACACGCTGGGCGACGACATGGTCAAGGCCTACCGCGCCGCCATGGACGAAGGCCGTCACACGGTGGACCCCGTGCTGACCAACTTCAAGAGCAAGTACGCCGTGGACTGGAGCCCCTTCGTGGGCAAGGCCTGGACCGATGCCGGCGACACCGCCATCCCTCTGACCGAGTGGAAGCGTCTGGCCGAGAAGATCACCACCATCCCCGCAACCGCCACTCCTCACGCCCTGGTCAAGAAGGTCTATGACGACCGCGCTGCCATGGGCCGTGGCGAGGTGAACGTGGACTGGGGCATGGGCGAGCACATGGCTTTCGCCTCGCTGGTGGCTTCTGGCTATCCCGTGCGTCTGTCCGGTGAAGACTGCGGCCGCGGCACCTTCACTCACCGTCACGCCGTGATTCACGACCAAAAGCGTGAAAAGTGGGACGAGGGCACTTACATCCCCCTGCAGAACGTGGCCGACAACCAGGCTCCGTTCGTTGTGATCGACTCCATCCTGTCCGAAGAGGCAGTGCTGGGCTTCGAATACGGTTACGCTTCGAACGATCCCAACACCCTGGTGATCTGGGAAGCTCAGTTCGGCGACTTTGCCAACGGCGCCCAGGTCCTGTTCGACCAGTTCATCTCGTCGGGTGAGCGCAAGTGGCTGCGCATGAGCGGCCTCGTCTGCATGCTGCCGCATGGCTACGAGGGGCAGGGTCCCGAGCACTCCTCGGCGCGGCTCGAGCGCTACCTGCAGATGTGCGCCGAAGACAACATGCAGGTCGCGAACTGCACGACGCCGGCCAACCTGTTCCACGTCCTGCGCCGGCAGCTCAAGCGCGAGATCAGAAAGCCGCTGATCCTGATGACGCCGAAGTCGCTGCTTCGTCACAAGCGGGCGGTGTCGCGGCTCGACGAGATGGGCGAGGGCACCTCGTTCCACCGCGTGCTCTACGACGACGCCCAGATGCTGCCCGACGAGAAGATCAAGCTCGTCGCCGACGAGAAGATCCGGCGCGTGGTCCTGTGCTCCGGCAAGGTGTATTACGATCTCTACGAGGAGCGCGAGAAGCGCGGCATCGACGACGTCTACCTGCTGCGCGTCGAGCAGCTCTATCCGTTCCCCACCAAAGCGCTGGTGCAGGAGCTTTCCCGGTTCAAGCGGGCCGAGATGGTGTGGTGCCAGGAAGAGCCGCGCAACATGGGGGCTTGGCACTTC
>NZ_JAFAGT010000012.1 GCF_019237615.1 Roseateles sp. | reverse complement strand
ACGCGGTAGCGCAGCATCAGGTTGTTCTGCATGTAGGGACGGCGCAGGTCCAGCACGCGGTGCGTGAGGCGGGTCGTCTCGGACAGGTTGTCCTCGTCGATCTGGAAGGGGATGGGCACCGACGGGTTCAGCACCTCGATCTCGTGGCACAGCACCTCGATCTTGCCGGACACGAGGTTGGCGTTCTCGGTGCCGGCCGGGCGGGCGCGCACCTTGCCAACGATCTTGAGGCAGTACTCGCTGCGCACGTCCTCCGCGATCTTGAACATGTCGGCGCGGTCGGGGTCGCAGACGACCTGCACCAGGCCTTCACGGTCGCGCAGGTCGATGAAGATGACGCCGCCATGGTCGCGGCGGCGATGGGCCCAGCCCATCAGGGTCACGGTCTGGTCGAGCAGCTTTTCGCTGACTTGGCCGGCATAGCAGGTACGCATGAGGTTCTCCGAATTCTTTGCAGGGGTGTCTTGTGGGCACTGATGAGCTCGCTCGGCTCTCAGGATTGAACGCCTGCCGGGGCGTTCAACCCGGCTGATTTCGCGCGGCCTCGTCCGGCCCGCCGCAGGGATCGCCGGAATGCGCCATGGGCGCCACCGTGCCCATGGAGATGATGTACTTCAGCGCCTCGTCCACCGTCATCTGCAGCGGCTTGACGTCGGCGCGCGGCATGATGAGGAAGAAGCCCGACGTGGGGTTGGGCGTCGTCGGCACATAGAGGCTGACGTGCTCCTGCGCCAGGTGGCAGGCCACCTCGCCGCTGGGCGTGCCCGTCACGAAGGCGATGGTCCAGGAGCCCTCGCGCGGATACTGCACCAGCACCGCTTCGCGGAAGGCATTGCCGCTGCTGGAGAACAGCGTGTCCGACACCTGCTTGACCGAGCTGTAGATGCTCTTGACGATGGGGATGTTGGACATCAGCCGGTCCCACTGCGTCAGCAGCCACTGGCCGAAGATGTTGGCGACGAGGACGCCGGTGGCCAGCAGGCCGCCGGTCAGGATGACCACGCCCAGGCCGGGCACGTGGCGCAGCTCGAGCAGCCCGTCGCGCAGCGAGGCAGGCATGACCAGGGCCAGCGCGGCCAGCAGCGACCCGAAGACGCCGTTGACGACGTCCAGCACCTGGGCCAGAACCCAGATGGTGATGGCCAGGGGCAGCCAGACCAGCAGGCCGGCGACCAGGTATTTGCGGAGTGAGGCGCCCACGGAACTGGCCGGTCAGTGGCAGGCGCAGGAGCCGCCGCAGGGGGTGGACGACGTGCTGCCTGCCGCCTCGGCCTTGGGCGCGTCGCCGCCTGCAGCGTCCGCCGGAGCCGCGGCACCGGCCGCGCCCGCCGTGGCGCCGCCCTTGAAGTCGGTCGCGTACCAGCCCGAGCCCTTCAGCTGGAAGCCGGCGGCCGTCAGTTGCTTGGAGAAGCTCTCGGCCCCGCAGGCCGGGCAGGTGGTCAGCGGCGCGTCGGACAGCTTCTGCAGCACGTCCTTGGCGTGGCCACAGGCGCTGCAGCGGTAGGCGTAGATCGGCATGGCGAGGTCTTCGAAGGCGAAAAGCCCGCCATTTTAGCGACAGGCGCCCGCACTCAGCCGTGCGGCGACAGGTGATGGCTGACGTGTTCGCGGCGGTCGGTCAGCAGTTGCGGCATCAGCGAGCCGGCCACCATGCCGACCAGCGCGGCCAGCAGGCCGGCGAGCTGGCCCGGGAAGAGCTCGCCCCAGGTCGTGATCTGCGGGAAGAACACCACCCACACGGCCACGCCGGCGAAGATGGAGAACACCGCGCCCTGTGTCGTCGCACGGCTCCAGTACAGCCCGAACACCAGCGGCACGAAGGCGGCGACCAGCGTGACCTGGTACGCCGCGCTGACCAGCTCGTAGATGGAGGTGCCCTGCAGCGCGATCGCGTAGATCAGCACGCAGAACGCGAAGATGACCAGCGTCACCCGCATCGCGACGAGCTGCTGGCGATCAGTCATGCCGGGGCGGATCTGCTTGAGGATGTTCTCGACGAAGCTGGTCGTCGGCGCCAGCAGCGTGGCCGACGAGGTGCTCTTGATGGCCGACAGCAGTGCGCCGAAGAACAGGATCTGCATGGTCAGCGGCATGTGGCCCATGATGAAGGTGGGCAGCACGCGCTGGTAGTCGTTCTGCGCCAGGTCCAGCGCCTTGTCGCCCATGACGACGACGGCGGCCAGCACGATGAACATGGGCACGAAGGCGAAGGCGATGTAGCTGAAGCCGCCGATCATCGCGCCACGCTGCGCGGTCTTGGCGTCCTTGGCGGACATGACGCGCTGGAACACGTCCTGCTGCGGGATGGAGCCCAGCATCATGGTCAGGCCCGCGCCGATGAACATGGCCATCTCGGTGAAGCCGGGCTTGGGCAGGAAGCGGCCGAGATCCTTCTGCGCGGCCAGTTGCAGCACCGCACCGGCCCCACCGGCCAGGCCGGCCGAGAACACCGCGATGACGCTCAGGCCGATGACCAGCACGATCATCTGCACGAAGTCCGTCCAGGCCACGGCCAGGAAGCCGCCGATGACGACGTAGATCAGCACCGCCAGCACGCCCACGACCATGCCCATCTCGGGGCTCATCGCGCCGTTGGTCAGGATGGAGAACACCAGGCCCAGCGCCGTGACCTGGGCGGCCACCCAGCCCAGGTAGCTGAGGATGATGGCCAGCGAGCAGAAGATCTCCACGCCCCTGCCGAAGCGCTGGCGGTAGAAGTCGCCGATGGTCAGCAGGTTCTTGCGGTAGAGCTTGGCGGCGAAGAAGGCGCCCACCAGCACCAGGCACAGGCCGGCGCCGAAGGGGTCCTCGACGATGTCGTGCAGGCCGCCCTGCACGAAGCGGGCAGGGATGCCCATCACCGTCTCGGCGCCGAACCAGGTCGCGAAGGTGGTCGTCACCACCATGACCAGCGGCAGGCTGCGGCCCGCGACGGCGAAGTCGCTGGTGTTCTTGATGTGCCGGCCGGCCCAGACGCCTATGCCCAGCGTGCCGAGCAGATAGAGCACGACGAAGACGATGAGCGTGGTGTTCATGGGCGTGGGAACGGTATTGGGCCGGAAAACGGCGCGGATTATGAAGGCGGCGTGACGGCGGCGACCTAAAGGCCGAGGTCGTGAAAGCGCAACGCCAGCCACGCCAGCATGATGCCCAGCGCAAAGCCGGCAGCCCCCCACAGCAGCCCGGACAGCAGCCGGTTGGTGCTGCGCAGCTCGCGCACCAGCGCGCGCAGCTCCGCGTCGCCGCCGCGCTGGGCCTGCTGCTTCAGCGCGTCGTGCAGCAGCCGCGGCAGCTCGGGGATGAGCTGGGCGAAGCGAGGCGCCTCCTTCATGAGCTGCTTGTTGAACGCCGGCCAGCCGACCTGATCGTTCATCCAGCGCTCCAGGAAGGGCTTGGCCGTGGCCCAGAGGTCAAGCTCTGGGTCCAGCTGGCGGCCCAGGCCCTCGACGTTGAGCAGCGTCTTCTGCAGCAGCACCAGCTGGGGCTGGATCTCGACGTTGAAGCGGCGCGAGGTCTGGAACAGGCGCATCAGCACCTGGCCCAGCGAGATGTCCTTCAGCGGACGGTCGAAATGCGGTTCGCAGACGGCCCGCACGGCGCTCTCCAGCGAATCGACTCGCGTCTCGGGCGGCACCCAGCCGGAGGCGATGTGCAACTCGGCCACGCGCTTGTAGTCGCGCTGGAAGAAGGCGATGAAGTTCTGCGCCAGGTAGTCCTTGTCCACCTCGGTCAGCGTGCCGATGATGCCGAAATCCAGCGCGATGTAGCGGCCAAAGGTTTCGGGCGCGAGGCTGACCTGGATGTTGCCCGGGTGCATGTCGGCGTGAAAGAAGCCGTCGCGGAAGACCTGGGTGAAGAAGATGGTCACGCCGTCGCGGGCCAGCTTCTTGATGTCGATGCCAGCCTGCTCCAGCACGGCGCGCTGCGAGATGGGCACGCCCTTCATGCGCTCCATGACGATGACCTCGGAGCTGCACAGGTCCCAGTGCATCTCGGGCACCATGACCAGGTCCAGGCCCTCCATGTTGCGGCGCAGCTGGGCGGCGTTGGCGGCCTCGCGGACGAGGTCCAGCTCGTCGTGCAGATACGTGTCGAACTCGGCGACCACCTCGCGCGGCTTCAGGCGCCGGCCATCGGCGGAGAAGCGCTCGATCCAGGCGGCGAGCTGGCGCATCAGCGCCAGGTCGTCGTCGATGACGTCCAGCATGCCGGGGCGCAGCACCTTGACGGCGACCTCGCGACCATCCTTCAGCGTCGCGAAATGGACCTGCGCGATGCTGGCGCTGGCTACCGGCTCGGCGTCGAAGCTGGCGAACAGCTCCTCCAGCGGCCGGCCGAAGGCGCGCTCCACCATCTCACGCGACAGTGCCGCCGGGAAGGGCGGCACGCGGTCCTGCAGCTTGGCCAGTTCCAGCGCCACGTCGGCCGGCAGCAGGTCGCGCCGCGTCGACAGCACCTGACCGAACTTCACGAAGATGGGGCCCAGGTGCTCCAGCGCCAGGCGCAGCCGCACGCCGCGCGGCTGCCGCCAGCGCCGGCCCAGCCGCGTCAGGCGGCGCAGCAGCTGGAAGCGCCGCCGACGCAGGCCCGACAGCGCCAGGTCATCGAGACCGAAGCGCCAGACCGTCCACAGGATGACCAGCAGCCGCGAGACAAACCTCATGCGGCGCCGCCGGACGTCGTCGTCGCGAAACGCTGGGCCAGGCCAGACAGAGAACGCCGCAGCGCGCGGCCGAACTGGGCCAGCTGGCGGGCGGCCAGCGGCCCGACGATGCCGGCCAGGTCGTCCTCGACGTCCCAGCGCAGGTTGTCCATCAGCCAGTGCATCTCGCCGGCAAAGGCGGCGTCGCCCTGCACGCCGACGGTCGGCGCCTCGCCGCTCAGCGCGCCCAGGGCCAACCTGGCCGGGTTGGCGGCGTCAATCTCGATGCGCAGGCCGCCCGGGCCGGCCGGTGCGGTGTCCAGGCGCTCGAACAGCCCGGCCGGTGTCACACCCAGTATCAAATCCGGCGCGGCCGGCAGCAGGGCCGGCCAGCGCGCCAGATGCACGACGAGGCCGCGCCCGGCCAGCGGCCGCAGGCGCTGCGCCGCGATGGGCTCGCGCGAGACGACATGGTTGATCAGCAGCACGAGACGGTCCTGCAGGGCCGGCATCAGCAGCGGCGTGAGCGACGGCAGGGGTGGCATGGGCCAGGGAGAAGACATGGCGAAGATTGTAGGCAGCGGACCCTGAACGAGGGACGCGACGGCATCAACCGTCAAATTTGATGGTGGAGAATCCCGGTTCGCTTTTCCAGCCCCGTGGGCCCCCGTCGGGGCGCGCCGAACCGATGTTTGAGGACCGCAGCTACAAGAGGACGTTCTACAGCGCACCGCAGTCGGTCGAGTCCCTGATCGCCGCCTTCCTCGAGCCCGGTGTCATCGTTCTGACCTTCCTCCTCGTGAGTGGTCATTTCGGCGAGCCCGTGCTTCGCCCGGCGCTGACGCTGTGCCTGCTGATCTTCGCCCTCACCTTCCCGGGCCGCAACCGCTTCGGCGACCACCCCGCCAGCGCCTTCGTCGACGTGCTGTCGTCGTGGCTGGTGCTGCTGGGCATCCTGCTGCTGTGCGGCTACGCGACCAACAGCCTGCACTATTTCGAGAACCAGGTGCTGCTCTGGTGGGCGCTCATCACGCCCATCGCGCAGATCGCCGCCACCGAGGCAGGCCGCCGCGTCCAGCAGTGGCGGGCCCGCGATCCCGGCGCACGCCGCACGGCCGTCGTCGTCGGTGCCGGGCCGCTGGGCCACAAGGTGGCTCGCGCGCTGCGTGAGGCCCAGGGCGTCATCTGCCTCGGGTATTTCGACGACCGCAGCCCGGAGCGCCTGCACCCCGAGGCCGGCGCCGCCCTGCTGGGCACGCTGGCCCAGCTCAGCGACTTCGTCCGCGACAAGGGCGTGCGCGAGGTCTACATCACGCTGCCGCTGGGCTCCCAGCCGCGCATCGTCGCGCTGCTGGAGCAGGTGCAGGGCACGACGGCGTCTCTCTTCTTCGTGCCCGATGTGTTCGGCATCAGCATCATCCAGGGCCGGCTGCAGGACATGAACGGCGTGCCGGTGGTCGGCATCTGCGAAACCCCGTTCACGGGCACCAACCAGCTCGTCAAGCGGCTCAGCGACATGGTGCTGGCCGCGCTCATCCTCCTCCTGATCTCGCCGCTGCTTCTGCTGCTGGCCCTGGGCGTCAAGCTGAGCTCGCCCGGCCCCGTGATCTTCAGGCAGCGCCGCAACGGCCTGGACGGCGAGGAGATCACCGTCTACAAGTTCCGCTCCATGCGTGCGCTGGACAACGGCAGCGTCGTCAAGCAGGCCACCAAGGACGACCCGCGCATCACGCCGTTCGGCGCCTTCATCCGTCGCACCTCGCTGGACGAACTACCGCAGTTCATCAACGTGCTGCAAGGTCGCATGAGCATCGTGGGCCCGCGCCCGCATGCGGTCGCGCACAACGAGGAGTACCGCAAGCTTATCAAGGCCTACATGGTGCGGCACAAGGTCAAGCCCGGCATCACCGGCTGGGCCCAGGTCAACGGCCTGCGCGGCGAGACCGACACCATCGACAAGATGGTCGCACGCGTCGAATACGATTTGGAATATCTGCGCAACTGGTCGCTGGCCCTCGATCTGCAGATCATCCTGCGCACCGTGAGGCTGGTGGTGTTCGATCGACATGCCTATTAAGCCCCCCTGCCGCCGGATCACGCTGGCGGCATTGACCTCGGCCGCGGCCCTGACCGCATCCGCCCAGGCCCAGACCGATGACGTGACGCCGTTCTATGCCGGCGGCTCCCTGGGCGTCTCGCACGTCTCCAACGTCTTCCGGCAGGCCAACGCCAACAACAGCGACACCGTCGTCAGCGCCGGTCTGCTCGCTGGCCTGGACCAGCGCTTCGGCCGCCAGCATGTGACGGTGGACGGGCTGCTGCAGAACAACCGCTACAGCAGCAACCGTGACCTGGACAACCAGTCCTACACGCTGCGCAGCGCGCTGGCCTGGCAGACGCTGGGCAACCTGTCGGGCACGCTCAGCGCGACGTCCAGCCGCGCGCTGGCCGACTTCAACATCGGCGGCGGCGTGACCCCCATCTTCAAGAAGAACACCGAGCGCAACGACGAGTACGCCGCGCTGGTTCGCCTGGGGATGCTGACGCGCTATTCGCTAGAAGGCGGCTGGTCGCACAAGCAGCGCGACTTCAGCGCCCCGGAGTACGACCGTTTCGCCTTCCGCCAGGACACCAGCCAGCTTGGCGTCTACGCGACGCCGGGCGGCAACCTGAAGCTGGGCCTGGTGGGGCGCCACACCCAGGGGCAGTACCCGCGCTATCCCGTGGGCGTGGTCTTCAACCCAGCCACGCTGCAGTTCGAGGTCCGCAGCGAGGTCGACCACTACACGCGCAACGACGTCGACTTCACGACCAGCTGGGACACCGGCGGCAGCAGCAGCCTGAACACGCGCCTGAGCCGCAGCCAGCTCAAGCACAGCCTGGACAACTTGCGGAACTTCAGCGGCACGACCGGCGCGATCGGCTGGACCTGGCGGCCCACCGGAAAGATCCAGCTGGGTGCGCAGTATTCGCGCGACACCGGCCAGGAAAGCACGAGCCAGACGACGGACGTGAACCGCCTCTACACCAGCTGGCGCCTCACCGGCAGCTATGCGCTGACGGGCAAGCTGAGCCTGAATGCGAACTTCAATCTCAATCGCAGCCACCGCGCGAGCGACGCCGGCATCCAGCTCGCGGACGCTTTCGACAATGACAAAGCCTATGGTCTGGGACTAAGCTGGGCGTTCTCGCGCGGCCTCAGCCTGACCTGCCAGTACAACCACGCCAGCCGCGACAGCAGCGTGCCGCAGTACATCTACGGCGCCAGCAGCTACGGCTGCACGGGCCAAGCCATCGTCTACTGATGAATTGATGAACCGATGACCACCATCCTGCTGACCGGCGCCGCCGGCTATATCGCCTCGCACACCTGGCTGGCGCTGCAGCAGGCCGGCTACCGTGTCGTCGGCGTCGACAACTTCGCCAACAGCTCGCCCATCGTGCTGGAGCGCCTGGCCGAACTGGCCAGCGCACCCATCGAGTTCGAGCGCGCCGACGTCTGCGACGCCGCCGCGCTGGACGAGATCTTCGCCAGCCACCGGCCGGCGGCGGTCGTGCATTTCGCCGCCTACAAGTCCGTCGGCGAGTCGGTCAGCCAGCCGCTGGCCTACTACCGCAACAACCTCGGCGGCCTCATCAACACCTGCGAGGTGATGAAGCGCCACGGCTGCACGCGCATGGTCTTCAGCTCCAGCGCCACCGTCTACGGTGCGCCGCAGGAGCTGCCGCTGCGCGAGGACGCGCCGACGTCGGCGACCAACCCCTATGGCGCCACCAAGCTGATGGGCGAGCAGATCCTGCGCGACCTGGGCGCCAGCGAGCCGGCATGGCAGACCGCCTGCCTGCGCTACTTCAACCCGGTTGGCGCGCATGAGAGCGGCCGCATCGGAGAAGACCCGCGCGGCACCCCCAACAACCTGATGCCCTACGTCGCCCAGGTGGCCGTGGGCCGGCGCAGCCGACTGTCCGTCTTCGGCGGCGACTACGCGACGCCGGACGGCACCGGGGTGCGCGACTACATCCATGTGACAGACCTCGCCGAGGGTCATGTCGCGGCGCTGCACTGGCTGCTGGACCAGCCCGGCTCGCTCACCGTCAATCTCGGCACCGGCCGGGGCTACAGCGTGCTGGAACTGGTGCGCGCCTACGAGGCCGCCAGCGGCCGCAGCGTGCCCTATGACATCGTGGCGCGCCGCCCCGGCGACGTGGCCGCCTGCTGGGCCGACCCGGCACAGGCCCGCGAGGCCCTCGGCTGGCAGGCCAAGCTGGATCTCGCACGCATGTGCGAGGACAGCTGGCGCTGGCAGCATCTCAACCCCCACGGCTTCAAGCCCGCCTGAACAATGATCCAGGTCCAACCCGTCATCATGGCCGGCGGCTCCGGCACGCGGCTGTGGCCGCTGTCGCGCGCCGGCTATCCCAAGCAGTTCCTCGTGCTGTCGGGCAACGAGAGCCTGTTCCAGCTTGCCGCACGCCGCCTCGCCGCGCTGGCCGCGCCCGACCTGGCGCTGGCCGCGCCCTGCATCGTCGGCAACGAGGAGCACCGTTTCCTCGTGCTGGACCAGTTGCGCGAGGCCCGCCTGGAGCCCAGCAGCGTGCTTCTGGAGCCCTGCGGACGCAATACCGCGCCGGCGATGACGCTGGCGGCGCTGGCGGCACTGGAAGGCGGCCAGGACCCCGTCCTCGTCGTCACGCCGGCCGACCAGACCGTCACCCGGCCGACCGCCTTCACGGTCGCATTGCAGCAGGCGGTACGCATCGCCGCGGATGGCGCCATCGCCATCCTGGGCATCACGCCCGACCGGCCCGAGACCGGCTACGGCTATATCCGCACGCTGGAAGACGGCACCGGCCTGGCCGTGGCGCAGTTCGTCGAGAAGCCCGACCTGGAGACGGCCCAGCGCTACCTCGCCGAGGGTGGCTACTACTGGAACAGCGGCATGTTCGTATTGCGGGCCAGCGTCTGGATGCAGGCGCTGGAGCGCTTCCGCCCCGACATCGCTGCCGCCACCCGCGCCGCCTGGGCGCAACGCCAGACCGACGCCAAGTTCGTCCGGCCGGGCAAGGCCGAGTTCGCCGCCGTGCCTGCCGAGTCCGTCGACTACGCCGTCATGGAGCGCTGCCCCGGCACCGACCTCCCGCTGCGCATGGTGGCGCTGGACGCCGGCTGGAACGACCTGGGCGCCTGGGAGGCCGTCTGGCAGGTGGCCGACAAGGACGCCGACGGCAACGCCTTTGTCGGCGACGCACTGATCGCCGACAGCCAGAACACGCTGGTGCATGCCACCAGCCGACTGGTCGGCGTCGTGGGCCTGAAGGACGTCGTCGTCGTCGAGACGGCCGACGCCGTGCTGGTGAGCGACCGCGCACGCAGCCAGGAGGTCAAGCAGATCGTCAGCCGCCTGGGCGCCGAGCAGCGCGGTGAGCACGCACTGCACCGCAAGGTGCACCGCCCCTGGGGCTGGTACGACAGCATCGACCACGGCCCGCGCCATCAGGTCAAGCGCATCATGGTCAAGCCGGGCGCCAGCTTGAGCCTGCAGATGCACCACCACCGCGCGGAGCATTGGATCGTCGTCAGCGGCACGGCCGAGATCGTCAACGGCGACAAGACCATCCTGCTGACCGAGAACCAGTCCACCTACATCCCCCTCGGCCAGACCCACCGCCTCGCCAATCCGGGCAAGGTGCCGCTGGAGATCATCGAGGTGCAGTCCGGCTCCTATCTCGGCGAGGACGACATCGTCCGCTTCGAGGACACCTACGGCAGAACATGACCCTCCTCGTCACCGGCGGTGCCGGCTTCATAGGCAGCAACTTCGTGCTGGACTGGCTGCGCCAGTCCGACGAGCCGGTCGTCAACCTCGACGCGCTGACCTATGCCGGCAACCCGGAGAACCTGGCGACGCTGGCAGGAGATGCGCGCCATGTCTTCGTCAGGGGGGACATCTGCGACCGCGCGCTGGTGGACCAGCTGCTGGCGACGCACCGGCCGCGCGCCATCGTCCACTTTGCGGCCGAGAGCCATGTGGACCGCTCCATCCACGGCCCAGGCGCCTTCGTGAAGACGAATGTGGAAGGTACGTTCACCCTGCTGGAAGCGGCTCGCGCGCACTGGAACGGGCTGGAGGGCGATGCCAAGCAGGCCTTCCGCTTCCATCATGTGTCCACCGACGAGGTCTACGGTTCGCTCAGGCCCGAAGACCCGCCCTTCGCCGAGACCCACCCCTACGAGCCCAACAGCCCCTACTCGGCCAGCAAGGCCGCCAGCGACCACATCGTGCGCGCCTGGCACCACACCTATGGCCTGCCGGTCATCACGACCAACTGCTCCAACAACTACGGGCCCTTTCACTTCCCGGAAAAGCTGATCCCGCTGATGATCGTCAACGCGCTCGCGGGCAAGCCCCTGCCCGTCTACGGCGACGGCCAGCAGATCCGCGACTGGCTGTACGTGACCGACCACTGCAGCGGCATCCGCGCCGTGCTGGCCGGCGGCAGGCCCGGCGAGACCTACAACATCGGCGGCTGGAACGAGAAGGCCAACATAGCCATCGTGAAGACCGTCTGCGCGCTGCTGGACGAGCTCAAGCCCTCGGCGGACGGCCCCTACGAGCGCCTCATCACCTATGTGAAGGACCGCCCGGGCCACGATCGCCGCTACGCCATCGACGCCCGCAAGATCGAGCGCGAGCTGGGCTGGCGCCCGGCCGAGACCTTCGAGACCGGCATCCGCAAGACGGTGCGGTGGTACCTGGATCACCCGGAATGGGTCGCCCGCGTGCAGAGCGGCGCGTACCGGGATTGGCTCAGCAAGCAGTACGGCTGACGCCATGAGGATTCTTCTGCTCGGCAAGGGCGGTCAGGTCGGCTGGGAACTGCAGCGTTCGCTGGCGGTGGCCGGCGAGGTCGTCGCGCTGGACTTCGACGATGGCGCCGACTTCACGCAGCCCGAGGCCCTGCTGGCCCGGGTGCGGGCCGTCGCGCCGCAGGTCATCGTCAATGCCGCTGCCCACACGGCGGTCGACAAGGCCGAGAGCGAACCCGAGCTCGCACGCCAGATCAACGCGCAGACGCCGGCCCTGCTGGCCATCGAGGCCCGGCGCATGGGTGCCCTGCTGGTGCACTATTCGACGGACTATGTCTTCGACGGCAGCGGCAGCCATCACCGCGACGAGGAGGCCGCCATCGGCCCGCTGAGTGTCTACGGCGCCACCAAAGCCGAGGGCGAGGACGCCATCCGCGCGAGCGGCTGCCAGCACCTCATCCTGCGTACCAGCTGGGTCTATGCGGCCCGCGGCGGCAACTTCGCCAAGACCATGCTGCGCCTGGGCCAAGAACGCGAGCAGCTCAAGGTCATTGCCGACCAGATCGGCGCACCGACGGGCGCCGATCTGCTGGCCGACCTGACCGTGCCCATGCTGCGCGCCGCGCGCGTGAACCCCGCCCTGGTGGGCACCTATCACGCGGTGGCCGGCGGCGCGACGAGCTGGCATGAGTACGCGCGCTTCGTCATCGAATTCGCCCGTGCCCGAGGCGTCGGCATCCGCGTCGCGCCGGACCAGATCCTCGCCATCCCGACCAGCGACTACCCGACACCTGCCAGACGCCCGCTGAACTCCCGCCTGGCCACGGCCAAGCTGCAGCAGCGCTTCGGCCTGCACCTGCCGCCCTGGCAACAGGGCGTGACGCGCATGCTGAACGAGATCCTGCCGGAGACCCACGCATGAGCATGAGCAAGGCCCGCAAGGGCATCATCCTGGCCGGCGGCTCGGGCACCCGCCTGCACCCGGCCACGCTGGCGGTCAGCAAGCAGTTGCTGCCGGTCTACGACAAGCCCATGGTCTATTACCCGCTGAGCACGCTGATGCTCGCGGGCATACGCGACATCCTGCTGATCAGCACGCCGCAGGACACGCCGCGCTTCGAGGCCCTGCTGGGCGACGGTTCGCGCTGGGGGCTGAACATCAGCTACTGCGTGCAGCCCAGCCCCGATGGCCTGGCCCAGGCCTTCATCCTCGGCCGTGACTTCGTCGGCGACCATCCCAGCGCACTGGTGCTGGGCGACAACATCTTCTACGGTCACGACTTCGGCGGCCTGCTGGACAGCGCCACCAGGCGCGAGGTCGGCGCCAGCGTCTTTGCCTATCACGTGACGGACCCGGAGCGCTATGGCGTCGTCGAGTTCGATGCGGCCCGGCGGGCACGGTCCATCCAGGAGAAGCCCAAGGTGCCCAAGAGCAACTACGCCGTCACGGGCCTCTACTTCTACGACGAGCAGGTCTGCGACATCGCGGCCGACATCCGCCCCAGCGCGCGCGGCGAACTCGAAATCACCGACATCAACGCCCATTACCTGAGCCGGGGCCAGCTCAACGTCGAGATCATGGGCCGAGGCTACGCCTGGCTGGACACGGGCACGCACGACAGCCTGATGGAAGCCGGGCAGTTCATCGCCACGCTGGAGAAGCGCCAAGGCCTGAAGGTCGCCTGCCCGGAGGAGATCGCTTTCCGCTCCGGCTGGATCGACGCCGGCCAGCTCGAGGCGCTCGCCAAGCCGCTCGCCAAGAACGGCTATGGGCAGTACCTGCTCAAGCTGCTGACGGACAAGGCCTTCTGAACCATGCAAATCACGCCAACCGCCCTGCCCGAAGTCCTGCTCATCGGACCCAAGGTCTTCGGCGACACCCGCGGCTTCTTTCTGGAAAGCTGGAACGAGATCCGTTTCAACCAGGCGCTGGGCTACGGCGTCAAGTTCGTGCAGGACAACCATTCACGATCCACTCGCCGGGTGCTGCGTGGACTGCACTATCAACTGCATCCCCACGCACAGGGCAAGCTGGTGCGCTGTGTCAGCGGCACGGTCTTCGACGTCGCGGTCGACCTGCGCCGATCCAGCCCGAACTTTGGCCGCTGGGTAGGCCATGAGCTTTCGGCGGAGAACCGGCTGCAGATGTGGATCCCTCCCGGCTTCGCGCACGGCTTCGTCGTCCTCAGCGACAGCGCGGATTTCCTCTACAAGACCAGCGGTGAATACGCGCCGGAGTACGAGGGGTCGGTGCGCTGGAACGACCCGACCATCGGCATCGCCTGGCCGCTGGACGGCCTCGCGCCGCAGCTTTCGCCCAAGGACGAGGCGGCGCCGCTGCTGGCCGACGCCAGGACCTTCGACTGAAGCTCAGCCGCGGCCTATGCCGCTGTAGTCCACGCCCAGCGCCTTCATCAGCTTGGGGTCGTAGAGGTTGCGGCCGTCCAGGATGACGGGGGCCTTCATCGCGGCCTTGATCGCGTCGAAGTCCGGCGTGCGGAACTCTTTCCACTCGGTCAGCACCAGCAATGCATCGGCCCCCTCGATCGCGGCCTCGGCGCGCTTGACCAGCCGCACGTCGTCGCGCGGCCCCAGCACGCGGGCCGCCTCGGGCATGGAGACGGGGTCATAGGCCAGCACCGTCGCGCCGCGCCGGGTCAGCTCGTCGAGCACGACGAGCGACGGCGCCTCGCGCATGTCGTCGGTATCGGGCTTGAAGGCAAGCCCCCAGACGGCGAAGCGGCGCCCCTTCAGATCCTCGCCGAAACGCGCCACGACCTTGTCGACCAGCACGCGCTTCTGGCGCTCGTTGGCCTCTTCCACGGCGGTCAGCACCTTCAGCGGCAGCCCCAGGTCGGCGGCCGTCTTCACGAGTGCCTTGACGTCCTTGGGGAAGCAGGAGCCGCCGTAGCCCGCACCCGCATAGAGGAACTGGTAGCCGATGCGGGGGTCGGAGCCGATGCCGCGGCGCACCAGCTCGATGTCCGCACCCACCTTCTCCGCCAGCAGGGCCAGCTCGTTCATGAAGCTGATGCGCGTGGCCAGCATCGCGTTGGCGGCGTACTTCGTGAACTCCGCGCTGCGCACATCCATGACCAGCATGCGGTCCTGGGTCCGGTTGAACGGCGAGTAGATGGCACGCATCAACAGCGTGGCCTGCTCATCGTCCGAGCCGACGATGATGCGGTCCGGCTTCATGAAGTCCTCGACCGCGGCGCCCTCCTTCAGGAACTCCGGGTTCGACACCACCGCAAACGGCATGTCGCCACGCCCGCGCGCATGCAGTTCCTCCCGGATCGCCGTGCGCACCCGGTCGGCGGTGCCGACGGGCACGGTGCTCTTGTCGACGATGACCTTGTAGTCCGTCATGCGGCGGCCGATGGCGCGGGCCGCCGCGACGACGTATTGCAGGTCCGCCGAGCCGTCCTCGTCGGGCGGCGTGCCCACGCCGACGAAGAGCAGCGTGCCATGCTGCACGGCATGGTCCACGTCCGTCGTGAACTGCAGGCGACCAGCCGCGACGTTGCGGCGCACCACCTCCTGCAGGCCGGGCTCGTGGATGGGGATCTCGCCCTCGTTGAGGATGCGGATCTTCTCGGCGTCGACGTCCAGGCAGACGACATGGTTGCCCATCTCGGCCAGGCAGGCGCCCGTGACCAGACCCACGTAACCGGTGCCGATGGCGGTGACTTTCATGCCGTATCTCGTTCAGTGCGGTAACGGCTTTTTAATGACCGCACATGACAGGCGCGTTGAAGTCCAGGCCTGCCGCCAGCTTCAAAAAATCGACACAAAAAATAGCCGCCTGGCGGCGGCTGTCGGTCAGGCGGCCCCGGTCAGACCCGGTAGTAGTCCCGATACCAGGCAACAAAGCGCTGGATGCCTTCGGGCACCGGCATGGCGGGGCGGAAGCCCGTCCAGGCGGCCAGCTCTTCCACGTCGGCATGCGTGGCCGGCACGTCGCCGTCCTGCATGGGCATGAAGTTCTTCACCGCCTCGCGCCCCACGGCCTGCTCGATGGCCTCGATGAAGCTCATCAGCTCGATGGGCGCGTGGTTGCCGATGTTGAAGACCCGGTAGGGCGCGCTCGACCGGGCGGGGTCGGCGCTGGCGGGGTCGTAGTCGGGGTCGGCCGTGGCCGTGCGGTCCAGCACGCGCACCACGCCTTCGGCGATGTCGTCGATGTAGGTGAAGTCGCGGATCATCTTGCCGTGGTTGAACACGTTGATGGGCCGTCCCTCGATGATGGCCTTGGTGAACAGGAACAGCGCCATGTCCGGCCGGCCCCAGGGGCCGTAGACCGTGAAGAAGCGCAGGCCCGTCGTCGGCAGGCCGAACAGGTGCGAATAGGTGTGGGCCATCAGCTCGTTGGCCTTCTTCGTCGCTGCGTAGAGGCTGATGGGATGGTCGACGCTGTGATGCTCGGAGAACGGCATCAGCGTGTTGCCACCGTAGACGCTGGAGCTGGACGCATAGGCCAGGTGCTGCACGCCGTTGTGGCGGCAGCCCTCCAGGATGTTGGTGAACCCGACGATGTTGCTGTCGATGTAGGCGTGCGGGTTCTCGATGGAATAGCGCACGCCGGCCTGGGCGGCCAGGTGCACGACGCGGTCGAAGCGCTGTTCGGCGAACAACCTGGCCATGCCCTCGCGGTCGGCCACGTCCATCTGCACGAAGCTGAAGCCGGGCTTGGGCGTCAGGCGGGCCAGACGGTCATGCTTGAGCTGAGGGCTGTAATAGTCGTTCAGGTTGTCCAGGCCCATCACCTGGTCGCCGCGGGCCAGCAGGATCTGGCTGACATGCATGCCGATGAAGCCGGCCGCGCCGGTGACAAGAATTTTCACGCGATCCACCCTGGAAGAAATAGGAACGGGGCAAGTACCGGCCGTTATTCTGGCTCAGCGCCCGGCCCCGCTCGCATGCGCGCTGGCACACGGCGCGTCGCGCGGCGCCCAGATACGCCCCTCGAATGAGCCTCGTCGCGGCCAAGCCCCCACTCCTAGAATCCCGCCCCAACCAGAGCCCCGGCCCGTCTGCCATGTCCAAACCCTGCATCCACCTGATTGCCGGCGCGCGCCCGAACTTCATGAAGATCGCCCCCATCGTGCGCGCCCTGCGCAGCGATGGCCGCCTGGACTGGAAGATCGTGCACACCGGCCAGCACTATGACCGGGACATGAATGACGTCTTCTTCGAGGAGCTGGGCATTCCCGCGCCGGACGTGCGCCTGGGCTGTGGCGGCGGCAGCCATGCCGAACAGACCGGCAAGATCATGGGGGCCTACGAGCAGCTGATCGCCGCCGCGAAGCCACAGGCCTGCCTCGTCGTCGGCGACGTCAATTCCACCCTCGCCTGCTCAATAGTCGCCAAGAAGGCCGGTGTGCCCGTCGTCCATGTGGAGGCCGGCCTGCGCAGCGGCGACATGTCCATGCCCGAGGAGATCAACCGCCTCGTGACCGACGCCATCACCGACTGGTTCTTCGTCACCGAACCCAGCGGCTACGCCCACCTGCAGCGCGAGGGCAAGGACATGAGCAAGGTCTGGGACGTGGGCCACGTCATGGTGGACAACGTGCTCTACCAGGCCGACAAGCTCGCCAAGCAGGACACCACCGGCCTGGAGAGCGACGCCTTCAAGCGCGAGCACCCCCGCTACGCGGTCGTCACGCTGCACCGCCCGAGCAACGTCGACAGCGCCGAAGCGCTGGAGAAGGTCGCCACCGTGCTGCGCCGCGTCGGCCAGGAATTGCCGCTCGTCTTCCCGGTGCACCCGCGCACCCGAGCCAACATCGAGAAGTTCGGCATCGACCTGGGCCCCAACGTCACCTTGATGGGCCCGCAGGCCTATATGAGCTTCCTGCACCTCTGGAAGGACGCCGTCGTCGTGCTGACCGACAGCGGCGGCCTGCAGGAGGAGACCACCGCTCTGGGCGTGCCCTGCGTCACCATCCGCGAGAACACCGAGCGCCCCGTCACCGTCGACGAAGGCAGCAACGTGCTGGCGGGCACGGCCCCCGCCAACGTCATCCACCACGCGCTGCAGGCCATCGCCGGCAATGGCAAGAAGGGCCGCCGCCCCGCGCTGTGGGACGGCAGGTCGGCCGAGCGCATCGTGGCCGTGCTGGCCGCCCGGCTCGACGCCTGACCCCGGTCACGCGCCGTGACCGCCCTTTCGCCGTGCGACAGTTGCATGTCAGCGGCTACCAGGTGTGGATTCGGTCACCCGATCACCGATGGTTACCGCCCAACGCGCCCCATTGTTAGGGGAGTTGAACAAGAATGGCCGGATCGATCTGTGCCAGTCCTTCCGTGCAGGTCGCCCTGGAGTTACGAGAATGCTGGCCGTTCGCCAAATCGCCCTGTCCTGCTGCGTCCTCGCCGCCTTGTCGCTGACCGCCTGCCAGCAACCCAGACAGCACCCAGCAATCGACGTTGACGAGCAGCTGCGCCGCGATCCCCCGTCCGCCGGCATCACGAGCTGCCCCGCCCTGCCGGCCGACTGGCTGTCGAACATGCCGACGCACCAGCGGCTCATCGAGCCAGACGATTGCGCCGTGCTCTCCAGCACGCCACTGTTCTCCTGGGCGGAGGCCCGCGACCGCCTCACCGGCACCGCCTACAGCCTGAGCGTGCGCCGCGCCGGCGGCGGCATCGTGTATGGCCTCTCGGGCATCACCGAGCCGCGGCTGCGCGTCACGCAGCAACTGGCTGTCGGCGACTACGAATGGGCGGTGAACTACGTCAACACCAAGGGCGCTGCCGTCACCACCAGCTGGCGCCGCTTTTCGATCGAGGCCGCCGCCACGGCGCGCGCCGCCCTGTCCGCCACGACCGGTGCCGACGCCAGCGCCACGCTAAAGATCGGCGACATGCCCGACGGCGCCACCGTCGCGACCCAGGTGGCCGCCCGTGCACGCCCTCGCATGCTGGCCGCCGGATCCAGCTACGCCTCGTTGCGCGGCACCGCCCTGCTGGCCGAGAACCTGCCCGTGCTGACGCTGATCCGCGCCCGCGCCAACTGGGCCATCACCCAGGCCCTGCCCGCCAACCCCGACGGCGGCGCCTCGACTGTGGGCACCGCGAACCTGGCCCAGGTGCAGGCCACCCGCGACCTCGTCCAGACCACGCGCAGCGAGCGCTTCAACATCGAGAACCTCGCGCTGATCGGCCGGCTCGACGGCAATGCCAGCCTGCTCGCGCAGGCCAAGGCTCGCGTGCTCAACCTCGCCGCCTGGAATCCGAACGGCCAGACCAGCGAGACGAATTCCGACCAGTCCAATCGCGAGATCTACCTCGCGCTGGCCGAAGGCCTGGACCTCTTCTGGAGCGACTTCACGGCCGCCGAGCGCACGAGGATCGTGACCGCTCTGCGTACCCGGGTGCTGCAGACCACGGCGTCGCTGCAGCAGCTGGACAGGGAGCCTTTCGACTCGCACGGCCAGACCAACCTGCGCTACGTCGCCCAGACCCTGATGCTGGTCAGCGGCGCAGCGGACTTCCCCGAGGCGTCCAGCATGCTGGCGCGCTACTGGGACCTCAGCCTCTACAACCTGGAGATCTGGGGTGCCGATGGCAGCTATGGCAATGGCATCGCCTACGCCTGGTACAACTTCACCGGCACGGTCCCCTATGCCGCCGCCGTGCGCGTCATCGCCGGCGTGAACCTCTATCAGCTGGCGGTGTTCAGGCGCGCAGGCGAGCAGCTCATGGCGTTCTCGGCCCCGGCCTGGCTGCAGTCCAGCGCCTTCGGCGACGAGATGGAGACGCGGGACCTGTACAACGTCTACAGCCCCGCCTACATGCGCATGCACGCGCAGCAGTCCCGCGACCCTCGCGACAGCTGGTACCTGCAGGCCCGCTCGGTCAACATGAGCAAGCCCGATGACGCCAGCGCCTGGGAGCTGCTGCTGCTGGGCGCCGATGCCCGGCCCCTGCCGGCCGCCGTGGCGCCGACGGCCAACGACTGGTTCTCGATGGACACGGGCCTGGCTGCGATGCACAACGACATCAGGCGCAGCGACCGCACCTCCGTGTTCTTTCGATCCAGCCGCTTTGGCGCCTACAACCACTCGCACGCCGACCAGAACTCGGTGGCCTATGTCTCGCAGGGCCTGCCGCTGCTCATCAACGCGGGCTACTACCCCTACTACAACAGCCCGCACCACAAGAGCATCCGCGCCACGCGCTACGCGAACGCGCTCACCTACGACGGGGGCTTCGGCCAGAGCGAGAGCTCGGCGGGTGCCGCCAAGCCCACCGACCCCTTCCAGAGCATGGATTCCAGCGGTTCGCTGACGTTGGCGAAGACCCAGGGCAGCTATGCGGCCGTCACCGGCGACGCCACGCTCGCCTACCGCGGCGTGCACCCGGTCTACGGCACCTGGGTGCCCGCACTGACCAATGCCGTGCGCAGCGTCGTGGTGGACAAGGCCAACGGCGTCACCCTGGTCTACGACTGGGCCACCAGCGCGACGGCCCGACAATGGGAGCTGAACTTCCACTCGCCCAACCCCTTCGTCGCCGACGCCGCCAACGTGCGCGCCGTCAACGGCGCGGCCTCGGTCTGCCTGGACCGCTACGGCCCCGCGACCTCGTTCGCCCAGACCACCGCCTGGGACGTCGCGCCAGAGACCACGCAGCCGGCCCAGTCGCACGGCCGCTTCACGGCACTGACACGCAGCGCGGAGTTCGCCCACCTGACCGTGCTGCGCGACGGCTGCCGCAACGTGCCCGTCCAGGTCCAGCGCACGGGCACGCAAGTGGTCGTCAGCGTGTCCGGCGGCCGGGCCGTCCAGTTCGACAAGCGCCTCGTCACGCTGCCGCAGTAGGCGGCTGCAGGCCTGGTCTTCGTCAGCTCGTCTCGAGCTGCACGAAGGTGAAACCGCCGTAGGCGCTGCGCGCCGTCTCGCGCACCGGCAGGTGCGCCAGCATCGTGGACAGGAAGGCCGGATCGGCGTAGATCACCCAGATCTTGCGCGGGTGCTGTTGCAACGACCGCGCCAGGTGCTCGCTGAAGCCGCGCATCACGTCGGCCGCGAACGGGTTGTAGAGGAAGAACACGCCGTCGCTGGGGCCGAACTCGGCCTGCGTCACATCGGCGCACTCCACGCTCACCCGGCTGCCGGCCGGCAACCGCTCGCGCACCAGGGCCAGGTTGCGCTCCGCCGCCTCCACCAGTTCCGGCGCAAAGTCCAGCCCGCGCACGTTGCGGAAGCCCTCGAGCGCGGCCGTGATCACCACCTTGCCCTTGCCGCAGCCGATGTCGTTGAAACGCAGGTCACGCGGCGCGGGACAGCGCTTGAAGGCATGACGAAGCGCGCGGGCACGCGTCATCACATAGGGCTTGGCGTCACCCTGCTTGTCGGGGCTCAGCACCTGCAGCCGGCTTTGCGGCACCGCCGCCGTCGTGTCGGTCCCCAGCCTGAGGTCGAACAGCGCATCCTCGACCATGCTCGCCAGCGTCTGCACGCTGCGACGCGGCCCGAGGCGGGTGGCGCTCACCCACATGCGACGCCACAGCGCCGTCATGCGGCAGCGAACTCGTGCACGACCGCGGGCAGCTTGCCGGCCGCGGTGCGCTCGATGCGGTCGACGCAGCGGATCTCGATGTCGATGGCGGCCCCCGTGTAGCGGCGGGCCACAGCCTCGACGTCGCCGTCGGGAATGCCCCGCCCCTGCTGGAACTGCAGCAGCAACTCGGCATGACCGGGCCTGCTCTGGCGCCACTGGCCGGCCACCAGGCCTGGCAGGTTGTCGAACACGTTGGCGGGCATGAAGACGCGATGGCCGTCGACGCCGTACAGCACATCCTGGCCACGCCCCAGTACCGCCCGCACACGCGGGAAGGCGCGCCCGCAGGGACAGGCCCCACAGCCGTCGGCCTCCATCAGCACCCGGTCGTTGACGCGGTAGCGCAGCAACGGCATGGCCCGATTGTCGAAGCCGGTGCCGATCAGGTCCTGCCCGTCCTCGGCCTCCTGCCACTCCGCATAGCCGTAGTCGCTGAGCAGGTGGTAGTTGCCCTCCTCGCAGGTGCCTATGGCCGCCACGCGTTCGAAGGCGCCATACCAGTCGAACACGCGGCAGCCGAACACCCGCTCCAGCAACTGGCGCTGGGCCGGCAGCAAGGTTTCCGAGGAGGTCACGATGGCCCTCAGCCGGCGCGGACTGCCGCAGGCATGCCCATAGCGGCGGCCTCGCGCATCCAGCACGGCCGCGATGAACACCAAGGCCGACGGATAGGCCTGGATGGCGACCGGGTCGAAGCGCTCCAGCGCCTCGACGTACTCGTTCACGCGCGCCGGCGTCAGGTGGTAGCTCGACAGCATCAGCAGGCGGTCGGCGCGGTTCAGGCGCCAGAACGCGCCTTGCTGCTGGTCGGCCGGCACGATCTTGTCGCCGCGCAACCAGGCGCGCCGATCGCCGGGCCGCACGCCCGCCCATTGCAGTTGACGCCAGACGAAGGCGTTCTCGCGCACGATAGAGCGCAGGTCGCGCCAGCCTTCCAGGTGGCTGCCCGTGGTGCCGCTGCTGGTGCTGCGAAAGCGCGGGCCGATCCGGGCGTCGGAGCACAACGCCTCGCCCGCGGCCTGCACCTGGGCCTTCTCCAGGATGGGCAGGGAGGCCAGTTGATCCAGCGACGTGAAATCGCGCGGATCGAAACCCAGGCGGGCGAACAGCGCCCGGTAGTAGGGCACCTCGCTGCCGGCCTGCACCAGGCGCTCCTGCAGGCGCAGCACCTGCAAAGCCTCCAGTTGCCGGTCATCCATGCGCTCGGTGCGCGACAGATCCAGCAGCTCGTCCTGCATGCCCCGGCCTTCGCGCAGCATGCCCCTCAACCAGGCACGCCCGCTCAGCAGCCAGGACTGCGCCCACGGCGGGCTAACCCTGTAAATACGACTGGTGTACAAGGGTCCTCCCCTTCTTCCCTGCCGCCATTTTCATTTATTCACATTTCAATTTATTTTCGCTTCGCTGTCGCGCGCCACTCGCGCCAGAGCAATCCGGCAAACGCCATGTCCTCGATGAAATAGCGCCGGAACATGCGCCGGGGCTCCTGCAGGAAGCGATAGAACCACTCCAGCCCGCTGCGCTGCATCCAGACGGGCGCGCGCCTCACCCTGCCGACCGCCACGTCGAAGGTGCCCCCCACGCCCATGGCGAAGGGCACCTTCATCATGGCCTGATAGCGGCCCAGGAACTGCTCCTTCTTGGGCGAGCTGATGGCGACGAACAGGATGTCGGGCCGCGCATCGGCGATCTGCCGCGCCACGGCCTCGTCCTCGCCGGCCTGCCAGTAGCCGTCCCGCGCGCCAGCCACCGTCAGGCCCGGGTACTTGCGCTCATAGAGGTCTTTGACGCCCTGCACCACCTCGTCACGCGCGCCCAGCAGATAGACCCGCCAGCCGGTTTGCGCCGAGCGCCGCATCAGGGCCTCGAACAGGTCCACGCCGGCCACGCGCTCCTTCAGCGGCTTGCCCAGCCAGCGCGAAGCCCACACCACCGGCATGCCGTCGGCGTTGATGAGCGCGCAGTCGTTGATGATGCGGCGCAGCTCCTCGTCGTGCTGCGCCTTGACGATCTTGTCGACATTGACGACCACATGCTGGTGCGGCCGGCCGCTGCGGATGAAGCCATCGATGACTTGCAGCGTCTCCTCCATGCTGAGGTTGTCGACGTTGCAGCCCATGATCTGGATGCGGTTGGCGGTCATTCGGAAAGGGATTCGATGTCGATGAAGGTGTTCCAGCGGGCCGCGGTGCCACGCCAGCGCAGCACGGGGCTGGGCTGCTTGTCGCCATAGGCGCCTGAGGCCCAGCCCAGCGGCGGATCGGTCTGCCCCTGCAGCAGCGCCAGCTCGCCCGGGGCGTCGGCCTGCACGCGCAGCCGCGCCTGCCAGCGCCCCCGGCGGGCCAACAAGGTGTCACCCAGCAGCTCGCACTGCCAGCCGGGTGCCAGGTGCCAATGCAGGGCCGCCGCCACCGGCCGCGGCGTCGTGTCCCGCAGCTCCAGGCGGCCGGCTTCGCAGTCCACCGCCAGCTCGCGCCTGTGCAGCAGCGCCGTGCCATAGCCGTCATGCTCGGCCACCACGCGCAGGCGGCCCGGGCCGGAACGCTCGCGCCGCAGCAGCCGTGCCCGGGCATGCCGCGTCCACATGAAGCGCCCGCCGCTGTCGCTCTGGTCGCGGCCCAGCAGCTCCAGCGTGTTGTGCGCCGAGGTGCCCCGAAAATAGTCGCGCCAGGCCTTTTCGGCCCAGTAGGCATAGGTGCCGGGGTCGATAAGCAGCGGCTCGCCCTGCACGCTGAGCCAGACCTGCAACGCATCGGCATGGCCATGCGCCGCAATGCCCAGGTAGCCCAGCGGGCCCACGTCCATGCCGCCTTGCAGGTGGCCGCCCTCGAAGAGCACGTAGCCACCGGCGTCAAAGTCCAGCGTGGCAGCCGCCCGCAGCGCCACCGGCGGGCGGGCCAGTCCCAGCCAGGCGATGTCGTCGCGCGGCCGCAGCCAGGGCGGCACGGCGCGATCACCGAGCGCCGCCTCCTTCTCCAGCAGGGCGGCCAGTGGCTCGCGGCCCGGCCGCGGGTCCAGCCGCAGGGCCTCGGCGCCGTCGGCGTCGCCCACGGCGGGCATGCCGCCGCTGGCACCGCCCAAGGCGTGCGCGAAGTCGGCCATCGCGCGCAGGCGCGCCCGGTAGGCCTCGGGCATGGGCTCGGCGTTCGCCGCTGCACAGCGCTCGGCCAGCCACAGGAAGTCGAAGATGAAGCCGGCGTACTCGAAGGCCTGCTCGGCAGGCACGCCATCGGCATGCACCTGGCGGTCGACCTGCGCGATCAGTTCCAGCCTGGCGGCGTCGCCCAACCGCACCAACTGCGGCCAGGCGGGCCAGGTGCGGCTGGCCACGTAGACGCCGCACAGCTCGCCAATCAGGTGGTTGTTGGCCGACGAATGCCGGGAGTAGGCCCGCGCGACCTGCCGGGCGTGGCGGTATACCGCCTCCAGCCAGGCGCCACGCAGAGCTTCATGACCCTGCCAGATCGCGCCGTTCGCGCCGCCCAGCAGCTGCCAGGTGACCGACCAGTTGACCAGGCGGATGGCTGCCTCCAGGCTGCTCGTGTAGTTGGGGCCCTGCCCCGGCGGGTTCTGCTTCAGCCAGCCGGCCAGTTGGCGGCGCAGCAGGTCCAGGTGCGCAGCGTCGCCGTCCAGCGCCCAGGCCTGCCCCAGCGTCACCCATTGCAGGTGGCGATTCAGCTCCCACAGGTACTTGATGTCCCCCACCTGGGCACGGTCGGTGATGGCGATGCGCCGCGCCGGCCTCAGCGGCGCCGTCACGCCGGTGAGCGGGCAGCGCAGCCAGTCGGGCTCCACGCCCACGTCGAAGCGCTCGCGCTCGAACAGCCGCACCCGGCCGGCATGCAGCGCGCCCGCCTCGTCCAGATACGGGGTCGTCCCGGCCACCAGTTGCTCGGACGCCGGCGGCACCTGCACCCAGCGCGGCGCCTCCACCAGGGCGGGCGCAGGCACCGGCTCGGCCATCAGGCGCTGGCGTCGTGCCGCCGTCGCGGCGCGCGCGGCCCGATGCACCACCTCCACCGGCGTCATGCAGCGCAGGCGGTTCCACAGCCAGCGCCAGCGGCCCTGTGCTTCCTGGCTGCTGCTCACGCGCCCAGCCCCTGGTAGACGTGGTCCAGCTCGGCCAGCACCGTGTCGGTCGCGTAGCAGGTGCGCACGCGCGCGACGGCGCCCGCGCCCAGCGCAGCGCGCAACCGGGCATCGCGGCCCAGCCGGAGCAGTGCCGCGGCCAGTTGCTGCGGCTGGCCCGGCGGCACCAGCACGCCGTCCACCCCGTCACGCACGGCCTGCGGGATACCGCCCACCGGCGTGGTCAGCACCGCCTTGCCTCGGGCCATGGCCTCCAGCATGGCCATCGGCAGGCCCTCGTCATAGGACGGCAGCACAAAGATCTCGGCCTCGGCCAGCTCGCGCTCCTTGGCCGTACCGCGCACCCAGCCCAGCAGCGTGACCGCGTCGTCCAGGCCCTCGCGAGCGACGGCTGCGCGCACCGCATCCAGGTCGCCATCGCCACCCACATGCAGGTGCAGATGCGGCAGTTGCGCCCGCGCCTGGCCCAACGCAGCGAGCAGGTCGAAGATGCCCTTGCGCTGGTCCGCGCGCCCCAGGAACAGCACGCGGCCCGGCACCGACCGCGCCTCAGGCTGCGGCGGCGGGAAGGCCACCGGGTTGGCCAGCACCGACACCCGGGCCTCGGGCACGATGGTGAGCAGGAAGTCGCGCCAGGCCTCGGACAAGGCCAGCACACGGGTACTGCGGCGCAGCGAGTGACGGATCCAGCGCTGGCGCCAGGCCGGCGAGCCGGCATAGAACTTCTGGAACTCGGCACCGTGCAGGTGGAAGACGGTGGGCACGCCAAAGCCCCGTGCCAGCGCGAGCAGCAGCGACTTGCGCGCGAAGCTGCCATAACTTGCCACCTGGGCGTGCAGCACGCTCACGCGACCCGCGAGCAAGGCGGCCAGCAGTTGCAGCAATGCCCAGGGGAACAGCAGGGCACGCGCCAGGGCCGAGCCGGCCCGGTGGCTCACCAGATAGCGCACGCCGTGGCGCGCCATCCAGCCCTGCTGCAGATAGACGCTGATGACGGCCGCGATGCCGCCCTGGCCGGCCGGGTCGGTACCGACCATCCATGGACGCCGGCTGCTCATGCCTGCACCTGGCTCACGACCAGCTTGCGCTTGCCGTTCGCGGCCGGCGGAATGTCGTCCACCTCCACGAGTTCCACGGCGAAGAAGCTGCCCCAGCGCTTGATCTGCGCATCCAGCACGAAGGCGCGCTGCGCGTCGCTGAGCGGCGCCTGGCGCGGTACCACGGCGATGCGGATGGCGCCCGGCCGCTCCTGCTGCACCTGGTACAGGCGCACGAAATCCCAGGTCACCTCGTCGATGACGATGGACAGGCCCGGCAGCTTGGCGCCGTTGCGGTCCACCAGGAACTCCTGGGCCCGCCCCTCCAGGCGCTCGCAGACGCCATGCGCGTCGATGCGGCCGAAGTCGCGCGTGGCGTAGCGGATCAGCGGCATCACGTCGTTCCACAGCGACGTACCGACGATCTCGGGCTGGCCCTGCCAGTCGCGGTTCTCGCTGACGCCGTACAAGGCGTCGAAGCTGTAGCGCAGCGGCCGACCCGGCTCGTAGCGCGCGAACGCGATGTTGGTGCGTTCCGTGAGGCCATAGTTGACGATGATGGGCATGCCGAACGCCGCATGCGTCGTGGCCAGCTGCGCCGCGGTGGCCGGCTCGGAGGCCAGCACCACGCCGCGCAACGCGTCCAGCCCACAGTCCTCGGGCCGCATACCCTGCAGCAGCTCGGCCAGCGCGGCAGCGAGGCTGGGGTAGGCGTGCATGCACTGCGGCCGGAAGGCACGCAACGCCGCCACGATGGCATCGCGGTGCCGAGCGTTCACGTGATACGGCGACAGCATCAGCCGGTTGCCCACCACGCGGCAGGGCGGCTCGTGCGCCTGCGCGCGGGCATCGGCACCGATGCGCAGCAGCCTCGCCTTGTCGAAACTGAAGCCCGCCGGCGCCCAGTGAAAAGTGAAGAAGGCCCGCTCGATGTCGGCCAGGCGCTTGTTGCGCCACAGGCCTATGCCCTCGCCGCTGGAGCCGCCGCTGGTGGCGTAGTGCATCAGCGGGCTCTTGAAGCGCTCGTCCAGGAAGCGGTTCTGCGCCGCCATCACCTCGGCCTTCTCCAGCACCGGGAAGCGCTGCAGCAGCTCCATGGCCGGCGCCCTCGCCAGCTCGGCTTCGGACAGCTTGACCATGTCGCGATAGTGCGGCACGTGGCGCAGCGCGCCGGTCAGCAGCGCGCGAAGCTTGGCATCCACCCAGGCCGCGCGTTCCTGCGGCCGCGCCGCGAAGCGCCGCTCCAGCGCCAGGATCTCGAAATGCCTGGGGTGGTACAGCAGCCGCGCCGGAACGAAGCGACGCCAGCGCAGGTAGGCCTTCTCGAACGAATCCGGCCAGGCCATCAGGCGTTCACCGCAGCCACGAAGCCGGCGCCGTCCAGGCCTCCGAAGCCGAGGTCGTCCAGCGTGCGGCTCTCGGCCGCGAAGTCACGGTCCAGCAGGCCGGAGGCGATCTCGATCAGCGCGCGCGTCATCGGCGTGGCGATGCCCAGACGTTCGCCCAGGCTCACCATCAACCCCAAACCCATGGGCACGTCCTCGGTGATGTAGCGGGTCTGCAGGTCCGGCGGCCCCTTGGGCCCGCCTTCACGCGCGTACTTGCGCAACACGTCGATGGCAGGCATCGACAGGTCCCGCTCGTTGCGGAACTTGAAGGACTCCAGGCAGGGCTCGGGCCTGGCGCCGCAGGCCTGCAGGAGGGCCATCTTCTCGGCGTCCAGCTTGTCCAGCAGGCGCAGCGTGCCGGGCGTGAAGCCCTCGCGGTACATCCAGAACTCGCCGCCCGAATGCTCGATGCGGCTGGCCGACAGCAGCGTGCCCACCGTGTGCACGATGAGGTTGGGGTTGTGCAGCGCCGACTCCACGACGTTGGTGCGCGTGGCGACATAGCGCGGCGTCAGCTGCTGGGCCAGCCTCAGGCCCTCCTCCGAACGCGAGCGCGGCAGGAAGGCCAGCGCGTTGCGCGTGTTCTCCCAGAGCACCTGCACGCAGCCCGGCTCGATGATGCGAGCGTCGAACGGCAGGCTCTCGCCCTCGGCGACCAGCACGTCTTGGTCGCGCAGATGCTTGCGGAAATAGGCGCTTCCCATATAGCCGGGGCTGGTGATGAGCAGTTGCCCGGCGCGCAGCTGCGGTGCGATGCGTGCGGCCAGCACCGGCTGCTGCGTGGACTGAACGGCCACGAAGACGATCTGCGGATCGAAGGCCAGCGCGGCCTGCAGGTCGCGCGTCACGAGCGCGAATGGCTGGAAACGCGGCGCCATGGCCTTGCCCGGCCCGTCGATCCAGTTCATGCCCCGGCGCGCGAGCACGGTCTCGAAGTTCTCGTCGTGCAATACATGCGAGGTCTTCAGCAGGGCCACCTCGTGCCCACGGGCCGAGAAAACCGACGCGTGCGCACAGCCCGCATTGCCGGCCCCAACGATCAACACCTTCATCTCATCTGCTCCTGCTGCGGCGGGCCGGCGGAGGGGCACAGGCGCTCATAAACCGAGGCGACCTGACGCGCCAACACGCTGTAGTCCCTATGCTGCTGCACCCAGGCTTTTCCGGCACTCCCCATCTTCGTTGCCATGGGGGGATCACTCAGCAGGCGCATGCTCGCATGCGCGAACGCCTCGACCTCCATCGGGACGCAAAACCCGCCCCCGCTTTGTGTAAGCACCAGTTGCTGGTCGGGGTTGTCATTGGCCACGCAAGGAATGCCCTGAGCAAGGTACTCAATGGCCTTGGTTGGTGAAGCTGAGTCCAACAGCGGCCCACGCGGAAAGGGTGAATATCCGAGTTCTGCATGCGCCAGCCAGCGCTGTGCCGTGTCTTGGTCTACCCAGCCGGTGAGATGAATGGAGCTCGCCGAACTGCTGCTTGCGATCATTTCTCGCAACCATGCCCGCTCATCAGAGTTGGGCGCATCACCTATCAGCAGCAGGAAGGCTCCAGGCTCGACTTCACGAACCCTTTCAAGCACTTGCACCAGAAACTCGGGTCTTCGCGAACGTGCCAATGTGCCCACATAGGCAAGAACACGGCGCCCACGCAATGGTTCGGGCACGTCTCCCGCCATCGCTGCCCTGTCGCGATCGAACCATTCCGAATTCACGCCCATGGGAACCGCCGTCATGCGCGCGGCGGGTACGCCGTGCTCCCGCATCTCCCGGCACATCTCGTCACTCTGTACAAACAGGTGGTCGACGCGCTTGATCAGAAAGCGATAGAAAACCTGCTGCGCCAACTGAGCTCTTGCCCAGTTGGCGATCCACACTATGGGCCCCTTGGTAAAGCCCACGTCCCTTGCACGAACGGCATGGCCCTCGGCGAAGGGGAAGGACATCCAGTACACGAAGCGCCGCCCCGTCAAGCGTGCAACGATCCATGCCAACAGTCCGGTCCGGATCTTGTCGCGCACCTGGATGACCTGGTGCTCGCTTTCAAGACGGCGCATGGCCAGCAAATCCTGAAAGGGCCTGACCAGTTCCCCGACCAACCCCTTTCGCAGGGGACCCGTCACATGCATGACGCCACCACCCCAACTACCCGTCGCGTCAAGGCCGCCTCCCGCTTGGCCTGCGACATCGGACAGCACACCCAGCTTGGGTAGCTCCTGCCCGAACAAGACCTTGACGTCCGACCTAAACGGCGGCAGCGCGTCATACATGAGAAAGAAGATCCGCATAGGTTGGGTGCCTGACTGCATACAAGGCTCCATCCAACTGTCCTCAGTTCCGCAGCAGCGTGGCCGGCACGCCGACCGCCACCGCGCCGGGCGGAATGTCATTGAGTACGACTGCGTTGGCACCGATCTTTGCCCCCTGCCCCACGCGTATCGGACCGAGAACGCAGGCGCCCGCGCCAATCTCGACGTCGTCCTCGATGACCGGTACGGCCACATGCCCTGACCTCCCACCAATGGTGACGTTCTGACTGATCTTCACGTTATTGCCGATCACGCAGTTGGCGTGCACCACGATCCCAAGGCCGCTGTAGCCGAAGAGCACGTTGCGGCCCAGCGTGACCGAAGGCGGCAAGGCGATCGAGAAAAGAATCCGGTTCAACACATACAGGAACCGGGGCAGCAACGGAACTCGCTTTCGATGAAGGAAGCTCGCGAGCCTGAAAATCCTGATCACGGCGCCCCCATTCAACGGTTCAACAACGACTTCCAGCCGGTGGACAATCCCAAAGCCGTGATCCACCAACGATGCCCGCGAGCCGCGGCTCGAGCCATGCAGAGGTGGCGCCATGCCTCGCGACGGCGCCCCGCCCTGGCCAGCCGCCGCGCCAGCGTGATCTCCATCTCCGCAGCCAAGCGCAAGGACGAAGACCGCAGGTGCGAGGGCATGGGCCCCGTAAGGGCACGCTGACGCAGGCGTCGCCAGACAGGTAGCCAGACGGCATCGCGATAGCTACCCATCAGGCTGTCCGACCGCCCGACACGATAGACCGCCAGCGGCGCCGCCGTGTATGCCACCGGGCCTCGCTCCGCCAATCGGAGCCAAAGGTCAAGGTCCTCGCCCATGTTCTCCCCTTCTGGGAACCAGACATCGAGGCACTCAAACAGGGCGCGGCGGACCGCAATGGAGCTGGTGAAGAAAGGCATGCCGAGTTGGAGAAAGCGGGCCGGCACGTCGCGCATGAGTTCGCCTGGTACGTCGGCTAGCGGTTCGAAACGGTAGCTGGCCATGTCCTCGTGGGCGACGCGCACATAGCCGCCAGCCAGCATGTCCGCCACCGGAAACTGCCGCCGCAATGCGGCTAGCCGTGAAAGGCATTCGGGATGATGGAGGTCATCGCCGTCGAGGAAGACGACGAATTCGCCCCTGCACTGCCGCACCGCGTTGTTGCGCGCCGCGGAAACACCGGCATTGGCCTGGATCATGAGGCGAATGCGCGGATCGGCCATGGCCTGGACGATCGCAGCACTGCCGTCCCGCGAGCCGTCATCGACGACGACGATCTCGAAATCGCCCGCGCACTGCTGGGCGAGCACGGACCGTAGCGTAGCTTCGACGTAGGGCGCCTTGTTGTAGACCGGAACGACGACGGACCAGGCCGGCGCGACTTCAGACATGCCGCACCTGCAAACCCGCCGTCCCGCTCAATCGACGACCATGCGGCCCTCGCGCCCTCTCCAGCGCAGGCGCACCGGCGAGGGCCATCAACAGCAGCATGTGGAACAAGGATTCGCTGCCGAAACTCTGCAGGTTCAACGGCACCTCGCTGATCGATCGCATGAAGATCAACACCAGCAACGCCGCCGTGAAGCCGTTGTAACTGGTGAAGCGCGGAATGAAGCGCTTCACCAGCATTCCCATGTACCCCAGGAAGCTGGTCAGGCCGATGAGGCCCGATGCGGCCAGGATGTTGAGCAGCTGGTTGTGCGCGTGGACGGCTGCGGGGATCCGGATCTGGTAGCGGTACAGCGGGTCCCAGAGGGAGGGCCCGTAGCCGAACAGGATGTTCTGCTTCCACTCGCCGAAGGCGACGGCCCAGATCTCGTTGCGGCCGGTCAGGCTGGCCATGTCGGCGCCGAGCTTGGTAGCCAGGAACTTCTCCATCTTGGCCGCCAGCACACCCGACGACAACAGAAGCATGGCGAACAGAATCAGCGCGGCAACGCTGATCAGCACGGCCAGTGTGGAGCGACGCAGGCGCGGGTCGGTCAAGTACACGTGAACCTGTCCACGCGCCCGGATTGAGAACAGCACGATGAAGCAGGCGACGGCCGCAAGCCAGCTGGTTTTGGACTGCGTCAGCAGCAGCGTCAGCAACGCGACAACCCAGCCCAGCCACTGCAGCGCACGCCAGCGGAACGGATAGCACCACAGGCAGATCAATGCCAGTACGGCCAGCGGCCCCATCGCGTTGGGGCCGGTCGCCAACCCTGAGAAGCGCTGCGCGAAGCCGGGAATCAGGCTGCTCGGATACGGGGCAAGCACCATGCTCTTCTTGACGACGATCAGCGCGAGGCTGGCGAGCATGAAAACCACCAGCACGACACGCGCAAAGCGGATCGCCCGCTCAGCGCCCGCTTCGGTACTCAGCAGCGCCGCCATACCGATCAGCAACGAATAGATGTATTCATGCGAGACGGTAGGCCGAGTGCCGAAAGCAGCCGGGAGGGCGACGGAACAGAGCCAGAACAGCCCGAAGGCGATCATCAGGCCATGCGGCTTGCGCGGATCGAACGGCGTGAGCACGAACACGGTCAGTCGCTCGATCGATGCAGCCAGCAGGAACACCGTCGTGATTCTCTGCACCCATTTGGCCATCCCGCCGCCACCGGCTTGCGAAAAGCCGGCCAGGTACTCATCCGGCAAGCTCAGGTCTCGCCCGGAAGCAAGTGTGCTCACCGCTAGTGCAAAGATCATCGGCAGCACGAAATAGAGCAGAAAGCCGTCCGTGCTCTTCGTGCCGAAATGGATGGTGCCCCCCACGATGAACACGAGGGCCATGGCCAGCAAAAAGGCCAGCAATAGGTAGCCGCTGTAGAAGAGGATCAGTTCCATGGCGTCTTTCGTCTTCTCGGCATCGGTCCGTGATTGAAGGGGCTGGACAAGGTGGCCTCAGGGCCTGCGGGCCAGTTGCCGGGCCAGCAGGCCGGACAAAGGGCCGGACTCGCGCAGACGTTGCGGCACGAAGCGCAGCAGCAGGCTGGCGGCATGCTGACCCATCAGTCGCGGCACGGCAAGCAGCAGCATCGCCAACACCAGGCCTCCGACAACGGTGCGAAACGTCATCAGCAGTGCGTCGTGGCGGGTGACGGCCTCGCCGACTTGGCCCGCAAGCAGCGCGAGTCCGGCCACACCGCAATTGACGACGACGCTGCGACCGATAAGAGCCAGCACGTCGCGGCAGCTCACCGCCAGCGCGCGGCAGACCGGTACTGCCATGGCAACGAAGCGCAACGCGAACACGGCTGCTGCGACGGCGGCCACGAAAGCGACGCCCGCGCCGGCTGCCCAAGCCAGTGCCGGCACCGCGAGAAGCAGCACAGGCAGCTGCAACATCACCTCCTGGCGGCGCCGGCCGGTGTTCCACAGCACGGGTGTGGACATGGCCCAGGCCAGATAGAGCGGCATGGCCAGCACCAGCAGGCCGAAGACCGGGCCGCTCTCCACCCAGGCCGGGCCATACAGCAGAGCGATGATGTCGCGCCCGGACAGGGCCAGCAGCGCGAACAGAGGTGCGATGACGATCCAGACGAAGGACTGAATCTCCAGGTACGCACGCCGCAGGCGCTGCCGGTCGTCCTGCAACTTCGCCCCCGACGCCAGGAAGGCAGGCTGGAGTGCCGATATCAGCAGCGAGTTGGGCACGCTGGCGAGGTTGTAGCCGACCGCGTACAGGCCCGCAGCGTGCGTGCTCACGATGCGCCCCAACAGCAGCCGGTCGATGTTGAGCAACATCCAGTTGCAGACGTTGGTCAGGAAGACGACAGCGCCGGTGTTGATGAACTCGCGCGGCTGCTCGATTGTCGGCAGCGGCTTCAAGGCATGCGGCCTCGCACGCAGGCTCAGCAGCAACTGGGCCAGGGACTGCATGATCCAGGCCGTCACGAGGCTCCATACCCCACATCCGAGCGCCGCCATCGGCAGGCCGAACAAACCGTAGGCCACCAGGTAGCTCTGGATCTGGACGACGGCAATGTCCTTGAAGCGCAGTTCCCGGCGCAGCAGGTTGTTGGCCGTTGATGCCATGCCGTTGAGCAGGCAGGTCAGCGCCAGCCAGCGCACCACGTCGACCAGGCGCGGGTCGCGCATGAAGCCGGCGATCAGCGGCGCCGCCGTGATCAGGACCAGCGCGCCGAACAGGCCCGACAGCGTCTGCCAGGTGAAGACGAAGCGGACCTGCTCGTCGGTGATGTGCTGGCGCTGCATCAGCCCCCAGCCCAAGCCGAAGTCGGAGAAGAAGGTGGCCAGCATCAGCACCAGCGTGCCAAGCGCGAACAAACCATAGCTGTCTGGGCCCAGCAACCGGGCCACCGCGACATTGACGGCGAGCTGCAGCACGAACTTGGCCGCCGTGGAGATCACTCCCCACTTGGCTGCCGTCACGCTCTTGTTTGCCAGCTCGCTGCTCATCTTGCTGCCTGTCCTGCCTGGGTGCTGTCCGGGGTAGCACCCGTCAGCAGATGCCACCGTCACACGCGTGGACCAAGCCCAAGCCTACTTACCAAACACCCGCAGGCTGGCCTGCGGCGTCAGCGAACGGGCAAGATCGGCGATGTATTGCTGCTGAAGGCTGAAGGCCCGGCTCGCCTCGGGGTCGATCGAGGAAACCCGCACCAGCAGGCCGTCCGGGATCACGCCCCGCAGGCCATAGCGCAGTTGCGCCAGCTTCTGCTCGGACGCCGAGACGACGACACTGTCACCCACGACCACCCAGTAGGTGATGGGCTCCAGCCTCTGCTCCAGCTTGGACTCGAGGCGGCGCACCTTGAGCGGCTCGCGGCCCGGCATGCCGATGTGATCAACCCGGTTGGACAGGATCTGGAAGCCCTGCGCCGGATAGCAAACCTCGGGCCGGTGGATGCGCGTGCCATCGGACTGGTCGCCGCCATAGGCGACCGACAGCATGATGCGCTGTCCGCGATCATCGACATAGGTACGGCTGAGCACCTGGTTGTAGATCGCGTCCAGGCGTGCCTGCACGTCCGGCGCGGGCAGGATGACCGGCACGTTGGCGTCGACGCGCCAGACGCCGAACTGCCTGGGGAACAGCGTTTCGAGGTCGGGCTTGCCGACCTTGTCGGCCAGGTGCTCGGTCGGCGTCATGTAGCGCGACGCGCCGCTGGAGGCGAGCATCAGCGCCGTCATCACCCCCACGACCATGCGATTGAGCTTCATGACTTGACTTGCCGGCTGCCGGGCCAGAACAGGTTGAGCAGCTTGTCCACGACCAGCATGATCATCAGCGCGACCAGGAACAGCACCATGCCCGCGAAGCCGTGCACGAAGCCCTGGCCCGCCGCGTCACCGAAGTGGTAGGTCACCAGCACCAGCACCATCACGCGAACGATGTTGGCGACGAAGGAGATCGGCACCAGCAGCAGGGCCAGCGTGATGTTGCGGCCGGCCGAGGTGTAGTTCATCAGCTTCATGTAGAGCATGCCGAGCGCCTCGAGCGTAAACATCGAGTTCAGGCCCGCGCAGGCATCGGCGACCAGCAACTGGTACTGGCCCACCGTGATGATGACGCCGGCCCGGCCGACCGGGTAGCCGGCCCAGTACAGCAGGCTGGACGCCACGGCCGACACGGCCGACTTCAGCGGCGTCGTGACGGCGGTCACCAGCACCTCGGGCAGAGGCACCATGAAGATGAGGAAGAACAGCGGGAACCAGATCAGCCTCAGCCCGCGCCAGCCCAGGACGAGCAGCGTGCCGCCGGCGAGCAGGAATATCTGCGAGGAGACCTCGAACAGGTAGATCGATTGCGAACGCCCGAAGGTGTAGAGCAGCAGCGCGAACAGGAACACCGCCGCGCCGGCCCCGTAGGCCGGGCGCGCCTGCAGCGCCGCCAGCGCACTGCGCTGCTGGTACAGCAGCCACAGGCTGACGGCCAGGATGATGGGCCCGTGGCCCTGCTCGTCGCTGGCCCAGACCGTATGGGCCAGCCCGTAGTAGGTGGGCAGGTACAGGGCCGCGAAGCCCAGCAGCAGCAGGCCCAGCAGGCCCTTGTCCTCACGCGTCAGCGTCGACATGGTCTCCCTCGCTGCAACGCCGGTTCGATCCGTCCAAGACCCGTCCATCGCCCTGCGTCGCCGTTCCCGATCAATACTCGTTCAGCACCGCACCAGCGATCTTGGTCGAGGCGTCGGTCAGGCCCTGGACAAGCTCCTGGAACATGTCCAGCTTGGATTCGCTCTTGCGCGCCACGGGCAGCGCGGCACCACAACGGGCGGCGATGACCAGCGAGTCGGCGCCGAGCTCGGCGGCGGGCGTGTCGACGATCACGTAGTCGAACTTGACCAGCAGCTCGCGCAGCAGCAGGCCGAAGGCCGGACGCTCGATGAGCTCCAGCGGGTTCGGCGGCGTGATGCCGACGGGCAGCAGGAACAGACCCGGCACGGCCGTGACTTGCTGGATCAACTGGCCCTCGGCTCGACCGGACAGGATGCCCGACAGACCATGGGTGTTGGGCACACCGAACACCTCGTGCTGACGCGGGCCGCGCATGTCGGCATCCACCAGCAGCGTGCGGCCGCCGAGCTGGGCCAGCGCCACGGCCAGGTTGGCCGCGAAAAAGGTCTTGCCATCACCCTGGTTGGGGCTCACCACCGCGACAGCGCGACGGGGCGCGTCGGGCTCGTTGAAGACGCGCATCATCACCTGGCTGCGCACGGCGCGGAACACTTCCGCCTGTGGCGAGAAAGGCTGGTTCAGCGCGATCAGTTCGGGATTCTGGTGGCGCGACTCTTCCGGCGCATAGGGATAGTGGAACTGCTGCGCCAGCGCGAACAGCACGTCGTCGGCATTGGCATAGCCCAGCGCAATGGCGGCTTCGCCGAAGCGGACGTTGTGATCGCGCTGATAGGCCAGCACCCGGTCGACCTGGTCGGCCGACAGATCGCGCGTCTCGGCAATGATGGCGCCGATCGAACGGTCGCGGACCTCGGTCCCCGCCATGGATTGCCCGGCGTTAGCGTCGGTCATGTTGAATCTTCGTCCTTCTCTGACTCTTGGGTTCGCGACTGATCACTTGGCGGGGTTCGGCAGCTGACCGACCACGCGACGCTGTGCGTCGGCAATCGCCAGGCGGCCCTTTTTCTTCGAACCCGGCTTGGGCATCACGCCGATGACGGGAATCCCCAGGCCCACCGTGAGGTCCTCGACCAGGCGGATGCGGCGGTCGGTGATCTCCTTGATGAAGGCCACCAGCACGCCCAGCAGCGTGCCGCCGAACACGGCCAGCAGCAGGTTCAGCGTCAGGTTCGGGAAGGACGGGTCCGGCGGCGGCAGCGCCACGGTCAGGCCGGACACGTTGCTCTGCGTGGCCTGGCCTTCCAGGCTGGATTGCGTCAAGCGCGCCAGCACGGCGTCATAGGCCCTCTGTGCGTTGTCAACGTCGCGCATCAGCACGGAGCCTTCGTCGCGGACCTGCTTCATGTGCAGCACCTTGGTGCGCTGGGCTTCGAGCTCCGAGCGGACCTGGGCCTCACGCTGCCTGTTGATCGTGTTGGTGACGCCCACGCCACCGGTGATGCGGCGGGTTTCGTCGGCGATCTTGAGCTTGGTCTCGGCGATGTTGGCCTTCAGCTCGATGACCTGCGGATTGCTGTCGCCCAGACGGGCACTCAGTTCCTGCAGACGGGCTTCCGAGCGCGCGAGATCGGCCTTGAGCTGACCCACGATGGGGCTGTTCAGAACCTCGGTCAGGCGGTCTGCCGAAGAGCCGCTGGCCTGGGCATTGCGGCTGACGGATTCGGCCGAGACAGCCTGCAAGGCCACCAGCTGGGAGGACAGCTCGCTCATGCGCGCGTTCTCGACGTCCAGGCGCTCATCGGCGTTGAAGATGCCCTTCTCGCGCTGGAAGGCGCTCAACTTGGTCTGGGCCGCCTCGAGCGTGTCACGGGCCTCCTTGGAGCGGGCGTCGAAGAAGCTGCTGTAGCGCTTGGCCGGATCGGTCTTCAACTCCAGCACGGTGTCCAGATAGGCCTGGACGAAGGCATTGGCCAGGCCTGCCGCGAACTTCGGATCGGGGGCCTTGTAGGAGACGCTGACGACGTTGGACTCGCGCGAGGGCTTGACGTCCATCTTCTTCTGGAAGCTGTCGGCCAGCCAGGCTTCCATGCTGCCCTCACCACCGGTCGCATCCATCCACTGCTTGCGGACCTGCGGGTTCTCGGTCAGCCTCAGCATGCGCACGACGCGCTGGGCGACACGATCGCTCTGGATGATGTCGACCTGCGTGGCCATGAAGGCCGGCGTCACCATGGACGGATAGCCCAGTGCCGAAAACGGATCCGGCTTGGCGTCGACCACGATGCTGGCCGTCGCCGTGTACTGCTTGGGCAGAGTCAGGCTCAGCGCGACACTGATGAGCACGATCCCGAGCAGCACGCCCAGGGCAAGCATCCAGCGTGCGCGCAGGATGGCAATGAATTGTCCGAAGGTCATAGCAAGCTCAATTCACAGTTTTCAGAACAGGCTTTCCTTGACGTAGACCACATCGCCCTCCTTGAGGCTGTCGTCCATGCCCGGCTGCACGACCTGGACCTTGCCGTCAGCCGACTTGCGGTGCACGCGGATGCCACGCTCCGTGCCGCGCTGGTTCAGGCCACCACCGGAGGCAAGGGCCTGCATCAGCGTCATGCCACGCTCCAGCCGCATCGGGCCGGGACGCTGCACCTCGCCGTAGATGTAGACCAGCGGCGCGCGGTCCACCCACAGCACGTCGCCGTTCTGGATCAGCACGTCGCTGGCGCCACCGGCCGCAGTATTGGGGCCGAAGACGCTGGGCAGGTCGATCTCCATGCGGAAGGGCTTGCCGCCACGCGTGCCGCTGAGCACGACGATGTCGCCGCCGGTGGTGGCCACGCCGCCGGCATTGGCCAGCAGGTCGGTCATGCGCATGTCGGTCGTCTCGATCGGGTAGCGGCCCGGACGATTGACCTGGCCCAGCACGCTGGCCTGGTTGCCCTTGATCTGCAGCAGGATCAGCGTGACCTGGGGCGCCTTCACGAAGTTGCCGTTCTTCAGGCCGTCGGCGATGAGCTTTTCGGCGGCGCTGACACCGAGGCCACCGATGCGCACACTGCCCAGCAGCGGGTAGCTGATGACGCCGGTCTCGGAGACCCGGGTCTCCAGCGTCAGGTCGGGGTTCTGGTAGACGACGACGCGCACGACGTCGCCCGCACCGAAGCGGTACTCGGCCGCTGCCGCGGCGGCGGGCGCACCGGCCTGCGCCTGCGCGCCCAGGGCGCCGAGGCCGAGCGCGGCAGCGAGAAGCAGTTCCTGCACGCGCCGCATCATTTCAGGCCCATGCCCTTGGAGATGGCGTCGTGGTCGAGGCCGCTGGCCGCCGGGGCCGGGGCCGGGGCCGGGGCCGCAGGCTCGGAGGCGGCCTGCGGCGCGGGCGTGCCGGCAGGCGCGGGCTGCGCGAACTTGCCGACATATTCGATCTTGGAACTGTCGCGCAGCGCCTTGATGTCCTTCTGCAGCGCCTCGGCCCTGCGCTGGTTCAGCAGGAATGCCTCGATGGCAGGGCGCGCGCGCGCCTCGTCCACCGGCTGGCTGCGCGAGCCGACGAGGAAGAGCACCGTCAGCCCTGCGGGGTTCGGGCTGATCATGGAATCGCCATCCTTCATGCGAGAGATGGCGTCCACGCTGGCCAGCGGCAGCTGCTCGGCGGCGCGCACGGCCTGGTTGCCGCTGAAGCGCAGCTCGGCGGACTTCAGGTACTCGGCGAACTCGTTGAGGCTTTTGGCGGCGGCCAGCTTGGCGCGGATCGCCTCGAACTGCTCGGGCTTGGCCTCGATCTGCAGCTCCTGCAGGCTGTAGATGCGGCGGTCCTTGAACAACGCCGGCTTGTCGTTGTAGTACTTGGCGATGTCCTCGTTGCCGGGCTTGGCGACGCTCTCGCCGACGCGCTCGGCGTAGGCCCGCGAGATGATCTCGCGCTTGGCGGCTTCGATCTGCTGCACCACGCGCGGATCGCGGTCGAGCTTGAGCTCCTGGGCCTTCTGCACCGCGAGTTCCTGGTCGATCAGCCGCTCCAGCACCTGGCGGCTCGCGGCCTCGGCCTGCTCGGGCTTGAGGCCGGGCTGGCGCTGCAGCACGAAATTGATCTGGTGGACGGTGATCTCTTCCTTGTTGACCTTGGCGGCCGTCTGGGAGGCCTTGTCGCCCTTGTCACCCCCGCAGGCCACCAACAGCGCCGTGGCGGCAACGACAGCCAGCAGCGGGAAGACACGGTTGTTAATCAGTCGGTGAGCCATCTGATGCGGGTCCTTGTGATGCATGGGAAGGGCCTCCTGCCCCAAGTGAGCGGACGAGTGTAGCGGCGCGATATGTCGCCTCTGTGGACCTCCCGGCACCCATGGCAGGCACCGCGGACGGACCCTGCTTAGAGCGATTTCAAGCCGAAAGTTCCCGCACCCCCATGTTCATGGGGGATGGACCGGGGCGACCCGGCATGGCGCCATCAGGCGCGCGACGCCGAGTCAGGCGCAGGGCCTCAGCACTTGATGCCGGCGTGCAGCGCGACGATGCCGGCGCTCATGTTGTGCACGTCCACGTGGCCGAATCCGGCCGTCTTCATCATGGCCTTCAGCGTCGCCTGGTCGGGGTGCATGCGGATGGACTCGGCCAGGTACTTGTAGCTCTCGGCGTCGCCGGCGAACAGCGAACCCAGCTTGGGCAGGATGTTGAAGGAGTACCAGTCGTACGGCTTGCGCAGCGGCTCGGCGATGCGCGAGAACTCCAGCACCAACAGCCGGCCGCCGGGCTTGAGCACGCGGCACATCTCGGCCAGCGCGCGGTCCTTGTGCGTCATGTTGCGCAGGCCGAAGGCGACGCTGACGAGGTCGAAGCTCTCGCTCTTGAACGGCAGCTTCTCGGCGTCGGCCAGGCTGGTGGGCAGGATGAGCCCTTCATCCAGCAGCCGGTCGCGGCCCTGGCGCAGCATGGCCTCGTTGATGTCGGTGTGCACGACGACGCCGGTCTCACCCACCTTGCGGGCGAAGGCGCGCGACAGGTCCCCGGTGCCGCCGGCGATGTCCAGGACACACTCTCCCGGCTTCAGGTTGGCCACCTGCACGGCATAGGCCTTCCACGCCCGATGCAGGCCGGCCGACATCAGGTCGTTCATCAGGTCGTACTTGGACGCGACGGAGTCGAACACCCCGCGGACCTTGCCGGCCTTCTCCTGTTCGTCGACCTGCTGGAAACCGAAATGAGTCTGCGTCATGGCATCAATGAGAGTGGCAGGAGCCGCCGGCCTTGACCGGCATGGCGTCGTCGCGGCCTTTACCGGCGGCGGCCAGGCGAGCCTCGTAGTCGCGCCACAGCGCGTCCTGCTGGCTGCCGAGCTTGTAGAGATAGTCCCAGGAGAACAGGCCGCTGGCATGGCCGTCCGAGAACTCGGGTCGCACGGCGTAATGCCCCACCGGCTCCAGCGCCATGATGACGACGTCGCGCTTGCCGGTCTGCAGCACCTCCTGGCCCGGGCCATGGCCCATGACCTCGGCGGAAGGGCTGTAGACACGCATCAGCTCGAACGGGATGCGGAAACGCGCGCCATCGTCGAAGGCGATCTCCAGCACGCGGGACTGCTGGTGGACGGTGATCTCGGTGGGCGAAGCCATGACGCAAGTGTCCCTCAGAACGACTGATAGACCGGCAGCCGGCCGTCCCTGGGACGCACGTGCGTGAAGCGCGCCGCCAGGCGGGACTGCACGCTCACCGGCAGCGGCGCGAAGCCGGAGCCGCGGGTCAGGTCGTCGCCATGCATGAAGCACCAGTACAGGAACTTCAGCGCGCCCTGGGCCTTGGCTGCCTCGGCGGGCTCGGCGTCGACGAGGACGAAGCTGGTCAGGGTGATGGGCCAGGCGTCGGCGCCGGGGCGGTCCAGCAGCGTGGCGAGGTCGTCCCCCTGTCGGTGCATGTCACTCTCCAGCACCGCGGCGCTGAAGCCGCGCTCCGAAGGCGCAACGAAATGGCCGGCGGCGTTGCGCAGCTTCACGGCGGCGAGCTTGTCGCGCAGCACGCGGTCGTAGGAGACGTAGGCGATGGCGCCCGGCGTGGCGCGCAGCGCCTGCACCATGCCGTCGTTGCCCTCGGCCTTCAGCGGCTCGCCGGGCCAGGCCGGCGCCTGGCCGGCGCCCACCTCGGCCTTGAACGCGGCGGAAGCGCTGGCCAGATAGCGGCTGAAGCCGTCGCTGGTACCCGACTTCTCGGCACGCACCACGCGCTTGATGGGCAGCGCCGGCAGCGTGGCGCCGGGGTTGAGCGCGGCGATGCGCGCGTCGCTCCAGACCTTGACGCGCCCCATGAAAATGTCGGCCAGCACCTCGCCGCTGAGCTGCAGCGGCGCGCCATGGCCGGGCAGGTTGACGACGGGCACGACACCGCCCACCAGCATGGGGATCTGCACCAGCCTGGCCTTGGCCAGCTCGGCGGCGGCCAGCGGCGCGTCGGTGCCACCGAAGTCCACCTGCCGGGCCGTGATCTGCTTGATGCCATCGCCCGAGCCCGTGCCCTTGTACGCGACGGCGCCGCCGCCGGCCTTGGCGAAGGCGCGGGCCCAGGTGTCGTAGACCTTGGACGGGAACGTGGCCCCTTGTCCCGCCACCGGCTGGGCCTGGATGGCTGTGCACAGCAGCAGGGAGGCAAGGAAGGCCAGAGTCGCGCGCATGAAGTGGGGCATGTCCGGGGCCGAGGTCCTGGTGAAAACCCGCAATCATGCCCTGTGTCTTCCGGCGCGTACCGGCAGGGACGGTCTAATCTTTCTTTTCCCCCGCTCAAGCCCCCCATGACCCGAATCCCCCGCCACCGCCTGGCCGCCGCCGCCGCGGCCGCCCTGCTGGGCCTGTCCACCACGGTCCACGCCCTGGACCTGCGCGGTCTGTCCAAGGACGTCGCCCCCTGCGACGACTTCTATGCCTTCGTCAACGGCAACTGGGAGGCCGCCACCGAGCTGCCCGCCAGCCGCGCCCGCATTGGCAGCTTCGAGCAGTTGCGCCAGGCCAACGACGCATTGCTGGAGAAGGCGCTGAAGGAGCTGGCCGACAAGCCCGCGCTGCAGACGACGCCCGGCCTGAAGCTGATCGCCGCCTACTACACCAGCGGCATGGACGAGGCGGCCATCGAGGCCCGCGGCATCAGCTCCATCACGCCGCTGCTGAACCGCGTCGACGGCCTGCAACGCGCCGAGGACCTGCCGGCATTGGTCGCGCTGCTGAACCGCAGCGGCATCGCCGCGCCGCTGGGCTGGGGCGTGCAGCCCGACCGCAAGGACACGCGCCGCAACGTGCTGATGCTGGGCCAGTCCGGCCTTGGCCTGCCGGACCGCGACGACTATTTCCGCGACGACGAGCGCACCCGCACCGTCAAGGCGGCCTACCGGGCCTACGCCAAGACCCTGCTCGCCGCCGCCGGCCGCCCGGCCAGCGACGCCGAACTGGACGCGCTGACCGCCTTCGAGACGCAGCTCGCCGAGGCCACGCGCGAGCGCGCCAAGATGCGTGACCCCAACGCGAACTACAACCCGATGAGCCCGGCCGAGCTGGCCGCGGCCGCGCCGGGCTTCGACTGGACCGGCTACTTCGCCGTGCTGACGGCCGGCGCCAAAGCGCCACAGCGCCTCATCGTCGGCCAGCCCGAGTTCGCCACCCGCTTCGCCAAGCTGGCCGCCGAGGCGCCGCTGGACGTGTGGCGCCGCTACCTGACGCTGCGCGTGCTGGACGCCGCCTCGCAGCGCCTGCCCAAGGCCTTCGCGGACGCAGCGTTCGAGTACCGCGGCAAGACCATCACCGGCCTGCAGGCCCCGGCGCCGCGCAGCGAGGACGTCATTCTGCAGATCGGCGGCCGCACCGGCGGCGAGCCGGTGGGCCTGGCGCTGGGCGAGCTGTTCGTCGCCCGCGCCTTCTCGCCCGAGGCGCAGCGGCGCTCGTTGCAACTGGTCGAGGACGTGCGCGCCAGCATGAAGGCGCGCATCGAGAAGCTGGAATGGATGACGCCCGGCACCAAGGCCCGCGCGCTGGAGAAGCTGGCCGCGATGCAGCCCATGATCGGTGCGCCCGACAAATGGCCGCAGTTCGAAGGCCTGCAGCTCAGCGCCAACGACTACGCCGGCAACTGGCTCCGGGCCGCGCTGTGGCAGAGCGGCCAGCAGGTGAAGGACCTGGACGCCCCCGTCGAGCGCGCCCGCTGGCGCACCAGCCCCCACATCGTCAACGCCTTCGCCGGCGGCCTGAACCAGATCATCTTCCCGGCCGGCATCCTGCAGCCGCCCTTCTTCGACGCCAAGGCCGACGACGCCGTCAACTACGGCGGCATCGGCATGGTCATCGGCCACGAGATCACGCACCACTTCGACGACAGCGGCCGCAACTTCGATGCCGGCGGCTCGCTGACCGACTGGTGGACGCCGGCCGACGCCGCGGGCTACAAGGCCCGCGCCGACAAGGTGGCCGAACGCTACGGCGCGATCTCGCCGTTGCCGGGCTACAACATCAACGGCCGCCTGACACTGGGCGAGAACATCTCCGACATGTCGGGCCTGCCCATCGCCTACGAGGGGCTGCTGCGCGCGCTCAAGCGCAGCGGCGGCGCGGACAAGAAGGTCGACGGCTACACGCCGGCGCAACGCTTCTTCCTCAGCAACGCGCTGGTGTGGCGCAACAAGGTGCGCACCGAGTTCCTGATCAACCAGCTCCGCACCGACTCGCACTCGCCGGCCAAGTACCGCGTGCTGACGCCGATGAGCAACTCGGCCTACTTCGCGCAGGCGTTCAGCTGCAAGCCGGGCAGCGCGATGGTGGCGAGCGACCCGCTCACCGTCTGGTGACCCCGCCACGGCCCGCGGCTGACGGAAGTCGGCCACGGGTCGTCGGCACGCATGCGACGACAGGCCGTTCAATCGCGGTTTTCTGCGGACCATCGCATGCAGGCTGCACTTCATCGCTTCCGGTTTGGGAGCGCCCCCGCGGGCGCCTAGCCTGAAGACGGGTCGACGCGAATCGCGTCGACCTCCCTTCAGACCCACCAGGAGCTTGTCATGCACACTCCCTTCCACCGCGCCCGGCGCACGCCGGCGCTGCACCGTCCGTTCGCCGGCCTGGCCTGCGCCGCCGCGCTGGCACTGGGCGCCGGCCCCGCGCTGGCCCAGTCCGCCGGCGTCGACCGCGTCGAGATCAGCGGCCATGTCGTCGAAGCACCGCCGCGCTACGATGTGCATGCCAGCTGCACGCAAATCGAGCCCAAGCTGCAGGAGGAGCTGCTGCGCACCTGGTGGCGCGAGCGCGACTACGGCGTCGTCGACGTCCGCTTCGTCGTCACGGACGGCAAGGTCACTGCCGTCAACACGCGCAGCGGCCTGTCGTTCCGGGCAATGCGCGACGTGCGCAACGCCGTCGGCCATCTGGAGTGCCCTGGCGCACAGGCCGGCACCAGCCTCTACAGGATGCACGTCGTCTTCGCCGACCCGGACCGCATGCCGGACACCGTGGCCGGTGCCGACCAACCCAGCCGCATCGCGCTCGTCGAGATTCGCTGAGCGATGACGGAAGTCACCCCGGTGGGCATCCCGGCATGGCGAGCCCCATGACGACCGGCATCCAAGCCGCCGAACGCGCACTCGCGGCGCCCCGCAGTTCGGTCACGGTTTTCGGCGCGTCGTCGCATGCCCCAAGCAACTCATCGCTTGCGGCTTGGGGGCGTGCATTCCGGCGCCTAGTCTGAAAACGGGTCGACGCGTTTTGCATTGCCCGCCCGCTCAGCCCCAACAGGAGCCCATCATGCCCATCCGTTATTCCATCGCCCAGCGCACACCGCTGCTCAACGGCCTGTTTGCCGGCCTTGCCTGCGCCCTCACGCTGGCGCTGACGGCGGGCCCTGCGCTGGCCCAGACCGCCGGCCTGGACCGCGTAGAAATCAGCGGCCACGTCATCGAAGCACCCGCGCGCTACGACGTGCGCGCCAGCTGCAACGCCATTGACCGGCAATTGCAGGATTCGCTGCAGACCACCTGGGACCGCGAGCGCCGCACCGGCCAGGTCAAGGTCCAGCTCGTCATGGACGGCGGCAACATCACCGCGGTCCAGGCCGAAGGCATGTCCAGCAGCATCGAGCGCTCCGTGCGCCACGCCATCAACGACCTTGACTGCGGCCAGCAGGCCTCGGCCGGCCCGCAGATCTACCGCTTCCGCATCGATTTCCTCGACCCCGACGACCGCAGCCAGCGCACGGCTGGCCTCACACGCGCGGGCTACCGGATCGCACTGCTCAACGACTGAGCAATCGCCGCGTCGACACGCTGCAGCGGCAGCCGCAAACGGGCCGCTGCGCCGCCGGGGAAGTCACGCTGCGCGCCGGCCCAGACGGGCGCCGGGAAATGGCTGTCCCAGTCGAAGCGCGCGATGACATGCCAGTGCAGATGCGGCACGACATTGCCGAGGCTGGCAATGTTGACCTTGGTCGGCGTGAGCAGGGCTCTCAGCTGGCGCTCGATCTCGGTGACGGCATCCATGCAGGCATGCCTGTCCGCGGCCGCGAGGTCGCTGAACTCGGCGACATGGTCGGACCAGATGAGACGGTAGAAGGCCGGGAAGCGCAGCGCCTCGTCGCCCTCGACGGCGCGCACGACACGGAACCGGGGCGTGCGCGCGACGACGAGGCCACCATCGGTCGTGCATAGCGGGCAATTCATGTCATCGATCTCCGAGTACCCAGCCCAGCGACAGCACGTAGCGGCTGCCACCCTCGACGCGCGTCACGCTGTGCTCGCAGGCGTCGGGCCGGAAGAACTTGATGCGCCGGCTCTGCCAGATCGGCGTCGCGCAGACGAACTCGCCGCCACGCGGCGAGGCCTTCAGGACGATGTTGAGCCGGTAATGGCGCCCGGCCCGCACCGGGTCCGTATGCGGTGGGATGGCGCTGCCCTCGGGGTAGCGGATCAGGTAGCTGTCGAAGGGCAGCGGCCAGCGCGCCGTGAGCAGCAGCATCTTGTCGTAGCCGCTGCCCTGGCGCCCGCGCTGCCACCTGAAGGCGGTGCGCAGGTAGCCCGCCAACATCACACCAGCACCCGCTCGATGCCGCCGTTGTTGGCCCTGGCCACGTAGTCGGGCATCCAGTTGTCGCCCAGGATCTGGCGCGCCATCTCGACGACGATGTAGTCGGCTTCCAGCAGGCCGTTCTGCAGGTCGTTGCCGTAGCGGCTCAGACCTTGCAGACAGCTGGGGCAGGAGGTGAGGATCTTCAGATTGTCGTCCGCCCCCACCTTGCCGCTCGCGCGCAACTGGGCTTCGGTCTTGCGCAGTTCCTCTTCCTTGCGGAAGCGCACCTGCGTGGAGATGTCAGGCCGCGTGACGCCCAGCGTGCCGCTCTCGCCGCAGCAGCGCTCGCTCTTGACGACACCCTCGCCCACCAGCGCCCTCACCGTCTTCATCGGCTCCTGCTGCTTCATCGGCGAATGGCAGGGGTCGTGGTACAGGTAGCTGCTCTTGGAGCCCAGCGTGATGCCCTTCTCCAGCAGGTACTCGTGGATGTCGATGATGCGGCAACCAGGGAAGATGTCCTCGAACTTGTAGCCCTGCAGCTGGTCGAAGCAGGTGCCGCAGCTGACCACCACGGTCTTGATGTCCAGGTAGTTCAACGTGTTGGCGACGCGGTGGAAGAGCACCCGGTTGTCGGTGATCATCTTCTCGGCCTTGTCGAACTGGCCCGAGCCGCGCTGCGGGTAACCACAGCACAGGTAGCCAGGCGGCAGCACGGTCTGCACACCGGCATGCCACAGCATGGCCTGCGTGGCCAGGCCCACCTGGCTGAACAGGCGCTCCGAGCCGCAGCCGGGGAAATAGAACACCGCCTCCGTCTCGCTCGCCGTGGCCGGCGGGCGAATGATGGGCACGTAGTTCTTGTCCTCGATGTCCAGGAGCGCCCGCGCCGTCTTCTTGGGCAGGCCGCCGGGCAGCTTCTTGTTGATGAAGTGGATGACCTGTTCCTTGACCGGCGCTGCGCCGACGGTGGCCGGCGGCGCGCTGGTCTGCTTGCGGCCTGCGGGCTTGAACAGGTCCACGGCCAGGCGCTGCGCCTTGAAGCCCAGGCCCACCATGGCCGTGCGCGCGAGCTTGATGGTTTCCGGGTTGGTCGCGTTCAGCATGAACATCGCCGCCGCGTTGCCGGGACGCCAGGTCTTCTGGCCCATCTTGCGCAACAGGTTGCGCATGTTCATCGTCACGTCGCCGAAGTCGATCTTGACCGGGCAGGGCGTCAGGCATTTGTGGCAGACCGTGCAGTGGTCGGCCACGTCCTCGAACTCCTGCCAATGCTTGATGGACACGCCGCGGCGCGTCTGCTCCTCGTACAGGAAGGCCTCCACCAGCAGCGAGGTGGCGAGGATCTTGTTGCGCGGGCTGTAGAGCAGGTTGGCACGCGGCACATGCGTCGCGCAGACCGGCTTGCACTTGCCGCAGCGCAGGCAGTCCTTGACCGAGTTGGCGATCTCGCCGATGTCGCTCTGCTGCATGATCAGCGACTCATGCCCCATCAGGCCGAAGGACGGCGTGTAGGCATTGCGCAGGTCCGCATCCTTCAGCAGCTTGCCCTTGTTGAAGCGGCCTTCGGGGTCGATGCGCTGCTTGTACTCGGTGAACGCGGCCAGCTCGGCGTCGCTCAGGAACTCGACCTTGGTGATGCCTATGCCGTGCTCGCCCGAGATGACGCCGTCCAGCGAGCGCGCCAGCGTCATGATGCGCGCCACGGCCTCGTGGGCCGTCTGCAGCATCTGGTAGTTGTCGCTGTTGACGGGGATGTTGGTGTGGACGTTGCCGTCGCCCGCGTGCATGTGCAGGGCCACCCAGACGCGGCCGCGCAGCACCTCCTTGTGGATGCGCTTGCACTCGGCCAGCAGCGGCTCGAAGGCCGCGCCGCTGAACAGGGCCTGCAGCGGCTTGAGGATCTGCGCCCGCCACGAGGCGCGCAGCTCATGCGTCTGCAACCGCTCGAAGAAACCGGCGCTGTCCAGGCCGTCCAGCCATTGGCGCCACTGCTCGCCCACCTCGCGCAGCAGCGCCAGCGCCTGCTGCACACGGTCCTCCAGCAGCTCGGCGCTGGGGATCTCGCCCGCGTCGTCGCTCTTGCCCAGCGGCAGTCGGCCGGCCGCAAACAGCGTCTGGAGCGCCGTCACCAGCTCCAGCTTGTTGCGCAACGAGAGCTCGATGTTGATGCGCTCGATGCCCAGCGTGTACTCGCCCATGCGGTGCAGCGGGATCACCACGTCCTCGTTCACCTTGAACGCGTTCGTGTGCTTGCTGATGGCCGCGGTGCGCTTGCGGTCCAGCCAGAACTTCTTGCGCGCGTCGGCGCTGACGGCGACGAAGCCCTCGCCCGAGCGGCCGTTGGCCAGGCGCACGACCTCGCTGGTGGCACGCGCCACCGCGTCGGCGTCGTCGCCGACGATGTCGCCCACCAGCACCATCTTGGGCAGGACGGCGCGCTTGCTCTTGGTCGCATAGCCCACCGCCTTCAGGTAGCGGTCGTCCAGATGCTCCAGGCCCGCCAGCAGCACGCCCGTGTCCGCGATCGAGAACATGTAGTCCTTGATGTCGACGATGCTGGGCACGCAGTCCTTGGGATTGCCGAAGAACTCCAGGCACACCGTGCGCGTGTGCGCGGGCATGCGGTGCACGATCCAGCGCGCGCTGGTGATGAGGCCGTCGCAGCCTTCCTTCTGTATGCCCGGCAGGCCGGCGAGGAACTTGTCCGTCACGTCCTTGCCCAGGCCCTCCTTGCGGAACACCCGGCCGGGGATGTCCAGCCGCTCGGTGCGCTCCAGCACCTTGCCGGTGGCGTCGAAGTAGCGCAACTCGAAGCTCGCGACCTCCACGTCGTGGATCTTGCCGAGGTTGTGGTTGAGGCGCTCGACCTCCAGCCACTTGGCCTCCGGCGTCACCATCTTCCAGCTCGCCAGGTTGTCCAGCGCCGTGCCCCACAGCACCGCCTTCTTGCCGCCCGCATTCATGGCCACGTTGCCGCCTATGCAGCTGGCCTCGGCCGAGGTCGGGTCGACCGCGAACACGAAGCCATTCGCCTCGGCCAGGTCCGCCACGCGCTGCGTGACGACGCCTGCCTCGCTGAAGATGGTGGGCACCTCGGCGGCGAGGCCCGGCAGGCGCAGCATCTCGACACCGCGCAGCGCCTCCAGCTTCTCGGTGTTGATGACGGCGCTGTTCCACACCAGCGGCACCGCGCCGCCCGTGTAGCCCGTGCCGCCGCCGCGCGGGATGACAGTCAGCCCGAGCTCGAAGCAGGCCCCCACCAGCCCGGCCATCTCGGCCTCGGTGTCGGGCGTCAGCACGACGAAGGGGTATTCCACGCGCCAGTCGGTCGCGTCCGTCACATGCGACACGCGCGACAGGCCGTCGAACTTGATGTTGTCCCTGGCCGTGTGGCGGGCCAGCGTCCTGGCAGCGCGCTTGCGCAGCGTGGTGACGCTGTCGAAGAACTGGGCGAACTCGGCCACCGCGCCGCGCGCGGCATTCAGCAACTCGCCCACGGCCGCGTCGCGCTGCGGGTCGCTCGCCGGGTCGCGGCGCTTCTGCACCTCGGCCAGGCGGTGGTGCAAGGCCTCGATCAGCAGGGCACGGCGCTTGGGGTTGTCCAGCAGGTCGTCCTGCAGGTAGGGGTTGCGCTGCACCACCCAGATGTCGCCCAGCACCTCGTACAGCATGCGCGCGGATCGACCCGTGCGCCGCTCCAGCCGCAGCTTGTCCAGCAGCTCCCAGGCCCGGGGGCCCAGCAAGCGGATGACGATCTCGCGGTCGGAGAACGACGTGTAGTTGTACGGAATTTCGCGCAGGCGCGGCGCGTCGGTGTCGGCGGCTGCAGCGGCCTCCGGCAGCAGGGGATGCGGGGCGTTCATAGAGGGAAAGGATCGTAGCGCAGGGGGTTTCACCCCAGAATGCGCGGGATGAAGCCCTGGCCCTATCCCCTTTGGCTGGCCCACCGCGGCGCCGGCCCGCTCGCCCCGGAGAACACGCTGGCCGCGTTCAGGCGGGGCCATGGCTTCGGCTTCCGAGCCTTCGAATGTGACGTCAAGCTCAGCCGGGACGGCGAAGCCTTCCTGCTGCATGACGACACGCTCGAGCGCACCAGCAACGGCCGGGGCTCGCCCGCCGGCATGGACTGGGCGACGCTGGCCCGGCTGGACGCCGGCAGCTGGCACAGCCCGCCCTATGCCGCCGAGCCGCTGCCGCGCTTCGCGCAGATTGCCGCCTTCTGCCAGGCCAATGCCTGCATGCTCAACGTCGAGATCAAGCCCTGCCCCGGCGACGAGGCGCGCACGGGCGCGGCCGTCGCGCGCGAAGCCGCGCGGCTGTGGGCCGGCGCGCTGCCGCCGCTGCTGAGCAGCTTCAAGCCCGAGGCCCTGGCCGCCGCTCGCGACGCGGAGCCCGCCCTGCCCCGCGCACTCCTGCTGGACGAACTCTGGCCCGGCTGGCCCGAGGTCGCCGAGGCGTTGGGCGTCGTCGCCGTCATCACGAACTGGCAGCTGATGGAGCGCAGCCTCATCGAGCGCCTGCACGCCAACGGCTGGCGGGCGCTGGTCTACACGGTGAATGACGCCGCGGTGGCCCAGCGGCTGATCGCCGACGGCATAGACGGTCTCATCACGGACGAGGTGGACCGGCTCGGCCCCGGCGAACCATGACCCCAGGGAGAGAACGATGAAGCTCAAGTCCGCCACCGCGCTGCTGGCCGGCTGGCTCGCCCTTGGCACGGTGCTGGCCGCGCCAGAATGCGACGCCCCGCCTCAGGTCGATCTCGCCAAGATCCAGGCTCGCGTCATCGTCGTCGGAGAGTTGCGTGGCACCGAGCAGGCGCCAGCCTTCGTGGGTCAACTGGTCTGCGGCCTGCTGAAAAGCGGCCGGCCGGTGATTCTGGCGTTGGAACGCGAGGGCCAGGAGCAGGTGGCGTTGAACAGCTACCTGGCTTCTGCCGGCCGGCCCTCGGATGTACGGGCACTCGTCGGCACCGGCGCCTGGGCGGGCCCCTTCCAGGACGGCGGCAGCAGCGAGGCCATGCTGGCGCTGATCGAACAGGTGCGCCTATGGCGGCAGGCGGGCCAGCGCGTGGGCGTGCTGGCCATGCGGTTCGATCGCCACCCTATCGCCCCGCCTGCCACCGACCGGAGCACGTTCTCCGATGCTGATATCGCACGCTACGAGGCCATCCTCGAACGCACGATGGCAGACAAGGTCTGGGTCACGCAGATCACGCACCAGGGCTACACCATCGTTGCGTTGGCCGGCAACGTGCTGACGACGCTTGACTTCAAGGCAAGGGTCCGCGCGAACGGCCCATCGTTCGCCGAGATGCTCGCAAGCTACACGTCGATCCATGTCATCGGGCTCAACACCAGCGCAGGCGGCACCCGTTGGCAGCAACGGCCAAACGGCAAGAGCGGCCCGGGCCCGTTGACCGCGGGGCCGATGTTCATCGCCGGCACCCGCATCGACACCGAGGTCGACCTCGGCCAGATCACTGCCTCGCCGCCGGCCAGCGCCGCGCGCTGACGCCGCTCAACCCGCGATGCGCGCGTAGACGCAGGTGTCCCGCGGCGCACCGTCCACGCCCAGGCTGTCGCAGCGCAGAATGCCCTCCAGCTCGAAGCCGCAGCGCTGCGCGACGGCACGGCTTTTCGCGTTGTGCGAGTCCATCCGGATCTCGACGCGCCTGGCACCCAGCTGGCCGAACGCCAGCGCAGCCAGCAGCTGCACGGTCTCGCTGGCATGCCCCTGGCCCTGCGCCTCGGGACGTACCCAATAGCCGATCTCGAAGCGGCGCACGGCCCAGTCGATGCGGTGCAGCCCCGTGCCGCCCAGCAGGCGGCCGGCGCTGCCGTCGGCGCGGCGGGCATGCATGTGGAAACACAGGTCGCGACGGGCGATGAAGTCGGCCTGCATGCGGCGCACGACGAGCTCCGAACTCTCGGCCGTGGGCGCCTCCTGCGCCCACGGCATCCAGGGCCGCAGGTGCGAGAGGGACTGCGCGATGACCACAGCCATCTCCGCCCCCGTGCCGGCGCGCGGCACCAGCAGCACGGTGCGCTCGCCGGTCAGGCGCTCGGGAACGTCGATCAGCGGGGCTTCGATGCTCATGCCGTCACAACCTCCACCGGCTTGGGCAGCTCGCGCACGCCGCGTATCACCGGATGCCGCCAGGCCAGCGTCGCCAGCAGGCAGGCACCCGCGCCCGAGAAGGCCAGCGCCGAGCGCAGCCCCATATGCTCGCCCAGCCAGCCGCCGATCAGCGCGCCAGGGCCGGCCGGCAGCAGGATGAGCCAGCGCATGGTGCTCGTCATGCGGCCCAGCATGGGCGCCGGCGTGACGGCCTGGCGCAGCGACAGGAAGTTGATGAAGATCAGCACGGCGCCGACGCCGAAGGCGAACAGCATCAGCGCGAAGCTGGGCACACCCCAGCGCGCCGGCATCGCCGCCAGTTGCGCCCAGCCGGCCCCGCAGGCCGCGAAGCCCAGCACCAGGCAGGGCCCCGGGCCGACACGGCGGCTGATGCGGTGGCCGAACACGCTGGCCAGCACGGTGCCGGCCCCCAGCGCGACATAGGACAGGCCCACCGTCTGCGGGCTCAGCTGCAGCTCGCGCGTGGCGTACAGGATCTGCACCACCAGCGCCGCGTTGTGAAAGAGCTGCCAGCAGCCCACCGCCGTGGCCAGGCTCACGAGCAGCCGGCGTTCGCGCACGAAGCGAAGGCCGGCCTTGAGCTCGGTCCAGAAATGCTGGTCGCGCCGCGCCGCCAGCGTCTCCTGCACGCGGATGCCGCGCAGGATGCCGGCCGACACCAGCAGCAGCCCCGCGTTCACGGCCAGTGCCAGCGGCGCGCCCAGCAGCTTGATCAGCGCGCCCGCCAGCCCCGGCCCGGCCACTTCGGCGCCCGAAGAAGCCAGCGCGTTCTTCGCATGGGCCTCCACCAGGCGCTCGCGCGGCACCACCTGGGTCAGCACGATCTGCGCCGCGCTTCCGGCCACCGTGTAGACGCAGCCCAGCACGAAGCCGACGACGTACAGCCAGCCCATGCCCAGCCAACCCAGCCAGGCAGCCAGCGGCACGGTGGCCACGGCCACCGCCAGCAGGCTCTCGCCCCAGATGTAGACGGGCAGCTTGCGGACGCGGTCCAGCAGCACGCCGGCCGGCAGCGAGAACAACACGAAGGGAAGGATCTCCATCGCCTGCAGCAGGCCCATCTGCGTGGGGCTGGCTTGCAGCAGCACGGCCGCCGTCAGCGGCAGGGCCAGCATGGTGATCTGGCCACCGAGCGAGGACGTCAGGATGGACGACCACAGGCGGCGGTAGACCGCGTCGCGCAGCAGGTCGCCGGGCGCGAGGGTGAAGAACTGGATCAGGCGGGAGAACATGACGGGCTGCTTTCGAGACTCGACAGGCGGGGGCGGCCCCGCCGGGAAAGGACGCGCGTGAGGCGCGTCAGTCGAGGTCGAGCAACTTGGTCATGAGCGGCATGCTAGCAGCGCGGCCGGCCGGTGTCGCGTGCCGGCCGTCATGATCGACGCAACACCAGCTCGGCATGGCCGGTCGCCGCGTCGAAGGCGCGCCCCAGCGAGCCGGCAGGCAGCGGCGCGACGAGCAGCTCGGCCGTCGTGCGCACCGTGCAGCCGGCGCACACATGGCCGCCGATGACCCGGCCCGCGGCATCGGCGACGCTGGCATGCAGGTGAGCACCGTCCGGCGTCAGGCTGCCGCTCAGCGTCAGGATCTCCAGCGGCCCGGCGATGGGGGTCGGCTCCGGCTCGCCGGCCAGGCGCAGCTGCGCCTGCGACAGGCTGCCTATGCCCGCCACGACGAAGCCCGTGCGCCCGGTCGCCTCCAGCGCGCCGCGCAGGTCGTCGCCGGGGTTCAGGCGCAGCGCCTCCAGCATCACCAGCCCACCGCCGCGCCGTCGCGGCGCGGATCGCTGGCGGCCACATAGCCTTCGACCCCCGGCTCGCCCAGCCGCCAGATGAACTGGCCGGCGCCGAAGTCCTGATAGCTGTCATGGATGTCGCCGATCTGGTGGCCGCGCGCCTGCAGCGCCGCGACGGTGGCCCCCGGCATGTGCGGCTCGACGTTGATGGACAGGCCCTCGTTGAAGCGCCAGCGCGGCGCGTCGCAGGCTGCCTGCGGGTTCTGGCCATAGCTGAGCATGCGCACCAGCGTCTGCAGGTGGCCTTGCGGCTGCATGTTGCCGCCCATAACGCCGAAGCTCATGACGGGCGCGCCGTCGCGGGTCAGGAAGCCGGGGATGATGGTGTGGAAGGGCCGCTTGCCCGGCGCGACCCGGTTCGGATGGCCCGCCTCCAGCGTGAAGCAGTGGCCGCGGTTCTGCAGGCTGACGCCATAGCCCGGCAGCACCAGGCCGGAACCGAAGCCCATGTAGTTGCTCTGGATGAAGCTGACCATCATGCCGCGCTCGTCGGCCGCAGTCAGGTAGATGGTGCCGCCCTTGACGGGGTTGCCGGCACCGAAGACCTGGGCACGGGCCGGGTCGATGAGCCTGGCGCGGGCGGCGAGGTAGCCGGGATCCAGAAGTTGCTCCGCGCCGACCGGCATCGACCCCGGCTCGGCGACAAAGCGGTAGACGTCGGCGAAGGCCAGCTTCATCGCCTCGATCATCAAGTGCTGGGCCTCGGGGCTGTCCACCGCATGCGCCGCGATATCCCAATGCTCCAGCAGCCCCAGTGCCATCTGCGCCGCGATGCCCTGGCCGTTGGGCGGGATCTCGTGCAGCGTGTGGCCGGCGAAGTCCTTGGCCAGCGGCGCGACCCATTCGGGCCGGTAGGCCGCGAGGTCGGCCTCGGTCAGCGCGCCACCGGTCTCGCGGGCGAAGCGGGCCAGCGCGGCAGCCATCTCGCCGCGATAGAAGGCCTCGCCCCGGCTCTCGGCGATCAGCCTCAGGCTGCGTGCCGCGTCTGGGAAGCGGAACAGCTCGCCCACCTCTGGCGCACGGCCCCGGGGCAGGAAGGCCGGCGCAAAGCCGGGCTGCGACGTGAGCTCGCCCAGCGCCGCGGCCATGGCCCACTTGCCCTGCACGATGGGCGGCACGGCGTAGCCGCGCTCGGCGATCTCGATGGCCGGCTGCATCAGGTCCGCGAACGGCAGCCGGCCGAAGCGCTCGCTCAGGGCAGCCCACCCCCCGACGGCGCCCGGCACCGTCACCGAGCCCCAGCCGCGCCTGGGCATGGCCGGCCCTTCGAAGGACTCCGGTGTCCATGCGGCGGGCGCCGGTCCGGACGCGTTGAGGCCGTGCAGGCGGCTGCCGTCCCACAGGATGCAGAAGGCGTCCGATCCCAGGCCGTTGCTGCAGGGCTCCACAAGCGTCATGCAGGCCGCGGTGGCAATGGCCGCGTCGACCGCATTCCCGCCCACCTGCAGCACGCGCAGGCCGGCCTGAGCCGCAAGCGGATGCGAGGTCGAGACGATGTTGCGCGCGAACAGCGGGCTGCGCCGGCTCGGATAGCCGGTCTTCCAGTCGAAGAGAGTCATGGCGCCCGATTCTGGCCGTTGTAATGTTTTGCAACGCAGGTTGTGGGGGTCAACCGGCGGCGGCGGGGCCTCGTTGTCTCCACAAGCTCTCGCGAGCCCGAACCGAAATCTCAACCACCCTGGAGCCTTGAAGATGAACACGCTGAAGACCACCCTCGCTACCGCCCTCATCACGCTCGCCTCGGGCGTGGCCCTGGCGCAGACCCCGGCCCCGGCCGCAACGCCTGCACCGGCCACCAAGCCGGCCGCCGCCACGACGACGGCGATGCCCGCTGCGGCCACCGCGCCCGCCGAAGCGGCCAGCGGTGCCAAGCATGGCCACAAGCACCATGCCAAGAAGAAGCACGCCGAGGCCAAGACCGGCGACGCTCCCGCCAAGACCGACACCAAGGCACAGTAAGCGCAACTGCGCTACACGCAAGGCCGCAGCCCGCCAGGCTGCGGCCTTTTCCTTTGTGGGAGCTCAGCCAACACTTTGCCGGCCAATCGTGAACTGCGTCGCGAAGCGGCTCGCCTTCCCCCGCATCGGGGCGTGGTGCGCCCGAGGAAAGGCTTCCTAGACTGGCGAGCTACGCCAACCCTCCCCACGCCCGATGCGCCGACTCGCCCTTCTCGCCGCCGTTTTCGCCACCTGCGCCGCGCATGCCGCGCCGGTCACGCTAGGCCTGGACGCCAGCCTCAACCTGCTGGCCTTCGGCAACATGAACGTGAGCAGCAGCGACGTGGAGGGCCGCGTGGCCGTCGGCGGCAACGCCAACATCAGCGGCTATTCGATCAACACCAAGACCGGCTCCAGCGCGCTGTACGCCGGCACGGGCCTCACCGTGGGCGGCAACCTGACCTTCACGAGCGGATCGATCTGGGGTGGCGTGCAGGTGGGCGGCAGCTACACGCCATCGCAGTCCGGCACGGTCAAGGGCGGCGTGCAGTCCGGCACGGGCATCGATTTCGCCGCAGAGCGCGCGCGGCTGAGCCAGCTCTCGCAAGCCTGGGACGCGATGGCCAACACCGGCTCGGCCTACGACCAGTGGGGCACGCTGCACTTCAACGCGAGCGGCCAGTCGTTGGCCGTCTTCGACGTCCAGGCCTCGGACCTGCTGAAGAACATGCAGATCGACGGGCTGGCCGCCGGCTCGCAGGTGCTCATCAACGTGCACGGCAGCATGGTGGACTTCGGCAACCACGGCTACACGGGCTTCGAGAAGGGTCAGGTCATCTTCAACCTGGTCGACGCCGTCAGCGTGCTGCTCAACGGCGGCATCAACGCCTCGCTGCTGGCGCTGGACGCCACGGTCAACCCGGGCTGGGGCCAGATCAACGGCCAGGTGGTCGTGAACAACTGGAACACCAGCATGCAGGTGAACGACGCGCCCATCCCGGGCACGACCAGCGTGCGACCGCAGACGCCGACGGCGCAGGCGCTGCCGGAGCCGGGCTCGGTCGCGCTGGTCGGTTTGGGCCTCGCGGCGCTGCTGGCCGCCGGCCGCCGCGCCCGCCGCTGATCAGCGGATGGGCGCGATATCGCGCAGCGCCTTCACGGCGCCGGCGCCGATGGCCGCGCCGAAGCGCTTGGCCAGGCGCTCGGCCACGTTGTCCTTGGGCGTGTAGTCGACGACCTCCTCGGCCTTGACGACCTCGCGCGCCACGTAATCCAGGTTGCCGAAGTGATCGGCCAGCCCCATCGTGACGGCCTGCTCGCCATTCCAGAACAGGCCCGAGAAGGTGTCGGGCGTCTCCTTGAGCCGCTTGCCACGACCCTCGCGCACGACGGTGATGAATTGCTGGTGGATCTGGTCCAGCATGGCCTGGGCATAGGCCCGCTGCTTGGGTTGCAGCGGGCTGAACGGGTCCAGCATGCCCTTGTTCTCGCCGGCGGTCAGCAGGCGGCGCTCGACACCCAGCTTGTCCATCAGCCCGGTGAAACCGAAGCCATCCATCAGCACGCCGATGGAGCCCACCACCGAGGCCTTGTCGACGTAGATCTCGTCGGCCGCCGCGGCGATGTAGTAGGCACCCGATGCGCACATCTCCTCGACGACGGCATAGACCGGCTTGTCGTACTGCTGGCGCAGCCGCTTGATCTCGTCGTAGACGATGCCGGCCTGCACCGGGCTGCCGCCGGGCGAGTTGATGCGCAGCACGACGGCCTGGGCAGCATCATCCTTGAAGGCGTCCTTCAGCGCGGCAAGCAGCAGCTCGGCACTGGCCTCGGAGTCGGCGGCGATCTCGCCGCGCACCTCGACGAGTGCCGTGTGCGGCGTGGCCGACGGCGTCAGGTGCCGGCCCTGCCACACGCCGTAGACGAGCAGGATTGCCAGCGCGAGCCAGAACAGCCGGAAGCTCGTACGCCAGCGCCGCTCGATGCGCCGCTCGTGCAGGAAGTCGCGCGCCAGCTGGGCCAGCAAGGCCTCGTGCTGCGGCGCCACGCGGGGCGGCGGAACGCCCACGGGCTCTTGCATGGGAGGCGGCAGGTCGTCGTCGGGAGTGCTCATGTCAACCTTCGAAGGCGGGTTGGGTGTCGCGCGTCGGGTGCCAATACACCTGACCGTCGCGTTCAGTCAGTTCTATCTTCGTCAGCCGCCCACGGGTGCAGGGGCCCATCAGGCACTGGCCGGTCAGGGGGTCGTAGACCGCGCCATGGATGCTGCACATGATGTAGCGCTTGTCGCGGTCGAGGAACTCGCCCTCCTGCCAGTCCATCTCGGTAGGCACATGGGCGCAGCGGTTCAGATAGGCCACGGCCTGGCCGTCGAAGCGCAGCGCGAAGGCGCGCACCGGCTCGCGCCACTGGATGACGTCGAAGCCGACGGCCTTGCCGCGCTCCTGCAACTCGGTCGACGCGCACAGGCGCTGCGGCGGCGAGGCATCGTGCTCAGGCATGCTGGATCAGCCAGTCGTGCAGTTCGCGCGTGGAATGCGCGACGAACAGCGGTCCGTGCTCGGCAAAGGTCTCGGGGTCATGCGCGCCGAAGCTGACACCCACGCTCGCCACGCCGGCATTGGCCGCCAGCAGCAGGTCATGCGTGGTGTCACCGACCATCAGCGTGCGCTCGGGCTCGGTACCGAACTCGCGCATCAGCTCCAGCAGCATCTGCGGGTGCGGCTTGGAACGCGTCTCGTCGGCCGTACGGCTGCCGTCGAACATGCTCGTCAGCTCGGCATGGGCCAGCACGCGGTCCAGGCCCACGCGGTTCTTGCCGGTGGCGACGGCCAGCCAGTGGTGGCGCGCCTTCAAGGCCTTCAGCATCTCCAGGCTGCCGTCGAACAGCGACACCTCGTGCTCGGAACCCAGGTAGTGGTGGCGATAGTGCAGGCCCAGCTCGCCGTAGCGGTCGTGCGACAGACCCGGCACCACATGCTCCAGCGCGTCGCGCAGGCCCAGGCCAATGACGTACTTGGCGCGCTCGAACTCGGGCTCGGGTTCGCCGATGTCGACGGCCGCGCGCTGGATGCAGCGCGCGATCAGGGCGGTGGAATCGAACAGGGTGCCATCCCAGTCGAAGGCGATCAGGTCAAAGCGTTGGGGTCTCATGGGTTCATCAGCTTCGCACAGTCCGGCGGCAGCGGCGCTTCCAGCGTCATCTCGGCCCCGGTGGCCGGATGGGTGAAGCGCAGCCGGCGGGCGTGCAGGAACATGCGGTCGAACTTCAGCGCGCCGCGCGCCAGCTCGCGGTTGCGCTCGAAGTCGCCGTACTTGGGGTCGCCCACGATGGGGTGGCCGGCCTGCTGCAGGTGGACGCGGATCTGGTGCGTGCGGCCGGTCTTGATGGTCACATCCAGCAGGCTGAAGCGCGGCGTCCGTTGAGCGACCTTGACGAGGCTGATGGAGCGCTTGGCCTGCGCCTCGTCCGGCTTGCCGGGCCTCACCCAGCGCTCGCCGTCGCTGCCGACGAACTTCACGAGGGGCACGTCGACGACCTTGAGCTTGTCGGGCCAGTCGCCCCACACCAGCGCGGCATAGGTCTTGCCGGTCTCGCGGTCGCGCAACTGGTCCTGCAGGTTGACGAGCGCGCTGCGCTTCTTGGCGATCATCAGGAGACCCGAGGTCTCCTTGTCCAGCCGGTGCACCAGCTCCAGGAACTTGGCCGTCGGGCGCGCGCGGCGCAGTGCCTCGATGACGCCGTAGCTGACGCCCGAACCGCCATGCACGGCAACGCCGGCCGGCTTGTCGATGACCAGCAGATGCTCGTCCTCGAAGACGACCGGGAACTCGCGCGCCGGCACCTCGGGCGCGGCCGCCTTCTCGGGCAGGCGCACCGGCGGGATGCGCACCTCGTCACCCAGCTCGACGCGCGTGTCGGCCTGCGCCCGCCCCTTGTTGACGCGCACCTCGCCCGAGCGGATGAGCCGGTAGACATGGGTCTTGGGCACGCCCTTGAGCTCGCGCAACAGGAAGTTGTCCAGGCGTTGGCCAGCCGATCCATCGTCCACGACGACGCGCCGAACCGAGGGTTTGTCCGTACCCACAGCGGATGTCAACGCCGTGGCGGGGGCCTCAGGGCCTGCCCCTATAATCCTTTTCACCACGTTGCTGCCGTAAGTGTTTGATTTTTTTGATTTTAGCGGCGGCAATGCGGGGCCGGTGGGGCTAGCCCCCTGGCCACAACCAGGCGATGCAACGCATCTTGCGGTCGGCAGGCGGTTTCCCCAAGTGAAACGGCGGTCGGCAACAGGGTGCGGCAGAGCGATGACACCCGGAACCCACCGGCTCCTCTTCAAAAGTCCAGAAACGAGAAGAGCGCCGGCTGCCAAACAAGGTTTTCACGGCGTGAGCGCGCGTGGTCCGATCCAACGACCGGACCGCAAAGGCTTGCGCCAGCGTCCAGCAGTCCTTCGCGGATGAGCCCTTTCCTCCCCCACCCGCTGCGCCCCGCCGCGCGACCCCAGCCAGAAGCTGCGGTGGTCGCCTGGCCCGGCGCGTTCGCGTTCACGCGCGGCTGGGTCGAGGCTGGACTCCGCCGTGCCATGACCGCCCGGTCGCATGCGCCAACGCCGCCCGGCGTCTGACCCCCGTCAGAAACCCGAGCGGTCCAGGGCACTCCTTCCACGGTTCCACGCTGTCGCTCGTGCGTCTTGAACGCCACCTGCGGGTGGCATGACGTGGCGCGTCTCCGCACGGGGCGCGCGAGGAGTGATGACATGAAACGCATGCTGATCAATGCGACGCAGCCGGAAGAGCGGCGCCTCGCGATCGTCGACGGCCAGAAGCTGCTGGACTTCGAGACCGAAATCGAAGGCCGCGAACAGCGCAAGGGCAACATCTACAAGGCCGTCGTGACGCGGGTCGAGCCCTCGCTCGAGGCCTGCTTCGTCGACTACGGCGAGGACCGCCACGGCTTCCTGCCGTTCAAGGAAATCTCGCGCCAGTTCTTCCGCGAAGGCGCGGACGTCAAGAACGCGACGATCAAGGACGCGATCAAGGAAGGCCAGGAGCTGCTGGTCCAGGTCGAGAAGGAAGAGCGCGGCAACAAGGGTGCGGCGCTGACCACCTTCATCTCGCTGGCCGGCCGCTACCTGGTGCTGATGCCCAACAACCCGCGCGGCGGTGGCGTGAGCCGCCGCATCGAGGGCGAGGACCGCGAGGAGCTGAAGGAGAACCTCGACCAGCTCGAGTACCCCAAGGGCATGAGCCTGATCGCCCGCACCGCCGGCATCGGCCGTTCCGCCGCCGAGCTGCAGTGGGACCTCAACTACATGCTCAAGCTCTGGACCGCGATCGATGACGCGTCCAAGGGCGGCAAGGGCGCCTTCCTGATCTACCAGGAGAGCAGCCTCGTCATCCGCGCGATCCGCGACTACTTCACCGCCGACATCGGCGAGATCCTGATCGACACCGACGACCTGTTCGAGCAGGCCCACCAGTTCATGAACCACGTGATGCCCGACCAGGGCCATCGCGTGAAGCGCTACCGTGACGACGCGCCGCTGTTCAGCCGCTTCCAGATCGAGCACCAGATCGAGACGGCCCACAGCCGCACGGTGAACCTGCCCTCGGGCGGCGCCATCGTCATCGACCACACGGAAGCCCTCGTCTCCGTCGACGTCAACTCGGCCCGCGCCACCCGCGGCGGCGACATCGAGGAGACCGCCACCCGCACCAACCTCGAAGCGGCCGACGAGATCGCCCGCCAGATGCGGCTGCGCGACCTGGGCGGCCTGATCGTCGTCGACTTCATCGACATGGAGGAGAGCAAGAACCGCCGTGACGTGGAACAGCGCCTGCGCGACGCGCTGCGCAACGACCGCGCACGCGTTCAGTTCGCCTCGATCAGCAAGTTCGGCCTGCTGGAAATGAGCCGCCAGCGCCTGCGCCCGGCGCTGAGCGAAGGCAACCACATCACCTGCCCGCGCTGCAACGGCACCGGCCACATCCGCGACACCGAGTCGTCGGCGCTGCAGATCCTGCGCATGGTCCAGGAAGAGGCCATGAAGGACAACACCGCCGCCGTGCATGTGCAGGTGCCGGTGGAGGTGACCTCGTTCCTGCTGAACGAGAAGCGCACCGAGATCACCAAGATCGAACTGAAGCAGCGCGTCACCGTGCTGCTGGTGCCCAACAAGCACCTCGAGACGCCCAACTACAAGCTGGAGCGCCTGCGCCATGACGATCCGCGCCTGGAGAACCTGCAGGCCAGCTACACGATGATCGAGGAGCCGCAGGACGAGGTGGGCATCACCCGCCGCGGCGACATCGAGAAGAAGAACAAGCAGGAGCCCGTCATCAAGGGCATCCTGCCCGAGCAGCCCGCGCCCGTCGCCGCACCGGCGCCTGCGCCCGTCGCGGCACCGGCCCCCGCGCCCGTGGCGGCCACACCCGCACCGGCCGCCAAGGGCTTCTTCAGCCGCCTGATCAGCTTCTTCGGCGGTGGCGACTCGGCCCCGGCCCCCGTGCCGACCGTGGAGGCGCCCGCCCCCGCCGCCACCGACAAGCCCAAGCGCGAAGGCGGCCGTGACGGCCGCCGCGACGGTGGCCGCGATGGCCGCCGTGGCGAACGTGGCGAACGTGGCGAACGTGGCGAACGTGGTGAGCGTGGTGAGCGTGGCGAACGCGGTGGCCGCCGTGACGGCAAGCCGCAGGAGGCCCGCAGCGAGCGTGGCGAACGCACCGACCGCAACAACAAGCGTGCCGAAGGCGGCGACAAGCCCGAACAGCAGCAACGCCCCGAGCGTGGCGAACGCAGCGAGCGCCAGGAGCGCCAGGAGCGCCGCCCGCGTGGCGAGCGCCAGGAACGCCAGGAGCGCCCGCCGGTCGAGGCCGCCCTGCCGGCGACCGCGCCGCTGAGCGAGGACCTGACCGCGGTCCACGATGCGCCGCCCGCCTTCATTGACAGCCAGGCCGAAGCCGCCCTGCCTCCGACCGGCGACACGCCGGCCGGCGAAGAGCGCCAGGGCCGCGGCCGTCGCCGCCGCCGTGGAGGTCGTGACCGTGAGGAGCAGGCCGGTGCGGCCGGCACCGAGGGCGCCGTCGAAGCCGGCACGGACACGCCGGCCGAAGCCGCCGCGGCTGACGCCACGCCGGTGGTCGAGAGCGATGACACCGGCGAAGGCCATGGCCGCGAAAACCGCCGTCGCGGTGGCCGCAACCGCAATCGCAACCGCCGCGAGGAAGGCGCCGTCGATGGACAGGACACCCCGGTCGCCCACGAGACCGCAGCCGCCGAACCGGCCGCGCCCGCCGCCCCGGTGCAGAGCTCGCTGATCGAGGAGGCCATTGCCGCCGCGCCGGCCTCGGCACCCGTGGTCGCGGCGCCCGCGCCGGTCCAGGCTCCCGCCCCCGTCGCCGAAGCCTTCAAGCTGCCGATGAACGAGCTGCAGGCCATCGCCGCAGGCGCCGGTCTGCAATGGGTCAACTCGGACGCCGGCAAGATCGCCGCCGCCCAGGCCGCCATCGCCGCCGAGCCTGCGCCGGCCGCGCTGGGCCGCGAGCCGGCGCCGGTCGTCGTCGTCGACGAGGGCCCGCTGGTGCTCGTCGAGACCCGCAAGGATCTGAGCCAGGTCAAGCTGCCCTTCGAGGCATGACCCCTCAGGGTTGACCCCTAGAGCGCCGCCGGCCACAAGCCGGCGGCGTTTTGCTTTGTCGAGCTTCACCGAGGCCTTCCATGACCACGACTACCGCGAACCCCCACGCGAACACGGCGCCGGCCAAGATGCCGCCGCAGATCCCCTACATCATCGGCAACGAGGGGTGCGAGCGCTTCAGCTTCTACGGCATGCGCAACATCCTGACGGTGTTCATGATGACCAGCCTGCTGCTGGCCATCCCCGAGGAGATGCGCAAGGCCGAGGCCAAGGAGGTGTTCCACACCTTCGTCATCGGCGTCTACTTCTTCCCGCTGCTGGGCGGCTGGCTGGCCGACCGCTTCTTCGGCAAGTACCCCACCATCTTCTGGCTCAGCCTCGTCTACTGCGCAGGCCACGCCTGCCTGGCATTCTTCGAGAACAACATCCGCGGGTTCTACTTCGGCCTGTTCCTGATCTCGCTGGGCTCGGGCGGCATCAAGCCGCTGGTCAGCAGCTTCGTCGGCGACCAGTTCGACAAGGGCAACCGCTCGCTGGCGCAGAAGGTCTATGACGCGTTCTACTGGATCATCAACTTCGGCTCGTTCTTCGCGTCGCTGCTGATGCCCGTCATCCTCAAGACCTTCGGCGCCGGCGTGGCCTTCGGCCTGCCCGGCGTGCTGATGGGCCTGGCCACGCTGATCCTGTGGAGCGGCCGCAAGAAGTATGTGCACCAGCCGGCCCGCGGCGCCAACCCACACAGCTTCCTGAAGGTGGTGTGGACGGCGCTGAAGGGCGGCAGCCTGGGGCTGGGCGTCGCGGCGCTGGGCCTGGTCGGTGCGGCCTACAGCCTGAGCCAGATGGGCGGCCTGGGCTTTGTCGCCGCGGTCTGCCTGGCGCTGGTTCTGGTGATGGGCTTCGGTGGCGCGGGCGCCGCGCTGCAGCTGGAGCGCGCGCGCGGCATCCACTCCGACGAGGCCGTGGACGGCGCACGCGCCGTGCTGCGCGTGCTGGTGCTGTTCGCGCTGGTCACGCCGTTCTGGTCTCTGTTCGACCAGAAGGCCTCCACCTGGGTGCTGCAGGCCGACCAGATGGCCAAGCCCGAGTGGTTCCAGTCTTCCATGATGCAGGCACTGAATCCGGCGCTGGTGATGATCCTCATCCCCTTCAACAACATGGTGCTCTACCCGACGCTGGCACGCATGGGCCTGAAGGTGACGGCGCTGCGCCGCATGGGCGCGGGCATCGCGCTGGCCGGCGCGGCCTGGATCGTGGCCGGCGTGCTGCAGCTGTGGCTGGACGAGGGCGCCACCGTCAGCATCGTCTGGCAGATGCTGCCCTATGCGCTGCTGACGCTGGGCGAGGTGCTGGTCTCGGCCACCGGCCTGGAGTTCGCCTACAGCCAGGCCCCGCTGTCCATGAAAGGCACCATCATGAGCTTCTGGAGCCTGTCGGTGACGGTGGGCAACCTCTGGGTGCTGCTGTCCAACGTCAGCATCAAGAGCCCGGCGGCGCTGCAGGCCATCCATTCCACCGGCTACAGCGAGACGGCCTGCCTGATGTTCTTCTTCGCCGGCTTCGCACTGCTGGCCGCACTGCTGTTCGCGCTGGTGGCGCGGCGCTATCCGATGCAGAACAACTACCGCGGCTGACGCCCGCCCGCGGCGGCGGCCTGGGTGAAATTACCCGCGCCGCCCGCCGCATGGGGCCGCCCGCTACGCTCTACGATGCCGCCCGGTGCCCGCCGGGCGGCATTTCCTTTTTTGACGGCCCCTGATGACCCAGCGTCCCTACATCGACCCGACGTCTGCGGCGGCCGACGCGCGCACGCCCCCTCCGGAGGCTCAGGCGGCCTGGCAGCAGGCCTCGCATCGCCCGCGCCACGGGCCGGGCCGCCCGCCGCGAGCCGCCCCGGTGGACAGGCCGAGTTATTTCGCCAGCCATTGGCGCGGCGAGCAGAGCCTGCCGCGCAGCTACTGGCTGAACAACTTCCTCGTCGCCATGCCGCTGGCGCTGCTGCTGACCGGCCTGATGAGCTGGATCAGCGTCAAGGGCGATTCGCTGCAGGTCAGCGCCATCGTCTTGCTGCTGGGCTTCCCGCTGCTGGTGGCGCTGGACGTCTGGTGCCTGGTCGGCACCTGGCGCTCCGCCACGGCCTATCTGCACCGCCACGGCTCGCTGTTGTGGGGCTGGCTGGCCCGCATCACCCTGGTGGTGGGCAGCCTGCAACTGGCCGCCTCGGTGCTGTTCGGCTTCCTGCCCGGCCTGGGCGAGTTCTGGCAGATGGCGCGCGGCATCGACCCCATAGGCCAGGCCAGTTTCAGCTTCTCGGCCGATGGTCGCAGCCTGCGCCTGGATGGCGTCATCGGCATGGGCGACGGCGAGCGCCTGCGCACATTGCTGGACAGCGAGGCGGCGCGCGGTCTCAAGCGCGTGGAGCTCTCCTCCCCCGGCGGCCGCCTGCGCGAGGCCGAGCGCATGGCCGGCGCGCTGAAGGAGCACCGCCATGAGGCGCGTGCCGTGGGCACCTGCGCCAGCGCCTGCACGCTGGTCTTCCTCGCCGGCAACCCGCGCCACCTGGCGCCGGAGGGGCAGTTGGGTTTCCACCGCGCCTCGACCGGCACCTACAACCCGGTCTTCGAGGAACTGGCCAACCAGCAGTTGGCCAAGACCTACCGCGAGCTGGGCCTGCCGCAGAGCATGATCGAGAAGACGCTGCGCACCCCGTCGAACAGCATGTGGTTCGTATCACGCGACGAGTTGCAGGCCTATGCGCTGATCGCGCCCTCGCCGCGGACCCTGGCCATCCCGCTGCCACCTGCCGCGGCGCCCCTGGCCGACTACGACGACGCGCTGCGCTTGCACCCGGCCTGGGAGGCGCTCGAGAGGCGAGCGCCCGGCGCCATAGACGCCGTGGCCCGGCGCATGTCGGCAGCCCGCGCGGCTGGCGCCGCCGACGAGGATGTGCAGGCCACCGCACTGGCGCCGCTGGCGGAGCGCATGCCCGGCCTGGTCCACGGCGCGAGCACGGCGCTGCGCCGCCGCTATGTGCAGATCGTCGCCGATCAGCTGAAGGCGCTGCGCGCGCCGCCCCAGCCCGGCACCCGGCCGGCCTGCCGCGACCTGCTGGACGGCCGCCTCGGCGCGCGCCAGCAGATGCCGCAGGAGCTGCAGGTCCGCGAGACCAAGTGGCTGCTGGACGCGGCCAGCGACACGCCGCCACGCTGGCAGCCCAAGCCGCCCAGCGCCATCGAGATGGAGGTGCTGGCTCGCTCGGTGGGGTCGACCGCGCAGGGCATGCTGGCCCGGCTGTGGGCCGACACGCCCGACGGCCCCGGCGCCGGCACCGCCTGCGAGCCCGTCATTGCCATGCTGGACCGCCTGCCTGCCCAACCGCCGGCGCGACGCGAGCTGGCCGAGAGACTGCTGTTCCACGCCCGCTGAGAAGCGGCTAACTGTTTTCTGCATGGAGTTGCGCTGGTGACCCGCATTTGTCGTCTGCCCCTGCCCGGCGCCCTGCTGGCCCTGGGCCTCACGGCCCAAGCCGAGCCCACGGCCATCAGCTTCGACACCACGCCGAGCGCCGGCCAGCATCAGCGCCAGTTGATCGATCTGCAGGCCGTCATGCGCATGCGCGTCGAGGCCGGCCCCGATGCCACGGACGAACAACGCGCCAAGATCGCCAAGGCGGCCGAGCGCATGGGCCAGATGGGGTCGATGAAGATGGCCATGCAGATGGAGCAGACGCTGGAGGTCGGAGCGGCCGATGCCAGCGGCTGGCTGCCGTTGACCGTGACGGTCGCCGACAAGGGCGGCAACGTGGAGATGGGCGGCAAGACCATGCCACAGCCAAGGCCCCGGGCCGGGAACATGAGTTTCTCGGCCCGCTTCAATCCCAGGGACTTCGACTTCGAGATGCAGAAGCTCGAGGGCGGTTCGCCGGAGCTCAATGCGGCCGTGAAGCAGCAGGCCACGACCATGATCGGCGAGACGCTGCAGCTGCACAAGGCACTGAGCCAGCGGCCGCTGAAGGTCGGCGAGAGCGTGGAGGTGCCGTTCAGCATGCCCGTGCCCATGCCGAGCGGCGCGGGCCAGATGCAGAGCGCGCTGCGCTACACGCTCGTGCGTGTGACCCAGGGCGTGGCCCACTTCGACCTGAGCATGGACCTCAAGATGGACCTCAACGCCCCGCTGCCCCAGCCCGCGGCGTCCGCGGGCGGCACCGATGCGGCGGGCACCCCACCCAGGATGCTGCAGATGGTGGCCACCGGCCGCGGCAAGGGCACGAGCTCGCTGCGCCTGGCCGACCGGCTGCCGCTGGCCAGCCGCCTGGCAATGAACATGGAGATGACGATGAACGCCCCCGACAACGGCCTCATGCGCATCGCCATGGACATGGTCATGCAGTCCAAGGGCGAATCGCTGGCCGGGCCGGCGGCCCGGAACAAGCCTTAGAGCTTTTCGACGACGACGAAGCTGACTGCGTAGTCGCTCTCGTCGCTGAGCGTCACCTGCCCGCTCAGGCCGCGCGCGGCGAACCAGTCCGCCAGCGCGCCGGAGAGCCTCAGCACCGGCCGGCCGCTGGCCTCGTTGAGGATCTGGCAGTCGGGCAAGCGCATGGGCAGGTGCAGGCCCAGGCCGACGGCCTTGCTGAAGGCTTCCTTGGCGGAGAAGCGTGTCGCCAGGTAGCGCAGGCCCCGTGCCTCGGAGCGCGCGCGGCGGGCGCGGAAGACCTGCAGCTCGTCGGGCCCCAGCACCTTCTCGGCAAAGCGCTCGCCACGACGGGCCAGCGTGGCCTCGATGCGGCGGATATCGCAGATGTCGGTGCCAATGCCGTAGATCATGGGAAGGCGAACACCAGGTTGGGGATGGGCTGGCCGTCGAGCATGAAATCGGTCTCGCCGATGATGCGCCCGCCCTCTCGGCCGTAGAAGCGCCGGGCGCCCTCGTTGCCCGCCCAGACGCTGAGCCACAAGGCCTCGCCCGGCCAGGTGGCACGCGCGGCGGCCAGCAGCCGTGCGCCCAGGCCGCGCCCGGTACAGGGCGGAGCGACGTAGAGCCGCTCCAGCTCCACCCGAAGCGGCTCGGCCGCCGGTGCCGGCACGCCGTGCCTGAGCTGGGCAAAGCCTTGCAGGGCGCCCCCCTCGCCCTCCGTCAACCATAGGACCTGCAGCGGGTCGGCGATCAGTTGCTCGAACACGGCCGGCGTGAAGGACTCGGCCAGATAGGGCAGGAAGCGCGCCTCCACGCCGTCCGCGGCATAGCTGTCCAGCCACACCCATCGGGCCAGCGCCGCGAGGCGGGGCGCGTCGTCCGCGCGGGCACGGCGCGGGCTCACGCGTAGGCCGTCGCGATGACGCGCAGATAGGCCTTCACCGTCTCGGCGTAGCCCAGTTCAAGGGCGTCGGCGACGAGGGCGTGGCCGATGGAGGCCTCAAGCACGCCGGGCACATGGCGCAGGAAGACGCTAAGGTTGTCGCGATTCAGGTCGTGGCCGGCATTCAGCCCCAGGCCCACCTTCAGCGCGGCCGAAGCCGTGGCCGTGAAGCCGGCCAGCACCTCGGCCTGGCGCGGCGTACCGAAGGCGCTGGCGAAGGTCTCGGTGTAGAGCTCGATGCGGTCCGCGCCCAGCTCGGCCACGGCAGCCATCGCGGCGGGGTTGGGGTCCATGAACAGGCTGACGCGCACGCCCAGGTCCTGGGCCTCGCGGATCAGCGGCCGCAGGCGTTCGGCATCGGCCGGCAGCGTCCAGCCATGGTCGGACGTGAACTGGTCCTCGGCGTCTGGCACGAAGGTGACCTGATGCGGGCGGTGGCGACGCACGAAGTCCATCAGGTTCTGCGTCGGGTTGCCCTCGATGTTGAACTCGGCCTGCGGCCACTCGCGCAGGACGGCGGCCAGGTCGTCCACGTCGGCGCTGCGGATGTGGCGCGCATCGGGTCGCGGGTGCACCGTGATGCCTTGCGCGCCGGCCAGCAGGCACTGCTCGGCGGCGCGCAGCACGCTGGGGATGCCCAGGTGGCGGGTGTTGCGCAGCAGCGCGACCTTGTTGACGTTGACCGACAGGGCGCAACGGGCGCCGGCGTGGGCTAAGGGGTTCATGGCGTCACGAATCGAGCAGTTGTTGCACGTCCACCATCAGCGCACGGGTGCGCAGCGGCTGGTGGCCCAGATGGTAGTGAAGCAGGCCGCGCAGCGTGGTCTTCAAGGCCAGGGGCGCGGCGGCGCAGGCCTGGCGCAGCGCCGCCGGGCTGCCGTGCAGCAGCGCGGCCTGCAGCGAGATCAGCAGTGCGCCGGGCAGGCCGGCGTCGCCGGTGGGCGGGATCAGGCCTGACTCGGGCGAGAGCTGGTAGCGGCGCGCGGGGTCGACGGGCGCCTGGGTGGGCGTGACGACGCTGAGGTCGGGCAGCAGGCCCAGCTCGACCAGCAGCTTGAGCTCGAAGGCGCGCAGCGCGGTGTCGCCGTCGGCCAGGTGGGCCAGCGCGTCGGCGTAGGCGTCGAAGAGCTGCGGATGCGGGTCGTGGCGGGCCAGCAGCTTGAGCAGCAGTTCGTTCAGGTAGTAGCCGGAGAACAGCGCGGCGCCCGAAGGCAGCGTCGCTCCTCCGCCCCATTCGGCGCTGCGCAGCGTCTGCACCTCGCCGCCGTCGGCCGAAGCCGATTTCCCGGGCTTGCTCAGGCTGACGGTGATGCGCTGCAGGGGCAGCAGCACGGCGCGCAGCTGCGAGTAGGGTCGCTTGGCGCCCTTGGCCGCGACGGCGACGCGGCCGGACTCGCGCGTGAACAGGTCCAGGATCAGGCTGGACTCGCTCCAGTCGTGCTGGTGCAGCACATAGGCCGGCTGTCCTGGCGCCCCTCGCCCGACGGGTACGCCGGACGCCCCCCCCGGGGGACGCGGGCCGGCTTGGGAGCGGCCCGGCGCTCGGCCCGACGAAGCTGTCATGTCACTCGTAGCCGTAGCTGCGCAGATGCTCTTCCGTGTCCGCCCAGCCCGAGCGCACCTTGACCCACAGCTCCAGGAACACGCGGCCGTCCATCAGGTGCTCCAGCTCCTGGCGCGACTCGGAGCCGATGCGCTTCAGGCGTTCGCCGCCCTGGCCGATGATCATGCCCTTGTGGGCGTCGCGCTCGACGACGATGCTGGCGCTGATGCGGCGCAGCTCGCCCTCCTCTTCCCATTTGTCGATGACGACGGTGGAGGTGTAGGGCAGCTCGTCGCCCGTCAGGCGGAACAGCTTCTCGCGGATGATCTCGCTGGCGAGGAACTTCTCGCTGCGGTCGGTCAGCGCGTCCTCGTCGTAGAACCAGCCCTGCTCGGGCAGGTAGGGCTTGAGGATCTTGAAGAGGCGCGTCACGTCGGCCTCCTTCTTGGCCGACAGCGGCACGAACTCGGCGAAGTTGCGGCGCTCCTGCATGCCCTTGAGCCAGGGCGCCAGCTCGGCACGGCGGTGCACGGCGTCCAGCTTGTTGGCGATCAGCACGACCGGCTTGTCCGCCGGCAGCAGGCCCAGCACCTTGGCATCGTCCAGGCCGAAGCGGCCGGCCTCGACGACAAACAGCACCAGGTCCACGTCGCCCAGCACGCCGTGCACGGTGCGGTTGAGCGTGCGGTTCAGCGCGGCGTTGTGCTTGGTCTGGAAGCCCGGCGTGTCGACGAAGACGAACTGCGCCTCCTCCACCGTGCGCACGCCGGTGATGCGGTGGCGGGTGGTCTGCGCCTTGTCGGACGTGATGCTGACCTTCTGGCCCACGAGGGCATTGAGCAGCGTGGACTTGCCGACGTTCGGGCGGCCGACGATGGCAATGAGGCCACAGCGCTGCGGGAATTCGGTGGCGGGCTTGGTCTCGGTCATGGTTTGCCTCGTTCGGCGGTCAGTCTATCCAGCAGGCGGCGGGCGGCCTCCTGCTCGGCGGTGCGGCGGGAGCGGCCGACGCCCAGCTCGGCCGCATCGAGCGCCGGCACCGCGCATTCGACCTCGAAGGTCTGGGCATGGGCCTGGCCGCGCGTCGCGACGATACGGTAGCTCGGCACGGCGATGCGGCGGGCCTGCAGCCATTCTTGCAGCGCGGTCTTCGCGTCCTTGGCGAAGTCGCCGGCGCTGGTGGAGGTGGCGATGGTGTCGCCCAGCAGGCGGCGCACGATGCCGAGCGCGGCGTCATAGCCGGCGTCCATGTAGGCAGCGCCGAGCAGGGCCTCGACGGCATCGGCCAGGATGGAGGGGCGCTGCGCGCCACCGCCGCGGGCCTCGCCGTCGGACATCTTCAGCACGGCCGGCAGGCCCAGGGCCAGCGCCAGCTTGTGCAGGCTCTCCTCGCGCACCAGGTGGGCACGCACGCGCGTGAGGTCGCCCTCGTCGGAGCCGGCGTAGCGCTCGTAGAGCAGGCTGGAAACGGCCAGGCTCAGCACGGCGTCGCCGAGGAACTCCAGGCGCTCGTTGTGGTCGGCGCCGTAGCTGCGGTGGGTCAGCGCGCGCGCCAGCAGCTCGGTCCGCTGGAAGCGATGGCCGAGGCGGCGTTGCAGGTCTTCGAGCGCAGCGTTCATTGACGCGAGGCGGGCGTCAACACGGTCAACGCGATTTGCCCCGGTACTTGATCATCAGGTAGACCGGGCCGAAGAGGTCGATCTCCCGGTCCCAGGCGAACTCGATGACGACCTTGTCGTTGCCATCCTTGGTGACGACAAGATCGCTGCCGTTGATGCTCTGGATGGAGTACTCGACCTGCCTGGCCTTGTCGAACTCCTGGCGCACCTGGGGCACGGTGGCCGGATTGCCGGCCGCGATGCGGTCGACGACGCGCTGCACGGTGTAGTACTCGAGCACGGTCGGGAAGACCTTCATGCCGACGACGGCCACCACGGCGATGACGCCGCCCCAGAACAGCAGGCCGATCAGCGTGAGGCCGCGCTGGCGGCGCGGCGAAGCGAGGGAGGTGGCGCGAACGGGACGACGGTGGCTCATCTGCATCAATCGAAGAAGGTTCCGACGCGCTTGAGGTTACCGAAATTCATCCAGACCAAGAAGGCCTTGCCGACGATGTTCTCGTCGGGCACGAAACCCCAGAAGCGCGAGTCGCGCGAGTTGTCGCGGTTGTCGCCCAGCATGAAGTAGTGGCCGGCCGGCACCTTGCAGGTCACACCTTCGATGGTGTAGCGGCAGTTCTCGATGAAGGGGAACGGGCCGTCGGCGCGGTCGGCGCGGAAGAAGCGCTGCGCATCGGGTTGGACGAGGATCTGGTGCTCCCTGTCGCCCAGCTTCTCCAGGAAGCGCTGGCGGTAGACGCGGGCATCCTCGTCGTAGAAGTTGCCCTGGGGCTGGACGGGCGTGGCCTGGCCGTTGATGTAGAGCTTCTGGTTGATGTAGCTCACCTCGTCGCCCGGGATGCCGGCCACGCGCTTGATGAAGTCGGTGCTCGGGTCCTCGGGGTAGCGGAAGACCATCACGTCGCCGCGCTTGACGTCGTGGTTGGCGATGATCTTCTTGTTCAGCACCGGCAGGCGCACGCCGTAGTGGAACTTGTTGACGAGGATGAGGTCGCCCACCAGCAGCGTGGGCACCATGGAGCCCGACGGGATCTTGAACGGCTCGAACAGGAAGCTGCGCAGCAGGAAGACGACCAGGATCACCGGAAACAGCCCGGCGGTCCAGTCCAGCCACCAGGGCTGCTGCAGGATCTGCTGGCGGGCCGGCTCGATGTCGCCGTCCACATGCGCGATGCCCTGGGCGGCCAGCGCCTCGCGACGCTTGACGTCGTTGGCAGCCAGCGCATCGGCGGCGGCGCGGCGGGCCGGCGCGAAATGGAAGCGCTCGGCCAGCCAGTACAGCAGCGTGACCGCCGTCAGGATGAAGAGCAGCAGCGCGAAGTTGCCGTTCCATCGGCCGATGTACCAGCCGCCCAGATAGGCCACCAGGGCCGCGTACAAAACACCGGTCAGAGCGCTCATCAAGGAGGTTTTCAAGGCTGGATGGAGGAGTTCAGTCGTCGACTTGCAGGATGGCGAGGAAGGCTTCTTGCGGCACTTCCACGGAGCCGATCTGCTTCATGCGCTTCTTGCCGGCCTTCTGTTTTTCCAGCAGCTTGCGCTTGCGGGTGATGTCACCGCCGTAGCATTTTGCCAGCACGTTCTTGCGCAGCGCCTTGATGTTCTCGCGGGCGATGATGTTGGCGCCGATGGCGGCCTGGATGGCCACGTCGTACATCTGGCGCGGGATCTGCTCGCGCATCTTGGCCGCCACGGCGCGGCCGCGGTACTGGCTCTGGCTGCGGTGCACGATCATGGCCAGCGGGTCGACGCGGTCGCCGTTGATCATGATGTCGACCTTGACGACGTCGGCCGCGCGGTATTCCTTGAACTCGTAGTCCATGGACGCGTAGCCGCGCGAGGCGCTCTTGAGCTTGTCGAAGAAGTCCAGCACGATCTCGGCCAGCGGGATCTCGTAGGTCAGCATGACCTGCTTGCCGTGGTAGGCCATGTTGAGCTGGATGCCGCGCTTCTGGTTGGCCAGCGTCATGACGACGCCGACATAGTCCTGCGGCATGTAGAGGTGCACCGTGACGATGGGCTCGCGGATCTCGCGCATGCGGCCGATGTCGGGCATCTTGGACGGGTTTTCGACCTGGATCACCTCGCCGTCGTTCAGCTCCACCTCGTAGATGACGCTGGGCGCCGTCGTCACGAGGTCCTGGTCGAACTCGCGCTCCAGGCGCTCCTGCACGATCTCCATGTGCAGCAGGCCCAGGAAGCCGCAGCGGAAGCCGAAGCCCAGCGCCTGGCTGACCTCGGGCTCGTAGCGCAGCGAGGCGTCGTTGAGGCTGAGCTTCTCCAGCGCGTCGCGCAGCTGGTCGTACTCGCTGGCCTCGGTGGGGTACAGGCCCGCGAACACCTGCGGCTGGATCTCCTTGAAGCCCGGCAGCGCCTCGGTCGCCGGGCCGGCGTTGTTGGGCAGCTTCTTTTCCAGCGTGATGGTGTCGCCCACCTTGGCCGCGGCCAGTTCCTTGATGCCGCAGATGATGAAGCCCACCTCGCCGGCCTTCAGCGCGTCGCGGTTCTCGCTCTTGGGCGTGAACACGCCCAGGTGCTCGATGGGGTAGACCGCGTTGGTCGCCATCATGCGGATGCGCTCGTTCTTGCGCAGCTCGCCGTCGACCACCCGCACCAGCATGACGACGCCGACGTAGTTGTCGAACCAGGCGTCGATGATCATCGCGCGCGGCGCGCCCTGCGGGTTGCCGCGCGGCGGCGGCATGCGGGTGATGACGGCTTCCAGGATCTCGTCGATGCCCATGCCGGTCTTGGCCGAGCAGGGAATCGCGTCGTCCGCGTCGATGCCGATGACGTCCTCGATCTCGGCCTTGGCGTTGTCCGGGTCGGCCGACGGCAGGTCCATCTTGTTCAGCACCGGCACCACCTCGACGCCCAGGTCCAGCGCCGTGTAGCAGTTGGCCACCGTCTGGGCTTCCACGCCCTGCGACGCGTCGACCACCAGCAACGCGCCTTCACAGGCCGACAGCGAGCGGCTCACTTCATAGGAGAAGTCGACGTGGCCCGGCGTGTCGATGAGGTTGAGGTTGTAGACCTGGCCGTCCTTGGCCTTGTACTGCAGCGCCGCCGTCTGCGCCTTGATCGTGATGCCGCGCTCGCGCTCCAGGTCCATGGAGTCCAGCACCTGCGCCTCCATCTCGCGATCGCTCAGGCCTCCGCAGCGCTGGATGATGCGGTCGGCCAGGGTGCTTTTGCCATGGTCGATGTGGGCAATGATGGAGAAGTTGCGGATGTGGTTCATCTGATCTCGGCAGCGCAGTGCTGAAGGACACAACGGCTTGGGCCGTTGCGCCGCACGCTCACTTCACATGCGAAGTGAAGCGCGGTGAAGCCGCGCGGCGGTAGGCAAAAAAAAGGCACGTCGAAGAGGCGACGTGCCTTCCAACAAAAGGTATGGCAACTGCTTGTTGGGCTTTCATTGTAGCCAAAAGGCCCGGCCGGGAAACCGCACCAGCATTGGTTTTCCGGCCGTTGCAGGCTGCCAACAAGAGTTTTTAACCACAGCTTATCCACAAGATCCTGTGGATCGCCTGTGGATCAAATCAGGGCGTTGGCGGCGGGTATCGATTCCGCCGCCAGACGCCCATTCCTGGCCACGTCAGGCGCTGATTTTAGCCGTCTGCGCGAACAATCGAGCACATGTCCGAGAAGTTAGCCGGCGCCAACTTCGCGAAGCGGTGGACAACCTCGACCGCCGCCCGGTCGCGCCTTGTCGCATCGCGGAAAGTCCGAGCGGACAACCCTGGTTTGCGCCACATCAGCGCGTCGGCTTGAGCAGCACGAAGCTGACCACATCGTCGCGGCGCACCACCAGGTTGATGACCTTGGCCTTGTCCGCCTTGGCGATCTGAGCCTGGAAGACCTTGACCGAGGCCGCCTCGACGTTGTCCACCGACAGGATGAGGTCGCCCTCGCGCAGCCCGGCACGCGCCGCAACGCCGGTGGCGCTGTCCACCTTGACGCCGGACTTGAGCTTCATCTCCTTGCGCTGGGCCTCGGTGAGCTCGGACACCTTGAGCCCCAGGGCCGCGCTCGGCGCCGCCGCCGGGGCGGGTTCATTGCCGCCCTCGCTGCCGCCGCCCGGCTTCTTGCTGCGCTCGTCCTCGCCGATGGTGACGACGATGTCCTTGGTCACGCCGCGGCGGAACACGGTCAGCGTGGTCTTGGCGCCGGGCTTCACGGCGGCAACGAGGCGACGCAGGTCCGAGGCCTTGTCCACGGTCTTGCCGTCGACCTTGGTGACGACGTCGCCGCCCTCGATGCCGGCCTTCTCGGCCGGGCCGCCGGCGATGACGGAGCGGATCACCGCGCCCAGGGGCTTGCCAAGGCCGATGGCCTCGGCGACCTCCTTGGTGATGTCGTCCGGCAGCACGCCCAGGTAGCCGCGCACGACATGGCCGCCGGCACGCAGCTGGTCGGCCACGCGGATGGCCTCGTCGATCGGGATCGCGAACGCGATGCCCATGTAGCCGCCGCTCTGGCTGTAGATCTGCGAGTTGATGCCGATGACCTCGCCGCGCATGTTCACCAGCGGGCCGCCGGAGTTGCCGGGGTTGATGGCCACGTCGGTCTGGATCAGCGGCAGCAGGTCACCGGTGTCGCGCTGCTTGGCGCTGATGATGCCGGCCGTCACGGTGTTCTCCAGGCCGAAGGGCGAGCCTATGGCCATGACCCATTCGCCGACGCGGGCCTTGTTGCTGTCGCCGACCTTGACGACCGGCAGGCCCGTGGCCTCGACCTTCACGACGGCCACGTCGGAGCGCTGGTCGGCGCCGATGATCCTGGCCTTGAGCTCGCGCTTATCGGTCAGCGTGACGATGACCTCGTCGGCACCCTGCACGACGTGGGCGTTGGTCATCACATAGCCGTCGGCGCTGAGGATGAAGCCGGAGCCGACACCACGGCGCGTCGGGGCGTCGTCGTCAGGCGCACCGCCGCGCGGCGCACCACGGCGCTGGTTGGGCACCGGGATGCCGAAGCGTCGGAAGAACTCCTGCATCTGCTCGTTCATCTCGGCCTGGCCCTCGGGCAGCTTGACCTTCTCGGCGGTGCGGATGTTGACCACCGCCGGGCCGACGCGCTCCACGAGCTCGGTGAAATCCGGCAGCTCGCGCGGCTGCGCCGTGGCCGGTGTCTGGCCCAGGGCCAGCGCCAGCGCCAGCGTCGTGCTGGAAAGCAGGAAGCGCGCGCGCGCAGGATGGAAGCGGTTCTCAGCGTGCATGGTCGATTTCCAGGGATGCAATGAACAGAAGGCTGTAAGGGACAAGGCAGATGGGGCGGCGTGGCAGCGCTTCAAGGGAGGGGCCGCGAGGCGGCAGGCTCGGGCAAGGGCGGCCCCCAGTCGATCACCTCCGGCGGCGCGTCGCCCGGCAGGGTAAGCCCTGCGGCCGCCTGCGCAAAGCTTAGGCCGCTCAGCCCCTGCACGCGCGGCGCCGGCATGGGTGCCGCGGCAACGACGGCGTCCGGCGCGGGAACGGGCCGCAACGCGCCCATGCCCAGTGCCAGGGCCACGAAGCTGGCGGCGACGGCGAGGGGCGCCAGCCAGTCACGCCCGCGCGGTGCAGCCGCCGGGGCCGGCAACTGCGCATGCAAGGCCGTGAGCAAGGCCTCGGGCTCCCGATGCAGGCGAGGCAGTTCGGCACTGCGCAGGCCGTCGCCGGCGGCGTGCCAGAGTGCCCAGCGTTCGCGCAAGGCCGGGTCGCTCGCCCAGGCGGCATTCACGCGCGCCCAGTCCGCGGGCGTCGCACGCCCGTCCATGACCGCGGACATGGCCTCGGCCAGCATGTCGTCGGCGTGGCTCACCATCGCCGCCCTCCCCCGCCGCCCAGCAGCGGGCGCAGCCGCGCGGCGACGGCCTCGCGCGCCCGGAAGATGCGCGAGCGCACGGTGCCCGGCGGGCAGCCCATCAGATCGCCGATCTCGTCGTAGCTCAAGCCATCCACCTCTCGCAGCAGCAGCGCCCGGCGCTGGTCCTCGGCCAGGGCCCCGACCGCATCGTCCAGCTCGCGCGCCAACTGGCGGCCGGCGAGCAGGGCCTCCGGAGTCGCATCGTCGCTTGGAGTCGCGCCGGTTCCGAAAGTTCCCTCATCGCCGTCCAGGGATTCGACCGGGCGCTGGCGGGCACGGTTGCCGTGATGGCGCTTGGCGGCGTTGATCGCGATGCGGTAGATCCAGGTGTAGAAGGCACTCTCGCCGCGGAAGGCAGGCAGCGCGCGGTAGGCGGCCAGGAAGGTTTCCTGGCACAGGTCGGCCACGTCGGCGGGGTCGCGCACGCTGCGCGACAACAGGCGCTCGACGCGGCGCTGGTACTTCAGCACCAGCATGTCGAAGGCGGCGCGGCTGCCCTGCTGGGCCTCGCGGACCAACAACGCGTCGGCCTCCGCCGTCATCGCCGAGCCACGCCGCCCGGCGCGGCAAGGAGCGTTGTCCGCGGCGCACGCCAGGCCGGCTGCCCTGCGCGCGGTAGCGGCAGGCAGCGCGGTCCCGGGCTGGCGCTCAGCAGCAGCCAGCTGCCGAGGTCGATCAGCATGGCCGGCTGCACGGGGGACTCGCCGTCACGGCCGCCCTCGGCCAGCCACGAGGGGCCTGGTCGTCCCGGCGGCTGCGCGGCCGACTGAGGCAAGACGGCACGGCGACCGGCGGCGTGCGACGCATCGCCGGGCTGAGGCGTCGTCAGACGCGCTTGAAGATCAGCGTGCCGTTGGTGCCGCCGAAGCCGAAGTTGTTCTTCGCGGCGTACTCGATCTTCATCGGCCGCGCCTCGTTGGCGCAGTAGTCCAGGTCGCACTCGGGATCCTGGTTGAAGATGTTGATCGTCGGCGGGGCGACCTGGTCGCGGATGGCCAGCGCCGTGAAGACCGACTCGATGCCGCCCGCGCCGCCCAGCAGGTGGCCGGTCATGGACTTGGTCGAGCTGACGACCATGCGCTTGGCGTGGTCGCCGAAGGCCAGCTTGATCGCGTTGGTCTCGTTCACGTCACCCAGCGGCGTGGAGGTGCCGTGGGCGTTCATGTACTGGATCTGGTCGGGGTTGACACCCGCGTTGCGCAGCGCCGCGCGCATGGAGCGCTTGGGGCCGTCCACGTTGGGCGCGGTCATGTGGTACGCGTCCGCACCCATGCCGAAACCGGACAGTTCGCAGTAGATCTTGGCGCCACGCTTCTTGGCGTGTTCGTACTCCTCGAGCACCAGCACGCCGGCACCCTCGCCGAGCACGAAGCCGTCGCGGTCCTTGTCCCAGGGACGGGACGCGGTCGCGGGATCGTCGTTACGGGTGGAGAGCGCCCGGGCGGCGGCGAAACCGCCGATGCCCAGCGCCGACACCGCGCCCTCGGCGCCGCCCGCGACCATCACGTCGGCATCGCCGTACTCGATGAGGCGGCCCGCCTCGCCGATCGCGTGCAGGCCCGTGGTGCAGGCCGTCACGATCGCAAGGTTGGGACCCTGGAAGCCGAAGTTGATGGACACATGGCCCGAGATCATGTTGATGATCGAGGCCGGGATGAAGAACGGCGAGATGCGGCGCGGGCCGCGGTTCATCAGCTCGGTATGGGTGTCCTCGATCAGCGGCAGGCCGCCGATGCCGGAACCCACGAGCACGCCGATGCGCTCGGCCTGTTCTTCGGTCAGCTGATCCCCGGTCGGGATGCCGGAGTCCCGCACCGCCTGGAAGGCCGCCGCCAGGCCGTAATGGATGAATCCATCCATGTGCCGGGCTTCCTTGGCGGGGATGTAGTCCTCGATGTTGAAGCCCTTGACCTCACCCGCGAAATGGCATGCCAGGTTGCTGGCATCGAAGCGGGTGACGGTGGCGATGCCGGAACGTCCGGCGAGGATATTGGCCCAGCCTTCGGCAACAGTGTTGCCGACGGGACTGATCAGGCCAAGACCGGTGACGACGACGCGGCGACGGGTCATGCAGTGCGGATCAGGGATCAGAGTTGCGAGAGAGAAAAGGCCTCAGGCCTTCTGGTGCTTGACGGCGTAGTCGATCGCCAGCTGCACGGTGGTGATCTTCTCGGCTTCTTCGTCCGGGATCTCGATGCCAAACTCGTCTTCGAGGGCCATCACCAGTTCCACGGTGTCCAGAGAATCGGCGCCCAGGTCGGCAACGAAAGCCTTCTCGTTCGTAACGTCGGCTTCCGCCACGCCGAGTTGCTCGGCGATGATTTTCTTGACTCGTGCTTCGATATCGCTCATGACTCCTCCAGGAGGGGTTTGCAGAAAACAGCCCAGCATTCTACGGGCTCTAGATGGGCGCCCCTAAATCAGGGGGCCCGGCCCAAATCAGGCCATGTACATGCCGCCGTTGACGTGCAGCTCGGTGCCCGTGATGTAAGCACCGCCGGGTGACGCCAGGAAGACGACGGCCGCGGCGATTTCCTCAGGCGCGCCCAGGCGGCCCAGCGGGATCTGCGCCAGCAGCGCGGCCTTCTGGGCCTCGGGCAGCACCTCGGTCATGTCGGTGGCGATGAAGCCCGGCGCGATGCAGTTGACGGTGATGCCGCGGCTGCCCAGCTCTCGGGCCAGCGAGCGGGTCAGGCCGGCCACGCCGGCCTTGGCGGCGGCGTAGTTGGCCTGGCCGGCATTGCCGGAGGCGCCGACGACGGAGGTGATGTTGACGATGCGGCCGGCGCGCTGCTTCATCATCGGCTTGGTGGCGGCGCGGGCGAGGCGGAAGACCGCCTTCAGGTTGGTGTCGATGACGGCATCCCAGTCCTCGTCCTTCATGCGCATGGACAGCATGTCGCGCGTGATGCCGGCGTTGTTGACGAGCAGGTGCAGGCCACCGTCCTTGGCGACGATGTCGTCCACGGCGGCCTGGGCAGCGGCGCCGTCGGTGACGTTCAGCGCGATGCCGCGGCCGCCATGGGCCGCCAGCGCCTCGGTGATGCCGGCCGCGCCGGCTTCGGTCGTGGCGGTGCCGATGACGCGCCAGCCCTCTTTGGCGAGGCCCAGCGCAATGGCGCGGCCGATGCCGCGGCTGGCGCCGGTGACGAGGGCGACACCCTTGGATGCGGATTCAGTCATGTCAGCCACCTCCCAGCAGCGCACGGGCCTCGGCGAGCGAGGCGGGATCGAAGACGCAGGCGGCCTGCAGCTCGCCGTCGATGCGCTTGGCCATGCCGGTCAGCACCTTGCCGGGGCCGGCCTCAATGACGTGGCCCACGCCGCGGGCCTTGAGGGCCTGCACGACCTCCACCCAGCGCACCGGGCCGAAGGCCTGGCGGTACAGCGCGTCGCGCAGCGCGTCGGCGTTGTCGGTCACGGCCACGTCGATGTTGTTGACAACCGGGAAGGCAGCAGCCTGGAACCGCACGGTCGCGAGCCTCTCCTTGAGGCGCTCGGCGGCCGGCTTCATCAGGCTGGAGTGGAAGGGCGCGGACACCGGCAGCGGCAGCGCGCGCTTGGCGCCCGCAGCCTTCAGGATCTCGGCGGCCTTCTCGGCGCCGGCCTTGCTGCCGGCGATGACCGTCTGCTTGGGGTCGTTGAAGTTGACAGCCTCGATGGCCTCGCCGGTCTCGGCGGCGGCCTGGGCGCAGCCGGCGCGCACGGCGTCGCCGTCAAGGCCCAGGATGGCGTACATCGCACCGGCGCCCACCGGCACCGCCTCCTGCATGGCCTGGGCACGGAAGCGCACCAGCGGCAGCGCGTCGGCCAGGCTCAGCGCGCCGGACGCGACCAGCGCCGTGTACTCGCCCAGCGAATGGCCGGCCGCGGCGACGGGCACGGCGCCGGTCTCGGCGACGAAGGCGCGCCAGCAGGCGATGCCGGCCGTCAGCATGACGGGCTGGGTGTTGGTCGTCAGGTCCAGCTGGTCCTTGGGGCCGGCGTGGATCAGCGCGGCGATGTCCTCGCCGAGCGCGGTCGAGGCCTCTTCCAGCGTGCGGCGCACTTCCAGATGGTCGCCCCAGGCGTCGAGCATGCCGACGGCCTGCGAGCCTTGGCCGGGGAAGACAACGGCAAAAGGTGCAGTCATAGATTCAGTTCCAGTTCGATGGCGGCCCATGCCCGCCAACACGGCGGGCCCGGATCGCTAGTACTTCAACAGGGCCGCGCCCCAGGTGAAGCCGCCGCCCACGCCTTCCAGCATCAGGGTGTCGCCGCGCTGGATGCGGCCGCTGCGCACGGCCACGTCCAGGGCCAGCGGCACGGAGGCGGCCGAGGTGTTGCCATGCTCGTCGACGGTGACGATGAGCTTGTTCAGATCCATCTTCAGCTTCTTGGCCGTGCCCTGCATGATACGGATGTTGGCCTGGTGCGGGATCAGCCAGTCGAGGTCGGCATCCGTCATGCCGGCCCTGTCCAGCACCGAGCGCGCCACCTTCTCCAGCACGCCGACGGCGAGCTTGAAGACGGCCTGGCCGTCCATCTTCAGGAAGGGACTGCCGATCACCTGGCCGCCGGCAACGGTGCCGGGCGTGCAGAGGACGTCGACATGGCGCGAGTCGGCATGCAGCTCGGTCGCGAGGATGCCGGGCTCGCTGCTGGCCCCCAGCACGACGGCGCCGGCGCCGTCGCCGAACAGCACGCAGGTGGTGCGGTCCTTGAAGTCCAGGATGCGCGAGAACACCTCGGCGCCGACGACCAGGGCCTTGTTGGCGGCGCCGCTCTTGATCATGGCATCGGCCACGCTCAACGCGTAGACGAAGCCCGAGCAGACGGCCTGCACGTCGAAGGCCGCGCAGCCGTGCACGCCGAGCTTGCGCTGCAGCAGGCAGGCGGTGGACGGGAAGACCATGTCGGGCGTGGACGTCGCGACGATGATGAGGTCCAGCTCCTCGGCGACGATGCCGGCGGCGTCGAGCGCCGCCTGCGCAGCCGGGAAGGCCAGGTCGCTGGCGGCCTGGTCAGGCGCGGCGAAATGGCGCGCGCGGATGCCGGTGCGCTCGACGATCCAGTCGTCGGAGGTCTCGATGCCGTCGGCCGCGAGACGCGCGGCCAGGTCTTGGTTGGTCACCCGGTCGGCGGGCAGGAAGCTGCCGGTGCCGAGAACGCGGGAGTAGCGGGGAGTATGGATTCCAGTGGGGCTCATGCGGCCTGCGCGACGACGTTCGCCGCGTTGTCACCCGCATCGCCCGCCTTCGCTTGCAGCGTGGCGACGATGCGGTCGTGGACCCGGTCAAGCAGCCGGTTGCGGGCGGCATCATAAGCGCGCGCCAGCGCCTGCTCGAAGGCGAAGGCGTCGGCCGAGCCATGACTCTTGAAGACGAGACCGCGCAGGCCCAGCAGCGCGGCGCCGTTGAAGCGACGGTGGTCGACGCGGTGCTTGAAGGCCTTCAGCACCGGCAGCGCCATCACGGCCGCCGCCTTGGTGAGCAGGTTGCGGCTGAACTCCTCCTTGATGAAGGCGCCGATCATCGTCGCCAGGCCCTCGGAGGTCTTGAGCATGACGTTGCCGACGAAGCCGTCGCAGACGACGATGTCCGTCGTGCCCTTGTAGATGTCGTTGCCCTCGACGTTGCCGAAGAAGTTCAGCTGGCCCGCCGTGCCCGCCGCGCGCAACAGCTCGCCGGCCAGCTTGATGGTCTCGCTGCCCTTGATGGCTTCCTCGCCGATGTTGAGCAGGCCGACGCTGGGCTCCTCGATGCCCTCGACGGCGGAGACCAGTGCGCTGCCCATGACGGCGAACTGCAGCAGGTTCTCGGCCGAGGAGTCGACGTTGGCGCCGAGGTCCAGCACGGTCGTGAAGCGGCCCGCCGCGTTGGGCATGACAGCCGCGATGGCCGGACGGTCTATGCCCTCCAGCGTCTTGAGCAGCACCTTGGCCACCGCCATCAACGCGCCGGTGTTGCCGGCCGATACGCAGGCATGGGCCTGCGGCGCCGCGCCGTCACGCCCCTCCTTCAACTGCTGGATGGCGACGCGCATGGACGAATCGCGCTTGCGGCGCAGCGCCACCTCGATGGCGTCGTCCATCGTGACGACCTCGCTGGCCGCGACGATGCGGCAGCGCGGCCAGGCGGCCGCGGCCTTCAGCGCCTCGGGCTGGCCGACGAGGATGAGCTCGGCGCCGGCATGCTTGTCGAGAAAGGCACGGCAGGCAGGCAGCGTGACCGAGGGGCCATGGTCACCGCCCATGCAGTCGACGGCAAGGCGGATCGGTTCGGGCGATTCACGCAAGTGGGCGGTCATTTCAGTGGTTTTGGTGAGCCACAAAGACCAAACCCGGCCCTGCGCGATACGCAGGCCGGGTCGGCAGATTCATCGATGACTGGGCGCCGCGCCGGGCGGCACCGGACGCCATCAGGCCGCGTCGGCCTTGCTCTTCAGCACCTTGCGGCCACGGTAGAAGCCGGTGGGGCTGATGTGGTGACGCAGGTGCACTTCGCCAGTCGTCGGCTCGATGGCCGTGCCCGGGGTCACCAGGGCATTGTGGGAACGGTGCATGCCGCGCTTGGACGGCGACTTCTTGTTTTGCTGAACGGCCATGTGATTCTCCGAATTCTGCGGGACAGTGTGCGGGGTTTGGGGTTGCGACCCCGTGGAGTGAGATCAAGGCTCGAACTCCAGGCCGCAGAAAAGCCCATGAGTGTAGCACCGGATCGCCCATTCGCCAAACCGGGTCGATCAAAGGACGCGGAATGGCGGGCCTGGTCATGGCATCAGCCGTCGCTGCGCTTCAGCGCGGCCAGCTTGGCGAAGGGGTTGGGGCGCTCCGCGGCTTCGGGCTCCACCTCGTCGCCGGCATGGGTCAGCGGCTCCGGACAGACCTCGTGGCGCGGCACCAGCGGCAGTGCCAGCAGCATCTCGTCCTCGATCAGCTCACGGGCATCGAGGTGACGCGGCAGGGCCAGCACGTCGTCGTCACTGTCGACGTCCAGCGCGGCAGCCTCGGCCTCGGTGTCGACAAAGCGTATCCAGCGGTCGATGGCGATGTCCTCAAGCACCGGCTTCAGGCAGCGCTGGCAGGTCAGCGCCACCTGGCCGGAGGCGGTCAGGTGCAGCCAGGTCTGGGCCTTGGCGCCCTTGGGCTGGCGCTGCTCGCCGGCAAGGCTCCAGCGCAGTGCGGGCCAGCCGCTGGCGGGCGCCTCGGGCGCGGCCGAGCCGGCCAGGCGCTCCAGCAGGGCCACCGGCCATTCGCCGGCCAGGCTGGCGGCGTCGTGGGCCAGGGCCGCCACGTCGAGCTTCTCGGGAACAAAGGCACGCGATTTCATGGTCGTGAGTTTAGGCGGGGGAGAATGCCCCGATGCCCTCCTTGATCCTCGCCTCGACATCGCGCTACCGACGGGAATTGCTGACCCGGCTGCACCTGCCCTTCGAGGCCATCGCGCCCGCGGTCGACGAAGCCGCGCTGCCCGGCGAGGTGCCGGCGGCGCTGGCCGAGCGGCTGGCGCTGGCCAAGGCCCGTGCCGTCGCCGCACTGCGGCCTGACGCCGTCGTCATCGGCTCCGACCAGGTCGCCGACCTCGGCGGCGAGGCCATAGGCAAGCCGGGCACGCACGAGGCCGCGGCGGCGCAGCTGCGGCGCATGAGCGGCCGCGAGGTCGTCTTCCAGACCGCCGTGGCCGTCGTCGCACCGGGCCTCGCCGCCATCGAACGCGCCGAGGTGCGCGTGCGCTTTCGCGAACTGGACGACGCAGCCATCGAGGCCTATCTGCGCGCAGACCGGCCCTATGACTGCGCCGGCAGCGCCAAGGTTGAGAGCCTGGGCATCGCACTGCTGGAGGCGGTGGAGTCCGATGACCCGACGGCACTCGTCGGCCTGCCGCTGATCCGCACCTGCGCGCTGCTGCGCCGCGCCGGCCTGGAGCCGCTGGCATGACGCACGGCCGTTTGATCCTGATGCCCAACACGCTGGACTTCGGCGTCGACGATTCGCTGGACCTGCGCGAGGTACTGCCCCAGCGCGTCATCGAACAGGCCGCCCGGCTGGGCCATTGGGCGGCCGAGAACGCAAAGACGACGCGTGCGCTGCTCAAGCGCGTCGATGCAATCGCCCCGCTGGCGCAAGCGCTGCAGGCCGTACAGATCACCGAGTTGCCGCGCCCAGCCAAGGGGAGCAAGCCTGCAGGCGACGACGGTGCCGCCTGGCGCACACTGCTGGCCCCTGCCCTCGCTGGGCATGACCTGGGTCTGATTTCGGAGGCCGGCCTGCCCGCAGTGGCAGACCCGGGTGCGCGCCTGGTGGCGCTGGCGCACGAGGCTGGCATCGAGGTGGAGCCGCTGTCCGGCCCCAGCTCGCTGCTGCTGGCGCTGGCCGCCAGCGGACTGAACGGCCAGAGTTTCGCCTTCGTCGGCTATCTGCCAGTGGAGGCAGGCGGGCGCACTGCCCGCATCCGTGAGCTGGAGGCCCTGTCGGCCCGGGGCCAGCAGACCCAGTTGCTGATCGAGACGCCCTATCGCAACGAGGCATTGCGCCAGGCGCTGCTGGCGGCGCTGAAGCCGACGACGCGGCTGTCCATCAGCGTCGGCCTGACGCTGCCGGGCGGTTGGACGCGCACCGCGACGGTGGCGGACTGGAAGCGCAGCGACAACGCCGCCAGCGCCCTGCCCGACCGCATCCCGGCGGTGTTCGCGCTGCTCGCCTAGGTTTCTGCGGGCGCCGGCTTCTTGGCGCCGAACAGCGCGGCGACCTGCCGCTTGGGCTTGATGTAGCTGGACAGTCCCCCCTTGCCCACGCCGGCCGGCGCAGCCGCCTTGGCCTTCTCCCAGGCAGGAGCGGCGTCGCGCGCCCCGGCCTCGTAGGGCTTGTCGAAGAAGGGGTCGGCCGGCGGCGCCGGCGGGCGGAAGGCCGGGCGCGCGGGGCGCTGCGGCGCCTCCTCACGGTCCACCCCCTCGTCGCGGCGGCGGCGCTCGAAGCGCGGACGGTCGCTGCCGTCCAGCTCGAAGGCGTCGAGGTCGATCTTGCGCTTGATCAGCTTCTCGATGTCGGCGACGAGGCGGGCATCCGCCTTGGTGACCAGCGTGACCGCCAGGCCCGACGCGCCGGCGCGGCCGGTGCGGCCGATACGGTGGACATAGTCCTCGGCGTTGAAGGGCACGTCGTAGTTGAAGACGGCCGGCAGGTCGGCGATGTCCAGGCCGCGGGCCGCGACGTCGGTTGCCACCAGCACGTCCACCTCGCCGCGCTTGAAGGCGTCCAGCGACTTCAGGCGCTCGTCCTGCGACTTGTCGCCATGCAGGGCGGCCGTGCGCAGACCGTCGCGCTCGAAGGCGCGCGCCAGGCGAGCCACGCCCAGCTTGGAATTGCCGAAGACGATGGCCTGGCGGATGGCGCGATCCTTCAGGATCTGGCGAATGATGGCGCGCTTGTCGTCGTCGGTCGCGCTGTAGAAGCGCTGCTCGACGGTGGACGCGGTCTGGTTGGGCCGCGCCGTCTCGACGAGGATGGGATCCTGCAGATAGCTCTGGGCAAGGCGCTTGATCTCGGGCGAGAACGTGGCGGAGAACAGCAGCGTCTGGCGCGCCTTGGGCAGGAAGCTGAGGATGCGCTGCAGGTCGGGCAGGAAGCCGATGTCCAGCATGCGGTCGGCCTCGTCGAGCACGACGTACTCGACCTGGTTGAGCACGCAGTTCTTGGCCTCGATGTGGTCCAGCAGGCGGCCCGGCGTGGCGATCAGCACCTCGACGCCGGCCTTGAGCTGGGCGGTCTGCGGCTTCATGTCCACGCCGCCGAAGACGACGGCCGAGCGCAGCTGGGTGTGCTTGGCGTACTTCTTGACGTTGTCGGCCACCTGGTCGGCCAGCTCGCGCGTGGGCGCAAGCACCAGGGCGCGCACAGGGTGGCGGGCCGGCGAGACGCTGGCAGTCTCGTGCTTGAGCATGCGCTGCAGCAACGGGATGGAGAAGGCAGCCGTCTTGCCCGTGCCGGTCTGCGCGGCACCCATGACGTCGCGGCCCTCCAGGACGATGGGGATCGCCTTGGCCTGGATGGGCGTCATCGTCAGGTAGCCGGAGTCGGCGACCGCGCGGAGCAGCTTGGCGTCGAGGGGGAGAGTGTCGAAGCGGGCGGGAGGCGCCTCGGCGACTTCGGACGGGGTGGGTTCGGTCATACCAGGATTATCGCTGCCCCGTCAACACGGTCAGCGACGGGCCACCAGCCAGCGCGGAGTCCGGAAGCGCACGATGCGCCAGTACACGGCGACGTAAGCCAGCACATAGCCCCCCAGCGCCAGCGCCAGCATCGGCGTGTCGTCCCAAAACAGGACGGCAGGCAGCGTCGACAGCGAGCAGAGAATCCAGAGGTAGGGTGAGGTCAGCGAGTTGCGCCGCGTGATCACGCGGGTGTCCCGGCTGCGCTTGGCCCAGCGCATCAGACGCCGGTAGACGAGGCTGTGCAGGTGGACCCCGTCGGGCTGGCCCACGGGTCGCCCGCGCAGCACGCGGCGGCGGTACATGGAGAACACCGTTTCCACCACCGGATAGGCGCACAGCACCAGCGGGAACAGTGGCGAGACCTCCGGATGGCGGCCGATCAGCAGGATGCTGAGCTCGGCCAGCATGAAGCCGAGGAAATAGGCACCGCCATCGCCCAGGAAGACCAGGCCGCGCGGGTAGTTCCAGACGAAGAAGCCCATGGTCGCCGCAATGGTCAGCAGCGCGCTGCCCGCGATCCACCCATCGCCCACGTCGACGGCGACCGCTGCGACGCCAGCCAGCATGATCATGCTGCACATGGATGCCAGGCCGTTGAATCCGTCAATGATGTTGATCGAGTTGACCACGCCCGCGACGACGAAGATGGCCAGCAACACGGAGCCGAGGCCGAAACCCGCGATCCAGTCCAGGCCCGGGATGGCGGTGCGGTAAATGGCCGCGTCCAGCCACAGCGACGCGAGGCTCGCCGCCAGCACGATGGCCAGCATGCGCCGCAGCGGCGATACGCGCTTTGTCAGGTCCTCGATCAACCCGGCCGCGAAGGCCGGCACGCTGCAGGCCAGCAGCCACAGCGTGTCGTCACGCACCGAGGCGTTCTCGTGGGACCAGATGAGCGCAGCCAGCGCAAAGCCAGCGTAGATGGCCACGCCCCCAATGCGCGGCACCGGGCGAACGTGGAACTTCTGCGGGCCGGACAGGTCCGTGTCGCGCGAGCGCGCGCCAGCGAACTGCACGACGCACAGCGTCAACAACAGGGCGATCGCAAACCCGGCACAGAGAGCCAGCACCACCGCTCCGACCTCAGCCGCGCCCCAGCAGGGCGGACCAGAGCCGCCCCAGCTTCGCCGCTCCACCCTCGGGATCGCGGCGCGCCTGGAACCGCAGCGCCACGACGACGCACAACAACAGGCTCACGCCGAATGCCACGCCCACACCGATATAGGCGCGCTTGGGCTTGGCCTTCTTCTCTGGCACCTGGGCCTCGTCGACGACCTGGATCAGCCCGCCCTCACGGCTTTCGTCCACACGCGCCAACTCATACTGCTTGGCGAACAACTCAAACAACGTCTCGTTGTACTTGAACTCACGGTATTTGCCGATGTAGTCGGCGTCGCCGCCCACGTCGCCGCTGGACTCCACCTTGGCGAGTTGCGCCTTCAACGCCGCCAAGGCCGCCTGCTGCTGCTGCACCTCCGGCGACTGAGACGTCATGCTGCCCAGCAACACGCGCAGCTTCACCTCGGCCGCCGTGGCCTCGGCGCGCAGCTTGGCGTAACCCTCGGCCGCAGCCTTGGGCTCCGCCTTGATCGCTCCAGGGCTGATGCCACTGTTCTGGAGCGCCACCTGGGCGGCCGTCAGCTTGTCCTTGGCGGCCTTGAGCTGGCCTTCGAAGAACAACTTGCGCTGCTGGGCTTCGGTAATGGCCAGCGCGGTCGTCATGCGGCGGAACTCATCGACCATGGCACGTGCCATGTCAGCCGCTCGCTGCGGATCGTGGTCGTCCACCTCGATGGTGATCAGGCCGTCGCGGCGGCCTGCGGCCACGCGCAGGCGCTTCCAGAACACCGCACGCGCATCGATCAGCAGTTTCTCGTCATAGACCTCGCGCAGCTTGAAGCGCTCGATCATGTGGTCCGCAACGGTGGTGCTCTGCAGCAGCGCCACATATTGGTCCAGCGGGCTCTTGATGCCGCCGGCACCGCCTGCCAGGCCGGCCAATGCACCCAAGGACGACAGCGCCGAGGCCGCCAGCGACTGCTGCTGCTGCGGAGGCAGCACCAGCGTGGAGGAGGTGAACGTGGGCTTGATGAGGTAGCTGGCACCCACCGCCAGCGCGCCGGCCAGCAGGCCGCCCACCACGATGAACCGGGCCCGGCGGGCCAGTTCCAGCATCAGGTCCATGCCGTCGTTCGTGTCGGCGGCGAGACCCGCGTCGGGAGGCAGAGTCGTCATCAGCGGAAGCTCTTCAAGGCCACGGCACCCAGGCCGAATTGGTAAAGGATGGTCGACCAGTCCTTGAGCTCCTGCGAAGTCTCGAGGCGCAGGTTGTCTTCCGGCACGAACAGCGTGTCGCCCGGCAGCGCAGCCGTGGCTTCCACGAGACCGCCACCGAAGACCCAGCCGCTGCGGCCTGCGCGGTTGCTGACCACACTGCCGTTGGCACGCAGCACGAAGATGCTGCCCTTGTCGGCCGAACGTGCCGGGCCGCCGGCCTGGCTCAGGAAGAAGTCCAGCGAACGGCCGTTGTCGAAGGCATAGGTACCGGCGTTGAGCACGCTGCCATAGACGTTGATCGCGGTCGGCCGCGAGGGCACATAGATGCGGTCACCGTCCTCCACGGCCAGCGCCGGCAATACGGTGTCGGCCGGGCCCATCTGCAGCACGACGCGGCCGTTGGGCTGCAGGCCACGCAGCTTCTCCATCAGCTTGAGCTGCGCCATGTTGCGCGCGGCCTGGCCATCGCCCACCGTGGAGGGGCGTTCGCGCTGAGCGGCCGTGGTACGGGTGAAGTCGGTCTCGAGGTCGCGCAGCGCGCGCTCGTAGCTGTCGATCTGGGAGCGGCGCACCGACTCGCGGCTGAACTCCGTGCCGAACAGGAAGGCCTCGGGCGTGAGCCCCCCGGCTGCCTTGACGGCGTCGGTCAGCGTGCTGCCGGCCGGCATCAGGTAGTCACCGGGCTTCTGCACCTCGCCGTCCACGCGCACGCGCTTGTTCTGGCGCAGCATGGGGGCAGCCACATCGGCCAGGCTCAGCACGCGCAGCACGTCGCCGTTGTTCAACGGCTGCTTCAGATCCTTCCCGAGGTTGACGTCACGCACGGCCTGGCCGGTGCGGGCGTCAAGGCGGTGGATGACAGCGGTCTCGCGGTTGGCCACCGTCGACAAGCCACCGGCCATGGCCAGTGCATCCGCCAGCGTCTCGCCGGGCTTGGTCTCGAAGACCGCCGGCTTGTTCACGCTGCCGATGACGCCGATCTGCGCGCCCACTGCGGCCACATGCACCACGTCGTCGTTGCGCAGGACGAGGTCGCCGCCGCGGTCGCCATGCAGCAGCAGGTCGTAGAGGTCGAAGTTGGTCACCAAGGTCTTGCCGCGGCGCACCTGGATGGCACGGAAGCTGCCAACGGCGGTCGGGCCACCGGCCGCCATCAGCGCATGCAGCACCGTGGACAGGCCGCTGATGGACTGCGCGCCAGGGCGCTGAACGAAGCCGGTCACATAGACGCGGATGGCGCGCACCTGGCCCAGAGACACGGCGATGTCGAAGTTCTTAAACTGGACGGCCACGCGCTTGGCGATGGCCTGGCGCAGGTCGCCGTAGCGCAGCCCCTGCACGGCCACCGTGCCGATGCGCGGGATCGCGATACGGCCCAGGCTGTCCACCGTCAGGCGCAAGTTGGCCTCTACGCCACCCCACAGGCTCAGCAGCACCTCGTCGCCAGGCCCCACCAGGTAGTCATCGGGCACCAGGCTGGGGCCGTCGGCCACGGTGTCGCCATCGCGCCCCGGCGCGGCCGGCGTGACCAGCTCGGCGCCGAAACGGCGGATCAGTTGCTGATCCTCGTCAACCTTCTCGCCCAGCACGGGCTTGGTGACGCCGGCCAGTTGACGCACGAACAGCTCGAACTCGCTGGGCCGGTAGAACGGCTTCTCGGCCATCTCATCGAACATGTCGCGGCGGTTGCGGCTCTTGTCGGCCTTGTCGGCCTTGTCCTTCTTCAGCAACGGGTCGAGAGGCTGCTGCAGCTTCACCGCGGCGCCCGAGTTGGGCAACTGGTCGTAAGAGATGCCGTTGACGATCTGGGCCTGGGCCACAGGGGCCAGGCCACCCATCAAGCAGGCGCCTAGGACCAATCGCAGGACGAGTGCAGCGCGGGACACGTGTCGAATCATGGGAATTTCGGATGCGCGGCCATGCCGCGGGGCAAACCGCCCGTGTAGGGCCCGGAGTGGGCGGGATTCTAGGGGCGGCTCAGGCCGGCTTGCGCCAGACCCGGCGGTTCACGAAACCGGTGTAGCTGACGATGATGCGTAGTACCTTGTCGGAGACATTGGCCGGCGCATAGTCGTTGACGAGGCGTAGCAGGCGCTCGTCTCCGCGCGGCTGGGCCTCCAGGATGCGCAGGCCGTCCAGCACGCGCTCGACGTCGAAGCCCACCATCATCACGGCGCCTTCCTCGAAGCCCTCGGGGCGCTCATGCACCTCGCGCAGGTTCAGCGCCGGGAAGTTCAGGATCGACGATTCCTCGGTGATGGTGCCGCTGTCGGAGAGCACCGCCCGCGCGCCGCACTGCAGCTTGACGTAATCCAGAAAACCGAAAGGCTTCATGAACTGCACCCGCGGGTGCATCGTCTGCGCGGCCAGCAAGGCCTCCAGGCGCTTGCGGGTGCGCGGATGGGTGGAGACGATGACGGGCTCGTCATAGCGCTCGGCCAGCGCGTTCAGCAGCGCCAGCAGGCGCTGCAGGTTCTCCGGCGCGTCGACGTTCTCCTCGCGGTGCGAGCTGACGACGAAGTAGCGCCCCGCGGTCAGCCCCTGGCGCTGCAGCACATCCGAGGCCTCGATGCCGTGGCGGTAATGCTCGATGACCTCGCGCATGGGGCTGCCGGTCACGATGACCTGATCGGGCGGGAAGCCCTCACGCAGCAGGTAGTCGCGCGCGATCTGGCTGTAGCTGAGGTTGATGTCGGCCGTATGGTCGACGATGCGACGGTTGATCTCTTCCGGCACGCGGAAGTCGAAGCATCGGTTGCCGGCCTCCATGTGAAAGATCGGCACCTTGCGGCGCTTGGCTGCGATAGCCGCGAGGCAGCTGTTGGTGTCGCCGAGAATGAGCAGCGCATCGGGCCGGGCCTGCTCCAGCACCTTGTCGACGTTCTGGATCACGAGCGCGATGGTCTCGGCCGCGGTGGCACCGGCAGCCTCCAGGAAATGGTCTGGCTTGCGGATGCCAAGGTCGCTGAAGAAGACCTCGTTGAGCTCGTAGTCGTAGTTCTGGCCGGTGTGCACCAGCACATGCTCGCAGTGCCGGTCCAACTGCGCGATGACACGAGACAGCCGGATGATCTCCGGCCGCGTGCCCACGACGGTCATGACCTTAAGCATTTACCGCCTCCCGGATGAGGTCCAGTTGCAGCAGCACCCGCTTGACCTCGTCCACGCTGAGCCGCCTGGTGTTGTGCGAGGTGTAGTCATCGATCTCGGAAATGGTGGTCTCGCCCTCGACGAAATACTTGGCGTAGTTCAGGTCGCGCGAATCGGCGGGGATGCGGTAGTAGCCACCCAGGTCCTCGGAGCGGGCCATCTCCTCGCGCGAGACCAGGGACTCATAGAGCTTCTCGCCATGCCGCGTGCCGATGATCTTGAGCTCGTTGTCCTTCTTGAGCAGCTGGCGCATGGCCTCGGCCAGGTCCCCCACCGTTGAGGCCGGCGCCTTCTGCACGAAGATGTCGCCGGGGCGGGCATGTTCGAAGGCGTACAGCACCAGGTCCACCGACTCCTCCAGCGACATCAGGAAGCGCGTCATCGTCGGGTCCGTGATCGTCAGCGGCTTGCCGTCCTGCAACTGCTGCAGGAACAGCGGAATCACCGAGCCGCGCGACGCCATCACGTTGCCATAGCGCGTGGCCGACAGCACCGTCTTGGACGGGTCGCACAGCCGCGACTTGGCGACCATGACCTTCTCCATCATGGCCTTGGACATGCCCATCGCATTGATGGGATAGACGGCCTTGTCCGTGGACAGCACGACGACGCGGCTCACCCCCTGGGCAATGGCCGCGCGCATGACGTTCTCGGCTCCGACTACATTGGTCTTGACCGCCTCCATGGGATAGAACTCGCAGGACGGCACCTGCTTGAGTGCCGCCGCGTGGAAGACGTAGTCCACGCCGCTCAGAGCGTCATGCACGCTGTCGTAGTCGCGCACGTCGCCGATGTAGAACTTGACCTTGTCGCTCTTCAGGGCGATGCGCATGTCCTCCTGCTTCTTCTCGTCGCGGCTGAAGATGCGGATCTCGGCGAAGTCGGATTTCAGGAAGCGGCTCAGGACGGCGTTGCCGAAGCTGCCGGTGCCGCCCGTGATCAGCAGGACCTTGTCTTTGAACATGGGTATCTTTCTTGTGGAGTGTCAGCCAAAGGTGCGCATGCGGCGCACAAGCTCGGGCCAGGCCCGCGGCGCATAGCCCGTGGCGGCCCGGAAACGGCTGGAGTCGAGGGAGCGATCGATGACCAGCTTGTCATCGGGCGTGATGTCGTTGCTGCGGCCGTACTCCGCGGCCACGAGCTTGAGCAGGTTGTACTTGTCGATGGCGTCGGCCGACACATGCCAGGTGCCGCGCAGCGCGGGATGGGGTGCGACGAAGTCCTTCATCACCCGCGCCAGCTCCACGGTAGGCAGGCCCGAGAACACAGCCCTCGTGAAGCCGCGCACCGGCCCGGGCTGAGACAGGAACCAGCCCACCAGGCCATGCGCGCTGGCCAACTCGTGGCCGATGATGGACGTGCGCAGCGTGACGGCGTTGTCGTAGTCCACCTCGCCCATCAGCTTGCTGCGGCCATACAGGTCCTGCGCGTCGGATGGGTCCGTCTCCACATAGCCGCCCTGGGCGCCAGTGAAGACGCAGTCGGTGCTGACATGGATGAGCCGCGCGCCGGCCACCTGGGCCAGCCGGGCCAGCCGGTGAGGCAGCAGCGCGTTGATCGGGATGGCCGTCAACGGGTCGTCCGCCTCGGCCAGTTGCTTGACGATGCCGATGCAATTGACCACCAAGCTCGGTCGAACCTGCGCAAATAGACGCGTCAGGCTGTCCAGGCTCTCGACGTCCGCCCCGGCAACGAACTGCGCCGCAGGCGCCTTGGCCTGAAGCGTCGCGATGACGCCAGCGCTGCGCACCGAGCCGAACACCTCGTAGGCCGGATCGGCGGCGAACACGCGCAGCACCGCGTTGCCCAGCATGCCGCTGGCTCCGAGAACCAGCAGGCGTTGCTTGTTGCTACTCATTGCACCTTCTCTTCTTGCCTGTTGCGCGCCGCAACGGCGCCCTTCAAATGTTCTACCAGGACCTGGGCCAGCCGATCCGGCTCGTAGTGTTCCGCGTAAAAGTTCAGTCCAGCCTCACCCATGCGCTGCCGCTGTGCGGCCGGCATGGCTTGCAATGCCCGAGCCGCGGCGGCCAGCGCCTGGGCGTCTTCGGCGGCACAGGCCAGGCCCGCACCGGCGGCTTGCACGACGCGAGCGCCTTCGCCGTCCATGGAAGCGAGGATGGGTCGGCCGGCCGCCAAGTAAGCCTGTATTTTGCTTGGAACGGTACGGCTCAACGCCGGCCCGCCGGTCAGGCTGACCAGCAGCGCATCCGCCTGCGCGAACACCGCCGGCATCTGCTGCGGCGGCAGCCGGCCGGCCAGCGTGACTTGCGTGAGCCCGCGCCGAGCCACCTGTTCGGCCAGCCAGGCGTAGCGCGCGCCGCTGCCCACCAGCACCCACTGCATCCCGCTCTGTGGCCCCAGGCGCTCGGCCGCGTCCAACACGCAATCCAGCGACTGCACCGTGCCCAGGTTGCCGGCGAATACGATGTTGAACCGCGCGGGGTCCAGCCGCAACGCCGTGGGCTCGCCCGTGCCAGGCCGCGCGCGGTCACCGGGGTTCTCATGCACCCGCACAGGCGTGTGGCCGGCCATGGCCTGTACCGGCGCCACGAAGGCGGGCGACTGCACCAGCAGCAGGTCGCTGCGGCGGTAGATCCAGCGCACCACCGCGGCCACGGTCGCCAGCAGCCGCCGGCTCTTCACGAAGCCGGTGATCTCCAGGCTGTCGGGCCAAAGGTCTTGCACCCACACCACCAGCGCCGCGCCCTTGACCCACTTCAGCACGATAGCCGCGATGGCCTGCAGGATGGGGCTAGTGCCATAGACGAAGATGGCGTCGAAACGCCGGCCGCGCAGCGCCCAAGGGCCCTGCAGCGATGCGCAGAGCAGGAAGGACAGGTAGTTCAGCACCAGCTTCCTGGCGCCGCCCTCACCGCGAGGCAACAACGGCACGCGCACGATCTCGAAACCTGCGTGCCGCTCGCGCTGCACGCCGCCCAAGCGATAGCCGGGGAAGAGGTTCCCGTCCGGGTAGTTGGGTTTGCCGGTCAGCACGGTGACCTCGCAGCCCTGCTCGGAGAGCGACTGCGCCACCTCGTTAATACGGAAGGACTCGGGCCAAAAATGCTGGCTCAGCAGCAACACCTTCATGCGGCGGGGTCAAACAGGGCCTGCAGGAAGTCCGACGCCAGCGCCGGCTGCAGCGGCGGCTCCGGCGTGTCCAGGAAGCGGCGCACGGCGCGTGCGATGGACACGGCGGAGCGCACGTCGAAGGCCTGCACCGGCGTGCAGACATCGCGCACAAAGTCCATCTCGCCGGCCAGGATGGGCAGGCCGGCCTGACGAGCCTCGATCAGCGGCAGGCCGAAGGACTCACCACGAGAAGGGAACACCAGCGCGCGCGCCTGCGCGTAAAGCGCCAGCACCTCAGCATGCGGCAGCGGGCCCAGGTTGATGATGGCCAAGCCATGGGCTTGCGCCTGGGCCTGTACCCAATCAGCCAACGCGGTGTCGCGTGTCGACAGCGTTAGCGCCAGAGACGGGCGCAGGCCCTGCTCAGCCAGCAGTCGCCAGGCCTCCACCAGCAGCCGATGGTTTTTGTGCGCCTCGCCATCGGCCACATAGACAAAGTCCCAGCGTGGGACAGCCGGCACCGCAGGTGGCGGGGCTGGTGGCGCGAAAGGCAGTACGCGGATGTCGGCCGGCGTCAGCCCGTACCAGGCCTGTACGGCACGCGCCATGGACGGCGTCTGCACCCAGTAGCGGGCCACGCGGTGCCGCAGCCAACGGCTGATGGCTTGCTCGAAGCGCAGTCGCTGCCGCGTCTTCCAGCCGAAGGCCGCCAACGGCACTTGCCCAAGATAGTTGCGGTTCTGCTGGAACAGCCAGATCGGCGCCGCGTTGGGCAGTAGTGGCGGCAGTCCATGGAAGCACAGCAGCCGGTCTCGCATCGTGCCACTCGCTCGCAGCGCGAACTCCGCGCCCAGCCGCGCCCCCGGCGTGGCCCGCACCCAGTGAACCTTCGCACTGGTCGGCGGACTCAAGACGGCCTGCGCGCGCGCGTCCAACCAGGCCACCAGCGACCGCCCGACTGGCCACGCAGCCAGCAGCGACTGCAGCAGCACCAAACCGCCACCGGTGTGGACATTGGGCGCGTACAGCAGCAGGCGCCCGGCCTGCTTCGTCACGGCTTGCGGCCTTCGTAGACGTCCTTTTTGCCCACCCCCTGCGGCACGATAGCGCGAATGCCTCGGCGCAGGCCGTTGTCCACGCGCGCCAGCAAGCGCAACAGCGGCTGCCCTGGGCGGGCACTGAACGACGTCACGTTGAAATAATCCTGCCCCGTCGGCGAGCGCGGCGAGAAGTAATAGTTGGACACGCAACAGCGCGTGCCGTCCGCGACCACCGGGCTGACCGAGTGCCAAGATGTAGGCGTAGTCTCCATGATGGCCAGCCGGTTGAAGCGGCTGACGATGGTGACGTTCCTGCGCACGCGCTCGTCCCACAGTTCCAGGTTACCGCCGTTCTCGAGCGACCATCCCGGGGTCACGTAGTACAGCAGGTTGAGCGTACGGTAATGGCGGCGCGAGGCCTCGTGAGAGTTGTCGATGTGCGGACCAAGGTGATGGCCCTTCACCATGGCGCTCAGGCCGCCCGCGTACAGGCTGCCATCGGGGATCTGCTCGCGGATGCCCGTGATCTTCTCGACGACCTCGACGACCCGAGGATCCTGCACGGCAAAGGTGATGTCGGCCATCAGCGGATCGAACTGATCGAAGCTCTTGGACGTGTACTTGCACTCACGGAAGCTCTCCATGAGGCGCATGGCCGAGGGCTGAGGGAAGGCACGGTGGATGCGCTCTGCAAGTTCCTGCGGCAGGAGGTCGTCGACTGCGCAGTAACGCACTCCGACTTCGTTCTTGGAGGCCTCGAAAACCTTCTTCAGCGCTTCACAGTCAGCCGACAGACGGGCGACGATGAGTTCGACCAGTTGTTCCTTCATAGCTTCGCATTGTCTCATCGCGCCCTGGCAAGCACGGCCTGCACGACGCCAGCCGGCCCGATCAGCCCCCGCCCTCGGGCGTGCGAAACGGCTTCACAAGAGACGTGACCAAGCGCAATGCCGCCACTGAATCGTCAACGCCGCCGTAACGGCGAGCCCAACCACCGGCTCGGGGCGCCAGCAAGCGCGGCAGCACCCGCCGGACGGTGTGGCGCAGTTCCTCCAATACGGCGAGGCCCATCGCGAACGCGACACGCCCGACACCGAAGCGGTCGCGGGCCTGAGACACCGCGGCGAAGATGTCCTGCCTATAGCTGAAGCAATAGGCCAGGCAACGCACATGGATGCGCGCATACGTCAGCGCCGTGACCGGCAGGCCCGCCGCCTGCATGCCCTCCACCATGGAGTAGCCCCAGACGGTATAGGGCGAGAAAAAGCGCGGCACCAGCGGGTTCCAGCGCAGGCCCTTGAAACGATTCAGATATGGACTGTCATCAAAGGAGACACGGTCGGTGCGCGCCGCCCCCGACCCCGCCTCACTGCGCGGCGAAGCGCCCGGAATGAAGAAGGGGAAATCAAGGTGCACCACTCGCCGCGCGACCTTGGCGATCAGGATGGCGCTGTAGATGTCGGGACTCACGCCACCGAACAGCGCGCCAAAGCGCGCCTTCACCTCCATCAGCGTCGCGCGGCGCACCAGGCCATGGTAGATACGGGGCAGCAGCGCCAGTCCACGGCCGACATGCTGCTCGGCATGGCGCAGTTCGACCATGGGGTCGACCGCGCGGCTGTGGCCACTGGCGGACCAGACGAACACCTTGCCACTGTAGGCGTCGCCGAAGTACTTGGAATCCACACCGGGCCAGTAGTACGCCACGCCGAAACGGTTGCCGTAGGGCACGACCGCGTCGATGCCGGCGCGATGCGCCCAAGCGGCGACGTCTTCGATCTGCGGACCGACGAGGTCGTCATCCCCGACGAAGATGACGTACTCACCCACACAGTGCGTCAGCGCGAACTCGAAATTCTCGACAACGTTGGCGTCGCGCGGGCTGCGCCGGTAGTCGATGCTGCCGGTCTCCTGAAGCAGGCCGGCGACGTGCTGCTCAAGTTCGCCGCCATCGCTGGAGTCCGCGATCACGATCTGCGCCTGCGGCGCCGCCATCCGCGCCGCCGCAATGCAGGCACTCGCGCACTCGAAGCGGTTGCGCGTGGGAATGACGATGGAGAGCAGGCAGGAACTTGTCGAGGGAGGATTCATCACAGCGGCACTCATGCCTTGCCCATCAACGCTCGTTCGCACCAGAACGTCATGAGACAAAAATCGATCGCGCAGCGCAGCGCCCAGGCCATGGCCGCTCCCACCGCACCCAGTTGGCTGGACAACACGACGATCAACACCAGGAAGACGGGGAACTCGGCCGCATGGATCTGCGCCGCAACCTTCTGCCTACGCATGGCATGCAGGGCCGTGAAGGGCACGGCCGCGGCACCGCCAAACACCATGCCCACGCACAGGATAGACAACACCTGGTGGGAGGCGGCCGCAAACTCGTCACCCACCCACAGGGCGAGGATGGGGCGCGCCCAGACCCCCAGCACAGCGCAGATCGGCACGACGAGCAGCAAGACGAGCACCGCCGAGCGCCATAGCACCCGGCGCGCCGCAACGCCTTCAGCGTGCGCCTTCACCATGGAGGGAAAGGTGGCCGTCACGACACTAGTAGGAAAGATCCAGAGCTTGGTCACAATCTCCTGCGACACGGCGTAATACGCCACGATGGCCGGCGTGGCCACATAGGCCAGCACGAAGCGGTCCACATAGCCCATGAAGGCACTCAACAGGCTGCTCAGCGACATCCAACCGCCGGTCGTGGCCAGACCCTTGAGCACCTGGCGGTCACGCTGCGCCAGCCAGGCGCGCGGCGAGCAGGATTCACCGGAGGTCACCATGTAGGCCAGGAGGTTGACGACGCGCCCCAGCACCAGCACCAGAGAGATGCCCACCAGCGATGGCCCGAAGAAGACGCACACGGCCAGGGGTGCCGCAAACGTCCAGATGCCGATCGGCACTCGCACGGCATTGACCATGGAGAAGTGCCCATCGGCCTCCAGGATGCCCTTGAAGCCGTTGGACAGCACCAGGGCCGGAACGCCGAGCAACATGACGGCGCCCGCCCAGAGCGCGTCCCGCTTCCAGGGTAGGGGCTGGGCTTGAAAACCAGCGCCCACCAGCAGTACACCGGCGATGGCAATGATCAGCAGACTCAGCATCCCGAGCAGCAGCATGGCATTGCCCACGACAACCGGGCGAGGCAAGGCAGCGCGCCCGGGCGCCGGAGCAGACAGCTCCTGCGTCACCACCTTGCCCAACCCGAGGTCCAGCAGGCCCAAATAGCTGGCGACCGCCCAGAGCAATGTCAGCACACCAAAGCGGTCGGCGCCCAGGCCGTGGATGAGCTGGGGAATGCAGAAAAACGCTGCCACCAGCGGCAAGCCGAAGCCAAGCAGGTTGGTGGCGGAGTCGCGCAACAGGCGCCCACGGCTCAACATGGGGCCTCCGGTGGCGCCGCTAGGGGGGCCTCATCGGCGAGCACGCGCTGCAGGCACATGAGCGCGAAAAGCCCGGCCAGAAATGGACCGGAGAAGTAGCCGGTGCCGCGAATGAAGCTGCCCAGCAGCAGCACGGCGCACATCCCGACGAGCAGCGCCACGGTGACACGCCGCCCGGGCCTCACACCTCGCGCCAGCCGTCGCAGGAAGCGCACGAACACGATCAGCATGACCGCCCACATCGCCGCGCCCAGCCAACCGAGCTCGCTCAGCACTTTGGAGATGGTGAACGAACCATCGTTGTAGTTGGCGTCACCCAGGCCCATCAACTCGATGATGTCAGTCGTGTCCGTCACCGGACGAGGCTCGCATCCCATGCGATTGAAACCCAGTCCGAAACCACCGGTTACATTCAAGTTCTCGAGCGCGTGCTCCCAGCCCATCACGTAGATGATGCTGGAAGCGTTGGAGCCAACATCCGCCTCCTGCACGCCGGCTATGCGCGCCAGTGCATCGTCACGATAGGGGGACATCCACACCAAGGCCAGCACCGCCACGACCGGCAGCACCAACCGTGTCATCAAGGTCTTGACGCGACGGGCATGGCCCATGGCAAACGCCACGCAGCCCAGGGCGAGCAGCAACAGCACGATAAGCGTGGACGAACTGGACAGCAGCAGCAGCAGGCCAATGAACGCCAGCGCAAGCCCTGCGATCCCCCCCCGGCCACTGAAGCCCAGGGCAACCAGCGCCGGCGTGAGTGCCAACGCGAGGTGGCTGGGTTCAGGGAAGATGCCACTGGCTCGCTCATACGTGGTGCGGCCGCTCATCAACAGCACCATGTGGTGAACAACGACGGCCAGCGTCACGACGGCCGAGAGCGCCACCAGCGTGCTTAAGATGTGGCGGTCATCGAGATCGACGGCTTGCGCCAGCACGGCCAATCCCCAGACCACTCCGATGAACAAGACAAAGCTGCCCATCGACTTGCCACCCAGATCCTGACATGGCGTGCTGAACAGCGACCCCAGGAAATGCAGACTCAGCAAAAGACATGCTGCGGCCGCCATTCGCCAGGAACGCCCCGGCGCAAAGCCGACGCTCAACGCCCAGCCGGTCAGCAGCAGGATGAACAACACGTGGGGCCCCACGGAGGAGCCGTATCCCTCGCCGGCTGCATAAGGCCCCAGCGCGAAGATCCAAAGCAGCGCGCCCAGCAGCCACGACCGATGACGCGGCGCTGCCTTCACCGACAAGGCGGCAGCCGTCATCCCTGGGCCCTCCGAAAACGCCGGACGACCGACACGATGCCGAAGCAGCGGAAGGCCAGCCCGAAGAGGAACGGACGCCAGCTCTGGGCGGATGCCATCAACCGCGGCGCCAAGCGGAACGCCTGCATCAGCCGGGCCGCCCCCCGCAGCGGGCGCCCGGCCTGCGCATGGTTCTTCGCCGCGATGCACAGCGACTTGGCCATCGCCAGATCCGCCTCACCCCCTGGCCGGGTTCGCCAGTGATCGCGCATGACGCCGCAGATCTCCTCGGCACAGGCTACAGGCATGGCCCGAAATGATGCCGAACGGTCATGGATGCGGTACTGGGCGAGAGGTTCGGCCACGCGAAGGAAGTGCCCGCGCCCGGCCGCCCGCAGCCAGAACTCGAAGTCAGGCACCTGACGTAGCTCGGCCCGCCAACCACCCGTGGCTTCAAAAGCAGACCTGCGAAAAAACGCCCCGGGGCCGGGCTGGCAGACCAAGTCCACGCACAGCCGACGCAGGTCGAAGTCCTCGGTACGTACCGTCCGGATGGGCGTTCCGCGATTGTCGATCAGCTCGAAATCGCAATACACCACCACCACATCGGGGCGTGCGTTCAACGCCCGGACCATACAGGTCACGGCCTGCGGCGAGAGACAGTCGTCAGAACTGAGGTAGGCGAGGATGCTGCCCTGCGACACCGCCCAGCCGCGATTGAGGCTGGACGCCTGGCCCGCGTTGGCTTGAGTCAGGACGGTGACCCGCCCCGGGAACCGGTCGGCCACCTGCCGAGCGACCACCAGGGAGTCGTCCGTCGACCCGTCATCGATGACGATGTACTCCAGCGCGGCATAGTCCTGATGCAGCACGCTGAGCATGGTCGCCTCCAGGTATTCCGCCTGGTTGAAGACCGACGTGACGATGCTGACGAGGGGCTGGGGCATGTAAGGGCTGCTCGCAAGGCGCCTCACGCCTCAGAGATGGGATCGCGACTCAGGCGATCAATGAACGAGGGCGACATTGTATTCACTCGCTACGCGCCGCCGCCCTGGCTCGCCGCACGGGCTCGCACAGCCAGAAGAGGACCACGGCGTCGATGCCGATGCGCAGCAGCCAGGCCCAGGCGGCGCCTTTCGCCCCCCATTGCTGCGTCAGCAACCACAGCGCAGAAACGAACAACGGCAGCTCCACGCAATGCAACAGCGCAGGCGCTCGCGAATGCCCAGCGGCCTGCAACCAGGTGTAGGGCACATGCGCCAGACAGTTGATGAGGATGCCCACAGCGAACACCTGCAACAGCGGCGCGCCATGGCCTGCCAGATCGGGGCCAAGCCACCAGCCGAGCAAAGGTCGGGCAAATAGGGCCAACGCTGAGGTGATAGGCAGCAACACCGCGAACAGGATGCCGACCGCTCGCCAGAAGAGCTGCCGCGCTTGCTCGTCCTCGCGAGCTGCCTGTGCAGCAAACATGGGGAAAAGCACCGAGGTCAGCGCGCCGGGGATGATCCAGAGCTTGGTAACGACCTCCAGCGGTGTCACGTAGTAGGCCACTGCGGCCGCCGACACCGTCGCACCGATGACGAATCGGTCCACGTAGCCCATCAGTGGGCCGACCACATTGCCGACTGTCATCCAGCTGCCTGAAACCACCAGGGGCCGCAGCCACTCGCGCCCCCAGCGAAGCCGCCCCCGCAACTGTGGCAAGGCACGCCATGCGAGCCAGGCGTGCGCCAGGGCACCCACCACGCGTCCCGCGGCAAGGGCGATCGTGATCGCGAGCAGGTCTGGCCCCACCCAGCGCAGTACCAGCCAAGGGCCGGCGAACGTCCAGATGCCGGTGGGCAGGCGCACATAGTTCAACACCTCGAAGGCATGACAAGCCTCCAGCATGCCGCGCAGGCCTGCCGTGACGACGATGAATGGCACGGCCAGCCCCATGACCCAGCAGGCGGCGATGGCTTCGGTACGGTCGGGTAGCGCCCGGATCAAGTCGACACCCCAAGGTGCCACCAGGGCCATCGCGGAGCCCGCCACCAGGCCCAACATAGCCATCAGGGCAAGGGCCGTGGCGCTCAGCCGACCCACGAGGCCGTCGTCGCCACGGTCGAGCACGATGGCCAGTTGTTGCGTGAGTGCACGCCCGAGGCCAAGGTCAAACAACCCGAAGTAGCTCGTCACCGCCCACACGAGCGTCAGCAGACCGAATCGATCGGCACCTAGGCCCGCCATCAGGACGGGGATCGAGAACAGCGCCACCAGCAGCGGGGCGCCAAGGCCAAGCAGGTTGAAGAAGGTATGTCGGGCGAGTTTCAAGGCCAGGACCACCCGGAGATGCGGAAGATGCGCGGGGCCAAAAGTCTAGGGCTGGATGGGCCGACGCTCTGCAGACGCCCCGCTGTTAACATCTCGCCCAGTGAACCAGCGCTGTCGGCGCGCTTTCTTAGCACTCTCCATGGTCGTTCTTCGTCAAGCCCTGCTGGTCCTGCTCGTGTTCGCAGCCACAACGGGCCATGCGCACGCCTACATCGATGGCGGCTCCGCGCATCTGTTGATCCAGGGCCTGATTGCTGGGGCCATCGGGGTTCTCTACTACCTGCGCAACCCCAAGCAGATCTGGCTGGCGATCAAGCGACGCTTCAAACGCGACCGCTCCTGATGCGCCGGAGTTTTCGCGACCCGGCCGGCCAACTGGAAGACGACGGCCGGCAAGTTCGTCGCATCGTCCACCCGGCGGCCCGCGAGGCCACCGAGGTGCTGCTTGCCTCGCCGCTGTATGCCGAGCTCGTGCGCGACGGGCTGCTGATCCCCGCAAGCCAGGTCGCCCCGTCGCCCGATGGCGGCCTGCTCATCGAGCACCCGCGCATTGAAATTCCCAGCTACCCCTTCGAGTGGACGCCGGCCATGCTGTTGGACGCGGCCCTGCTCACGCTGGACGTGCAGGCGCGCGCGTGGGTGGCTGGCTGGACGTTGAAGGATGCCGCGGCGAACAACGTGCTGTTCGATGGCACGCGGCCGGTGCTCTGCGACCTGCTGTCCCTGCAGAAACGCACACCCGACGACACGCCGGGGTGGCTGGCCTATGGCCAATTCGTGCGGCACTTCGTGCTGCCTCTGCTTGCCATCGCCGAGCAAGGCCGCACGCCCCGCGACATCTTCCTGGCGCACCGTGACGGCCTCAGAGCCGCTGAACTCGCGCCCTTCATTCCATGGCACTCGCAGTTCGGCCTGGCCATGTGGTTGCACGTTCGGCTGCCGGCCCGGCTGGAGCGCCGACGCATTGCTAGCAACACCGCCAAGCCCGGCAGCGGGCAGCCCGACGCACGCCGCCCGGCGGCCGACGGCACGCCCTGGTTGATCGGCAACCTGCGTGCTTTTGTGCAGCGGCTGGGGCGGGGCGGCACCGCGGTGTCGACGTGGAGCGCCTACACCGGCAATCGCGACCACTACGCCGATGCCGAGCTGAACGCCAAACGCGGGGCGGTCCAAGCCCTGGTAGATCGGCTCGCGCCACGGCGTGTGCTGGATATTGGAGCCAACAGCGGCGAGTTCTCGCTGCTCGCCGCACGTGCGGGCGCCCAGGTGCTGGCCCTGGACGACGACATCAACGCGCTGGACGAATTGCACCGCGGCCTGCGCGGCCAGAACACGTCTATCCAGTGCCTGCACGCCAACTTCGCACGCCCCACGCCGGCCACCGGCTGGCGCCTGGCGGAAACACTCTCCCTGCCGGCCCGCCTGGAAGGGCGCTTCGATCTCGTGCTGATGCTGGCCGTCATCCATCACCTCGCCGTGACGGAGCGCGTGCCGCTGGTGCAGTTGTTCGAGTCCCTCGCCGACTGCTGTAGCGGCATGCTGTTGCTGGAGTTCGTCCCGCGTGACGACCCGCGATTCGTCGAGATCGCAGGCGCCAATGCTGCGCTCTACCAGGACTGGAGCAGAGAGAATCTGCTGGACGCTGCGGCGCCTTGGTTCGGCTTGCAGAGCGAGACGACCATCTCCTCGCACCGCACCCTGCTGCAACTGCTGCGGCGCTGACCCGACATGGCAGCCCTCCTGCGCATCGCCACGCAAGCGGCTCGCTATGCAACGCTGACCCTGATCGCACTGGCCAGTGCCGCACTGGGCGACAGCCTGCTGCAGAGCCCGTCGGCCGTGTACGTCGCCTTCGAGCCCGCCCTCTTCCTGCGCGATGGTGGCGCCTTGGCCATCTTGCTTGCCCTGGCTGCAATCGCCGGCGGCACCCTGGACCAACCCGACCGGCCTCGCTGGCTTGCCGGCGCCACCCGGGCCCTGCTACTGGCCTTGCTGTTCGTTGCCCTCTTCCAGATCCTGCGCCGCCCGCTGGCGGCGGCCTTGTCGTTGGGCTTTGCGCTGAAGGCCGGGCTTCTACTCACTTGCTTGGTGACCGCCGGCTGGTTGGTCTGGCGCGCCGAGGTCGCCTCCCAGTGGCGAGTCGCCACGGCCAGTGGGCTCGCGCTGGTCGCGATGTACCTGCTGCAGCCCGGCATGCCGGGTTATCTGGCGCGGATTGCCTTCGGCCATCTCCCAGCCCTTGCCCCCGCGCCAGCGCCTCACTCAGTCGAAGCCGGCGTGCGCCGGACTCTCGTCGTGATCCTCGATGAATGGGACCAGGAGATCTCAGCCCGCGAAGGCCTCTTCGGGACGCCCTCATTCCACGAACTCCTCGGCCAGAGCTTTGTCGCCACCCAAGCCATGCCGGCCGGGCCCAGTACGCTGAGTTCGGTGCCCGGCATGATGACGGGGCGGCGCTTCGGCCCCGTCGACCGAGGTGGCGCAGGCTACCTGGTGGCTGCCAACGGGACGCGGTTCGATGCCGGAGCATCCAGCCTGTTCAGCGACCTGCAGGCGCGCGGCCACAGCTACGCGGTTGTCGGCTTCTATCACGACTACTGTGCGGTGATACCGGCACCGCGCCGCTGCCATGCGGAGCCGGTGAGGTTCTTCCCCGGATGGCGCACCTCACTGGCTCGCGCCTTCAAGCAACAGCGTGATTTCGACAACCCGTACACCGACTTCCTGCGCCAATGGAGCGGCACCTATGCCCGCCTGCAAGAGGCCGCGCTCGAAGTCGCGCAGGACCCGGGCAACACCGTGGTCTGGCTCCACCTGAACGTACCGCACCCGCCCATCGCTGTGGCGGGCGCCACCCCCAACACCCTGGTCGAGGACTACCGCGCCAACCTGGTTGAGATGACGCGGCTGCTCAGTGAGTTGCGCGCCGCCGTACTGAAGGCCGGCCCCGCATCAGCCATGGTCATCACGTCAGATCACTGGCTGCGTGAGAAGGAGCTTTGGTCGGCCATCTACGAGCAGCAGCGCGGACCAGGCGCCGGCCGTGCCGGCAAGACAGCTGACCAGCACGTGCCCTTCATCGTCTGGTTCAGTGATGCAACCAGCCCCGCCACCCTGGACCAGCCCATCAGCACCACTGCCGTGCGCGACTTGGTACCTGCGCTGGTAGAGCGCCGCATCCAGACACCCGCCGACGTGGCGACCTTCTTCCGATCGCGCGGCGGCGACCCGATCACCCCGTTTCGCGCTGCCTCAGACAGCTCCGGCGTTCATTGACGTGATGGCCATCATCACGGAGACCATCAGCACACCGATCACCGCACCGATCAGCAGGATGGCAACCGGCTCGATCAGCGTCAGGGCCTGCTTCTGCTTCTGACTCGCACTGTGGCTCTGGATCTCGCCCAGTGACGAGAGCATGGCGTCGAGCGTGCCCGCACGCTCGCCGACCCGGATCAGATTCAGCCGCGACGCCGGAATCCAGTGCGAATGGCGCAGGCACTCGTGCAGACTGCGGCCCTGCTCCAGCTCCCGCGCCGCGGACGCAATCAGCACGCCGAAGTCCGTCAGGCGGATCGTGCCGCGCGACAGCTGCAGCGCCTGCAGCAGCGGCACACGGCTCGCCAGCATCGTGCCCATCAGCGAGGCCCAGCGCCCCACCTCGGCATCGCGCAGCCAGGGCCCGACGGCCGGCGCACGCGCGAGGGCATCCATCATTGCCTGCCGGAACGTGGCGCGGCTGAACACCACCACCACCAGCATCATCACGCCGGCGCCCGTGAGGCCCACGGCCAGCAGATGGGTCTTCAGGAACAGTGCCGACCCGATCACCCACTGCGAGAACTCGGGCACCTCGGCGCGACTGCTGCGCAGCAGCGGTGCAAATCGGGGGATCACGCCAATGAAGATGATCAGCACGGCGAGCAAGCCCGCCCCCACCAGCACGACCGGGTAGATCAGCGCGTTGCGGAGCTCCTGCAGCGAACGTCGGCTGCTCTCGAGCTGAGCCGCTGCGGCTGCCAGCGACGCAGCGAGCTGGCCGCTCGCTTCGCCCACCTTGACGAGGGTCAACAGATGCTCTGGCAAGGCCAGGCCGCTGGCCACCAATCCGTCGTGAACCGACTGTCCCGCGCGCACCGCCAGCAGGGCGCGTTGCAGGGCGGCCCCCATCGCTGAGGCCGCATGCCCCTGGGACATGGACAGCAGCGCCTCATCCAGTGGCACGCCCGCCTTGACCAGTGTCGACAGCTCGCTCAACACCACCACCTGATCAGCACTGCCGATGCGGGTCCGGCGCCTGAGTGCCGGCGTGGCCTGGACTGCGGTCGCGACGACCGGCACCAGCTCCGTCAATCGCAGGCCTTGGCGCAGCAGCTCACGGGCTGCCTGAGCTTCGTCACGCGCGGTCACCTGACCGCTTAGCGCGCGACCGCCGACGTCCAGGGCACGATAGGTGAAGGTCTGCATCAGTCGGAGGCGCTGGCCGCGCGCAGCACTTCATCGAAGGTGGTCAGGCCGGCAGCCACCTTGATCAAGCCATCCTCGACCATGGTGCGCCGCCCGGCAGCCTGCGCCAAAGCGACCAGCCGCTCCATCGGTGCCCCCTGCGCAATCTCATGCTGCATGGCAGTCGAGATGGTCACGAGTTCATACACGCCAACGCGGCCGCGATAGCCGGTCTCGCCGCACTGCGCGCAGCCGGTCGCCGCGCGCCAGCCCGGGCGGGCCGGCAGGTCGGGCAGGCCTGTCAGGCGCGGGCGCAACTCGTCCCAACGCTGCTGAAGCGGTTGATCGTCCGCGTGCGGGTGATTGCAGGCCGGACACAGTCGCCGCACCAAGCGCTGCGCCATGACGGCACGCAGCGCCGCGGCGACGAGGTAGGGCTCCAGGCCCATGTCCACCAGGCGGTTGACGGCGGAGAGCGCGTCGTTGGTGTGCACCGTGGCCAGCACCAGGTGGCCCGTCAAGGCCGCCTGCATGGCAATCTCTGCCGTTTCGCGATCGCGGATTTCGCCGACCATGATGACGTCCGGGTCGTGCCGCAGGATGGAACGCAGCGCGCGGGCGAAGGTGTAGCCGATCTCGGCCTGGGTCTGGATCTGCACCAGCCCCGGCAGGCGCAGCTCGACCGGATCCTCCACCGTGATGAGCTTGCGTACGCCGTCGTTGATGTGTGCGAGGGCCGAGTACAGCGTCGTGCTCTTGCCCGAGCCGGTCGGGCCGGTCACCAGCACCAGACCGTTGGGCCATTGCAGCCACTGCTCGAACAGCGCGCGATGGTCGGCCTCCATGCCGATGCGGTGCATGCCGACGTCGCCACGTTCCTTGGGCAGCAGCCGCAGCACCAGCGATTCGCCATGCACGGCCGGGATGGAGGAGATGCGGATATCGATCTCGCGGCCGGCCACTCGCGTGGAGATGCGTCCGTCCTGCGGCAGGCGGCGCTCGGCGATGTCCAGCCCGCCGATCAGCTTCATGCGCGAGGCGATCGCCGGATATCGGTCCATGGAGAGCGTGCTGCGAGTCTGCAGCACGCCGTCGACGCGGAAGCGCAGCACGCACTCCCGCTCGCCCGGCTCCACGTGCACGTCCGACGCGCGCGCCTCCAAGGCCTGGGCCAGCGTGTTGTTGACGAAGGCCACCACGGGGGCGTCCTCGGCCAGCTCCCGCAGCGTGCGCGCATCGAGGCCGGCGGGCGCGGCATGCGCGCGCAGGCGCGCTGCGGCGCTTTCTGCATCGGCGGGCAGCAGGAGGTGCCAGCGCACCTGGGCCACATGCGGCTCGTCGGCAATGGCTTCGCGGACGTCCACATCCAGCGGGTCGGCGCTAGCAGCGCACAGCGCATCTGGCTCGGCCCAGAGCAGCACACCGCGATCCAGCCACCAGTCCATGCCTGGCCGCGTCTGGCCCAGTGTCAGCCTGATGGCCTCCTCGTCGAGCTGCGCCGCATCCAACAGGGGACTGCCCAGCTGCTCGGCCAGCACGCCATACAAGGCCTGGGTCGAGACGGCGCCCAGGCGTACCAGGATATCGCCCAGTCGGCCGCCCTGGGCCTCCTGCACGCGCAAGCCGGCCTCCACATCGGCCGGCTTGACGAGCCCCGCCGCCGCCAGCAACTCACCGAGCTTGGCCATGGTGTCAGTTGCCCGATTTGACGGGCGTGCCCACAGGCTGCGCCCAGGGGCCGAGCATGCGGCGGAAGGCGTCGGTCACGCTCTCCGCGTCATGGTTGTCGCTCAGGATGTAGGGCGTGATCAGCACCACCAGCTCGCGGCGCGTCCCGGTCTTTGTCTGCGTCTTGAAGAGGTTGCCGACAACCGGAATGTCCTTGAGCAGGGGGATGCCTGCCGAGCCCTCGGAGCCATCATTGGAGATCAGGCCGCCCATCAGCACGGTCGAGCCGTTCTTCAGCGTGAGCTTGGTCTCCAGCTTGCGCGTGCTGAAGGTGGGCGACGTGTTGACGCCCGTATTGGTCTGGGCCGCGGCGCTCACCTCCTGCTGCACCTCCAGATCAATCTGGTCGCCAGAATGGATCACGGGCTTGACTCTCAGGATCACGCCGGTCGTACGGTATTGCACGGTCTGCAGCACCTGATTGCCCCCACTGCCCGTCGCCGAAGCCAGCTGGCCGGTGTTGAGCTGGCTGGTGATGATGGGCACCTCCTGGCCGACCTGCATGGTGGCCATCTCGCCATTGCGGGCCTGTATTCGCGGGCTGGACAGGATGGTGGCCTGGTTGTTGGACGCGAGTGCATTCAAAGTGGCGCGAACGCCGCCGACCGTGTCAAGCACGCGGAAGGTCGCGCCCCCGGAGCCGATGGACAACCCGCCCGCCGTGCCGCCGATCACGGTCGCCCCGCTGGACAACAACTTTGTAGCCAGCCATTCGACACCGAGCTGGCTGGTGTCCGTCAGGGACAGCTCCGCCACGGTCACCTCGATCAGCGCCGCCTTGGCCGGGCGGTCCAGCGTCTGCAGCAACGCACCGATCTGCGAGTACTCGTCCGCATCGACTTGGAAGATCAGCATGTTCGAGGCCTGGTCCACGACAACCGACGTCGGCCGTGACGACTGGCCTGAACCGGCTGCCGCCGCGCCGGCGGCAGCGCCCGTGGCGGCGGCTCCGCCACTCTTGAGGCGGTTGCCCGACAGCAGTTGCTCCAGCGTCTTGGCGAGCTCGGCCGCGTCCTTGTGCTTCACCTGGTAGGTGAAATAGTTCTTGCCGATGCCGCGCTCGTTGGGGCGGTCCAGCGTGCGTGCCCAGGTGGTGACGTGCTGGAGCACCTCGTCGGAGCCGGCAAAGACGTAGACCTGGTTCACGCCCGACACCGGCAGCAGCACCACCGGATAGCGGATACCGCCCTGCTGCCCCAGCTGGCCCAGCGGCGCCACGGCATAGCCCTGTGCCGTCAACACCTCGTTGAGGCGGCGCGCCAAGTCGTCCGCCGACCAATACGCGGGCGAGAGCGCCACGCTCTTGCGGCCGGCCATCAACGGCTGGTCCAGCACGCGCAAGGCCTCGAGGGCGGCCTCGACGTTATCGGGCGTGCCACTCAGCAACAACGCATTCCTGCCGATGTCCTCCTGCACCTGCACCCGCCCGCCGAAGAGCGTCTTGAGCCAGCCGGCCACGTCGGTCTGCCGCACGGCCTGCAACTCGATCAGGTAGAAGACCGGGCGCAGCGGCAACGGCGACGTCGGCGCCGCATCCGTGCGGCGGATCTCCGGCAGGTTGCCCAGCTGCGCGTTGTCGGGCAGCACACGCACCAGCCCGCCCACGTCCACCACGGCAATACCGTAGCTCTTGAGCAGCAGCGTGGCCGCCTGCTGCATCTGCACGGCCGGCTGGGCCGTGCCGCTGCGGAACGTCACGAGGTCCTTGCGGGCCAGCACGGCAGCGTCCACATTGACATTGCGCTTCAGGATCTCGGCAAACACCACCTGCACGAAGGTCCCCAGGGGCACCTGCTGGAGGTTGATGGCGGCAATCTCCTCATTGGCTGCTGCCGTTTCCTTCTGGGCCCGATCCTGTGCGTCGCGCTGCAGGCTCTTGGCCGACGGCGGCTTGATGGGCGGCTGCGGCAGTGGCGTGACCGTCAACTCCCCTGCCCGCCCCGCGCCGGCCTCCGCGGCAGAGGCCGCCTGGGCAGACGCTGGCAAAGGCAGACTGGGCGGGATGCTGGGCTCCGGCACGGTTGTGCAAGCCGTCAACAAGCCGGCCAACGCGGTGACCAGCGCGACACGCGGCGTAATGGGAAAAGGGACTCTATTCACGGGATTCGACTCCAATCAGGGAGCGCTTCTTCTTGTCGCGCACGGCGACTTGATTGCCTTCGATGGCTTCGATCACCTGCCCATCGGGTAGCTTGTCGCCCACCTTCAGGCGCTGGGGCAGCTTCTGCGGGTCTTCGAACAGCACCAGCACACCACCTTGGCGCCCCTTGCCGTACAAACCCGCCAGACGCCAGCGCAAGTCCTCGGGCGGCGCCTCGGCGGCCTTCTTGAGCTCATCCGGCCCCCACATCGGCGCACCGGCAAGCTGCGCCGCCAGCGTGACCTGATCGCTCGGCCTGGGCAACGCAGGCAGTGCCCAGGCATCGCTGCGGACCTGCACCACGGCAGGCACGTCCGGCGCAGGGGGGGCGGCGAGCCAGCCCACACCAACGGCGGTCAGGACAGTCAGGCCGAAACGGCGCCCATCAGCAAACCAGGCGGCGATCAAGGCTTGCGCTCCTCTGGCCTGAACAAGACCTTGATCTCCAGTTCGGCCCGCGCCGGCTGAGCCTGCGACTTGATGTGCAGCGATTCGACCATCATCAGCTTGGGCGAGTGATTGATTTCCGACAGCAGGCCCATCAGGGCCAGCCGGTTGAAGTCCACCGTCAGGCGCACCCTCAGCACCGAGACCCCGGGGAGGCCCGATTCACCTGGCGCGCCCAATGCAAGCTCTCGCACGGGCAGACCTGCCTTCTCGCACCACTGGCGCAGGATGTCCTGCAGGTCGGCCTCCAGCAGACCCTGGCTGGAGGCAGACCACACCATGGACTGCGCGGCCTCCAGATGCTTGCGGGCGTCATCGGCACGCTGTGTCCATTGCGTCGCCGCGCGCAGCGGCTTGATCCGCAGCAGCTCCTGTTGAGCGACATCGGTTTCCACACGCCACTCGGCCGCCTGATCCTGCAACACCAACAGGCCCCACAGCCACAACACCGCCACGACGGCGACGACGCCAATGCGCAAGCGCGCATTGGCGCGCCACTCCTCGCGGGCCTGTCGCCAGGCCGTCAGCAGCGGGCTCAAGGCTTGCCCCCGCGCGGTGCGGAGCCTGCCGCCCCGGGGAGCAGGCCCAGGTCGATCGACGGAGGGCCTGCCGGCACATCGCCGGCGGAGCGCGTGAGGCCGGCATCCATGCCGGCGCGATCAGGAGGCCGAGGCCCGCTGAGCTTCATTTCGAGCACGACACCCCCACGGCCGGCGCCATCCTTCACCTCGGCGACCTGCGTGAACCAGCCTCCCGCCTCCAGGTCCCCGACCAGCTTCGCCCGGGTCACGTCGGGCGGCAGGTCCAACCCCAGCTTGACCAAGCCCGCGCGAAGCTCGAATTCCTTGAGCCGCCCTGCCGGCGGCAACAACTGATTCAGTTGGCCCAGCACCTCGAGCGGCGATGGTGCCTGCAATTGGCGCACGAGGGCCGCGGCGCGATCGGCGTCTGCCAGCGCCCGGTCACGTGCTGCTAGCACCGGCGCCACGTCATCCCTGACCGCCTGCAGTTCGGCTTGCCCCGAATCCCGCGCCTGGAACGCATCCCAGGCCCCATGTGCCACCACGGCCGAGCCTCCCGCGAGCGCCACTGCCAGCGCCCCGCCAATCAGCCGCTCCTGACCTTGCAAACGCTGCTGGAGCCCATCCAGCGTAGCCAGCGCACGCCGCGGACGCTGCCAGGGCAGCTCCTGCACCTCCGGCACCGACATGCATTCGGCCTGTGCCTGCCTCGCAAAGTCTTGCCACTCGGCATCCACTGGCCGGGCCGCCCACCAGCGGCTGCTGTGCAGCACGCCGGCGCGCCAGCACTGGCCTTCGACGCCCTCCAGGCAGGCAACCAATCTCAGGCCGTCATCACCCACCGGATGCAGCAGCGTTTCCGGCCAGAGTGCCCGAGCCTGGGGCAGGCTCTCACGCGCCTCCCGGCTCAACGCGAACACCTGGGCCTGCCCGCCATTCATGTCGATGAGATAGTCGCTGGCGGGAAACGGCTGCCAGGCCGTCAGTTGCGCACGCAAGGCACTGACGCGATCCGCCGTCGGCACGCCGGCGAGGTCAATGCATCGATAGCGGGAGACACTGCGAGCCACGATCCAGGCAGCCGAACGCCCGATGCGCAGACCGTCGGGAACGCTGGGGCCTTCACGGCGCAGGCTGGGTGCCTTTTCCGGGGACAGCGACGGCCCGGCTGGGAGTCGGAAACGGCGTTGCAGTGCTGACAGCAGTGGCGAAGGCATCTATACGTTCGGAGCCGTTTTCGGGCTGCCCCGCGACCGGCACGAGGCTTTGGGAAAAGCGGATTTCGTGAATCCACCACGGCGCGTAATTCCCCGCCGGCATAAGCAGCACATTGTACTCAAGGGCCTGCGGAAGACCGGGCGCGCGCACCGTGATTCGGACCGCATTACTTGCATGGAACAACAGGTTCTCGGCCGCCGTGAAAGGGATGCCAGTCGCCGCGGTAGCCGCGGCGGCATCGGCAAACGGCCCCTGACGACGCAGCGTCTGAAACAGGGTCCATTGGTCGGCGCCGACCTGGGGCCAGATCGCCTGGAGCAGCTCCAGCGGCGCGGTATTGGGATTGAAGAGCGGGTCCCGGCGCACACTCAGCCAGGGTTTCATGCGTTGGCGCACGTCCGGTAGCCTGCGCCACACCAGCATTCGCTCAACCTCATCCACCGACAGCAGCCAATCGTTGCGCGGCGGCTGCAGGCCCAGCGCCAGGTAGTCAGCCGCCTCGGCCCCGTTGAGGCGGCGCAGGTTGTCGATGTCGGTGTAGTCCTCCAGCACGTCGATCATGGCCGCCGCATCGTCCGGCGAAGCGCCGGCCGAACGCAGCGCGTTCGTCCAGGCCGCATGATCCGGCGCATTGGCGGACAGCAGGCCGCGAGCATCCTGCACCTGCACCTGCACGCCACCGGACAGACCGTAGGGCCGGCCGTCCAGCACCAACGGCGCCTCATCCAGAAACCCCGCACTGGCCAGCCCAATCGGCCTTGTGCTCAGCCAATAGAGGGCCATCGATCGCGCACTCACAGCCGCCACCCTGGCTTCCGCATAGCCCTGCAGACTCGCCGCCTGCTCTCGCAATGCCTCGATGCGCAACGCAAACCGGGCCGCCACCAGCGCAATCACCGCCAGCGACACCGTCACGAACAGCAGCACATACCCACGCTCGCCACGGCGACCACCGCACCTCATGACCGGCCTCACGCCCGCCCTCATGGCAGCCGGTCCTTGTCCAGCCGCCGCCCCAGGGCTTCGCCTGGCGCCGCCAAGGTCGCCAGCACGACGAGATCGTCGCCACGGTCCAACGCAATCGCCCTGGGCAGCGCCGGGGCAGCGCCCAGCGCCGGCGGCCAGGTCTGTTGCCATTCGCCCGCCTCGTCCAGGTATAGCCACCGCCCCCGGTCCCCAGGCCAGTGCAACAACACCAGCGCAGACGCGGCCGCGGGGTCGAGCGCCGGAAAACCGAGCAGCAACTCAGTCTCGTCCCGGTCAGGCGCGCGGCGCAGTCGCAGTTCGACGAGTTGCGGGCCGTCAGCCAGCGCCCGGGGCGCCAAGCTACTAAGCCCCTGTAGTTCGCGCGCGCCCCCCCGGAAGCGCTCGGATGAATCCTTGGCGCCGGCCTGCATCCCTTCCAGCGTCTCCTGCAGCCAGATCTCGCGCAAACGCGAGGTCTGCGCCATCAACTGTCCGTTGCCAAGGCGCTGTTCGAGCCGACCCAGCTGGTAGAGCGCCTCGAACAGCACACCCGCAACCAGCGCCACCAACACCAGCGTGACCAGCGTCTCCAGCAGCGTGAAACCCCGCTGCAAGCCAAGCCCCCCTCGCGTCATGGCCCAGCCACCGCGGGACTGGTCGCACTGGCCTTGGCCAGATCCTCCAGGCCCGGCAGCATCACCTCGAAATCCACGCTGGCCCCCGTCGCCACCTGTCGGGCATGAGCTTTCACGCGGTAGAGCGCCACCTTCCAACGCAAAGGCTCCATCGCCTGCGTCGGCACACTCGGACGCCGCAGCTCGGTCTGCTCTGACGTCCAACGCAACTGCAACCCGGCAATGGCGCGCTCGCCCTGCGGATCGACCTGCGGGTTGACGGACTCCAGCAGCGCCAGCGCCTGGAGCCGCAGCGCAGCACGCGCCCGCGCCTCTTCCAGCCGGGACGCGTCGCGGGTGTTCTGGCCGATCCAGGCAAACAACGCCGCCCCCGTGCCGGCCAGCAGCACCAGTGCAACCAGCGCCTCCAGTAGGCCAAACCCGCGCGCAGCGCGCACATGCCGAGTCAGCCTCATGGCGCAATGACCCGCCCCGTGCCCGCCTCGATGCGCCAGACGCTGACGCGGCCCTGGGCATCGCGCAGGCGCACTTCGGCCGGCTCGGCCAGGCCGCGCGCGCTGTAGATCAGCGGCGCACTGAGCTCCACGGCCAAGTCTGCCGGCATGTCGGCGACAAGGGCCCGCACGTCCTTGGCCTCAAGCCGCGTCGGGCGGCCCTGTCGGAACGCCGCCAACGGCAGTGCCGTCAGGGAGGCGTGCAACTCCTGCCGCCAGCCGCGCTCGCGCACCGCATCCAGCCAACGCCCCGCGGCGGGCAGCGAGACGCCGGCAACGAGGCCAATCAGGGCCAGCACCACCAACAGTTCGAGCAGCGTAAAACCGCGCTGATGTTGCCGCGGCATGGGATGGGATCGGAAAGCCCCAACGCTCAGCGCGGCATCAGGGCTGGCTGGCCGGGAGGACACCAATATCGGCCGCATCGCCACTGCCACCACGTTTGCCATCGGCACCAAAGGAATACAGCGCAAATGGCTGGCCATCAGCACCCGGCACGGCATATTGATAGGGATGACCCCAAGGATCCTCGGGCAAGGCGCCATCGAGATACGGGCCGCGCCAACGCGCCGCCAGCGCGGCATCGGCCGGCGCTTTGGACAGCAGGCTCAGCCCCTCCTCGGGCGTGGGGTAGCGGCCTATGTCCAGCCTAAGACTCTCCACAGCGCCACGAAGCATCTTGACCTGGGTGGTGGTCGTCGTGACCTTGGACTGATCCACCTTGGAGAACAGGCGCGGGCCAACCAGGCCGGCCAGCAGGCCAATGATGACCAGCACCACCAGCATTTCAAGCAGGGTGAAGCCGGCAGCCCGGCGCATCAGGAAGGGTCGATCGCTTGACAGAGGCATATTCCAGTCTTTGACTTTCAGGGCAGCCGGCATTGTAGGCAACACACCCCCCTAAGTTGCGCCGGATCGAGTCGGGTGAGGGGTGCCCCCTCAGCCCGCTCACACCACCGGACGTGCGGGTCCGCATCCGGCGGCTCAAGTACGACACTGGAGTTGCTGGTGGAGGGCCACCAGCGAGACCAGCCCCATGTTGGCGAGGTGCTTCGGCGGCATTGCGGCCACCATGTGTTTAGCCCCGGCGTTCCACCACGGCCCGCGCCCATTGACGCTCGACTTCCACGCGCGGTGCGCGTCCAAGCCGAGCGCGCGCAAGCGCGATGCCCGTGTGCCTGGGCGCTTCCACTGTCTCCAGGCAATGACACGCATCCGGCGCCTCACCCATATGTCCAGCTCTTCGAGTGCGCGTCGTCCCTGCGTGTGCTGGAAGTAGTTCATCCAACCCCGCAGGACCGGTCGGAGCTGCTCGATGGTCCGCTCCAGTCGTTGCCCGCGCCCTTTCAGACACAGGTCTGTGACCCGTGCCCGCAGGTGTGCAAGGCTTTCCGGTGCGATCCTCAGACGGGTCTCCTTGTGCGCGGTCACGCTGTAGCCCAGGAACTTGCGCTCCCAGGGCCGCGCAACCGCGCTTTTGGCCGCATTCACGGTGGGCTTCAGTTGTTCCCACCGGAACTTCGTCATCCCGGCCATGATGCGTAGCCCCGCCCGCTCGCTCGACACATAGATGTTGCAGTCGTCCGCGTACCGGCAGAAGTCCAGTCCGCGCCGCTCCAGTTCGCGGTCCAGAACGGTCAACAGGATGTTCGACAGCAGCGGCGACAGCGGCCCGCCTTGCGGCGTGCCCTGAGAGCCATCCCTTTCAAGGTCTTTTCCCGAGGGCTAGTTTGAGCACACGGGCGGTGGAGACATGGGAGCGAGCAATGGAGCCTTCGACATAGCCCCTGGCTTGTGCCGCCTTGGGCGCGCGCTTGGAAGTGGCCAGTTGCTTGGGGCTCATGCGCTCGGCCAGCAGCAGCAGGCGCTCGACAAGCT
>NZ_JAFAGT010000004.1 GCF_019237615.1 Roseateles sp. | reverse complement strand
CAGCCGCGACACCGAACTCAGCCACTGCTTCAATTCCTTCGCGTCCATCGCTAGCTCCAGCGGCCCTCCACGTGGGGCTCGTGCGACCAGTCTGGTGGCCGGCTGGCTCAGGGCGTGAGCCTGTCACTAACTAACGATCAAAGAGCCTTCGAGAGGGCTGACTTGAGTGTTTGCGCTGCCTGGGCCGCCTTTTTCTTGACGAACTGCAAGAAGGCTTCAGCATCGAACATCCCTTTGGGCGCCACCCGCAACTTCGCAGCGCTTAGGAGGTCGTCGATCGGCGTGGGGAAACGACCCCATGCAGATGCGCGATTGAGTAGATCCTGAGCCCGTCGTTCGACAGCGGCCAGTTCAAAGGATTGGAGACTGCTGTCGTCAGGCTTCATCAGGAGCGCTTCTTCGTACGGATGAACTGCAGGTATTCCATCAGCTGGGCCTCCTCTTCGGGGCTCAGGTTGTGCTCTGCAAACGTCGCAATGCGGCCGTGACGCTCGCTGGCTGTGCGGTTGCCCACGGCAGGTAGGTAGCCCGCGAGTTCCATGAGCGTGACGTAATCGATCTTGTAGATCTCAGCCAGCTTGTTGAGGATGGTCGGGCTTGGCTGAAGGATCTTCTCGTTTTCGAGCTGGCTGAGGTACGCGTTTGAAACCTCCTTGCAGCTGGACTCTTCGACCTGCCTAAGCGACATCTTTCGATCATTGCGGATCGAGGCGAGGTATTGACCAAGGGTGACTTTCACGGACTGCCTGTTTCGGCGACAGCACCCGTGACCCTCACGGCTACCCGCCTCAAGACAGTTTAGGTCGCGCCGCTAAGTTTTCAAAGCGCGCTTGATGTGCTTGACAAACTTAGCACGCTTGCGCATAGTTGCATCAAGCGCTCAGCAGCGACCTCGTTGAGCAAGCGCGAAACCGAAGTGCGCGGCTGTCCGCGTGACCAATGAAAGCTGTAGATGCGCAAGCAATTTGAAGAAGGTGTTGAGGACGTCTACGCCGCTGTGGCGGCGGGGCGCCCTGTTCGTGAGCGTGGCCCGTTCGGCATCCAGATCGGTGACCAGTCGATGCAGTTCGTGCCCAAAGTAGTTGATGACCCCGTGGTGCTGGGCAGCCAGATCCTGGCGGCCGCCGGCGCCCGCCCCGCGAGTGACTTCCTGGTGTTCCAGGTCATGCGCGATGGCGTGCTGGAAGTCATTCGTCCCGATCAGGCCGTGGATCTGCGCAGCGCTGGCGCCGAGAAGTTCCTCGTGTTCCGCAGTGACCGCACGTTCCGCTTTTTCTTGGATGAGCGTGCATTCGACTGGGGCGCGTCGCAAATCTCGGGCAGCACGATCAAGCGCCTGGCCGGCGTACCGGGCGACACCACCGACGTCTGGCTGGACGCGGCCGGCGGCGAAGACCGCGTGATCGAAGACAAGGAACTGGTCGACCTGGCGCAGCCCGGTGCCGAGCGCTTCATCACGCGCCCGATCCAAATCAAGATCAAGGTCAATTCGCGCGAACGCGTGGTCGACCAACGGCCTGAGCTGGAACCAGCACCTGCAGATTCGCAAGTTCGCCCGGCAGGAGTTCAAGAACAACGGCGCCTACGAATATCTCGAACGCGCTCGGCTGCGCCTGCATGAGCACTGGCAAGAGTCGGTCAGCTGGAAGACACGCGCGGATCAGAAGCAGGCGGCGCGCTACTCCGGCGCGACGTCAGCCCGAGTTCTCGGCGGCAGCGCGGCCGAGACGCCAAAAGTTCTGGCAGTGCCGGTCGAACCCATCAGCGCCGAACAGATCAAGAAGCACTCACCAATCAACCTGGACGACTTTGAAGTCGTCGACTTTTAAGAATCATGACCGATTTCGACATCATCGACACCGGCGACAGCGCCGAAGAGGAGGCGCGCCAGATTGCAGCGCGCCGCATGTTCATGTACTCCGCGCGTGCGCTCCTCGCCGCGGACGAGGTGGACCGCAAGTACGTGCTCTTTCCTGAGCTGAAGGTTGTCCTTGAGGCGTTGGACCGTTCATATCAATTGGCGCTTCGCGTCAACCGCCCTCAGGGCATCCTGGTTTCAGGCCCGCCCGGCTCGTCAAAGTCAAGCATCGCGGAGTATTTCCAGCGAAGCTTGCCCACCTCCACGGACATCATCGAGGGGCATGGCGCGCTGCGGATCCGATTGCGATCGAACCCATGCGCAGGCGGCATGGTGTCGCACTTGTTGCGAGCGGTCCGACATCCCTTCACGACCATTCGCCAGGGCCGCTTCTGGGGCATGCGTGACATCGCCTTCGAGGCGCTACAGCAACTGGGCACCCGTGTGATCTTCGTCGATCAGGCTCATGTACTGGAGCAGTCGGTCAAGAAGTCAACTCGGGCAACGAAAGGCGCGGTCGAAACGACAGCCTCTGAAGTGCTCCGCGACTTGATGGACGAGACTGGCATCGCGCTCGTGTTCCTGGCTAGCGATACCTTCGGTGGTCTCGAGCGCGTGGACGAGGCGTTGGCAGACCGGGTATCGGTCCGGCTAAGCCTTCGCTACTTCGACGACGACGCCGTGTGGTGCAAGTTCCTCAGCGAGATCGGCAAGCGCACGAAGTGCATCGACTTCAAGCTGCTTAGCGACCGGGGCTTCGCCGCGCTTACGCACCGGGCAGCACTGGGAAATCGCCGCCGCACCAAGCTGTTGCTGACGGAGGCGGTACTGGTTGCCATCGACTCTGGCGCCAACGCAGTCGCACGCGAGCACTTTGAGACTGCCTTCCAGCGTATCAGCGGCGCGTCCAACCAGGTGTTGAATCCGTATGCCTCGGCGTGACTGTCGTCGGCTCGGCGTCTTCGTCCCACGGCAGCCGGGCGAGTCGGCCATGAGCATGATGCTGCGTGCCTTTCAGGCCAATGGCGTCGCGTATCAGGAGGGCATGCAGTGGTTGGGGCTGGACCGCCGCCAGGCCCTTGTTGATAGTGACGTCGTCGCCTTGGCGTGGGCGCTGCACGCCGAAGTGGACGATGTACGCCGTCGTATGGTCTTGCTTGAGTGGCGCGGCGGTGGGCGCTGGGTGCACCTTGCCGGACAGCGGCTGAGTCGGTGGATAGCGCCGACAACCATGCTGGCCAAGTTGTGCCCTGAATGCCTTCGGGAGGCAGGGTACGCGCGGCTGGTGTGGTTGACGCGAGCAGTGCCTGGCTGTTGCCGACACGGCTACAGCCTTCTTCAGGAGTGCGGTGGCTGCCACCGGCCTGTCCGGTGGGCGCGACCGGGTTTGCGCATCTGCCAATGTGGGCGGTATTTCAAGCCGGCTGTGGACGGCAGGCTGCTGGAGCCCGAGGTGCGCGCCTGGATCGGCTGGGCGGAGGCTGTTCTGCAGGATGACGTAGCAGCCGCGCAAGACGCGATTGGCGGACTGCCACCGCTCCTCCACAACATGACGCTCGATGGCGCCTATCGCATGATCGAAGCGTTCGGATTGCTGAAGGCGCCAGGCGATCCGGTTCGCGATGTCCGTCACAGCTCTGCCAAGTTGCCAGAAGTCGGTGCGATGGTCGTGCGAGGCCTCCAGCGGCTGTGGGACATCGGGCTGGCGCGGGACGTCGCTCCAAAAGCGTTCGACGTTGTCCACCTTCCGGTTCTCAGGGAACTAGCGGACGAGCCAGCAGCTGAAGGAGACGGTCAGCGCGCAGCCTGGCTTCTGGACCTCCATCGCGCAACTCGCCCGACAGGTCAGCATCGGGTCGGAGCGCGGCCTCGTCGCCAGATGCCGCTATTCCTATGAGCGCCTCGCTGCAGAAATCGAGTGCGGGCGCCGTGCTGCGGCACGGCGTGCCAACGCCGCTGACGAACGAGGCGCCCAGCAGCTGGATGAGTCGACTGGCAATGGCGCAAGGGCGTCCGCTCAAGGAAATCATGGCGGTCCTGCAAATCAGTCTTCGCCAACGCTGGGATCCGGATCTCGCGCTGCTGGGGACAAGACTGCCGCGGTTGCTCCAACAGTGTTCCCTTCATCGATCGGCTTTTTCCTACGCTGCAGGCTCAATGTCATTGCTGAATTGCACGGACATCAAGGCATCGCCGGCATTGCTTACCTGGCGGGATAGATCTCGCTTCCGGTATTGCCCCGCCTGTTTGGCCACAAGCCCGATACCGTACCTCGACATCCGCTGGCGTATTGCCGACTGGCGGCATTGCCTGCGGCACAGCTGCCTGTTGGAAGACCGATGCTGGAAATGCGATGCATACATCACGTACCCGGTCGACATGGAGCAGTCTGCAGCGGGGCAAGCTGGACACGCGTCTCAGAGGCGTTGCCAACGATGTTCAGCGGACCTGGCCGCCGTTGGTCCTGCCTACGTGGATTTCCGCCGGCCGGGCGTGGTCACCCAGATCGAGCTGTACCGGCGGCATCGATGCTGGCCTTGAAGGACCGGCGCGTGATATCGCGCACCGTCGTGAGGACTTGCAGGCCTCGGAGGGCCCAAACATGAAACTACTCACTTTGTCTGATCTGCACTTGGAGCTCGGCGTTCCGCTGGGTCTGCCCGTGGATCTGCAGTTCGATGCCGTTGTGCTGGCCGGCGATATCCACAACCCTGGGCGGCAGGCAGTCGATTGGGCGCGGCGCGAGAAGGCGTTTGAGGGTCGGCCCGTGCTGCTTGTCCCTGGCAACCATGAATACTACGGATGCGTCATGGAAGAGGAGTTGCGCCGCATGCGCAGCGCTACGTCTGGCAGTGACGTCCACGTTTTGTCTAGAGACGTGGCGATCATCAAAGGCGTCCGATTTATTGGCTGCACCCTTTGGACAGACTTTCAGCTGGCGGTTCGACAGCCTGATGGTCGGATGGTCACCAACGTCGAACTTGCCGTGCACGAAGCATCGATGTGCATGAACGATTTCAGGCGCATCGAGGTTGTGGCACCGGCCCGAAGCCAGTATCGGGAGCGGCAGGTGCGCCGCCTGCTGCGAGCAGAGGACACGCTTGCTCAGCATTGGATCGAGCGAGACTGGCTGCGCCGGGTGTTGGCGGAACCGTTTGAGGGACCGACGGTCGTTGTGACTCATCACGCGCCTGCCATTGCTTCCGTTGCTGCCCAGTACGTGTCCAGCTGGATCACGCCAGCGTTTGTCAGCGATCTGCCGGGCGAGCTCTTTGCCGCGCCGTCACTTTGGATTCACGGGCATACGCATTCGACATCGGACTACGAACGGCAGGGATGCAGGGTCGTCTCCAACCCGCGGGGGTATCCGACGAGCGAGACAGTCTTCGAGAACGCCCAGTTCAATGCCGCGTGGGTCATCGAGGTCACTGAGGCGCAAGCTCGTGGGCGTGCACTTCACCCAATGCCCAACGCGGAAAGGATTGCCGACGCGTGATTTCGACATCGCACGGGCTCGGCGGCGGTTCGATCATGTACTCGATGCCGAGAGTCGCTGCCGCTCTTGAAGTCCCCGAATGTGCCAGCAGGAGGCACCGGCCGCGCCTCCTCTTTAGTGTGGATGACTTGCGCAGCCGTTTCTCCTGCAATAGTGCTTCCGCAGGGGCGGGCGCAGTGAATCTGCATACCTTTAGCGGGCCAAGGGGCGCGATATGACGTCAACGTTTGACTGTGAAAGCAGCGCTGCAAGGCTCAATGAGCTGATCGGCTTACTGCAGTCGCAAGTCGCGACAGGCGCTGAGCACAGCGTCTACGAGGCTCGCATTCACGAGACCGCTGCGAGCATCCATGCCGAGATACTGGAGGCGGTTCACAACCGCTGCGAGGTGCGCGCGCAAAAGGGCAACGGTCGGGTTCTGACTATCCATGCCGTTAGTCCGATCCGCCGCTCCAGGTTCCGCTACGGAAGGGGATTTGACACCTCCGAGCATTTCCTCCATGACGAGTGCGAGCTTGTCGCCGTGGCGCGATTCGAAGTCTCCACGTGGCCTTAGGAATGACCGACGCCATGTGTACGAGGAGGCAGTGAGGCTCTCAAGTTTTTGCACGGCGCGTGCGACGTGCGCATTCATTCTCGGCCACTGGCGCGAGTGTCTACGCGTCTTGTGGCTGCCGTCGCTGCTGTCGATCCTGCTGGCGTGGGCCCTGTTGCCGCACATTGCCGTGCCGCTGCTCGAGCGCCTTCATGGCACGACAGCTAGCGCGTATGACCGTCTGGTGGCTGCACTGAGCGCGCTGTTGCTCCTTGCCGGTCTGTCGTTGCTGTCATCGATCATGTGCGGCGGCCTGTGGTCCTTCATCCTTCGCGGCGTCCCGATTGCCAAACCGTACTACGTCGGTTTCGGCGCTGACGAGCGGCGCCTCGCAATCCTGGCTGCGCTGAAAGCGCTGCTGCTGTTTGCATGGGCCAGTGCAGCGATGATTTTTGTCGGCGCCATGATGGCTCTGGTCACCCATATTTCTGCTCCGGTGTCGCCCTTGGTGCTGGCCCTTGCAATCCTGATCTCTCTGCTGACGCTGTCTTGGTTGATGACGCGCCTCAGCCTAGCCGGGCCTGCAACGATTTCGGCGCAGCGCGTCTCTCTCAAGGCTTCGTGGCAGGCATCGGCACACAACGTCGCCAGGCTGCAGCAGGTGGCAGCGCTCTTGATGGTTCCGGCCGCTCTGCTGACTCTCATATTTGCGCTGCTGCTAATGAGTCTGGCTTGGTGGTTGTCCACTCACGCGCCGAACACCGGGGTGACAGCAGTGGAACTCGCCCGCTACTGCACCGCCTTGCTGCGCGAACTGTTGCCCGTTGTGCTTCTGTTCTTCTATCTGCTGATCCTGCTGCTCGCGGCGCTCTTCATCGTTGCGCGTGCACTCGAGTACCAAGCCCTCGCGCCACCACCAGGAGGCCCCCTATGAGCCGGCGCAAGCGCGTTGGCCTGCGTACGGTGGCCGCTACGACCTTGCTGGTTGCTTGCGCCGTGGCAACGCCTGCGCTTGCGGTACTGGGGCCCCAGTACTTCGACTATCAGGTGAAGCTGCCGCCAAGTCCGATCGATGCGACCGATGCGATTCGCACGCTGGACGATCGCAATCAGGCCGTGCTGGCGGCGATCGCATGTGGCGATCAACTGGCGTTCGCACGCGACCGAGTGGCGCATGAGGCCGATGAGAACACGACGTCGCGCCTCATGGCCAAGATCGAATGGGGAGCAGGTCACGTCGACTCGCAGATGCATGCGCGTGTCAGTGGTGGTTGCCGCTTCAGCCGCACGTTCCGCTGGCTCGACTTCGCAAACAAGGAAGTGTGCGCCCTCATCAAAGATGCCACGACTTGCATCTCTCCCGACGAAGGCAGCAGCGACAAGAAGAAGAAGGACGCCGCGGAAGCCTTTGAGAAGGCGGCACGCGAAGCGGTCGCCGACATGCTGTGGGCCGAGCTAGTCAATGGCAACCTGAGCACGCTGAAGGAGAAGATCCTCAACGGGGCTGACGGAGGGCGAGGATGCCACACCGAATTCGTCTCAACAAATGGCAGCGATGGCACAGCCGCCGACCGTTCGATCGCTGGCTGGCGCCGGCTCGACCCACTGGATGAGGGACGGCCCGAGATCGATCCGGCCAAGACCACCCCAGTGCGCGGTGGCGCCATCCAGATCGACTTCGCAATATCGCAGAGTTGCCTGCTGAGCCAGGCGGCCCAAGGATTGAGTTCCCTCGTGATCCCAGTACGCGATGGCGAACAGCAGCGCGCCGGCACCAACGGGACGCCTTGTCATGGTCTCGGAACCATCTACGGTGACTGGGATATGGCCGAGCGCAACCTCATCCGCATCGCCTTCCTGATTCGCAAATACGGTCTGGCAGCAGACGGCCAGGTTCTTCAGAACGCGGACACACACCTGCGCGACGACTTGCTAACGTTGGATCGCGGGCTGGAAGGCGATAGCCACAACGTGTGGTTTGGGTGCGGCAACAGCACGGGACACAGTGGTTCTGCCGAGGATCGCGCCATCGACCGCGGAGGCCACGGCAACCCACCGGGTGATGCCCTGGGAGATCTTGGCTGGTTCTTGCTGATGTTGGCAATCTTGTTGGCGCTGCTGGCGTTAGGCATGGTGATTGCCGCGGGCCTTGGTGCTGGTCTCGGCATGGCGGCAGCGGCCGCGGTCGTGGGGGCGGCCCTGGTCGGTGTGCTGCTCATCAACATTCCCGAGACAGAGAACCACCTGCTCGGCATCAACACCACCAAATACCTGAACAACCAGCTGATCATTGAGACGCTGGGCAACGACCTCGGCATGACTGCGCCCTACATCCAGGACAACATCGAGATCAAGGCGTGGCTGCTAAAGCGAATGCAGGGCTTCCTTCAGCACGACTTCATCGAATTCAACGCACACCCCTATCAGCGCCATTCGATCGAGTCGATACGCAACCTGTTCGACTTTGCCGGCGATCCAGGGCGGCCGACGATGGCGGACAGCGACTTGCGCAACGCCGCGCAACTGGTGCTCAACTACACGGCAGCGAAGTTCGCCCTGGGCAGCAGCCAGGGCCGCCGCATGGTGCCGTACCGGCGGCACCGCAGCGATCTGCCGGCCACCATCGACGCCGAAGCCAGCGGGTGGAACGGCATGTACGACCTCAGTGGCGGTGCCGACCACCAGGTCGGGCTGGGCCTTTTGTATTCAGGCCAGACCCAGCAACTGCCGCTTGGACAGGCTTCGCGTGGGTTCGCAGCTGAGGTCATCAATGCCGCCACATCTACCTTCGTCCCAGAGACCACCATCCTCGACCTCGCCATCGTCCGCGACACGCCCATCTACCAGCGCATCAGCCACACCACGCAAGAGATCTACTCGAGTGGCGCGGGATACCTGGTTTCGGCTGGCGGCCTCGCCACGCCGCTGGCGTATCCGGTGACCGGCATTGCCGCCATTGATGGTCACAAGGATGACTGGGGCTCGGGCGTCCCCACCACGCTCTTCCTCAATGCGCAGCGAGACCCGGACCTGGGATTCCTCGGGGAGCCGCTATCTGGCGATCCCAAGCTCGACGCGCAACGCACCCTCTACGCGGATCAGCAAAAGCTGGCGGGGCCCGGACGCGCACCTCCCGTGTGGATCATCGACCACGCGGCGAAGCCTATACAGGATGGCTCGGCCATCGATGGCATCTACGCGAAGTACCTAAGCGACTTGGCACCGGACGCTCAGAAGCGCAACACGCTCGGCGAGTTCATTCGCATCAAAGGCGCGTACGACGTCGATACCGACAGCGATGGCAACAAGCTGGCAACCTACGACAACAACCTGTGCGTATGGGATGGATTCGCGTGCGGGACGAACATTGAGCTCGGCCCAATGGCTACCGACTGTGACGCGGACGTGGCAACACCCCCCTGGATCTTCATCGACACGACCAACTGCAAGGGCCGTAAGAGTGCACCGCGCACGCTCATCGTCGTATTTAAGAAGGACTGTCCATCAGGCCAAGGCTGCACCAACTACGGCTTCTTCGAAGTTATCGACGCCGATGCCTACGGCAAGTTGTCGGGCGCTGCGGCGGGCGAGGACCTGTTCAAGAAGTTCCGTGACCAGATCACGTCGGCCAACACTGCGCTGCTGGCACTAGCTGCCGGGACCAACATGGTGGCCGACTACCACTCGGCGCGCGCACAAAAGCTCGAGTTCTCATGCTGGGGGCACGAGACCGACAGCGACACGTGGGGCGTCTACCACGTCGACAACGTGGCAACGCACGATCTCGGTGCCTGGCCGTTTGCGGGTGGCGAGTGGTCCGGTTCGGCATCCCTGTTGCGCCCAGAGGTGCAGACGCCGATGCGGTCCGTGGGCAACGGCACCGTCGAGATCACCAGCCCACGGCTACGCTCCCTTGCTGATCCAACGAAGTTCCGAGTCCTAAGGCTCGACTTCAGTGATCGCGATCATCCCAAGTCCGCGGCGGACAACTGAGATGCTGCGAATCGCCGTGGCCATATTCCTTTCGTGCTGCGTGCAGGCTGCGCACGCGGACAGCACAGTCACTCTGTGCGGATCCGACATTCAATCTGGTGCAGGCGTCAATCTCGCCAGCGCGCTTGCGTCTGGCGGCCGCATTACGTTCAGCTGCGGTGCGCCGGCGACCATCAACATCAACTGCTCGCATGCGCTGACAGCAAACACGGAGATTGACGGCGGCGACAAGGTTGCATTGCGCGGTAATCCCGCATCGCCTGGGTGTGGGGGATCGGCTTCCACATACGTGATGTTTGCAAACGCCTCTCCCACGCGGCACACGCTCAGGCTGCGCAATTTGCGTATCTTGAACGCGACCCCGATTCCGGACGGGGGCATCACCAACCTCCAAGGCGGCAACGTGGTCCGTGGCAACCTCGATCTGTTCTTGTCGGGCGTCACTGTCGAGAACTCATACGCGCCTGTGCTTCTCGACCAGGGGAGCGTCAGCGTCGCAGGGAGTACGTTCACCAACAACGAGCGGGACGTGATCGTCGCGCCACGAATTGCCGTCTCCGGGCATTCGAGTTTCTCCGGAAACCTTGGCGCGCCGCTCGTAGCGCGCGGTGGCGGCGTCGTGATCGCTGACTCGACGTTCGAAGGCAACAAGCGACCTTCCGATTTGTCGCAATGCGCATCGGCCGCCATCACCGGCTCTCAGTTCACCGGCAACAGCGGCCCTGGGACGGGTGGTGCGCTCACGGTGAACTGCAATGCCTCTATCGCACACAGCAGCTTCACCGGCAATCAAGCCAAGGATGGCGGTGCGCTCTACGTGGGTGATGCTGCAACCAAGGTCCATGTGCTGGATGTCGAATTCAATGGCAATAGCGCGACCTCAAGCGGAGGTGCCATCGGCCTGCGCTTTGAAGTCTTCGGGACGTTGCCGCCGCAAGTTCTGGAGCTGCATCATGTGACCCTGAAGGGCAATCAGGCGCGCATTGGCGGCGCAATCTCGTTTGGTCGCGGAGCGTTGCCTGGCGTTCCTTTGAGTCCGCGCACACTGATCGGCGCCGCAGTCCAGTTCTTCGAGAACCAAGCCAGTATGTTTGGCGGTGCGCTTTTTTCATCGCGGGCCGACGTGGTTCTGAGTCGCTCCTTCTTCGGCAGCAATCGTGCCGCTTCTGCAGGGGGCGCCATCGTCAGTCTGCAGACCGGCGATGCAACGCTGCAGCTCTCCAACTCGTTGTTGGTCAAAAATGTCGCGCCCACTGGTGCCGCCTTCGCAGGCGAGGCGGCCTCATTCATCAATGTGACGATCGCGGACAACGATGGTCCCGCCATTTCCGGGATCGCCGCCAGCGCTCTGCTGCCTGTGGTTGGGGGCTCCACTGGCCCACTGCCCATACGCGTTCAGAACACCATCCTGTCCGGCGGCACGACTGCTGCTTGTGGTCCGCCGAACGTGGCCGCGCCACTTGAGGACCTTGGCGGCAATCTGCAGTATCCCGGCGCTTCTTGTGCCGCGACTATCGCCGTAGGCGCACCGGCCTTCGGCCCTTCATACATTCCTCTACCAGCAAGTCCAGCAGCAAACGCTGGCAATGACGCCGTTTGCGCGGCTCCTCCTGTTGCGGGGCGAGACATGTGGGGCATTGCACGACCGAGCGGCGTGCACTGCACAGTTGGCGCCTCGGAATCCGATATTCGGAATATCGTCAATCGGGCCATGAGGCCGCTAAAGGATGCGGTCGATCAAGTACTGCGTTGCGCATGCTTGCAGCGGCCTTCGCGCTAGCTGCATCTCGTCGGATCCGCAAGCGGATACGGTTTCCATCGTCACATTCAAGGGCAACGAGCGATGCTGTGCCACAAGGATGTCTCGCTGCCCGCTTTCCTTTCGTAGGCATAGACGCAATACTTCGTGAAGCCTGCGGCGTCGGTGGACCTACGCCGACCCAACTATCGCAGTGTTGATCACCGCGAAAACTGGGGTGCTCGGCTGGCGAAATCTTTGGATGATGGGGCGCGGTAAGCGTGCGCTCTGCCTCATGTCCGGTGCCGAGCAGGAGGGATGGGCTGGTCGATGCGGCTTGCGCAACGTGGCTGTGAACGCGCGGGAGCTACTGGGGCACTGTTTGCTCGACCAAGGAACGAACATGCATGTAGTGGTCATCAAGATGCACGCCGATCTTTTGTAGGAAGGAGAGGATGCCGAGCAGTTCCCCCCTCATGTTGCCGATCAGCTTCTTCAACTGGGCGTCCGTCTTGGCGTTCACCAGAGGGTCTTGCGACATGTCCTTGGCAGCGTAGACGCTGGTCCACAGATCAAAGTAGTCCTGCATCTTGCGTTCGTAGGTTTGAACGAGCGCGAGATCCTGGGGACCAAGTGCTTTTGAGAGGTCAGCACCGGTGATCGTTTGGCGGGTGTAATCGCCTTCCTTGACGACGACATCCTTTCCCTCGGTCTCCACGCGAAAACGCCAACGCTGATCCTTTGCTTCTGCCTGCTCGAACTTAGGGTGACCCAGAATGACCCGCTTGATCGGCCCTGCCAACTTGTCGAAAAGGTCGACGGCACCCTTAGTCGCAGCGACAACGGCTGCGATTTCCGCTGGAGAGAGCATGTTTCCTCCTTTTGACTGGCGTCGTGACCAAATGAGTGGCTTGGCCTGTTGATACCCACGGGACTGCCTTTGCCGATTCGACAGCCCGCGGTGGGGGCGGTGTTCCGCAAGCAAGCCTCGTTATAGGTAGCCGATCTGCGGGGCGCATCCTCAGACATGAGGATGCGCGCGCAACATCACCGTGTGGGCCACCGCGCTCAATGAGTTCCTCAGCAAGCGGCGTTCACACCTGCTGGCTGTCTGCGGTCGCTGGCAGCCCGGTTGTTTGCGCACACAGCCTCACCGCCAGGAGGCTGGAAGACCTGCCGTGTCGGCGCTGAAAGTTCAAAGCTGAGCGAAACGAAAAACCGAAAGTTCAGACTTGAATGAGACACGGGTTCAACGCCCGCTGACTCGTTCAGCGCCAAGTGGCTGATCGGGGCCGATTTTCAGTTTTGGGATGTGCGCAAACCGACACTGTCGGTTCTCTGTCGGTGCAGGCCTAGCTCGGCAGCGGCTCGACGGCGGCCAGCAGGGCCAGTGCGGCGCGCGCCGTTCCGCGTGCCTCGCCGAGGCGGGCGCTCAGCCAGCCGACGGCGAACCAGGCGGCCGGGTCGTCGGCCACCCTCGCCTGGTAGCGGTCACGGGCGACGACGAGATCGTTGATCTCGCCCAGCGCCTGCTGGGCAGTGGCCAGGACCTGCAGGTGGCGGGCGGCGCGCTGGCGCGGCAGCAGCGGGGCAAGGAACTCGAGCGCGTAGCGCTGGCGCTTCACATGCTTGCGCAGCTGGTGCAGGGCCGCGGGTTCGAGCTCGTCGAAGCGGCGGCACCCGTCGACCAGGCCCCGGTGCCAACGGCGCAGCCGCCGGCGCGCCAGGCGCTTGAGCGGCTGCTGCGGCCCGGCAAGCGGCTCCAGGCCCACACGCCAGGCGATCCAGGCCAGCAGCAGGCGCTGAGTGGCCTCGCCGCGTACCAGCGCGGTGAGGTCAGGCTCGCCGCCCGCCGCAGCCGGGGCCAGCTGCGGCGCGCCGGCCCGCTGCAGCTCGGCGGCGATGTCGCCGGCCAGCACGTCGCTGTCGCGCGCCTTGCCGAGCTCGGCGAACAGCGCCCGCAGGCCGTCCACCAGCTCGGCCGGCGGCTCGGCCACCCAGCCCCGGTAGGCGCGCAGTGCGCTGCGCAACCGGCGAATACCGACGCGTGTCTGATGCACATGCTCGGCGCGCAACGCAGGCTCGCCTTCGATCAGGCCGATGGCGTTGCGGCCGATCTGGGCCAGGCATTCGTCGCAGACAGCGCCGAAAGCGTCCAGCGCACCGGCGTCACCGTCGTAGCGCGGCAACGCGGCCTTGCGCAGCGGCGGGTCGGCCAGGCCGGCGGCAAGGGCATGGCCGCGCTCGGCCTTGTTGCGCGGGTCCAGAACCAGGCCGTAGCGCCGCCGCCAGCGCTCGACCAGGTCCAGCATCGCGGTCGTCGAACCGGAGACCAGTTCGAACTCGACCTCGCGCAACGACCGCACATCGCCGCCGGCCACCAGCCGGGCCTCGTCCAGCGCAATGTCGACGACGGCACCGCGCGTGCGCACCCGACGCAGCAGGCGGCGTTGCTGGATCTGGAAGCGCTGGACCGCGTCCTGACCTTCGGCGCAGGCCTGGGCCAGCATCTCCAGCAACTGCCGGCCGGGCGCCGTCTCGGCATGAGCCCGCGGGTCCAGGCTCGCGTCGGGGCGGACGACCTCGTGCTCGAAGCGCTCCAGCGCGCCGCCGCGCGCGGCCTTCAGCCCCTGCACCCAGCGCGCGCCTTCGCGGCGCATGCGCCAGGCCAGTCCTGCGCGGGCCAGTCGCAGGTCCGGCGTGTCGAAATAGGCATCGATCAGCGCCACGCGCCGTGCCGTGCCGCGCTCCGCCAGCGCGGCGGCCAGTGCCGCGCGCGAGGCCGCCGGCACGAGGAACTTCAGCTCGATCTCGACGTGCGCGTCGCTCACGACTGCGCCCTCAGGCGCGGCCGGCTGCCAGCGAGCGCTCCTGGTCGGCCTTGCGGTCGGCGGCGACCTGCTGCGCCGTCGGGCGTTCGCCGACCAGCTTGGCATAGGGCTTCCAGTCCACGCCGCCGGCCTGCAGCAGGTCTTCGCCGTAGATGATCTTGGTCGTCGTACCCACCAGGGGCAGGCTGACCCAGCCCGCGCAGTCGGCCATCGTGAAATGGTCGCCAGCGAGGTAGGGGCCGAAGCGGGCCAGGCGCTTGAAGGCCTGGATGTTGCCGGGCAGCGCGCGTGCGACGCGCTTCTTGGTGCCGTCGCTGACCTGCCCGCCAAAGTAGGCCTCCGCATACAGCTCGCGCACGACCAACTCCAGGTGCAGCTCCACATACGCGATCAGCTCGCGCACCTTGGCGGCCTGGTAGGGGTCGGCCGGGATCAGCCGCGGCGTGCCGGGGTAGGCGGCCTCCAGGTAGTCGACGATGACCTGGCTCTCGCACAGCGCGCCCTGCGGCGTCTTGATGAAAGGCACCTTGCCCAGCGGCGAACGGCTCAGCACCGCCTCGTCATCGGAGTGCGTCTGCACGTACTCCTCTTCGAACGGGATGCCCTTCTCGAGCAGGGCAAGCTTGACCTTGTTGTAGTAGTTCGAGAGCGGAATGCCGCAGAGGGTGATCATGGCTGTCTCCTGGATGCAGGCGTGCAGTCTATGCAGGGTACGCCGGGCGCCCCTGGCGCGGTGGCGACATCAGCGCCGATTGACGAGCACGATGCCCGCCGCCAGCGCTGCCAGCGCCACGACGAGGCGGGCGCTGATGCCCTCGCCCAGCAGCAAGGCGCCGGCGACCAGACCGAACAGCGGCGTACTCAGCGTGAAGACGGCGAGCTTGGTGGCCGCGTAGTGGCGCACCAGCCAGAACCAGGCCAGGTAGCTGGCGAAGGTCACGACCACGGCCTGGAAGCCGAACAGCCCCACCAGGCGCGGCGACCAGTGCAGCGGCAGCGCCTCGCCGGCACAGACCGCCGCGCCGCACAGCGCCAGCGCAGACACGCCCAGCTGGTAGAGCAGCGTCTTCTCGGCAGGCGCCGCGCCCAGCCGCGTGGCGCGTATGGCCAGCGTCGTGCCGCCCCACAGCACGGCGGCGGCCACGCCCAGGGCGTCGCCCCACCACTGCAGGGGCGTGCCCGGCGCCGAGAAACCTTCCGCGAACGCGAAGGCCATCGCACCGAAGGCCACCACCAGGCCCACCCACTGCCGCGCCGACAGCGCCTCACCGCGCGCGATCCACGGCATGCCCAGCGCGACGACGAAGGGCGCCAGGTAGATGAAGACGACCATGCGCGACGCGCTGGTGTATTGCAGGCCGATGAAGATGCAGGCGAACTCGCCCGCGAACAGCAGGCCAGCCAGCAGGCCGCCAGCGAAGCTGCCGTCACGCTCGAACAGCCGGATGCCGCGCCAGGCCGACCACAGCCACACCAGCAGGCCCGCCACCAGCGAGCGCAGCCCCGCCTGCCATAGCGGCGAGATCTCGGTCAGCGCCGCCTTCGCGGCCACCTGGTTGATGCCCCACAACAGGCAGCACAGCAGCAGCAGGACAACGGCACGGGGGTCGAGATGGGATTGGCGCATGCCCTCTATGCTGCCAGCATGCTCCAAGTGACCGTCATCGGCGGCGGCGTGATGGGCGCCGCCACCGCATGTTTCCTGGCTCGCGACCACGGCGCCGCCGTGACCATCGTCGAGCGCGACCCCAGCTATGCGCGGGCCTCCAGCTCGTTGTCGCTGAGCTCCATCCGCCAGCAGTTCTCCCAGCCGGTCAACATGGCGCTGTCACGCTGGAGCATCGAGTTCCTGCGCCGCGCCCCGAGCGAGCTGGCGACGGCGGACGACCGCCCAGCCCTGGGCCTCGTCGAGCCCGGCTACCTCTACCTTGCGACGGCGGCCGGCGCCGCAACGCTGCGTCAGGTCCATGCCGTGCAGCGCGCCGAAGGCGTCGACGTCGCGCTGCTGAGCCCGGCGGAGCTCGCGGCCCGCTTCCCGTGGCTGGCCGTCGACGACCTCGCACTCGGCTCGCTGGGCCTCAGCGGCGAAGGCTGGTTCGACGGCCCCGCGCTGCACCGCGCCTTCCAACGCAAGGCTGGAGCCTGCGGCGCACGCTTCATTCAGGCCGAAGCGCTGGGCTTCGAGCGCCGCGGCGACCTCGTGACCGGCGTGCGCTGCGCCGGCGGCACGCGCATCGGCGGCGACGCCTTCGTCATCGCGGCTGGCGCCTGGAGCGCGCCATTGGGCCAGGCCCTGGGCTGCCACCTGCCCGTCGCGGCGAAGAAGCGCGACGTCTTCGTGCTGGAGACGCCGGCCGCCCTGCCCGGCTGCCCGCTGGTCATCGACCCGAGCGGCGTCTGGTTCCGCACGGAGGGCCGGCTGATCCTGGCCGGTGGCCCGCCGCGCGGCGCGGACACCGACGAGCCGCCGCTGCACGACATCGACCATGGCCTCTTCGAGGAGCGGCTCTGGCCCGCGCTGGCGGCGCGCGTGCCGGCGCTGCAGGCGCTACGGCTGCGCTCGGCCTGGGCCGGCTACTACGAGATGAACGCCTTCGACCACAACGGCATCGCCGGTCGGTTGCCGGGTTATGCCAACGCCTTCGCGGCCTGCGGCTTCTCGGGCCATGGCATGCAGCAATCGCCCGCCGTCGGTCACTCGATGGCGCGCCTGATCGCCGGCATGGACGCGCCGCTGATCGCCGCGCTGACGCCGCAGCGCCTGATCGATGGCCGGCCCCTCCACGAGGCCAACATCATCTGAGACCTCAGGCAGGGATGGTGTCGATGAAGCTCTGACGCTGGGCCAGCTTGTCCATGTGGCGAGCCAGATTGGGATGGGTCTCGCGCCAGCCGATCTCGGGGAAGCGGAACTCCAGCCAGCCCAGGGCGCAGCCGACCGCGATGTCGGCCAGCGAGAAATGGCTGCCCGAGCACCAGGGTTTATCGCCCAGGCCCTGGCTCATCGCGGCCAGCCCCGCGTTGACCTTGGTCAGGTTGCGATCTATCCAGGCAGGGCTGCGCTGCTCAGGCGGGCGCTGGGCCCAGGTGCGCTCCAGGCGCACGAGGACACCCGCATCGACGACGCCGTCGGCCAGCGCCTCCCAGGTGCGCACCTCGCAACGCTCGCGGCCGCGCTCGGGGATGAGCTTGCCCACCGGCGACAGCGTGTCCACGTATTCGACGATGACGCGCGAGTCGAACACCGCGCCGGTGATCGAATCCTGGCCTTCCATGACCAAGCAGGGCACCTTGCCCAGCGGGTTCATCTTGAGGATGGCGTCGCTGCCCCAGACATCTTCCAGCACCAACTGGTAATCGAGCTTCTTCTCGGCCATCACGATGCGCACCTTGCGCACATAGGGGCTGGCGAGAGATCCGATCAACTTCATGGTCATAGGCAAACACGGGCATCAAAAGTCGAAACGATTCTAGCCAGCGCCCCCGGCGAACGACCCGTGAACGAGGCCTGTCGGCTGGGCCCGACAGCCACCTCACGCGGGGCTTGCCAGCCCGGCGGGTGGCCGCCACAGTGCTGCCCGGCCCGCCGCGACAGACGACGGCCCATCAAGGGAGACTCCATGCTCGACACCGATACCGACCAGGCCGCGCCCCCCGCGCCCTTGCCCTCCGCACCGCGCGTGCTCGAGATCCGCTTCACGGGCTCGGGCAGCGAGTACTTCCGCATCTGGGCGGTCAATCTGCTGCTCATCCTCGTCACGCTGGGGCTCTACCTGCCCTTCGCCAAGGCGCGGCGCATCCGCTACTTCTATGCAAACACCCTGGTCGATGGACAGGCGCTGAGCTTCCACGGCGACCCGTGGAAGATGTTCCGTGGCTTCGTGCTGCTGGTGGTGATGATGGGCGCGTACAGCCTTGCCGGGCGCCTCTCGCCCACGGTGGCGTTCATCGCCTTCCTGATCCTGTGCGCCGTCTGGCCGGCGCTGTGGCGCGCGTCGCTGCAGTTCCGCCTCGGCAACACGAGCTGGCGTGGCCTGCGCATGCGCTTCGAGGGCTCGCTGAAGGACGCCTACCTGGCGTGCGCGCCGTTGTACCTGCCGCTGATCGCCATCGTCGCGTGGTCGCGCCTGATGATGCCGCACGCCAGCGGCGACACGGTTGCCGACCGGGCGGCCCTGGCGGCCTACGCCTCGACCAGCCTGTTCGCCATGGGCATCATGCTGTTGATGTCGCCGCTGTCGCTTGCGCTGTTCAAGCGTTACCAGCACAACGGCTACCGCATCGCAGACCAGCGCGGCCGCGTCGATCTACCGGTCTCCAGGGTCTATCTGCTGGCCCTGAAGACCATCGGCGTCGCACTGCTTCCGACGTTCGCCGCGATCGCGCTGGTGGCACTTTTCGCGGGCCTGGCGTACACGATGGCCACGGGGCCGTACCGCACGCTGGGCATCCTGATCTCGGGCGTCGGCGGTTTGCTCGCCTATCTGCTGATGTTCGCCATCGTCATGCCCTACGGCGCGGCGCGCATGCAGGACCTGGTGTGGAACGGCACGCGTAGCGAGGCCCTGGGGTTTCGCAGCCGGCTGAGCTTCAGGTCCCTTTGCGGCCTGACGCTGAAGAACTGGCTGCTGACCGCGCTGACGCTCAGCCTGTACCGGCCCTTCGCCGCCGTGGCCACGGCGCGCCTGCGGCTGGAAGCCGTGAGCATAGGCTGCGACGAAGATCCCGCCGACTGGGTGGCCGCCGCACAAGCAGGCCATGCCGACGCCACCGGCGACATCGCTGGCGACTTCTTCGGCATCGACATGGGGCTGTGATGGAGGGTGCATCCCGCATCGCGGCCGACTGGTTCGACGGCCGCAGCGCCCGCGCCCGGCCCGTGGAGGCCTGGCTGGACGGCGCGACATTGCACTTCGGCGAGCGGAGCGCGCCGCTCGCCGAAGTGACCTGGCCGGAGCGGCAGCGCCACGGCCAGCGCCAGATCCTGCTGCCCGGCGGCGGCGTGCTGAGCTTTGCCGACGCAGAGGCCTTTGATGCCTGGGCGCACACCTCGGGCCGCAGTGACAGCGTCGTCGTGCGGTGGCAGCAGAGTTGGCGCCTGGCGGGGCTGTCGTTGCTGCTGCTCGTCGCCATGCTGGCCGCGGGCTATCGATGGGGCCTGCCCTGGGCGGTGAACACGGCCGTCGATGCGCTGCCCCCAGCCGCCGAGCGCACCATCGGCGAGCGCCTGCTCGAAGGCCTGGACGCCGAGTGGCTCAAACCCAGCAAGCTGCCGGCCGCGAGCCAGCTGGCCTGGCTGCAACGCTGGGAAGCAATGCTTGCGAAGGCGCGTGCCAACGGCAGCTCCGCCATGCCGGCGCGCTTCGAGATCCATTTCCGCGATGGCGGCGAGCGGCTGGGGCCCAATGCCTTCGCGCTGCCGGGCGGTGACGTCGTCGTGACCGACGCGCTGCTGGAGCTGCTGGCCGACGAACCCGATGCCGCGCTGACCGTGCTGGCCCATGAGTTGGGCCATGTGCGTTACCGCCACGGCTTGCGGCTGATGCTGCACGCCGGCACGATCAGCGTCGTCGCGTCCGTCATCGTCGGTGACTTCTCGGCGCTCCTGGCCGCCGCGCCGGCGGTGCTGGCCGGCAGCGCCTATTCGCGCGACAACGAGCGCCAGGCCGACTTCTATGCGCGCGAGCTGGCGCGCGCCGGCGGCGTGGACACCTCGCGCATGGCCGTCTTCTTCGAGCGCATCGCGAAGCGGCATGCGGTGGTGGACGAGAACCCCATCGCCATCGCGATCTCCACCCACCCTGCGGACGCGCAGCGGGTGCGCTTCTTCAGCGAAAACTAGAATTGCGGGTTTTCCACGACCCGCCGGCCCGCCATGACCACGACCGACTTCAACCCGATCAGCGCCCTCTCGCCGCTGGACGGCCGCTATGCCGCCAAGGTGGCCGCGCTGCGTCCGCTGTTGTCCGAGTACGGGCTGATGCACCGCCGCGTGCAGGTCGAAGTGGAATGGTTCATCGCGCTGTCGGATGCCGGCTTCAAGGAGTTCAAGCCGCTGTCGGCGGCGGCCCGCTCGCGCCTGCGCCGCCTGGTGAAGAAGTTCAGCGAGGCCGACGCCGAGGAGATCAAGGCCATCGAGCGCACGACCAACCACGACGTGAAGGCCGTGGAGTACTGGATCAAGCGCAGCTTCGAGGGCGATACGTCCGTGCACGGCGAGCTGCTGGCCGCGTCCGAGTTCGTGCACTTCGCCTGCACCAGCGAGGACATCAACAACACCAGCCATGCGCTGATGCTGAAGGCGGCGCGTGACGAGGTCATGCTGCCGGCGCTGGACGGCATCGTCGCGACGCTGCGCAAGATGGCGCACCAGTTCGCCGCCGTGCCCATGCTGAGCCGCACCCATGGCCAGACGGCCAGCCCGACGACCGTGGGCAAGGAGATCGCCAACGTCGTCGCCCGCCTGACGGCGGCGCGCGCCCGCATTGCCGCCGTGAAGCCGCTGGCCAAGATGAACGGCGCGGTCGGCAACTTCAACGCCCACCTGTCGGCCTGGCCCAAGCATGACTGGGAGGCCTTCTCCAAGGTCGTCATCGAGAAGCAGCTGAAGCTGAGCTTCAACCCGTACACGATACAGATCGAGCCGCACGACTACATGGCCGAGCTGTTCGACGCCTTCACGCGCGCCAACACCATCCTGATCGACTGGGCGCGCGACGTCTGGGGCTATATCTCTCTGGGCTACTTCAAGCAGAAGACCAAGGCCGGCGAGATCGGCAGCTCGACGATGCCGCACAAGGTCAATCCCATCGACTTCGAGAACGCCGAGGGCAACTTCGGCCTGGCCAGCGCCGTGCTGACGCACCTCTCCCAGAAGCTGCCGGTGAGCCGCTGGCAGCGCGACCTGACCGACTCCACCGTGCTGCGCAACATGGGCGTGGGCCTGGGCTACGCGCTGCTGGGCTACGACTCGCTGGCCAAGGGCCTCTCCAAGCTGGAGGTCAACGAGGCCGCGCTGGCAGCCGACCTCGACGCTGCCTGGGAAGTGCTGGCCGAACCCATCCAGACCGTCATGCGCCGCCATGGCCTGCCCAACCCCTATGAGCAGCTCAAGGAGCTGACGCGCGGCAAGGCCATCACGCGCAAGCTGATCCAGACCTTCATCGAAGGCCTGGACCTGCCCAAGGCCGAGAAGGCCCGCCTGCTGAAGCTGACGCCCGGCTCCTACACGGGCCTGGCGCAAGACCTGGCCCGCCGCGTCTAGCCTAGAGGCTCAGCCGGAACACCCGCGAGGGCTCGTCGTAGCCCTCCAGCTGTTCCTGGCCCTGCTCGACGAAGCCCAGCTTGAGCAACAGCGCCACGCTGGGCTGGTTGCCCAGTGCCGTGATGGCCATCAGCGTTCGCCAGCCCAGCGCCGTCTTCGCATGGGCCACGCAGGCCCGCGCCGCCTCAAGCGCATAGCCGCGACCCTCGTGCTCGGCCAGCAGCGCATAGCCGAGGTCGGGCTCGGGCAGGGCCGCCCGCTTGAACAGCCCGCACATGCCGACCAGCTCGCCGTCCTCGCGCCGCTGCATGGCCCAGAAACCGTGACCCAGTTCTCGATAGGCCTTGAAGAGCCGGCCCTCGGCCCAGGCCAGCGCGTCATCGACGCTGCGCACGCCGGGGTCGTTGATGTTGCGAATCCAGCCCGGTTCGTTGACGAGGCGCAGCAGGAAGGGCGCGTCAAGCGGTGTGAATTCACGCAGCGCCAAGCGTTCGGTGATGAGGATGTGCATGAGGCCGGACAATAACCGGTCATGCTCCAATCCCTGCCCGACGACCAGACCACCGCCGCCGCCGCCTAGCCGCTTCATGAGCCTCGCGCCCGACACCAGCGACAACCCCGCGCTTCGCCAAGCCTTGCGAGAGCTGGACGTCATCCTGGCCAATGCAGGCGTCGGCATCGTCTTCGTGAAGGCGCGCACGCTGGTGCGCTGCAACCAGCGCTACGCAGAGATCTACGGCTTCGACAGCCCCGAGGCCGCCATAGGCCGCAGCAGCCACGAGCTCTACGAGAGCGCACAGGACGCCCGCGGCCTGGGCGCCCGTGCCTACCCGGTGCTGTCCATCGGCGAGACCTTCCGCGGCGAGCAGATGATGCGCCGCCAGAACGGCGAGCGCTTCTGGGCCCACCTGACCGGCCGTCTCATCAACGCGGACGACCCGGCGGACGGCTCGATCTGGATCGTCGACGACATCAGCGAGCGCAAGCAGGCCGACGCCGCGCTGGCCGACCTGCACGCCGAGCAGCAGCTCATCTTCGACCACGCCATGGTCGGCATCGTCTTCCTGCGCGGCCGCCGGGTGACGCGCTGCAACCGCGCCTTCGAGCAGCTGTTCGGCTACGGGCCCGGCGAGCTCAACGGCCAGCTGTCTAGCGCCTGGTACCTCAGCGACGAGGACTGGAAGGCCGCCGGCGACGCCTGCTACGAGCCCTTGTCGCGCGGCGATTCCTTCCACGCCGAGATGCTGCTGGGCCGCAAGGACGGCACGGCCATCTACTGCGAGGTGCGCAGCAAGGCCATAGACCGCAGCGACCTGTCGCGCGGCTCCATCTGGATCACCCAGGACATCACGGCCCGCAAGCAGGCCGAGCTGGAGCTGGTGCAGGGCAAGGTGCAACTGGAGGCGTTGGTGGAGCAGCGCACCCAGCAGCTCAGCCAGACCGTCGCGGCGCTGGAGCTCAAGATCGCCGAGCAGCAGGCGGCGGAGGCGCGCGCCGAGCGCCTGGCCCTGTTCGACGCGCTGACCGGTCTGCCCAACCGCCATCTGCTGGCCGACCGCGCCAGCCAGGCCATCGACATCGCGCGCCGCAGCGACGAGCCGCTGGCCGTGCTGTTCCTGGACCTGGACCATTTCAAGAACGTCAACGACTCGCTGGGCCACCGCGTCGGCGACAGCCTGCTGACGCAGCTCGCCGCCCGGCTGCGCGGCGCCGTGCGCGAGCAGGACACCGTGGCCCGCATGGGCGGCGACGAATTCGTGCTGGTGCTGCCGCTGACCGACATTGCCGGCGCCGCCCACCTCGCCACCAAGCTGATGGCGCTGGCAAGCGCGCCCTTCCAGGTCGATGCGCAGGAGCTGACCGTCACGCCGTCCATGGGCATCGCGATGTTCCCGACCGACGGCGACGACTTCGAGACGCTGTGCAAATGCGCCGACGCGGCCATGTTCCGCGCCAAGCGCGACGGCCGCAACGCCTACCGCTTCTTCACGAGCGAGATGCAGGCCCAGTCGGCGCGCGCGCTGCAGCTGGAGAACGCGCTGCGCCGCGCGCTGGAGCGCGGCCAGCTCAGCCTGCACTACCAGCCGCAGTTCGCGCTTGATGCACACGGCGAGACCCACATCGTCGGCGCCGAGGCCTTGCTGCGCTGGCACCACCCCGAGCTGGGTTGGGTATCGCCGGCGGAATTCATCCCCGTCGCCGAGACCTCCGGGTTGATCCTGCCCATAGGCGAATGGGTGCTGAAGGAGGCGCTCTCGCAACTGCAGCGGTGGGATCGCAGCAGCCTGCCAGAGCTGACCATGGCCGTCAACCTGTCGGCCGTGCAGTTCCGCCATAACGACCTGCCCGCGCTGGTGGGCCGCGTGCTCGATGAGGTCGGCATGCCGGCCCGGCGGCTGGAGCTGGAGCTGACCGAAGGCGCCGCGATGGACAACCCGGCCGTCGCCATCACCGTCATGAACGAGCTGCATGCGCGCGGCGTGCAGCTGTCCATCGACGACTTCGGCACCGGCCACTCGTCGCTCAGCTACCTGAAGCGCTTCCGCGTGGGCAAGCTCAAGATCGACCAGTCCTTCGTGCGCGACCTGACCGACGACGCCGAGGACCGCGCCATCGTCGACGCCGTCATCCGCATGGCCGGCGCACTGGGCCTGCAGACGCTGGCCGAGGGCGTTGAGACCGAGGGCCAACTCGCGTTCCTGCGTCGCCAGGGCTGCCAGGCCGTGCAGGGCTATCTGTTCAGCCGCCCGCTGCCGGCCGAGGCTTTTGCGGACTTCGTGCTGACCCGCAGCGCCCCCCTCTCCACCTTCGCCCTGACATGAAGACTTTTGTTGCCCAGCTCCAAGCCCGCTCCTCGTCCCGCCTCTGCGTCGGCCTCGACCCCGAGCCCAGCAGGCTGCCGGGCGCCTGGGCCGGCGATGCGTCCAAGCTCTACGACTTCTGCGCCGCCATCGTCGACGCGACGCATGACCTCGTCTGCGCCTTCAAGCCGCAGATCGCCTACTTCGCAGCCCACCGCGCCGAGGACCAACTGGAGCGCCTGATCGCCCACATCCACGCGGTCGCACCCGACGTGCCCGTCATCCTCGACGCCAAGCGCGGCGACATCGGCTCCACGGCCGAGCAGTACGCCCGCGAGGCCTTCGAGCGCTACCGGGCCGACGCCGTCACGCTGTCACCCTTCATGGGCTTCGACAGCGTCGAGCCCTACCTCGCCTACGAGGGCAAGGGCGCCATCCTGCTGTGCCGCACCTCCAACAAGGGCGGCGACGACTGGCAGATGCAACGCCTGGCCGACGTGCCAGGCCAGCCGCGCCTGTTCGAGCACCTGGCCCACCTCGCCGAGACCCAGTGGAACCGCAACGGCCAGCTGGGCCTTGTCGTCGGCGCCACCTACCCCGGCGAGATCGCCCGCGTGCGCGAGCTCGCTCCCACGCTGCCGCTGCTGGTGCCCGGCGTCGGCGCCCAGGGCGGCGACGCCGCGGCCGTCGTGCAGGCCGCGGGCCGCGTGGCGCCGCTGGTCGTGAACTCGTCGCGCGCCATCCTCTACGCCAGCGGCGGTCCCGACTTCGCCGCACGCGCCCGCGCCGTCGCCGAAGCCACCCGGCAAGCCTTGAGCTGAGATGCGCCTGCACCCCCGCTCGCTCCACTCGCTGCCTGGCTCGGCCCTTCGCCAGGAACAGCCCCGCGAGGGGGCGCGTCAGCGCCTTCGGGCGGCCGGGCGGCACTGACATGCCCCGCGCCGGCGACGACATCAGCAGCCTCGTCGGCCCCGCAGCGCCGCCCGAACAGCAGCGCATGCGGCTGACCACCAGCATGCGCTGGCATGCGGCGCGTGTCTTCCTGCTGGCCTGCGGCCCCATCTTCCTGCCCGTGGCGGCCCTGCTCTGGCACAGCCGCCAGCCCGACGAATGGCTGGACGGCTGGCTGCCGCCACTGCTGGCGGCGCTGATCTCGCTGCTGGCCTTCCTGCGCCTGCTCACGCTGTCGCGCCGGCCTCGCCACGAGCCTCGACCGGCCGTCGCGCTGCTGATCATGGCCCTCGTCATCGCGCTGCCGGTGTCCGTCGCCGTGTCGCGCGACCTCGGCCTGTGGACGCCAGGCCTGACGGCCGCAGGCCTGATCGTCACCTTCGCCACTGGCATGCTGGGTCTGGGCGCGGGCCTGCTGCTCACCGCACTGGCCGGCGGCGCGCTGGCCGGGCTGGCCGCCGCCGAGGCCATGGGCTGGATCACACACCCCATGGCCATGGGCAACCTGGCGTTGCGCGCCGGCATGCAGTTCAGCCTGCTCGTTGCGGGCCTGATTGCCGGCGTCGGGCTGCTGAGGATGGTGCAGCGCTCGCTGCTGGAGGCCGAGGAGCGCACGGCGCGCTTCCGCGGCCTGCTGGGCATGGCGGTGGACTGGTATTGGGAGATGGACCGCGAGTACCGCTTCACCCATGTCGCCGAGGAGCGGCCCGGCAGTTCCGGCCTGGACGAGCAGGCCTGCCTGGGCAAGACGCCCTGGGAGATAGACCACATGGGTCTGTCGGACGACGAGCTCGATGCCCACCGCGCCGACCTCGAATCGCGCCGCCCCTTCCACGGCATGCTGGCCCGCCGCGCCTGCAGCGACGGCAGCACGCTCTGGGTCTCCATCAGCGGCGAGCCGCGCTTCGACGCGCAGGGCAACTTCCGCGGCTACTGGGGCGTGGGCCGCGACGTGACGGGCGAGGTCGCCGCCGAGCAGACCGTGCAGGCCACCGAGACGCGCTACCGCGAGCTGTTCCGCCGCTCGCCCAGCCCGCTGGTTCTGCACCGCTGGGGCCGCGTCGTCGACGCCAACCCGGCCGCCATGGCCATGTTCGGCTACGCGCAGCGCTCCAGCATGATCGGCCAGGACCTGTTCAGCCACTACGAACCAGGCGACGACGAGAGCGCGCGCCAGCAGGCTGCGAGGCTGGAGGGCATGGCGCCGGGCGCGATGCAGCCCATGGCCGAGTACCGGCTGCGCACGCTCTCACGCCGCCGCCGCCGGGTGCAGGCCACCAGCGTGCGCGTCGAGACCGCCTCCGGCCCGGCGACGCTGACCTTCTTCACCGACCAGACCGAGCAGAGCCGGGCGCAGGAAGCACTGCGCCGCTCGGAAGGCCTGCTGTCGCACCTGGTGGCCACCAGCCCCGACGTCATCACGCTGACCGAGGCCGAGAGCGGCCGCTACGCGATGGTCAACAAGGCCTTCGAGGCGCTCACCGGCTGGGACAACGCCGAGGTGCTGGGCCGCACGTCCGACGAGATCGGCATCTGGCACAACGCGGCCGACCGCGCCGCCGTGCGCGAAGCCATCCGCCGCGACGGCACCGCCAGCAACATGCCGATCAGCTTCCGCCGCAAGGACGGCAGTGCGGTCTCCATGCTGGTGTCCGTCGCTCCCTTCGAGATGGACGGCCAGAACTACCTCGTTCTGTATGCGCGCGACGTCAGCGAGAGCGAGCGCACCCGCCTCGTGCACGGCGCCATCCTGGAGAACGCCTCCATCGGCATCGCGCTGACGCGCGACCAGCAGTTCGTGCTGGCCAACCCGCGCATCGAGTCCATGTTCGGCTGGGAGCGCGGCACGCTGCTGGGTCAGCATGGCAGCGTCGTCTGGCCCAGCGTGGAGGACTGGCAGTCGGTCGGCCGCGATCTCGGCGCCGCGCTGGCCGCCGGCGAGCAGGTCGAGACCGAGCGCACGATGCGGCGGCGCGACGGCTCCACGTTCCTGGCCCGCCTGCTCGCCCAGGCCGTCGACCCGGCCCACCCCAGCCGCGGCGGCACCATCTGGATCATCGAGGACGTCACCGAGCGCCGCCGCGTCGAGGGCCAGCTTGCCCAGGCCAAGGACGAGGCGCAGGCCGCCAGCCGCGCCAAGAGCGCCTTCCTCGCCAACACCAGCCACGAGATCCGCACACCGCTCAACGGCCTGCTGGGCCTGGGCCGCCTGGCCCAGCAGCACGACATCTCCGAGACGCAGCGGCGCGACTACCTGAACCAGATGATGGACAGCGCCGAGAGCCTGTCCGGCCTGATCTCGGACATCCTGGACCTGTCCAAGATCGAGGCCGGGCGTCTGACGCTGGAGACCCAGCCCTTCTCGCTGCGCGAACTGCTGGCGTCCATCCGCCTGGCCTACCTGACGCTGGCGCAGGCGCGCGGCCTGAGCTTCGCCGTGGAGATCGACCCGGCCCTGCCGGCCTGGATCTTCGGCGACCCGCTGCGCACGCGCCAGATCCTGTCCAACTACCTGACCAATGCGCTGAAGTTCACCCAGTCCGGCGGTATCACCGTCGGTATCCGGGCGATGGCCGTCAACGCCCGCGGCAGCGCCGGCGAGTGGGTGCACATCGAGGTGCGTGACACCGGCCCCGGCATCGCGACCGAGCAGCAGGGCCGCCTGTTCCAGCCCTTCACGCAGGCCGACGAGTCGACGACGCGACGCTTCGGCGGCACGGGCCTTGGGTTGTCCATCTGCCGCGAGCTGGCCACGCTGATGGGCGGCGAGGTCGGCGTCGACAGCGCGCCGGGCAAGGGCTCGGCCTTCTGGGCCGAGCTGCCGCTGCCCGCCGCGCCGGCGCCCATGACCCACCAGCCGCGCGAAACCCGCGCCCCCGGCACAAGCGACGCCCTGCACGGCCGGCGCGCCCTCGTCGCCGAGGACCACCCGGTCAACATGCTGATCGCGGTCGCCCAGCTGGAGCAATGGGGCATGGAGGTGTCCCAGGCCAGCGACGGCCGCCAGGCCATCGAGGCCGTGCTGGCGGCGGCCAGCGTCGGCAAGCCCTTCGACGTCGTGCTGATGGACGTGCAGATGCCCGTCATGGGCGGGCATGACGCGACCCGCGAGCTGCGCAGGCATTTCTCCGCCGAGCAGTTGCCCATCGTCGCGCTGACGGCGGCGGCGCTGGTCTCTGAGCGCGACGACGCCTTAGCCGCCGGCATGAACGACTTCCTGACCAAGCCCATAGACACGCCCAAGCTGCACCAGACGCTGCTGAGGCTCATCGGAGGTCGCGAGGCCTGAAGCGGCGGTCGCGGCAGGGCTGATCAGCCGATCAGAGGCCGTCCTTGCCGCAGCCCGAGCCGAGGTAGGTACTGATCAGGTTCAGCTGATCGGCATTGGTCTGACGCGTCCAGGCGGGGCCGTGGGCGTAGTCCTTCAGCACGTGGTATTCCACCGGCTTGCCGGCCGCCTTGGCCTTGTCGACGAAGAGCTCCGACTGGATCAGCGGCACGGTCTGGTCGCGGTCGCCGTGGTAGACCATGATCGGGATCTCGATCTGGTCGGCCTTGGTCAGCGGGCTCAGGCCGCGCACGGTGGGTTCCTGGCGCTGCTGGAAGAACGGATTGGTGAAGAACTTCGCCCAGATGCGCTCGATGTCGGACACGCCGGCGCCGGCGATGGCGCACTTGTAGAGGCCGTTGGGGCGCACCGACGCGGCAAAGGCCGAGTAGCCGCCATAGGAGAAGCCGAACATGGCGATGCGCTTGGGGTCGGCCAGCTTTTCGCTGATCAGCCACTTGGCGCCATCGTCCTTGTCGTCCTGCATCTTCTGGCCCCATTCGCGGTCACCCGCGAACCACAGCGTGCGACCCCAGCCGGCCGAGCCGCGGAACTGCGGGCGCAGCACGACGCGGCATTGCGACACCAGCAGCGGCACCCAGCCGGAGCCGTCGTACTGCATGTTGTCGCGCGCCCAGGGACCACCATGCGGGTGCACGACGGCGGCGTAGGGCCCAGGTCCGCAAAGCTGCGGGTTGGGCAAGGTCAGGTAGGCCGGGATGTTGAGGCCGTCGCGCGCCTTGTAGTAGACGAAGCGCGAGCTGCCCAGAGCACGCTTGTCGATGTCCGGATACTCCTTGGCCAGCAACTGGATGCCCTGGCCGCGCAACAGGTAGTGCTCGGTCGGGTAGGACAGGCCGCTGACGCGGATCAGGTAGGTCGGCGTTGCGCCGGACCTGGCCTCGACGACCTGCACGGACACGCCATCGAAGGCGGGAATCTGAGCCCGCTCGCCGCTGGCCACACCGACGAGTTCCTGCTGGACCTCCTTGATGCCCAGGGCCTGCGCAACACCGCGCACGATGGACTCCGTCTTGGGATCGACCCACAGATCGTCGAGGCCCTGGTGGCCGTCGAACTCGAAGCCGTCGAAGCCGTCCTCGCCGGGGCCGCGGTCATCACGTATGGAGAGCACCCCGGTCGCGTCGAAGTACTTGTGCTCGAACAGCGTCTCGCCGATCTTGCGGTTGGCGATGTCGTACTCGTACAGGCCGGCGAACTCGCGGCCCACGTTGCTGAGGATGACGGCCGTGCCGGGCTTGACGCCGGGAGCCACCACATCGACGACGTCGCGGTCCTTCACATGGCTGCGGAAGTGCTCCTGCCACTCGCCGCCGCTGTCGCGGAAGTCGAGGGCGATGTAGGCACCCTTGCCGTCGCTGCCGGAGCGCAACTTGGCCCAGGGCTGGCCGGCGTCGTTGACATGCACGCCCATGTCGGACTCGCCCAGCCGCATGATGCGCGTGGCCTTGGCGGTGCGCAGGTTGTAGCGGAAGACGTCGCGGCTCTCGCCGCGGCTGTCGCTTTCCAGCACGACGCTGTCGGGGTCCGACAGCAGCCGGTTCAGCACCCGGGGGTTGGCCAGCGCCGCCTGCTTCTTCGCGATATCGGTGCGGGCGATGTCCGTGGAGGCCATGGGCTCGACCCAGTTTTTGCCCTCGAGGTCGGTGAACAGCAGCTTGCTGATGAAGGTCTTGGTGACCCCGTCGGCGCGCAGGTCATAGGGCTGCGACATGACGACCTGCAGCATGTCGTTCTTCAGGAACGAAGCGCTGCGGATCTGCATGCTCGTGGCGCCAATGACCGTCGGCTTGGCGGCCGGGTCAGCCAGCGTCCAGACCAGGATGCTGCGGCTGTCGCCCTGGCTCTGGATGGCCAGCATGTGCTTGCCGTCGGGCGAGAGCCGGAAGCCGGTCATGCCCGGGAACTGCGCCAGCGTCTGCACGCTGGGCACGCGGATGGGAGCCTCCGCCGAGGCCGCCTGGGCAGGCGCCAGCGCCTGCCCGGCCGCCAGCAGCGCGCCGGCGAGAGCCCGTAGGAGGCTGCTGGGGTTCAAGTGGTTTTTCATGGGGACTGCACCTAAAAAAAAGCCCCGGCAACCGAGGTTGCCAGGGCGACTGGATCGCTAGCCGATCAGAACGTCTTGGAGACGTTCATGAAGAAGCGACGGCCCAGGTAGTCGTAGCCGCTGTACAGGGGCGCATTGCCGACGCGGTTGTTGAAGCCCGACGAAATCGACGGCGGGGTCTTGTCCGCGAGGTTGCGCACGCCGACCGTGGTCTTCCACTTGCTGACGGAGTCGCTGTAGGACAGCGACACCGAGTGCAGGAAGTAGTCAGGCGTGTTCAGCTTGTAGATGCTCGTGTCCGGGTTGTAGGCCGTGGACGTCGG
>NZ_JAFAGT010000039.1 GCF_019237615.1 Roseateles sp. | reverse complement strand
CGCCCCGAAGGCCCGCGGGGCGGCCCCTGTAGGCCCTGCGCCGACCCCGATCACCCGAATCCGCCAGCACATCGCGGGCAACTGCATCCCATGGCTCGCCGGCCACTCGGCTAACGGCAATCAAATGCTTCTCAGGCTCTGAGCCGGGACGAGTGGTACCGGCTGTATGTGACGGCGCGGGGGCAGCCGCTGCCCTGATGGGCTGAAGCGCCGCCCATGCTTCGCCACCGCGTCATCGCTGCCTTGGCTCTGGTGGGCTACCCATCGTCCTGGCTATGGCGACCCACGGCATCCGTCGGGCTTGGCGCGCTTGTGCTCACCATCGTGTACGGGCTGGCACTGCCAGGCAGCCCGCCCACATGGCCAATCTACGCAACACTCGGCGCGGCAGCCGCCTTGGGCCTTGGCTGGCAGGATCGCTTAAAGCCGTAGCGCCTCTCGATTCCTTCGGCGACTCATTGAGCCGGTGAAGCCCTCACCAACGGCTGCCGCGGATGCAGCCTCGCCATCGCCACCACATCCTCGTAGACGCCATTGCGCAGCGCATAGGCCTTGAGCCGCCCCTCGTGCTCGAAGCCATGCCGCTCGTAGAGCCGGATGGCACGCTGGTTGTCGTGATAGACCGTCAACTCGATGCGCAGCGCCTGGGCCCAGTTGTCCGCATAGTCCAGCAGCGCGGCCATCAGCGCGCCACCCACGCCCCGGCCACGCGCGTCGGGGGCGACCGCGATGCCCAGCATCATCACGTGGCGGCGGCGCAGCTGCACCCCCGCCGGATGCAGACCCGCGTTGCCCAGCAGCTGGCCATCGCGCTCGGCAACCAGCAGCAGCTCCGGTGAGCCGGCCACGGCCGGAGCGGCAAGCCGCTGCTGCCAGGCCTCCACGTTGGCATGGGGCAGTTGCAGCAGGTCCGGGAACACGTCGGGATCGCTCAGCTGCGCCGCCAGGGCGGCGGCGTCATCAGGTCGGGCACGGCGCAGGGTCAGACTCATCGCAGGCTCCAGGCAAGGCTCCGAATGTAGCGGCCAGGCGCCGCCTGTCGCGCCCTCACTCGACATTCAAGCCATGCTGGCCCTTAACCTTGAGGGTCTCACAGCCGCCTACGAGACCCCGCCATGCCCGAACCGATGCAAGCCTATGTAATGCGTGCCTATGGCGGCCCCGAGGTCACTGCGCTGGCCCCGATGCCGGTGCCCGTGCCGTCGCCGCAGCAGCTGCTGGTGCGCGTGCGCGCGGCCGGCCTGAACCCGGTGGATTTCAAGACCCGCAGCGGCGAGCTGCGCATCGTGCAGCGCTATCGCCTGCCCGCCGTGATGGGCAACGAGCTGGCTGGCGAAGTGTTGGCCTGCGGCGCCGAGGTGCGCGGCTTCGCGACCGGCGACCGCGTCTTCGCCCGCGTGGCCAAGGACGCGATGGGCGCGTTCGCGGAGTTCGCCGTCGTCGAGGCCCGGCATGCGGCGCCACTGCCGGCGGCGCTGGACTTCGCCACCGCCGCTGCCGTGCCGCTGGCCGGGCTGACCGCACTGCAGGCGTTGCGCGACGAGTTGCGCGTGGCGCCCGGCCAGCGCATCTTCATCTCCGGTGGCGCGGGAGGCGTGGGCGGCTTCGCGATCCAGCTGGCAAAGCATCTGGGCGCCGAGGTCGCGACGACGGCCTCGCCGCGCGGTGAGGCGCTCGTGCGGCGGCTTGGCGCGGACATCGTCGTGGATTACACGCGCCAACGCCCCGGCGACATGTTGAGCGGCCTGGACGGTGCCTTCGATCTGATAGGCGGCGACACCTTGCGGCAGAGCTTCGCGCTGCTGAAGCCGGGCGCCACCGTCGTGTCGGTGGCTGGCATGCCGGAACCGCAGACGGCCGCGCGCGACCTGGGCCGCGGCCCGGCGCTGCAGGCGCTGTTCTGGCTCGCCAGCCTGTCGTTGCGGCGCCTCGCACGCCGGCATGGCGTGCACTACCGCTACCTGTTCATGCACCCCAGCGGCGCGGAGCTGGCCGAGCTGGCTGCGCTGGTGGAAGCAGGCGTGCTCAAGCCCGTCATCGACAGCGTCTATCCGCTGGAACGCATCGCCGAGGCGATGGCGCGATTGGAGGCCGGCCATGCCAAGGGCAAGATCGTCATCACGATGCCGGGTGACACACGCTGAGCGCGGCGCGGCGCGCGGCCGGCGCCAGTGGCTTCAGCGCCTCGACGGCGGCATGGAAGCCGGGCCAACTGCGGCCCTCGCAGTCGAACAGGCGCTCGAAGGCCGGCACCAGCTCGTCGTAGGCCGACAGGATGGCGAAGCTGGCGTTGTTGGCGCGCTGGAACCAGGCCTCCCAGCCCGGCGCCTCGCGCGGCGCGCGCTCGCGCAGCTCAGCCATGACGGCGGCCTTGGCCGCCGCGCGTGACTCGGCAGGGCCGGCGTAGATGGCCTTGAGGCGGTCACGCCCTTCCCGCGCCAGCGTGAGGAAGCGCGCGCGCTGCGCGCGGCCAGCCTCGAACGCGGCCAGCGCCTCGGGCTTGGCCGCAAGCCATTCGCGCGCGCCCAGCAGCTCCACCATGCTGGCGTAGGCCTCGTTGAAGCCGGTGTCATCGGCGACGTAGACGCGCTGATGGGCCAGTTCGTGGAAGATCATGGCCGCCAGCTCGCCCTCGGGGTAGCGGATAAAGGTGTTCAGCAACGGATCACCGCCAAGCAACCGGCTCCAGCCCAGCGTCGAATAGGCCGGGATGGGCTGCACCTGCACCTCCCAGCCCTCGGTCCTCAGCGCTTCGGCATGGGCTTCAGCGGCTTGGCGGTCGAACCAGCCCTGGTAGCCGGCGCAGCCCATGATGGGATAGCACCAGGTCTTGAGCTGGAAGCCGAACTCGGGCGCCGCGACGAGGTTCCAGACGACGGCCGGGCGGTGCAGGTCGGCGTAGCGGCGGTAGCTGTTGTTGTCGGGCAGGGCCAGCCGCGCGGTGGCGAAGTCGCGCATCTGCTGCGACAGCCTCAGCCGCCGTGCCAGTTCGGGCGGGGTGTCCGGGTCGGCCAGCCAGTCGGTGACGGGCCGGGCCGCACGCATGATGCCAAGATGGCCGCCCGCAGCCTGGCTCCAGTGGCTGACGGCGCTGCAGCCGCTCAGGATCAGCAGGGCCGCCGCCAGCAGCAGGATGCGGATCAAGCCGCTTCCACCTCGACCAGGCAGTCGTAGAAGGTCGGCGCGTTGCCCATGTCGGTCAGGCGCTGGTGCGTGACCTCGTTGACGTTGCTGCCTTGCACGCCCAGCTTGCGCCACCACACGCCCAACCCATTGACGACGCCGGGCCTCGCGCGCTTGCTGACCTTGAGCCTGGCAACGTAGCGGCCGCGATCGTTGAAGGCTGCCACCAGCGTGCCGTCGGCCAGACCGCGGGCGGCGGCGTCGCCGGCATGCATCTCGATGAGGGGCTCTCCCTCGATGTCGCGCAAGCTCTTCACGTTCACAAAACTGCTGTTCAGGAAGTTGCGCGCCGGCGGCGAGATCATGGCCAGCGGGTAGCGCGCGGCCAGTTCGGGCGCGGCCTGCGCGCTCTCGTAGTTGGGCACATAGTCCGCGCCCGCGGCCTGGGCGCGGCCGTTGGGGGTGCGGAAGCCGCCGTTGGCGAACGGCGCCTCGGGGATGGGCAGCGCCTGCCAGCCCTGGGTGCGCAGCAGTTCCAGGTCTATGTCGGGCGTGAAGGCCTGGGCGGCCAGCTCCTCGTCGGTCTCGCTGAGGCAGGGGTGGGTCAGGCCCATTGCCGCGGCGAGCTCACGGAAGATCTGCGTGTTGGTCTTGGCCTCGCCCAGCGGCGCAACGGCCGGCTGATTCATCAGCACGTCGGTGTGGCCGTAGGAGGTGTGCACGTCCAGGTGCTCGAGCTGGGTCGTGGCCGGCAGCACATAGTCGGCCAGGTCGGCCGTGTCGGTCATGAAATGCTCCAGCACGACGGTGAACAAGTCCTCCCGCTGGAAGCCCTTGACGACCTTGGGCGACTCGGGCGCCACCGCCACCGGGTTGCTGTTGTAGACGATGAGGGCCTCGATGGGCGGGTCGGCCCGCAGCAGCGCGTCGCCTATGGTGCTCATGTTGACCATGCGCGGCTGGCGGCCGGCCAGCAAGTCGGGGCGTTCCAGGTTGGGGCTCTTGTAGGGCGCGTTCCAGCCGGAGGCGGACAGCAGCGCGCCGCCGCTCTCGTGGCGCCAGGCGCCGGTCAGGCAGGGCAGCAGCGCGATCAGGCGCACCGCGTTGCCGCCGCCACGCACGCGCTGCAGGCCGTAGTTCATGCGGATGGCAGCGGGTTGGGTGGTGCCGTAGTCGCGAGCCAGGCCGCGCACCTCATCGGCCGTGATGCCGCAGACCTCGGCGACGCGCTCGGGAGGCCAGGCCAGGGCCTTCCCACGCAGCTCGTCCCAGCCGTCGACATGGTGGTCGATGTAGTCGCGGTCCAGCCAGTCGTTCTTGATCAGCTCATGCATCAGGCCCAGCGCCAGCGCGCCGTCGGTGCCGGGCAGCACGGCGATGTGCTGGTGGCATTTGTCGGCCGTCTCGGTCTTGCGCGGGTCGATGCAGACCAGCCTGGCACCATCGCGCTTGGCCTGATTGGCATAGGTCCAGAAATGCAGGTTGGACGCGATGCTGTTGCTGCCCCAGATGATGATGAGCTTGGCGCCGGCGAAGTGGCGAGTGTGCATGCCCAGCTTGTGACCATAGGTGGCGGCCAGGCCGGCGCCGCCGGCGGAGGCGCAGATGGTGCGGTCCAGGCGCGCCGCGCCCAGCGCGTTCCACAGCCGGCCGGCCATGGCCTCGCCCTGGATCAGCCCCATGGTGCCGGCATAGCTGTAGGGCTGGATGCACTGCGGATCCTTGACCGCCTTCAGCCGCGCGGCGATGTCGGCGATGGCTTCGGCCCAGCTCACGCGCACGAAGCGCGGCGCCTCGGTCTTGCCGCTGATGCGCTTGAGCGGGTGCAGCAGCCGCTCGGCGTGGTAGGTGCGCTCGGCATAGCGCGACACCTTGGTGCACAGCGCGCCATGGGTGCTGGGATGCTCTGCCCGGCCCTGCACCTTGATGACGCGCTCGTTCTCGACGGTGATCTGCAGCGCGCAGGTGTCGGGGCAGTCATGGGGGCAGGCGCCGAAGACGGTGCGGGTGGTCATGGCAATCGCGGTTCAAGCTGGGCCACGATTGTCTCAAGCCGCGCCGCCCCGCTCAGCGACGGTTCAGGAAGTCCACCAGCCGCGGGATGGTTTGCTCCGGCGCCTCCTCCATCAGCCAGTGACCCGAGCCGCGGATGATGACCCCTTCGACCTTGGCATCCACCAGCCTGGCCTGCTCGATCAGGAAGTTGCCCGACGCCTTCTCGCCCGTCAGCACCAGCATGGGCTGCTGCAGCTTGACCCTGGCAAAGCCGGCGAAGTCCGCCGCATCCTGCTCGAAGGCCTTGAAGTAGCCGAAGCCAGCCTTCATGCCACCCGGCTGGGCATAGGCCGCCGTGTAGAACTGCCGGTCCGCCTCGGACAGCGAATGCGCGCGGTCCGCCGCGAAGTCGTTCCAGAAGTGCTCGAAGTAGATGCGCTCGCGGCCCGCCACCAGCTGCAGCGCCGTCTCGCCATGGAAGTGGAAATGCCACAGGTCGCGCAGCAGCCAGACGTTCTTCCAGTCGCCCACGCCGGGCAGGAAGGCGTCCATCAGCACGATGCTCTCGACCTCGTCCGGATACTGGGCCGCATAGGCATAAGCCACCATCAGGCCGATGTCGTGGCCGACGATCTTGACCTTGTGGATGCCCAGGCCCTCGACGAGGGCGTGCACGTCCTGCGCCAGCGTCTTCTTGTCGTAGCCCCCGTCCGGCCTGGCCGAGCCGCCTGCGCCGCGCAGATCGGGCGCAATGACGACGCGGCGGTCGGCCAGCCTGTCCATCAGCGGCCGCCACATATGGCTGGTCTCGGTGTAGCCATGCAGCAGTACGACGGGCGTCTCGGGACCGCTGCCGGCCTGCAGATAGTGCAGCTGCACGCCGTTCGCAGTGGCGCTGCGGTCTTGGATGCCGGCGGCATGCACGCCAACGGCGAGCAGCAGGCCGGCCAGGGCGGTAATGAATCGTTTCATGATGGGTCTCCCGGCTTGATGGGTTTCAGAGTTGGCTCATGCCGCCGTCAACGACGATCTCGCTGCCGACGATGAAGGCCGACTCCGGTGCGCTGAGGTGCAGCACGGTGGACGCGATCTCCTCGGGTGTGCCGAAGCGGCCCAGCGGGATCTGACCCTGGATCTGCGCGGCGACCTGCGTCAGCGTATCGGCGTCGAAGCCCAGCTTGCCGTACAGCGGCGTCGCCACCGGGCCTGGGCTGACGACGTTGACGCGTGCGCCCTGGGGCAGCAGCTCGGCCGACAGCGTCTTGGCCAGCGAGATCAGCGCGGCCTTGCTGGCAGCGTAGATGGCCGAGTTGGGCATGCCGATGTGGGCGTTGATGGAGCCGTTCAGCACGATGGACGCGCCCGGTGCCAGCACCGGGCGCAGCGCCTGGATCAGGAAGAAGGCCCCCTTGGCATTGGTGGCGAACGTACGGTCCCAAAGGTCTTCGCTGGCGTCGGCCAGCGAGGCGAACTCGGCGATGCCGGCATTGACGAAGACGGCGTCGAGCTTGCGCCCGGCGTCGGCGAGCCGGGCGCCCAGGGCGCGGGCGCCGGTCAGGTCGGCGGCGTCCAGCGGCAGCAGCTCGAAGTCCGTGTCGTGGGTCTTGCCCGGGCGGGCCGTCACGATGACATGGGCGCCCTCGGCCCTGAAGGCGCGGGCTGCTGCCAAGCCAATGCCGGAGGTGCCGCCGGTGACGAGGACGGTCTTGTTCGTGAAGCGGGAGGACATGGTGGATTCCTTTCGTTCGGGTTGCGCGGCTTGCTTGCCGTGGACTCGATACTCGGCTCCGGTGTCCCGTTTGACGTCCGGCCGCGTTGGCCGACTCGTGCAAGGCTTTCGAACATCATGCTCAGCGACGACGAAATCCAGCTGATGGAGGCCATCCGCGACAGCGGCAGCCTGTCGCGCGCAGCGGCCCGGCTGGGCAAGGCGCCGTCCACGGTGTCGTACACGCTGCGCCAGATCGAGGGGCGCTTCGACGCGCTGCTGTTCGACCGACGCCGCTACCGGCTTCAGCTCACCGCCGCCGGCACGCTGCTGGTGCGAGAGGCCACGCGCCTGCGCGACGACATGCAGCGCCTGACACGTCGCGTCACGCAGGTGGCCCGGGGCTGGGAAGACAGGCTGCACATCGTCAGCGACGAGATCATCGAGTTCGAGTCGATGCTGCCGCTGATCCGCGACTTCGATGCGCTGGAATCGGGTGTCAGCCTGCGCCTCACGCACGAGGTGCTGGGCGGCACCTGGGAGGCACTGGCCGAGGGCCGCGCCGACCTCGTCATCGGCGCGACCAACGAGCCGCCCGCCCTGGTCGGCCTGCAATGGCGCGAACTGGGCGAGATGCGCTGGGTCTATGCCGTCGCGCCGCGCCACCCGTTGGCCAAGGCCAAGGCGCCGCTGAGCGCCGAGCAGATGGGGGCGCAGCGCGCCGTCGTCGTGGCCGACACGTCGCGCCGTGGCGATGGCCGCGCCTACGGACACGGCGCCGGCCAGACCACGCTGGCCGTGCCCAGCATGGCGGCCAAGATCGCCGCCCAGCGCGCGGGCCTGGGCGTGGGCTGGCTGCCCGAGGCGCGAGTCGCCTCATTGCTGCGGCGCGGCGAGCTCGTCGCCATGCCGGTGGCCGTGCCACGCGAGCCCAACAGGCTCTACCTCGGCTGGCGCGCCGGCGACGGCCGCGCGCTGGCCTGGTGGCTGGAACGACTGGGCGACGCGCTGCTGTGCCAGCGCCTCGTCGACGGCGTCGACGCCTACGCCTGAAGCGGCAGCGTCAGCCGCGCGATACAGCCATGCGGCTCGGCTGACAGCAGCTGGGCGCTACCGCCATGCCGCTCGGCGATCTCGCGAACGATGGCCAGGCCCAGGCCGCAGCCGTCCCCCGTCGTCGCGCCGCGCACGAAGCGCTCGAAGGCGCGCTCGCGCAATTCGGGCGCGAGACCAGGGCCGTCGTCCTCGACGTCCAGCCACAGGTCGTCGCCCGAACGGCGCAGCCTCACGGTGATGGTCGCGCCCTCGCCGGCGTAGCGCAGCGCGTTGTCAATGAGGTTGACCAGGGCCTCGCACAGCAGCAACTCGGCGCCCTGCACGCTCGCATTCCCGTCGGCGACGTCCACGCCCAGGTCGCAGCCCGCCGCCAGCGCACGTGGCACCCAGTCGGCCGTCACCTCGTGCACGAGGCGGGCGCAATCCACGCTGGCCCAGCCCTGGGCCGCGACGGCCTCAGGCTCGGCGCGGGCCAGCACCAGCAGCTGCGACACCAGGCGGGCACCGCGCTGGGCACTCTCGTGCACGCGCTGCAGGCGCTGGCGCAGGGCCGGATCGGTGGTTGCGGCCAGCGCCAGTTCCGTCTGGCCCTTCAGCCCCGCCAGCGGCGTGCGCAGCTGATGGGCTGCATCGCTGATGAAGCGGCGCTGCGTGGCGAGGTTCTGCTGCACCTGGCCCAGAAGTTCGTTGACAGCCCCGGCCAGCGCGCCGACCTCGGGCGGCGCGGCACGCAACTGCACCGGGTCCAGCGCGTCGGCGCGGCGGCCCTCCACCTGCTGCTGCAGCTCGGCCAGCGGCCTCAGCCCGCGGCGGATACCGGTCCAGACGACCATGCTCATCAGCGCAATCAACAGCGACAGCGGCAAGGCCGTGTCCAACAGCATCCGCCGTGCCAGCAGCTCGCGTGGCGCGCTGGAGCGAGCTACCTGAACGCGCAGCGTCGAATCCGCCGCGCCGGCGGCGCCGAGGTGCAGATCCAGCGACACGACGCGCATCGCCTCAGGCAGGGTGGCGTCGAAGAACACCGGCTCGTTCAGCCTCGGCGTGCCGGGTGGCGGCGGCAAGCGCGCGTCGCCCAGCAGCAGTTGGCCCGGCGGCGAGCTGACCATGTACGTGACGCGGTCCTCGGGGTCGGCGGCCAGGATGTCCTGGGCCGAGCGCGGCAGGTCCACGAACAGGCCGCTGGCCGTGGGCTTGATCTGGCGCGCCAGCGCGCGCGCAGCCTGCAGCAGGCTGGCGTCCGCCAGCTCGTCGGCATGGCGGCTGGCGAGGCGGTAGGCGCCGAAGGCCGCGACGACCCAGAGCACGATCTGCGGCAGCAGCAGCCACAACAGCAGTTGCCGGTGCAGCGAGCGGCCGGCCGGCATGCTCACGATCCCATGGCTTCGAGCAGATAGCCCAGGCCGCGCACCGTGCGCACGGCGAGGCCCGAGCCTTCGAGCTTGCGGCGCAGGCGGTGGATGTAGACCTCGATGGAACCGCCTCCGGCGCCGTCCTCGCCGCCCCAGGCCTCGACGATCTGCAGCTTGCTGACGACCCGGTCGCGCTCGCGCAGCAGCAGGTCGAGCAGCGTCCACTCGCGAGGGCTCAGCTCCAGCGGTTCGCCGCCGACGCTGGCGCGGCGGGCGGCGCGGTCCAGCGTGAGGCGGCGCAGTTGCTGGGTCTGCGTAGCTGGGCGGCCGCGGCGCATCAGCGCGTGCAGCCGCGCTTCCAGCTCGGGGAAGTCGAAGGGCTTGGTCAGATAGTCGTCGGCGCCGGCTCGCAGGCCGGCCACGCGGTGCTCCAGCGCGTCCAGCGCCGTCAACACAAGGATGGGCAGCGAGCGGCCGGCCTCGCGCACGCGCTTCAGCACGGTCAGGCCATCCACCAGCGGCAGGCCCAGGTCCAGGATGGCGACGTCGAAGTCCTGCCTGCGCAGCAGGTACTCGGCCACGGCACCGTTCTCGGCCCATTCGACCTTGAACGAGGCGTTAAGCAACTGCTGCTGCAGCGCATCGGCCAGCAGGGCGTCGTCTTCGGCGAGCAGCAGGTTCATGAGAACCACACTGTAGGGCCTGTTCGCCCTGGGACAACGGGCCGCGGTGCGGCGACTCCTGCCCTCGCTGTTAACAAGATATTAATATCATTAATCATCCGTAATGATGCCGCATGCGCCGCGCCCGCGTCCTTGCGGCGGCCATGCAGGCGCTGGCCGAGGCCTACCGCGCTGCGGGCGGGCAGTGACGTGCTGGTTTTCCCAAGGACCGGGACGGCAATGCCCTACCCGCCCAGCGCCTGCTCGCACGCGTCGCGACGGCGGCTACCACCCAGCTCGCCTTCAGCGCCCGCAAGGGCTCGGTGCCCGTGCGCACCGATCTCGATGACCGCGCGCTGGCCCCCTGCACCCGGCACGCCGCCGCCGCCCTGCGCGACGCCGACCGGCCGGTGGGACGCACTGAAATGCTGGTCACGCCGGAGCAGCTTGATGCGCTCTAAAGAGCTGTTAGCAACCATTTGAACCGCGACATTCCCGCGCAGGCCGCGCAGCAGACGCTCACCCAGATCTTGCAGGACACCGACAACACCAGGCGCCCCCTTGACCCATGCCCACGCCCAGGACCTCAGCATCCAGTTCGTCGAGCCGCTAGGCAACCAGCATGTTGTCTGGATGACCCGCGCCCGCACCACCCTCGCGGCCGTGCCGCCGGGGCGCCGGCGGTGACGGACGGCGCGAAGGTCGGCCTGGGCTTCGATGCAGTCAAGACGCTGTGGTTCGACGTCACAGGCGTAATAGGACGACGGCCTCCCGGGGCGGGGCCGTATCCCCTGCGCGCGATGCGCGCTTGCGCACATTCTTGCGCCCGCGCGGGCGGCGATTGCGGCCGAATCCGCAACAGTCCATTCCAGCATCCCGGTCTTTTGAGCGCGACCCGGGGCCCGATGTGCCTGGTTGTGCGAGGCGCCCAGCGGTCGCCGGCACATCAGGGGTCGCCCATCGGTGACCCGACAGCCATCGAAAGACCAGACCATGAACTACAAGACCCTTGCCCTCTCCACGCTGGCCCTGGCCGCCGGCTCCGCCGCGTTCGCCCAGTCGTCGCCGGGCCCGCAGGTGACGCTTTATGGCACGCTTGACGCCAACGTGCAGGTGCTTGACGGCGCGGCACGCCAGACCCGCGTGCAGTCCGGCGGCCTGTCTGGCTCGCGCTTCGGCCTGCGCGGCAGCGAAGACCTGGGCGGGGGGCTGAGCGCTTTCTTCACGCTGGAGTCGGGCATCAACGTCGACGACGGCAGCTATGGCCAGAACAGCTTCTGGGGCCGCCAGGCCTTCGTCGGACTGGGCACTCCCTACGGCAAGGTCTCGCTGGGCCGTCAGTACGGCAGCATCTACACGCTGACCAACGAGTTCAGCCAGTTCTCCAACGTCGGCACCGGCGCCAGCACCGCCGTGATCGGCGGCTTCGGTGGCTATGAGCCGGTACGCGGCAGCGACAACTCCGCCACCGGCAACGGCGGCCCGGCACGGGTCAACAACTCGGTGAAGCTGGAGAGCATCAACTACGGCGGCTTCAGCGCCGGCGCGCTGTGGGGCCTGGGCGAGGTGACGGGCAACACCAGGGGCAACCGCGTTGCCGACCTGTACGGCCGCTACACCGGCCATGACTTCGACGCGATGGTCTCGCTCGTGGACGACAAGGCCGACGCGCTGGGCCGCAATGTGCGCACAGTGTCGGCCGCGGCGGCTTACGACTGGGGCAACGCCCGCTTCAACGCCGGCGCGATGCAGGTCAACGACCGCAGCATGGCCGACCGTGACGGCAAGGGCTACTGGCTGGGTGCCAGCTACCGGATGGGCCAGCACCTTTTCAAGGGCCAGTACGTGGAGAGCAAGAACGCCGGCGCGCTGGCCGACGGCAAGACGCAGGCCTTCGGCGTGGGCTACCAATACGACCTGTCCAAGCGCACCGCGCTGTACAGCTCGGTGACGCGCTTCAAGAACGACGGCGTGGGCTATGTCAGCCGCGCGGCCGGAACCATCCCGGTGGGCCTGATCGACGCAAACGATCGCAACCTCACCGAGGTCGTGGCCGGCATCCGCCACAGCTTCTGAGATCGGATCGAGGGCAAGCCCAATCGCTTGTCCGACACCGATCGAAGGCCGTGCCGCCCGCCAGCGCGCGGTATGGCCGCCAGCTTTCCTCCCAGGTGCGCGGAGATCCCGCCGCGCCCTCTTGGCCCGCCCTGCAAGGGGTGGGCTTTTTTTCGGTTCATCACCGATCTCCGGGAAAGCCGCGCGCGGCGACCCGGTGCTCACTCTTCCTTGTAGATGCGCACCCAATCCACGAGCATGCGCGCCGGCAGTGGCGTCGTCGCATCCGGCGCGCCGGGCCAGTCACCGCCGATGGCGAGGTTGAGAATGACGAAGAACGGTTTCTCGAAGACCCAGGTGCCGCCGGCCGGCAACTGCGCGGGCGTCAGGCGGTGAAACTCGACACCGTCGACCTGCCAGACGATCTCGTTGGGCCGCTTGATGATGGTGTAGGTGTGGAAGTCGCTGGCCACAGGGGCGCCGAACTCGCGCGGCTTGGCGATGCCCTGTGCGCCGGAATAGCCGGGGCCGTGCAGCGTGCCGTAGGTCGTGTTGGGCGTCTTGCCGACGAACTCCATGATGTCGATCTCGCCGGACCTGGGCCAGCCGGCCGTCGCGAGGTCGGTGCCCAGGGCCCAGAACGCGGGCCAGATACCCTGGCCGGCCGGCAGCTTCATTCGCGCCTCGACCTTGCCGTGGGTGAAGCCCACCTTGCCTTGGGTATGAATGCGGGCGGAGGTGAACTCGCAGGGCTTGCTGTTCCAGCAGGGGCCGGGATTGCTGGTCTTCTCGGCGGTGATGACCAGCATGCCGGCGCCGTCCAGCTGGGCGTTGCGTGCATTTGCGGTGTAGTACTGGAACTCATGGTTGCCCCAGCCGCTGCTCTCGGCGTTGCCGAGGTCGTGGTTCCAGTGTGCGGGGTTGGGCACGCTGCCGGCTGCGCCGTCGAACTCGTCGCTCCAGACCAGGGTCCAGCGGTTCGAGGTCGCAGGCGCCGTGGCGGCCGTGACGGAGCCGCCGCAGGCAGTCAGCAGCGCGGCGAGAACGGGCAGCAAGCCGCGCCAGGGTTGGGGAGGCGGGGTAGCTTTGTGCATGCATGTCTCCTGTGTTGTCGCAGTTGTCGATGGCTCAGCCTCGCCAGGCCTTGAGGAAGTCGCGGTACCAGTCGGCGCTGGCCTTGGGCGTGCGGGCCAGCGTCCGGTAGTCCACGTGCACGATGCCGAAGCGCTTCTGGTAGCCGCTGGCCCATTCGAAGTTGTCCATCAGGCTCCAGACCATGTAGCCGGCCATGGGAACGCCCTGCTGCAGGGCGCTTGCCACGGCAGCGATGTGCTCGCGCAGGTAGGCGATGCGGTCGTCGTCCTGCACGCGGCCGTTGACGACAGCCTGGTCCTTGAACGCACCGCCGTTCTCGGTCACGTAGACGGGCGGCAGGCCGGGGTAGTCCCGGTGCAACAGGCACAGCAGGTCGGCCAGACCTTGCGGATAGATCTCCCAGCCCATGTCAGTGACGGGCAGGCCGCGTTGCCGGGCATCCCAGTCCGCGCCGCTGGCGGCGACCACGGTGCGGGCGTAGTAGTTGACGCCGAGGTAGTCCATGGGCTGCTCGATGGCGGCCATATCGCCGGGCTGCACGATGGGAGCGTCCGCGCCCAGCTCCGCCAGCACCTCGTCGGGATAGCAGCCCTTGAACAGCGGGTCGGCATACCAGCGCCGGCCACGCGCGTCGGCCATGCGGGCGGCGGCGATGTCCGCCGGCATCGCCGTGGCCGGCACGCAGGACGACAGGTTGAGCACGATGCCCAGCGGGCTCCGCGCGCCGTCGGCCCGCAGGGCCTGCAGCGCCAGGCCATGGCTGAGCAGCAGGTGGTGGCTGACCTGGGCCGCGATGCCGCGGCTCTTGATGCCCGGCGCGAAGCTGCCCTGTTCATGGCCCAGCACGGCGACGACCCAGGGCTCGTTGTGCGTCGTGAGGCCGTCCAGCCGGTCGCCCAGACGCGCCTGCACATGGCGCGCGTAGTCGACAAAGCGGTGCACCGTGTTGCGCTCGTTCCAGCCGCCGCGCTCCTGCAAGCCCTGCGGCAGGTCCCAATGATTGAGCGTCGCGAAGGCCTGGATGCCACGCGCCTTGAGGCCGTCGACGAGGCGCTCGTAGAAGTCCAGGCCCTTGGGATTCCAGTTGCCCTGTCCGAGCGGCTGGACGCGCGGCCAGGCGACGGAGAAGCGGTAGCAGTTGACGCCCAGCGACGCGATGAGGTCCAGGTCCTCCTCCAGGCGGTTGTAGTGGTCGCAGGCGATGTCGCCGTTGCTGGCATCGGCGATTGCACCGGGCTGCTTGCAGAAGCGGTCCCAGACGGATTCGCCCTTGCCGTCCGCATGAGCGGCGCCTTCGATCTGGAAGCTGCTGGTGGCAACGCCCCAGACGAAGTGGGGCGGGAACTGGCAGTGCAATGGGGCTTGAGGCATGGGTACTACTTGACGGTATCGGCGGTCGGGCCCGCGACCATCTGGCGCGACGAGACGACGAAGAGGAGCAGCAGGGGCAGCGTCGAGATGACCGACTCGGCCATCAGCGCGTCCCACTCGGTGCTGGTGGAGCTGAGGAGACTGCGCGGCGCCAGCGACAGCGTGTAGTTCTCGGCGCTTCGCATGACGATGAGCGGATTCATGGCGTTGTTCCACGAGCCGATGAAGGTGATCGGACCCTGCACGCCCAGAGCCAGCCTCGTCAACGGCAGCGCGATGCGCCAGTGGCCGGCGAGCTCAGTGGCGCCGTCGATGCACGCGGCACCGAGCAGCTCGCGCGGCGCAGTGGGCACTGCGAACTGTCGCATCAGGAAAATGCCGAAGGCGCTGGCCGCGCCCGCCCCCGGTCGTCGAAGAACTGGCCCTCGCCGGACGGCGTGCCGGCAGGCACGATGATGTCCTTGAGCGGGAGCACGTCGCCGATCAGGTAGGCGCCCGTTCACGCTTTGAGCCGGGTGCCGGCCGCGACATAGTCCTCCCTGGAGCGCGTCGGGCCGGCCTGCGCGAGGAGGTCGGCGCGGCAGAACGGCGAGCCGGAGCCGACGTCGCCGAGCAGCACGACGATGGGCCCCTGGCGGTTGCGCGCCGTGTTGATGGCGAAGGGCGCGAAGGCGTCTCTGAAGCGCTCCGCGCCGACGGCCGGCGCGGACGGCCCCTCCAGCCCGGCGCCGAGCAAGAGGCGTCCCAGATAGCTGGCCTCCAGCGCGACGCCGTCGGGCAGTTGACCCGAGGTGAGCAGCGCCGTCGTCATGGCGGTGTGGTGGTCGTCGTACTGGCAGTTGATGGCCTGGGCGCGGATGCCGGGAGGCGCTGGCGCCAGTCCTCGAGCAGATCTTTGGCGATGACGTCCAACAGCGGGGGGACACCCACCGTCAGCGGCGGGATCTCCCCAGCCTCGCCCAGGCTGGCAGCGCCAGCGAGTGCGGCGGCGAGCAGGCGGCGACGAGTGACGGCTGGATGGGCTGGCATGTCTTTGAAAGCGATTTCACAATTGTGGGCCAAGCCGGGTGCTGCCCCAGCAGCACAAACCCTAGGAACGCGGCCCACGGTGCCGAGCGCATGGGCGGTGGTCGGCGCCTACACTCGCGGTCATGTCCGCCCTTCGCCGATGAACGCCAAGCCGCCCCTCGCCAAGAAAGCGCCTTCAAATCGTCCGGACAGCGCCGTCACGCTGGAGCAGGTGGCCGAGCAGGCCGGCGTGTCGCCCAGCACGGTGTCTCGCATCCTGAACGGCACCGCCGCCGTCAGCCAGGCCAAGAAGGACGCCGTGCAGGCCGCCATCCAGTCGCTCGGCTTCCGGCCCAACCCGGTCGCCCGCGGCCTGGCGGGCGGGCGCACGCTGAGCGTGGGCGTCGTCACGCAGATCATCTCCAGCCCCTTCTATGGCGAGGCACTGCTGGGCATAGAGCGCGAACTAGAGCGCGCCGGCTATGTGCCGCTGTTCGTGTCCGGCAACTGGCATGAGGACGACGAGCGCAAGGCCATAGAGACGCTGCTGTCGCGCCGCGTCGACGGCGTCATCGTGCTGGCCGGCCGCGTCTCCGACGCCGAGCTGGCCAAGGTCGCCGACAGCCTCCCCGTCGTCGTCGTCGGCCGCCATCTGGCCGGGCCACAGCTGTTCAGCTTCAGCTTCGACAACCGGGAGGGCGCGCGCCTGGCCACCCAGCATCTGATCGACCAGGGCCACCGCCGCATCGCCTTCGTCGCCGGCGACCTGCTGCATGAGGATGCCGTCGAGCGCCAGAACGGCTATTTCGACGCACTGGCCGCGGCCGGCATCGCTGTCGATACCAACCTCATCGTGCAGAGCGACTACACCGAGGCCGGCGGCATGCTGTCGGTGACGCGGCTGCTGGAGCGCGACGCCCACTTCACGGCACTGTTCGCGTCCAACGACCAGATGGCCATAGGCGCCCGCCTGGGCCTGCACCGGCGCAACCTGCGCGTGCCGGACGACGTCTCGCTGGTCGGCTTTGACGACCTCATCATGGCGCGTTATTCAATGCCGCCACTGACCACCGTGCGCCAGTCGGTGTATGAGATCGGCGTCGAGGCCGCGACGGCCATGCTGGAAATGCTGCACGGCGGCCAGCCCCGGGCTCAGTTGCCTGGGCCGGAGCTGGTCGTGCGCGAGAGCACGCGGCGCATGCACCGCTGAGCCCTTCCCCTCTTCGACAAGACCGATACCACGTGCTGTAGGCAGCCGGCCAACACGCCCGGCCGGCGACTGTTGCTCGGCCCGGGTAAACCATGTGGCCACCCCTAGAAGGGCGACGCATCATGCACTGAAAGCGCTTTCAGTCGTTTTGTCTGATTACCGCTTCTGAGCCTGGACCTGAACCCTTCATTTCTGCACGCGCTTTCCATGGTGCGCGATCCCGGGACACAGCGACGGGAGCGGCAGTCATCGCCAGGCCTGCATCACCGGCCAAGCGCGGACCAAGTGTGTTGCCTAGATTGAAAGCGCTGCCAGAAATTCATATTTGAAAGCGCTTTCAAATCAGCGCCGAACGCCACACGACAAGACCACAACTGGAGACAAGTGAATGAGACAGCCACGCCCTGCCCTTCGCCTCACAACCCTGGCCGCCGCCAGTGGCCTGCTGTTCACCGGCGCCGCGGCGCAAGCCCAGGCCACGACCGCCGCCAGCAAGGAGAAGGCGCAGCTCGACACCGTGGTGGTGACGGGCATTCGCTTCAGCCTCGAGACCTCGGTGGCGACCAAGCGCAACTCGGACTCCATCGTCGAAGCCATATCGGCCGAGGACATCGGCAAGCTGCCCGACGTCAGCATCGCCGAGTCGCTAGCCCGCCTGCCTGGCCTGACCGGCCAGCGCGGCCCCGACGGCCGCGTCAACGTAATCTCGATCCGCGGCCTCTCGCCCGAGTTCTCCGGCGTGTTGCTGAACGGCCGCGAGATCGTCAGCTCCAACGACAGCCGAGCCGTCGAGTATGACCAATTCCCCGCCGAGCTGGTCAACGCCGCCACCGTCTACAAGACGCCCGACGCCGCGCTGGTCGGCCAGGGCCTTTCGGGCACGGTCAACATCCAGACCCTGCGTCCGTTGAACCTGAGCGGCCGCCAGGTGGTGGTGAGCCTGCGCGGCGAGCGCAACTCCAACGGCACCATGGTGCCGGGCGTCACCGGCGCCACCGGCATGCGCTTCTCGGCCTCGTATGTGGACCAGTTCGCCAATCGCACGCTGGGCGTGGCGGTGGGCTTCGCACGGCTGGACTCGCCCTCGCAGACCAAGCAGACCGAACTGGTGGAGTACGGGGACTACACGCCCTACGGCCTGCCACTGACCGGCAATGCGCCGTCCAAGGTGGGCGGCGGCCAAGCCTTGTTGCCCATGTACTGGACCGCTCAGGGCGCCACCAAGAAGAACCTGCGCGACGGCCTGATGGCCGTCGTCGAGTACAAGCCCAGCGACGACCTGCACTCGCAGGTCGACCTCTACTACTCTAAGTTCAAGACCCACGAGGTGGCGGGGAAGTGGCAGCAGAGCCTGTTCGGCAATTGGTCGGCCGGAATCACCCCCGCGATGAGCAACATCACCACCCAGCAGATCGGCAACAACACCTTCGCCACGGGCGCCACGATCTCGCAGTTGGTCGCCAACATCGGCAGCATGGACACGCGGCGCACCGACGACATCGTCGCGCTGGGCTGGAACACCGGTCTCAAGCTCAACGACAACTGGAAGGCGGTGACCGACCTGAGTTACTCGCGAGACAAGCGCACCGAGCGCTATGCGGAGGCTTACGGCGGCAGCTACGACTACGCCAACAAGGCCTGGACCTACGGCGCCTACCGTTGGAACGTGCCGACCAACGGCGACCCGCAGACCTTCACGCCGGTGCAGGCCGACCTGCTGTCCAACCCCGCCAAGCTGGCCTTCGGCGACGTGGCCGGCATGGACTGGGTGCCCAACAAAGCCTGGCTGGGCGCCATCCGCCACCCCGAGATCCGCGACGAGATCAAGTCCGCCCGAGTCTCGCTGGAGCGCTCTCTGGATGGCTTCTTCAGCCACCTCACACTGGGCCTGAACTACACCCAGCGGGGCAAGGACGTGGCCAAGAACGAAGACCGACTGCTGATGAAGAAGGATGCAAACGGCGAGTACATCCGTGCCATCCCCGCCGGAGTGGTGCAGCAACCCTTCGACATGAGCTGGGCCGGCATCCCGCAGCTGTTGCGCGTAGACGTGCCCACGTTGGTGGCCAGTGGTGCCGTCACGCTGGAGGAGGGGCAGTTCAGCAAGTGGGTGGCCAACAACTCCAACGTACACGAAAAGGTCGGCACCGCCTTCGCCAAGCTGGACATCGACAGCGAGGTCTGGGGGGCATCCCTGCGCGGCAACCTGGGCCTGCAGGTCGTTCACGCCAGCCAGAACTCAGAGGGCTGGGAGTACCGCGGCAACGACGAGATGCCGGATAGGCGCCTACTGTTCAAGCGCACTGGTGGCACTAGCTACACCGACGTGCTGCCCAGCATCAATCTGGTGGCCGACTTCCGCAACAACTGGATCGCGCGCCTGGGGCTGGCAACGTCCATCGTGCGCCCCAACATCGTGGACATGCGTGCCGGCACCAGCACGCCGGCCGTAAACGGGGACGCGGCCGGCACGCCGCATGCTGGCGAATGGACCACGGCCTATGCCGGCAACCCTCAGCTCAAGCCCTGGCGCGCAGCTGGCCTGGACTTGTCGGTAGAGCGCTACTTCGGCAAGCGCAGCTATGTCTCGCTGGCGGCCTTCCGCAAGAACCTGCTCAGCTACATCTACAACCAGCTGACCGCCGTGGACGCCTCCGGCTTCCCGCAGGTGGCGCCCCCGGGCGTCACGCCCAAGCCCATCGCGCCCATGATCCAGCCGCGCAACGGCAACGGCGGCAAGGTGGAGGGCATAGAGTTCGCTGCGGCGCTGGAGGGCGGCCTGCTTGCCAAGGCGCTCGACGGCTTTGGTGTCATCGTCAGCGCTTCCAAGCTGCGCAGCTCGATCAAGGACCAAGGCCCAGACCCGACCGTCAGCGTCGCGCGCGACGTGCCCCTCAACGGCCTCTCGGGCCGCTCCAACAGCGTGACCGCGTACTACGAGCGCGACGGTTTCTCAGCCCGCTTCAGCCAGCGCTACCGCTCGCCGTTCACGGCCACCACGCGCGACATCTTCCTCAACAACACCACGCTGCAGCAGGCCGCCGACAAGGTCGCCGACATGCAGATCGGCTACGCGTTCGAGGACGGCCCCATGAAGGGCCTGGGGCTGACACTGCAGGTGGGCAACGTCTACGACAAGCCGACGATGAACTACAAGTCGCTGGGCGGCGAGGCCCCTGACAAAACGGCGCTGATGCCCAACTACATCCGCTACTTCGGCCGCACCACCACGGTAGGCCTGAGCTACAAGTTCTAGTGCGCAGATGAACGCAGTGAACGCCGTGCGCAGCGTCGTCGTCGTGGGCGGCGGCACCGCCGGCTGGATGAGCGCTGCCGCCTTCGCCAAGGCGCTGGATGGCAGCGTGCAGATCCGGCTGTTGGAGTCCGACGAGATCGGCATCATTGGTGTGGGAGAGGCTTCCATCCCCAACCTGACCGAGTTCAACCGCGCACTGGGCGTCGACGAGGATGAGTTCCTCCGAGCCACCCAAGGTTCGTTCAAGATGGGGATCGAGTTCGTCAACTGGGGTGCGGTCGGCGAGCGCTACGTCCACGGCTTCGGCCGCATCGGCCAGCCCGAGGACACCGTGCCCTTCCACCAGTTCTGGCTGCGCATGGCGCAACAGGGCAAGACCCGGCCGCTGGGCGAGTACGCCATCAACACCGCAGCGCCGCGCGAGGCCCGCTTCATGCGCGCGCGGACCGACATGTCCGGCTCGCCGCTGGCCGAGATCGCCCACGCCTACCACTTCGACGCCAGCCTCTATGCGCGTTTCCTGCGCCACTACGCCGAGCAGCGCGGCGTGCGCCGCACTGAGGGCAAAGTGGCCTTCGTGGAGCAGCACGAGAACGGCCACATCGCCGCCCTGCGCATGGAGAACGGCGAGCGCATCACGGGCGACTTCTTCATCGACTGCACGGGTATGCGCGCATTGCTGATCGGGCAGACACTGAAGGCCGGCTACGAGGACTGGTCGCACTGGCTGCCCTGCGACCGCGCCATCGCCGTGCCTTGCGAACGCGCGGACCCGCTGCTGCCGATGACGCGCTCCACCGCCCATACGGCCGGCTGGCAGTGGCGCATCCCGCTGCAGCACCGCACCGGCAACGGCCATGTCTACAGCAGCCGCTTCATGGATGCCCAGCAGGCCGAGGCGATCCTGCTGGCCGGGCTGGACGGCCAGCCCACCGCAGCACCGCGCCACCTGAGCTTCCGCACCGGCCGCGCGAGCCGTTTCTGGATAGGCAACTGCGTGGCCGTGGGGCTATCCAGCGGCTTCCTTGAGCCGCTGGAGTCAACCAGCATCCACCTCGTCCACATGGCCATCGCGCGCATCCTTGAGTTCTTCCCAAGTGCCGGCTTCGACGCCACCGACATCGACGAGTACAACGTCCTGACGTGCGAGGAGTTCGACAACGTGCGCGACTTCCTTGTGCTGCACTACAAGCTCACGCGGCGCGACGACTCGCCATTCTGGAACCACTGCCGCCAGATGGAGGTGCCGGGGCGCCTGGCGCGCAAGATGGCGCTGTTCGCCTCCAACGGCCGGGTCTACCGCCGCAGCGACGAGTTGTTCGCCGAGTCGAGCTGGCTGCAGGTCCTGATCGGCCAGGGCCTGATGCCGCGCGGCCACCATCCCTTCGCCGACCTGCCGGAGGAGGCCGAGGTGCTTGCCTATCTGGAGAACGTGCGCCAGGTGGTGGGTAGATGCGTGCAGGTCATGCCCCTCCATGCTGATTTCATCAACCGACACTGCGCCGCGCGCGCCATCGCCACCGTATCGACACCCCAGCCGTCCTGAGCCCTACCCCACGCACAACATCTGGTTCGGCGGCGCTCGCGCGTTGTTGCGCCGTCCTTGTTCGCTACTTGGCGAGGCCGCGAGAGCGGCCGCTTTCCTGACCGGGCCCCCGGGCTTGAAATCCCCACACCGCACCCCAGATTTCCGGCCTGAGGACAATTCACGCATCATGAAGCTCGCCCCCACGCCCCAAGCCCGCCTCGACACCTGAGCGCACCTTAGCCCGTGTTCGGAAGGTGCCAAGCCTTCCGGTCCCACCCACCCCGGCAGGCCCGTCCCTCCCGGGGTTTTGTTTTTTCGACCTGAGTCCCACCATGCGCACGCGCACCTTCGACAAGCTGATCGCCACGATTCCCGAGCGCCGGAGCGCGGCTCGGCCCTGCCTGTCGCGTGCGCGCTTCGGCGTCCTGCTTACGCGCTAGCCCCACGGCGACCTGCCCGGGGCTCGCAACCGCCACCGCACCAGGAACCGCCATGAACTCGAACAACTCCCGCAATCTGCGCAACATCGGCGTCATAGCCCACGTCGACGCCGGCAAGACCACAACCTCCGAACGCATCCTGTTCTACACGGGTGAGAACCATCGCATCGGCGACGTCAATGACGGCAACACGACGATGGACTTCGACCCCCAGGAGCGCCAGCGCGGCATCACCATCCACAGCGCCGCCACGACCGTGCACTGGCAGGGCACGCAGATCAACCTGATCGACACGCCCGGCCACATCGACTTCAACCTCGAGGTGCGCCGCTCGCTGCGCGTGCTGGACGGCGCCATCGTCGTCTTCGACGGCGTGGCCGGCGTCGAGCCCCAGACCGAGACCAACTGGCGTCTCGCAGACGAGTACCGCGTGCCGCGCATTGCCTTCATCAACAAGCTGGACCGCGTCGGCGCTGACTTCCAGAAAGTCGTCGCGGCCATACAGGAGCGGCTGGGCACGCGCGCGCTCCCGCTGCAGTTGCCCCTCGGCGCAGAAGGCAGCTTCCGTGGCGTCGTCGACCTGCTGGCTATGCAAGCACTGGTCTGGGATCACGACGACGCCTCTACGCCGCCGCGCGTCGAGGCAATCCCTCCAGAGCTGCTGAGCGCCGCCCAGGCCGCGCGCGCACGCATCGACGAGGCCGCCGCCGAGCAGGACGACGCGCTGCTGAACGCCTGGCTGAGCGGCACCGAGCTGCCGTTGGACGCGCTGCGCGCGGCGCTGCGCCGCGGCACCATCGCGGGCGCCTTCGTGCCCGTGCTGGCCGGCTCGGCCTTCCGCAACCGCGGCGTGGAACCGCTGCTGGATGCCGTCGTCGCCTACCTGCCCGCCCCCGGCGAGGCGCCCGGTTCGCTGCCTACCGACGGCCCGTTGTCGGCGCTGGCCTTCAAGCTCAACGCCGACGACCATGGCGCGATGGTGTTCGTGCGCGTCTACAGCGGCCGGCTCAAGCGCGGCGACGTGGTCTGCAACGCCAGCACCGGCAAGGCCGAACGCGTGTCACGCCTGTACGAGATCCACGCGGACCGCCGGGTCGAGCGCGACGAGCTTGTTGCGGGCGACATTGCCGGCATCGTCGGCCTGAAGGAGGTGCTGACTGGCCACACGCTGGCCGACCGGAAGGGCGCGCCCGTGCTGGAAAGCATCACCGTTCCGGAGGCCGTCATCGACGTCGCCATCGAGCCGCGCACGCAGACCGACGCCGCGGCCCTGGCCAAGGGCCTTGGCGTGCTGGTCCGCGAGGACCCCTCGCTACGCCTGCGCCAGGACGCCGACTCGGGCCAGACGCTGCTGTCCGGCATGGGCGAGCTGCAGCTGGAAGTAGCGGTGGAAACGTTGCGAGCACGCTTCGGCGTGGCCGTGGCCATGGGCCGCCCGCAGGTCGCCTACCGCGAGACCATCACGGCGGCGGCCGAGGTGCACCACCTGCATCGCAAGCAGAGCGGTGGCCCCGGCCAGTTCGCCGAGCTGACGCTGCGCGTGGCGCCGCTGCCGCGCGGGTCCGGCGTCCGCTTCGAGAGCCAGGTGGTAGGCGGCGCGATCCCGCGCGAGTTCATCCCGGCGGTCGAGGCAGGCATCCGTCGCGCCGCGCTGGCCGGACCGTTCGCCGGCTACCCGCTGGTGGACTTCGAGGCCAGCCTGGTGGACGGCAGCCACCATGTGCGCGACTCGTCGGCGCTGGCCTTCGAGCTGGCCGCCGTGGCGGCGCTGCGCGATGCCGTTGCGAAGGCAGCACCGGTGGTGCTGGAGCCGGTGATGGCTGTCGAGGTCATCACGCCGCAGGACTATCTGGGCGACGTGATCGGTGACCTGCTGCGCCGCCGCGGTCATGTGCAGGGCCAGGACGCGCGCGGCAACGCAGTCGTCGTGACTGCCCATGTGCCGCTGGAGCAGATGTTCGGCTACATCGGCCACCTGCGCGCGATCAGCTCGGGGCGAGCGCAGTTCACGATGCAGCTGAGTCACTACGCCGAGGCGCCGGAACGCGTGGCGCTGGCCGCGTGACGGTGGGCGAGGTGCCGCAAGGCCCTCGCCCACCCCGTCAGCCCGGTATGACGGCCGTGACCTCGATCTCCACCTTGGCCCGGTCCTCCATCAGCGCTGCCACTTGCACGGCGCTCATCGCGATGCCGTAGTCGCGGCCAAGCACGTCGCGGTAGGCCTGGCCCACCTCGCGGCCACGGGCCAGGTACTCTCGCTTGTCGACGAGGTACCAGGTCATGCGCACGATGTGCTCAGGCGTCGCGCCGGCCTCGGCCAGCACTGCACGGATGTTGGCCAGCGTCTGCCGCAGCTGGTCGATGAGGTCGTCGCTGTCGAACTCGCAGCGCTCGTTCCAACCGATCTGGCCGGCGACGAAGACCTGGCGGCCGCTGGCCGCGACGCCGTTGGCATAGCCGCGCGGCTGGGCCCAGCCGGCGGGCTGGAGGATTTGCTTGCTGTTCATGGTGTTGGGTCCTGTGCGGACGCGAGCGCGCGCCGCAGGTCGTCGGGAAAGGCCTGGGGCCTGTGAGTCTTCAGCGAGGTGCAGACCAGCACCTGCATGTACTCGACGCGCGGGGCATCGACTTCATCGTCCTTGCCGATGAAGGCGGTGCGCAGCGTCAGCGAGCTGCGGCCCAACCGCTCCAGGTGCAGGCGCTGCACGAGGCGGTCGCCATGGCGGCTGACACGCAGGAAGCGCGTGTCCAGCCGGGCCGTGGGCAGACCGATTCCGCGCCGGCCTATCAGATCATCGAATGACAGGCCCAGCGCCTGGGCGAACCAGTCCTCGACCAGCTCGTTGAGCATTTCGAAATAACGCGGATAGAAGACGATGCCGGCCGGGTCGCAGTGGCCGAAGCGCACCTCTTGCTCGCGCTCGAACGCCCATGCCGTCACGTGCCGGACTCTTTCAGCTTGAAGCGCTGCAGCTTGCCCGTCTCGGTGCGCGGCAGGCTGGTCCTGAACTCTATGGCGCGTGGATATTTGTAGGGCGCGATGCTGGCCTTCACATGCGCCTGCAAGGCCTGCACGTCGCCCGCATGGTCCTCGCGAAGCACGACGAAGGCCTTGACGAGCTGGCCGCGCTCCTCGTCGGGTACGCCGATGACGGCGCATTCGGCCACGGCCGGGTGGCTGAGCAGCGCAGCCTCGACCTCGGGGCCGGCGATGTTGTAGCCACCCGAGATGATCATGTCGTCGGTGCGGGCCTGGTAGACGTAGTAGCCGTCTTCGTCGACAAGGTAGGCGTCGCCGGTCAAGTTCCAGCCGTTCTGCACATACTGGTGCTGGCGGTCGTCGGCGAGATAGCGGCAGCCGGTCGGGCCTTTCACGGCGAGATGGCCGACCTGGCCCGCGCGCAGCGGCTGGCCGGCATCGTCGAGGATGCAGGCCTGGTAGCCGGGCACGGGCTTGCCGGTGGCGCCGCCCTTTGCCGTCTCTTCGGTGTGCGAGATGAAGATGTGCAGCAGCTCGGTCGCGCCTATGCCGTCGATGAGCTCGATGCCAGTGGCCTGCTTCCACAGCGCCCGCGTCGCGGCCGGCAGGGCTTCGCCGGCGCTGACGCATTTGCGCACGGAGGAAATGTCGTGCTGGGCCACCAAAGGCGCCATTGCGCGGTAGGACGTCGGCGCCGTGAAGCAGACCGTGGCGTGGTGCTCGGCAATCGCGGCCAACAGCAGGTCTGGCGCCGCCTTCTCGAGCAGCACGGTCGACGCGCCCACGCTCATCGGAAAGAGCAGCAGGCCGCCCAGACCAAAGGTGAAGGCCAGCGGCGGGCTGCCGATGAAGACGTCACTGGCCTGTGCCCGCAGGCAGTGCACCGGCCAGCAGCGGCAGATCGCGAGAACGTCGCGATGGAAGTGCATGGTGCCCTTTGGCTGACCCGTGGTGCCGGACGTGAAGGCGATCAGCGCACAGTCATCGCTGGCGGTTTCGATGTTGGTGAACGTGGCAGGCTGGCGCGCGGCGCGGGCCTCCAGGCCATCGGGCTCGCTGCTGCGGAAATAGCAGATACCGCGCAACACCGGGTTCTGCTGCTGGGCGGCCGCCAGCTCGGTGGCCAGCGCCGCGTCGCATAGCGCATGGCTGACCTCGGCCTTCGCAATGACCTTGCCCAGCTCCACCGCACGCAGCAGCGGCATGGTCGCCACCGCGATCGCACCGACCTTGATGACGGCGAACCAGCAAGCAGCCATCTGCGGTGTGTTGCTACCGCGCAGCAGCACTCGGTTGCCCGGCACGACGCCCAGCTCATTGACCAGGGCATTGGCGATGCGATTCGCCTCGGCCTGCAACTCGGCATAGGTCCACTGCACGCCCGCGCCCTGTACGCAGGGCCGATCGCCCTGCCCTTGCGCTACCCAGCGGTCCAACAGCTCGGTCGCTGCATTCAACCGGGGGCCGAACTGCAGTTCGGGCAAGTCAAACACCAGCTCGGGCCACTGTTCCTGGGGCGGGAGGTGGTCTCTGGCGAAGGTGTCATGGTGAGCCGATGGATGCATGGTTCTCTCACGCCTTCTTGAGGAGTTCGCGACCGATGATGAGTTGCTGCACTTCGCTGGCGCCCTCGTAGATGCGCAGCGCACGGATTTCCCGATAGAGGGATTCAACGATCTCGCCGCGGCGCACGCCGCGGCCGCCGAAGAGCTGGACGGCGGCGTCGATGACCTGCTGAGCGCCTTCCGTCGCCATCAGCTTGGCCATCGCTGCCTCCTGGGTGATGGTCTTGCCCTGGTCGCGCAGCCAGGCCGCCCTGTAGACCAGCAGCGCGGACGAGTCCACCGCGCAGGCCATGTCGGCGAGCTTGGCCTGGGTCAGCGGCAGGTCGGCAAGGCGCCCGCCAAACATTGGCCGCGCCTTGGCCTGGGCCAGAGCTTCCTGCAATGCGCGGCGGGCAAAACCCAATGCCGCGGCCGCGACCGAAGTGCGGAACACGTCCAGCGTGCGCATCGCCAGCTTGAAGCCCTCGCCCGGCAGCCCCAACATCTGGCGCTTGGGCACACGGCAGTTGGTGAAGCGAAGGCGGGCAAGCGGATGGGGCGCGATGACGTCAATGCGCTCGGCGATGTCGAAGCCGGGCAGGCCAGCGTCGACGATGAAGGCCGAGATGCCGCGCGAACCGGGCGCTTCCCCCGTGCGCGCGAACAGCACATAGAAGTCGGCGATGCCGCCGTTGGAGATCCAGGTCTTCTCGCCGTTCAGCACGTAGCTGTCGCCATCCTCGGTGGCGCTGCACCGCAGGGCTGCGACGTCGGAGCCTGCTTCGGGCTCGGACAGCGCGAACGCCGCCAGCGCCTCGCCGCGAGCAACTCGTGGCAAATACCTTTCACGTTGGGCCGGCGTGCCCTGCAGCGAGATGGCGCCCGATCCCAGGCCCTGCATCGCGAAGGCGAAGTCGGCCAGACCATCGTGTTTGGCCAGCGTCTCGCGGATCAGACAGATCGCGCGGGTGTCGATGGTCTGGCCTTCACCTGCCACCGCATGATTCAGCCAGCCGGCTGCACCGAGCTGGGCGACCAGGCTGCGGCATTGGGCATCGACATCGCCATCATGGTCCACATGCTGCAGATGCTCGCCGCACCAGGCGTCGAGCGTCGTCGCCAGTTCGCGGTGCGAAGCGTCGAAGAAAGGCCAGTCCAGGTGCTCCATCTCAGCTCCCCTGGAACACAGGCTTCTGCTTGACGACGAAGGCCTCGTAGGCGCGGTGGAAGTCCTGGGTCATCATGCAGATGGCCTGGGCTTGCGCCTCGGACTCGATGGCTTCATCCACGCCCATGGACCACTCCTGGTGCAGCATGCGCTTGGTCATCGCGTGGCCGAAGCTGGGGCCGGTGGCAATCTCGCCGGCCCATTTCAGCGTCTCGTCCAGCAGTTGATCGGGCGCCACCACGCGGTTCAGGAATCCCCAGGCCAGCGCTTCTTCTCCACCCAGGCTGCGCCCGCTGTAGAGCAGGTCCGACGCGCGGCCCTGGCCGACGATGCGCGGCAGCATGGCGCAGGCGCCCATGTCGCAGCCGGCCAGGCCCACGCGGGTGAACAGGAAGGCCGTCTTGCTGCGGGCGGTGCCCACGCGCAGGTCTGAAGCCATGGCCATGATGGCGCCGGCACCGGCGCACACCCCGTCGATGGCCGCGATGAGGGGCTGGGGGCAGGCGCGCATGGCCTTGACAAGGTCGCCCGTCATGCGCGTGAAGGCCAGCAGGTCAGGCATGCTCATGCCCGTCAACGGGCCGATGATCTCGTGCACGTCACCGCCGGAGCAGAAGTTGCTGCCGGCACCCTGGATGACGATGGCCTTGACCTCGTCCACATAGGCCAGGCGGCGGAACAGGTCGCGCAGTTCGGCATAGGACTCGAAGGTCAGCGGGTTCTTGCGCTCGGGGCGGTTCAGCGTGATGACGCCGACGGCCCCCAACTGCTGCCAGAGGAAGTGCTGCGGCACATGGCCGGCGAGGCTTTGGCGGTTGCCCGAGGCGAGATGCGGGGTCATGGGGTGTTGTCCTTCAGATGGGTCTTGAGCTGGGCCAGCAGCTCCTGGACCTGCGTTTTCTGCGCCGGTGTCCAGCCGGCGAAGAGTTCGACGATCCAGGCCTCGTGCGTGGCGGCCATGCGCTTGAACTGGCGGAGCCCCTGGGGCGTCAACTTGACGATGAAGCTGCGACGGTCGTCGGGGTGGGTCTCGCGCAGCACCAGGCCCTCCGCTTCGAGCTGGTCGGTGATGCCGGTGACGTTGCCGCCCGTCACCATCAGGCGCTTGGACAGCTCTCTCATCGCCAGACCGTCGGGGTGGCGCTCCAGCTGTGCCAGCAGGTCGAAGCGCGGCAGCGTGGTGCCGAAGTCGGCCCGCAGGCGCTGGCGGATCTGATCCTCGATGCGCGTGGTGCATGACAGCAGGCGCAGCCACAGCTTCAAGGCCTGGTGGTCGTCGTCCGACAGCCGGCTTTCGAGATCGAATTCCATACCCGACATCACATCGTCTCCCCGCCGCAGACGGCAATGGCTTGGCCGTTGATGGCGCTGTTGCCAACGACCCAGGCGACGGTGTCGGCAACCTCCTCGGGCTGGATCAGCCGGCCTTGCGGGTTAGCCTTGGCAAGTTCCGCGCTCGCCTGCTGCGGCGTGCGGCCCGTCTTGGCGACGATGTTGTCGATGGCGCTCTCGACGATGTCGGTCTCGGTGTAGCCGGGACAGACGGCGTTGACCGTCACGCCCTTGGCGGCCACCTCAAGCGCCAACGCGCGCGTAAGGCCCAACACCCCATGCTTGGCGGCGCAATAGGCGGCCACATACGCGTAGCCCTTCAGCGCCGCCGTGCTGGCCACGTTGACGATGCGGCCCTGCTGGCGCGCCAGCATGCCGGGCAGCACGGCACGGCTGCAGAGGAAGGTGCCGGTGAGGTTGACGTTGAGCAGGCGCTGCCAGAGCTCCAGCGACGTCCTGGCGAAGGTCGTTGTCTCGACCTGACCGGCGTTGTTGATGAGGACGTCAACGTCGCCTGCCGCGACGAAGGCCGCATTCACGCTGGCTTCGTCGGACACATCACAGGCATGGATGGCCACGTCGCCCAGCGCCGCCTGCTGGGCCCGCAGACGCTCGATGCTGCGCCCCATCAGCGTAACGCGCAGGCCATCGGCCAGCAGCCGCCTTGCCACTGCGGCGCCAATGCCGCTGCCGCCACCGGTGACTACTGCATGCTTCTTCATACACCCAATGCCTTGTTCGCCTGTTCGGCCGCGGCCACGTTGCCGGCGCGCTGGCGCTCGAACTCGCGCTCCAACTGGCTCTTGCCGGAGAGGTACTGCTTCGGCCATTCCAGGCCGATGGGGCCGGGGTAGCCGATGCGTGCAGCCTCGGTCAGCGTCCAGGCCGGGTTGGCCAGATGCGGTCGCGCGATGGCGCAGAGGTCAGCGCGACCCGACGCAATGATGCTGTTGACGTGGTCGGCCTCGGAGATGGCGCCGACAGCCATGGTGGCAATGCCGACACGGTTGCGGATGCTTTCCGCAAACGGCGTCTGGAACATGCGGCCATAGACCGGCTTCTGCGCCTTGCTGACCTGTCCGGAGGAAACGTCGATGAGGTCCGCGCCCGCGGCCTTGAAGGCGACTGCGATGGCGACGGCGTCCTCTGGCGTAGTGCCGCCGGGCACCCAGTCGTGGGCCGAGATGCGCACGGACATTGGCCGGTCCTGCGGCCAGACCTCACGCAGGGCCGTGAAGACTTCCAGCGGGTAGCGCAGCCGGTTCTCCAGCGAGCCACCGTAGTCGTCCTGGCGCCGGTTGGTCAGCGGCGAGATGAAGGCCGACAGCAGATAGCCGTGGGCGCAGTGCAGTTCCAGCCAATCGAAGCCGGCATCGGCCGCACGGCGGGCGGCGGCGACAAAGTCCGACAGCACTCGGTCCATGTCGGCGCGGGTCATCGCCTGGGCGGTCTGGCTGATGCCGGCGAGGTACTGCTGCGGAGAGGCTGAAATCAGCGGCCAGTTGCCGCTGACCAACGGCTGGTCCTCGCCTTCCCAAGGCGCGCGGGTCGATCCCTTGGGGCCGGAATGGCCCAGCTGCATCGCAATCTTGGCACTGCTGCTCGTGTGCACGTGCTCGACGATGCGCTGCCAGGCCGCGCCCTGAGCGTCGTTCCACAGACCCGGGCAGGCGGGCGTGATGCGCGCATCGGGCGACACGCAGGTCATCTCGGCAAAGACCAGGCCAGCGCCGCCCAGCGCTCGCGCGCCGAGGTGGGCCAGGTGGTAGTCGCCGGGCAACCCGTCCTTGCAGCTGTACTGGGCCATGGGCGAGACGACGACGCGGTTCTTCAGCGCCAAGCCGCGCAGTTGGAAGGGCGTGAACATCGGCGGCACCTGGGCATCGACGCCGCTGCGGCCGGCCAGCCAGCGCTCGAACTCACCGACGTAGCCGGCATCCCGCAGGCGCAGGTTCTCGTGCGAGATCCGCTGCGAGCGCGTCAGCAGCGAATAGGCGAACTGCTCCGGCGCCAGGCGGGCATGGCGCTCGACGTTCTCAAACCATTCGGTGGAGTTGCGCGCCGCGTTCTGGATGCGCAGCACCTCGATGCTGCGCGCGGCCTCATACGCCTGCAGCGCAGTCGACAAATCATCGTTCGCCTGAATGTCGCGTGCGAGGTCTATCGCATCTTCGAGCGCGAGCTTGGTGCCGGAGCCGATGGAGAAGTGGGCCGTATGGGCGGCATCGCCCATCAGCACAACCGGGATGCCGCGGTCGTTGCGATGCACCCAGGTCTTGCAGACAACGCGCGGGAAACGGATCCACGAGGACGAGCCGCGCAGATGGCTCGCATTGGAGATCAGCGGATGGCCGTCCAGCACCCGGGCAAATAGCTTCTCGCAGAAGGCGATGCCCTCCTCCTTGCTCATGCCCTCCAGGCCCGCGGCGCGCCAGACCTCCTCGGGCGTCTCGACGATGAACGTCGAGTGCGTGGCGTCGAAGCGATAGGCGTGTGCCTGGAACCAGCCCCATTCGGTCTTCTGGAAATCGAAGGTGAAGGCGTCGAAGAGTTTCGTCGTGCCCAGCCACACGAAACGGCAGCGGCGCAGATCAATGTCGGGCTGGAAGCTGGCGGCGTACTTCTGCCGAATGCGGCTGTTCAGGCCGTCGGCGGCAATGATGAGGTCGGCGGCTATGCCGGCGTCGTCTGGCACGTCGGTCTCGTAGACCAGCTCCACGCCGAGCGCCTGAGCGCGCGCCTGCAGGATGTTGAGCAGCTTCTTGCGGCCGATGCCGCAGAAGCCATGGCCGCTGGAGACCAGGCTGCGGCCGGCGATGTGAACAGCAATGTCGTCCCAGTGATTGAAGGCGTCGGCGATCTCGGCGGCCGTCTCGGGGTCCGCCTCGCGCAAGGCGCCCACGGTCTGGTCGGACAGCACGACGCCCCAGCCGAAGGTGTCGCCAGCGCGGTTGCGCTCCAGCACCCTCACCTCATGGGCGGGGTTGGCCTTCTTCATCAGCAGCGCGAAGTACAGGCCGGCGGGGCCGCCGCCTATGCAGGTGATACGCATGATGTGCATAACTTTAGAAATCAATAGTTCAAACGTCAACCATATAGATGCGATGCCAGACCAGGGAAACCCTGACGGCGAATGGTTGAGCCGCGTGAGGCGGCCGCAGCCCTTCGCCAGGGCTGCTATTTCATGCAGACAGTGCCGCCTCCGGCCGCACGACATAGGCGGCATTCTGGAAGGCCCCGGCCTGGCCCCGGCCCCCCTGGTACGCTGCCATGGAAGCCGGTCAGGGATGCCATTGCCACGTGCAGCATCGTCCGATCAAGCGGGACAAAGGTAGCGCAGGGAGGACGCACAGCTTGGGAAAATCGATTGCCGTCACCATGATCGTGACGCCGTTGTCCATGTGGGCCAGCGCCGCTTTGGCGGCTCAAGATGCCGGCCCGCCGAGATGCACGACATTCAACGTTGCTGACTCCACGCCGCTTGCCGGCGTCAAACTCGTCAGCGCCGGACGCATCGCGCCGGGTGAAGCAGTCCGCCCGGAGCTTCAGCCCGGGAAGCCCTGCGTCCTCGGCCCGGGCAACCGCTGCGCGTCGGAAGTCAAGGCCGGCACTGCTGGCGTCCTGCTTCATCGCTTCAAATCGTGGGTCTGCGTCGCACTGCCAGCGAAGGGAAAGATCAATACGCAGGCCGGGTGGATTCCGGAGAACCGTTGGGCTCGGGATCAAACTGCCGCAACTGGCGCTTGGGCCGGCATCTGGCAGAACGAAGGCGCGAAGATCACCGTGACATCAAGCCAGGGACGCTTGCACTTCGTAGGTGGCGCGATTTGGCAAGGGCTTGCCGATCCTCATTTCGGCTCGTTCGAGTTTGATGCCGTTCCTGACGGCGACATGGTCACCTTGACGGACGGTTGCGAGGTGCGGATTCGACGCGTCGGCGAATACCTGTTTGCGCAAGACAATCAGCAGTGCGGCGGCATGAACGTCTCCTTCGATGGCCTCTTCCGATTTCGCGGCGATTTGAAGCCCTGAGGCTGGCCCGGGGCGACCATCCGCGGTCGATGGGGAGGAGCAACTCTTTCCCGGCCGCGTTGCGCGCAATCTCATAGGCCTTGGCGAAGGCTTCGGCCGAGCCAGCCAGCACGCCCGGCTCAGCACCCAGCACCTCCCAGTCGGTCTGCGTGATCAGATTCATCGCCTGGCCCGTCGGCAGGAGCATTGCCAGTCCTGCCTGCAACGGCCGAAGCCTTCCGGGATTGGTTCCGCCACCCGTCACCACCCCACCAGCACCACCTCCGTCGGCGCCAGCGTGGGCCGCGCGGCATGCGGGGCCGCGCCCAGGGCGGCAGCCTATCGCTTGAGCATCGGCGCGCGCGAGGTGCCGAGCGCACCAGGGCCGCAGGCAGGCTGTGCAATGACGGCAGCAGCGAGTGCCGGGCCCATCAGCAAGCCCATCAATGCGCGCCAACTGCTGCTTCATGTCCTTCGGCAGTTTCTGCCTGGTCATGCGGGAATGGCGCAAGCCAGGCCAGCAGCACCGGCGGGATCGAGAAGACCAACACCCAGCCGAAGAAGCTCGTGTACTGGTGGTTGACGTGGCTCCACAACAGGCCGCTGACGCTGCCCGTGCCCCATTTGGTCAGCGCCATGACGCCGGTCGCCATCGCGTAGTGGGCCATGCGGAAGGGCCCCGGCGCGATCTGCTGCATCATGTAAAGCATGTGGCCCACCGAGCCCATGCCGAAGCCGAATTTCTCGAGGGCGACGATGGCCGCGACGGTGGCCGTGTCAGTCGGCAGGGTCTGGGCCAGGTAGAAATAGGTCAGGTGCGGGATGTTGAGCACCAGGGCCAGCGTGAAGAAGCTGCGCGGCAGCGTGCGTCGGGCGACGAAGAAGCCGCCGAGAAAGGCGCCCGCGATGAAGGCCAGCGTGCCCACGGTACCGTTGATGTGGCCCAGGGCTTCGTTGTCCAGGCCCAGGCCGCCCGCGTCGCGCGCATCCAGCAGGAAGAGCGGGCCGAACTTCTCGATGAAGCCCTCGCCGAAGCGGTAGAAGAAGATGACGGTCAGCATCATCCAGATCTGCGGCTTCTGGAAAAAGGTGATCCAGGCTTCGGCCGTGGCCTTGAGGCCGCCCGACAGGCCTTGTCCGTGCAGGTGCGAAGGCGAGCCCGCCGGCAGCACGCGCAGGTGGTAGACGCCGAACAGGGCCATGGCCGCGGCGGCCAGCGACACGACGACCACCCAGCATTGCACCCAGGACAGGCCCATGTGGTTGTGCAGCCAGCCGGTCAGCGACACCAGCAGGCCCGACGCGATGACGGCGCCCAGGTTCCAGCACATGCCCTGTACGCCGGAGTAGCGCGCCTGGTCGATCTTGGAGACCGTCGTCATGAAGACGCCGTCGGCGCAGGTGTCCTGCGTGGCCGATGCAAAGCCGACGATCCAGAAGAAGGCCAGCGACAGCTTGAAGAAGCCATCCAGCGGCAGGCACAACGCGGCCAGGCCCAGCGCCGCCGCCATCGTGAACTCCATGCTGATGACCCAGAACCGCTTGCTGCGGTAGATCTCCAGCAGCGGCGCCCACAGCGGCTTGAGCACCCAGGGCAGGTACATCTGCGAGGTGTAGAGGGCGATGTCCTCATTGGAGATGCCCAGGTTCTTGTAGATGATGGCCGCGACGACGCCCACCATGACGTTGGGCAGGCCCATGGCGAGGTAGAGCGAGGGCACCCAGGCGAGCGGGTGGCGAGAGGTCGATGGCATGGGGGCTCCGTTTGGCCTTTAAGGTCAGTGCAGTGGTGGCATCAGCGATTCCAGCGCGGCAGACATATGAACGAGCGGCGCAGTCCAGTGGATGTCGGTCTCGTTCCTGGCGCGGCCGCAGAAACGTTCGAGGCAGGACTGCGCCGGCTGGGCCGATGCATAGGGCACGGCGCAGCCGACGCGCAAGCCCGGCGCGGGCGACTCGATGCCATCGGCTTCGAATTCAGCAGCACGGCATTGCGGCCCCAGACGCAGGCGGGCGAACGCTTGCCGACGCGGTGGGTCGAGTCCATCCAGGTCGCAACGAGTTCACCCACAGCTTCCATCAGCCAAGCAGCAAAGACAGCGCTGTCATTTTGTCTGAATTGGCACTGGAACAGCCCTAGGGTTACCCATGCCAGGCCCTTCACATCGCCACCAGCAGGGCAAGTCGATGGGTCTGCAGAAGGCGGGTGCATGTTCGCCGGCATCAACAAGGTCACGGCGAAGGCCTAGCCGCCACGTCACCCGCTCAGCCTGGAGCGCACGGCATGGCGCCCGTCTACTGGGCCGTCGGCGCCGCCACGAGCGGTCACGGCATGAGCTCCTTCGACCGTGGCGCTGGCGCCCAGGTCGACCCGGAGAACATCGGCACCCTTATCGGCGCCGCCTGCTGAGCGGTCGGCGGCCGTCACTACGCCGGGCCACACCGCCATCGGCGTTACACAGTTGGACTATCCTGTTAGAGAGCGCCATCAACGTCTGGCGCGGCAGGGAGCCGATGTGGAAGCACGCAGCCTGCCCCGGGAGGGCGGCGCCCCTATCGAGGCGATCGCGATCCAGGACGGGCCAGCCTTCTTGCTGGATCAGCCGGCCGGCCCGCGCGAGCGTCGACATGCGCTCATCGTCGCGCTGGCATCGCTGGCCGTGTTCGCCGCGCTGCTGCCCTTCGCCAAGCTCAAGCTGGCACCGGTGCCGGCCTTCATCCCCATCTACGAGTCGGCCCTGGTGCTGACCGACCTCATCACGGCCGTGCTGCTGTTCGGCCAGTACCGCATCCTGCGCTCCCAGGCACTGCTGGTGCTGGGCTGCGGCTATCTCTTCACGGCACTGCTGGCGACGGCCCATGCGCTGAGCTTCCCCGGCCTCTTCAGCGCGACCGGCCTGCTCGGCGCGACGACACAGACCACCGTCTGGCTCTACATGCTCTGGCATGGCGGCTTCCCGCTCTTCGTGCTCGGCTACGCGGCGCTCAAGTCGCGGCCGCACCTGGGCGGGCCGCCCCTGGTCTGGCCGGCGGTAACGCTGGCCGCCGCCGGCGGCCTCGTCGCCACGGCCACGCTGGGCCAGGGCTGGCTGCCTGAACTCCTGGTGGGCGGCCATTACTCGCCGGCCTTCCGCGCCACCATCGGCGGGGTCTGGCTGCTCAGCCTGCTGGCCCTGGGCGCACTGTGGCGACAGCGGCCGCGCACCGTGCTGGACCTGTGGCTGATGGTGGTCTGCATGGTCTGGCTGTTCGACATCGCGCTGTCGGCCATGCTGAACGCGGCCCGCTTCGACCTCGGCTTCTACGCCGGTCGCATCTACGGCCTGCTGGCCTGCGCCCTCGTGCTGATGGAGCTGCTACTGGAGAACAGCACGCTCTACGCCCGACTCTTCAAGGCCTACGAAGCCGGCCACCGCCAGGGCGAGGCGCTAGCCGCCGCGCGCGCGAAAGCAGACGCGGCCAACGCCGCCAAGAGCCTGTTCCTGGCCAGCATGAGCCACGAGATCCGTACGCCCATGAACGCCATCATCGGCCTGACCAACCTGGTGCTGGAGACGCGCCTGGAGATGCGCCAGCGCGACTACCTCACCAAGGTGCAAACTTCGTCCAGGGCCTTGCTCAGCCTGCTCAACGACATCCTCGACTACTCCAAGATCGAGGCCGGCAAGATCACGCTGGAGGCCGAGGAGTTCAGCCCCGAGGAGCTGATCGGAAACGTCGGCCACCTGTTCTCTGCGCGGCTGGAGGAGGCCGGGCTGGACCTGCTCTTCGAGTTCGACGAGCACCTGCCCGAGCGCCTCGTTGGCGACAGCCTGCGCCTGACGCAGGTGTTGAACAACCTCGTCGGCAACGCGATCAAGTTCACGCCCAAGGGCGAGATCGTCGTACGCGCCGAATTCCTGGGCGAGGAGGCCGAGCGCATGCGGCTGCGCATTACCGTGCGCGACACAGGCATCGGCATGACGCCAGAGCAGGCTGGCCGTCTGTTCCAGGTCTTCAGCCAGACGGATGCGTCCATCGCGCGGCGCTATGGCGGCACCGGTCTGGGACTGGCCATCTGCAAGCGGCTCGTGGCACTGATGGACGGTAGCTTCGAGGTCGACAGCGCGCCCAATCAGGGCAGCAGCTTTGCGTTTACCTGCAGCTTCGGCAAGGCCCGGCCCGGCGTCGAACGCATCGACCTGCACCGCATCCGCGGCATGCGCACGCTCATCGTCGACGCCCAACCCACCGAGCGCCTGATCCTGCAACAAATGCTGCAGAGCTGGCGCTTCCAGGTCGGCGTGGCCTCATTCGGCGATGAGGCCTTGTACCGGCTGCGCCAGGCCGAGGCGCAGCACCCCTACGAGCTGCTGCTGCTGGACTGGAAGACAGCCCAGGCCGATTTCGTTGACGCCGCCCGGCGCATCGCGGCCGAGCGCGGCACCATCCCACCGGCCATCATCGCGCTGGGCAGCCTGCATGCGAGCGAACACGTTGCCGAGGAACTACGGGGGCGCCCCAGCACCCAGGTGCTGGTCAAGCCGGTCACGCCCTCGCGACTCTTCGATGCCCTCACGCAGCTGCAGCAGCATGAACCGGAGTCGGCGCCGACGGCCGCCGGCAACAGCATGGCCGACCTGGCCGAAACCATGCACCCCCTGCATGGCGCGCGCGTGCTGCTTGTCGAGGACAACCCCGTCAACCAGCAGGTGGCCTGCGCCTTCCTGGCCATGGTGAAGCTGGACGTGGAGCTGGCAGAGACCGGCCTGCAGGCCGTGGAACGACTCAAGCACGAGTCCTTCGACGCGGTGCTGATGGACATGCAGATGCCCGAGATGGACGGCCTCACCGCCACGCGCCTCATCCGTGCCATGCCCCAGCATGCCCGCCTGCCCATCATCGCGATGACCGCGGGCGCGATGGAGCGCGACGTCCAGGACTGCCTGGCCGCCGGTATGAACGCCCATGTCAGCAAGCCAATAGACCCCCGCCAGCTGGTGCGCACGCTGCTGGCCTGGGTCGCACCGGCCGCGCAGGCCAGTGGGCAACAGGGCTAGGCGGCTTCGGCCAGGCGTTCGAAGTCCATTTCCCAGTTGGCCTCCCAGGTCCGGCCACCATCAGCCGAAAAGGCCTGCTGCCAATGCGGGCGGCCGCTGTCCGTGGCAGTCCAGCGGAAGCGCACGCGGATGGGCTGGCCGCGCAGCTCGTCGTTGCACTGGAACTCGCCCACGCCGTCGGCAAAGCCGCCGACGACCGGCGGCTCCAGGCGGTGCGGGTTGCGGCCGTCCACCCACCAGATCGCCCACTGGCGCGTGGCCGGGTCGAACGTACGCAACGCCGTCGCGCGGTAGGTGCCGCCGGGCAACTCGAGCACGTTGTCGTCAACGTTGCCCAGGCCATTCATCAACGGCCACATGTGACAGCGGCCCTCGAAATACTCCCAGTCCTCGCAGCCTCGCAGGCGCTCCTTCAGGCGGCGGTGGCGGACCTTCCAGCGACCGATGAGGAAGTCGAAGTCTTGCGACGTGGCGGCGGTACTCATGGTGCAGACGTCTCCGGAGGTCATCGTCCGTGCAGTCTGCGCCGCCATACCTGTCAGCTCATGGCAGGTACTTCAAAGCGCACCTCATGCGGCGCCAGCGCTGAAGCTGCCGCCCCTGGTGGGGCTCTTGGGCCGTGAGTCAGCCCCGCATCCCGAGAAGACACATTGGCCGCTTGCGCATCCCTGGACCTCGTTCGAGAAAGTTTGCCCACTTCGTCAAAATTGCTGTATACTGCTAGCTTCAGTCGCGGGGTGGAGCAGTCTGGTAGCTCGTTGGGCTCATAACCCAAAGGTCGTAGGTTCAAATCCTGCCCCCGCAACCAATATCAGAGACCCGTTGAGTGCAAGTCGCTCAACGGGTTTTTCTATTTCGGCCCAGGTGTCGCCACTCTCGGCGTCCCGGCCGATCAGCACCGGGCCGAGCATGTCGGCCAGCAGTTGCCGCGTGCGGTCGCGGTCGGCGTCCTCTTCGAGCACGCGCTGCAGCTCCAGCATCTGGCGCCTGTAGCGCGCCATCACGTCGCCGATCAACTGGCCCGGCCCGCCCTGGGCCTGGTTGATCAGAAGGGTCAGGCGCTCTGCCTCTGCCTCTGCCTCTGCCTCTGCCTCGGCCATGCGAAGGCGCTGCTGCAGAGCCGGGCTGATGCCCACCGCAGCGACAGCATCCACAAGCCGGCCAATTTCAACCTCAACCGCCTTGGGCTGGCGCGGCGCTGTGGCTGCATCGCCAGCAGTTTGCCGCTGCGTGTCGGCCCATGCTGCGGCGACCTCCCGCTGCAGCATCGATAGCGACTCGGGGCTCAGCAGCTCGTCACGAACTTCGGCCAGAAGCCGCTGGTCCAGCACCTCCCGGCGCACGGTGACGGCAGACCCGCACACCGAGGGGCCGCGGTCCTTGTGGATGCTGCAGCCGTACCGCTCCGAGTTGATGGCCGTGAACGCCGCGCCGCAGGCGTGGCATCGCAGCACGCCTGCGAACAGCGTGCGCGGGATGGCGCCGGCGCCGATGCGCGTCCCCCGGCCGCAGCCGCGGCGCGCTCGCGCCTTGGCACGCGCCCAGAGGTCGTCGCTGACGATCCGCAGCTATGCGTCGCCGTCACCCGGACGCGTGCCGGGGTCTCGGTGCTGGTGGAAGCAGGACAACACGCTGATGACCTCGCCGTCCACGACGTAGAACAGCGAGTAGGGGAAGCGGCGCAGGTTGGCCCGGTGGATGGCCGGATCGACCTCGGGGTACAGCACGGGGTTCAACCGGATGAACCGCTCGACCCGCTCCAGCTCAGCGAAGAAGGCCTCACCCTGGCGGATGGTCGGTTGGTCGTACCACGCGAACGCCTCGGCGATCTCCGCTTCGGCTCGCGGCTTGAAGATCAAGCTGAAGCTCATGCGCGGGCGCCGAGCAGCTTGGTCTTCAGTTCCTGCAGGGTGACACCGGGCTCGCCCGGGTTGGCTCGATGGTGGGCCAGGCGCGCACGCAGCTCCGTGCGCTGGGCGTCGGTGAGCTGCCGAGGGCCGGCCGCGTCGGCGTCGGCGCTGGCGATCAGCGCTTCGCCCAGCTCACGCTTCTCAGCGGGGCTCAGGTGGATCAGCTCTTCGGCAAGTTGGGTACGCACATGTGCATATTAGCCCGGCAGGCCCTGGTCTGTCGCCGTTCAGGGCCTGGCTCACCTGGGGAAATAGATGCGTCTCCGAGAGTAGTTGCGAGCCCCCGCAACCAATATCAGAGACCCGTTGAGTGCAAGTCGCTCAACGGATTTTTCTATTTCGGCCCAGGTGTCGCCACTCTCGGCGTCGCGGCCGATCAGCACCGGGCCGAGCATGTCGGCCAGCAGTTGCCGTGTGCCGTCGCGGTCAGCGCCCTCTTCGAGCACGCGCTGCAGCTCCAGCATCTGGCGCGGTGGCGCGCCAACGCGTCGCCAACTTGCGACGGGACCTGCACGCGTAGGTGTGCGCCCACGCTGGGCGCAGACGGAAAAAAGCCCGCACAAGGCGGGCTTCGCAGATCAGCGCGGGCCGAGCTTATTCGGCGGCTTCGCCAGCGGTCTCGCCTTCGGGGCGATCCACCAGTTCAACGAAGGCCATGGGCGCGTTGTCGCCGACGCGGAAACCCATCTTGAGGATGCGGGTGTAGCCACCCGGACGGGTCTGGTAGCGCGGGCCCAGCTCGTTGAAGAGCTTGGTGACGATGTCGCGGTCACGCAGGCGGTCGAAAGCCAGGCGGCGGTTGGCCAGCGTGGGCTCCTTGGCGAGGGTGATCAGGGGCTCAACCACCTTGCGCAGTTCCTTGGCCTTGGGGACCGTGGTCTTGATGGCTTCGTGCTGGAGCAGCGAAACGCACATGTTGCGCAGCATCGCAGCGCGGTGGGCGCTGGTGCGGTTGAGTTTGCGGAGGCCGTTACGGTGACGCATGGTGCTTTCCTTTCACTTCGTTAATGCCGCCAGCCGGATCAGGTACTGGCGGGTGCACCGGTCGGGGTCTGTCAATGCCCCGACCCTTTCAAAAAATCAACGCTTGTCGAGACCTTGCGGCGGCCAGTTCTCGAGGCGGGCGCCGAGGGTGAGACCACGGGAAGCCAGGACTTCCTTGATCTCGTTGAGCGACTTGCGACCCAAGTTCGGGGTCTTCAGCAGCTCGGTCTCGGTGCGCTGGATCAGATCGCCGATGTAGTAGATGTTCTCGGCCTTCAGGCAGTTGGCCGAACGCACGGTCAGCTCGAGCTCGTCGACCGGACGCAGCAGGATGGGGTCGAAGCTGCTGGAGCGCTGGGCCGGCTGGTCGAAGGCGTCGACCAGGTCGGTGCCTTGCAGCTGGGCGAACACGGCGAGCTGTTCCACCAGGATCTTGGCGGAGGCGCGGATCGCTTCCTCGGGCGAGATGGCGCCGTTGGTCTCGATCTCCATGACCAGCTTGTCCAGGTCGGTACGCTGCTCGACGCGGGCGTTCTCCACGGCATAGCTGACGCGCTTGACGGGCGAGAACGAGGCGTCGAGGACGATGCGGCCAATGCTCTTGGTCGGCTCGTCGCCGAAGCGGCGCATCGTGCCGGGCACGTAGCCGCGGCCCTTCTCAACCTTGATCTGCATGTCCAGCTTGCCGCCTTGCGACAGATGGGCGATGACATGCTCAGGGTTGATGATCTCGACGTCGTGCGGGGTCTGGATGTCGGCCGCGGTGACGGGGCCCTCGCCTTCCTTGCGCAGGACCAGGGTCACTTCTTCACGGTTGTGCAGACGGAAGACGACGCCCTTGAGGTTCAGCATGATGTGAACCACGTCCTCTTGCACGCCGTCAATGGCCGAGTACTCGTGCAGCACGCCGGCGATCGTCACTTCCGTCGGCGCATAACCCACCATCGACGAGAGCAGCACACGGCGCAGGGCGTTGCCCAGGGTGTGACCGTAGCCGCGTTCGAACGGCTCCAGCGTGACCTTGGCGCGATGACCGCCCAGGGGCTCCACGTTGATGGACTTGGGTTTGAGCAAGTTGGTTTGCATGAGGTCTTTCTTTCAATACCCTCGGTTCGTTACACCGATAAGGCTGAGGACCAGCCGGGCAGAGCCTTCGAAGGGCTGTGATGCCCGGACGAGGAAACGCCGACCGCGCCCGAGTGGGCGCGATCGGCGGGGGGAAGCATTAACGCGAGTACAACTCGACGATCAGCGATTCATTGATCTCGGCGCCGAACTCGTCACGGTCCGGGGCCTTCTTGAACACGCCCTCGAGCTTGGCGCCGTCGACGGCCACCCAGGCCGGCAGGCCGATCGAGTCGGCCAGCTTGAACGACTCGGTCACGCGCAGCTGCTTCTTGGCCTTCTCGCGCACGGCGACGGTGTCACCGGCCTTGACCAAGTAGGAAGCGATGTTCACGACCTCGCCGTTCACCACGATGCCCTTGTGCGACACCAGCTGACGGGCTTCCGCGCGGGTGGAGCCAAAACCCATGCGGTAAACGACGTTGTCCAGGCGCGATTCCAGCAGCTGCAGCAGGTTCACGCCGGTCGAGCCCTTGCGACGCTCGGCTTCGGCGAAGTAGCGGCGGAACTGACGCTCCAGCACGCCGTACATGCGCTTGACCTTTTGCTTTTCACGCAGTTGCAGGCCGAAGTCGGAGGTGCGCTGACCGGAGGTACGACCGTGCTGGCCGGGCTTGCTGTCGAACTTGGCCTTGTCGCTGATGGCGCGGCGGGCGCTCTTCAGGTAGAGGTCGGTGCCTTCGCGGCGGGAAAGTTTGGCCTTGGGGCCGAGGTAGCGTGCCACTTTGAGTGTCCTTGTTCAATCTGACGCCAGTTGCCTGACGCGAGTCCAGCCGGTGTTGTTGTGGGCTTGGACGGTGGGCTTATGAGTCGGCCCCGCATGGACCCGACTCAAGACTGAAGCCGGCGCGGCACCTGAGTGCCCGCCGGCTTCGGGAAAACGAGCGATTATCGCACCGTCATCCGAATCTGCAAGATCCCGCTCGGGAGAGCCGGACTTAGATGCGGCGACGCTTCTGCGGACGGCAGCCGTTGTGCGGCACCGGAGTCACGTCAGAGATCGAGTTGATGCGGATGCCAAGCGCAGCCAGGGCGCGCACCGAAGACTCGCGACCCGGGCCGGGGCCCTTGATCTTGACGTCCAGGTTCTTGATGCCCTGCTCTTGAGCAGCGCGGCCGGCCACTTCAGCCGCCACCTGGGCTGCGAAGGGCGTCGACTTGCGCGAACCCTTGAAGCCCTGACCACCCGACGAAGCCCAGGACAGGGCGCCGCCTTGACGGTCGGTGATGGTGATGATGGTGTTGTTGAACGAGGCGTGGACGTGCGCGATGCCGTCGGCAACGTTCTTGCGGACCTTCTTGCGAACGCGCTGAGCCGCCGAATTATTGGGAGCCTTTGCCATATTGACCTTCTTTCAGTTCGGGCAGCTTACTTCTTGCCGGTCGCAGCCGACTTGCGCGGACCCTTGCGGGTGCGGGCATTCGTGCGGGTACGCTGGCCACGCATCGGCAGGCCGCGGCGATGACGGAAGCCGCGGTAGCAGCCGAGGTCCATCAGACGCTTGATGTTGATGGACTGCTCACGGCGCAGGTCACCTTCGATGGTCAGCTTGTTGACTTCATCGCGGATCTTCTCGAGATCGCCGTCGGTCAGGTCCTTGACCTTCTTGTCGAACGGGATGCCGCAGCTCGTGCAGATCTTCTGGGCGGTCGTACGGCCAATGCCGTAGATCGACGTCAGACCGATCTCAGTGTGCTTTTGCGGCGGAATGTTGATACCAGCAATACGTGCCATGGTTGTCCTCTAGTCCTGTCGTGCGCGCTGGGGCTCAGCCCTGGCGCTGCTTGTGGCGCGGGTCGGTGCAGATCACACGCACCACGCCCTTGCGGCGGATGATCTTGCAATTGCGGCACATCTGCTTCACGGATGCCGAAACTTTCATGGTCTGCTCCTTGGCCTAACTCTTATGCGCTCTTGACGCGTTCCCGGGGGTTCAAACAGCTCACTTCGCCCGGAACACGATGCGAGCACGACTCAAATCGTAGGGCGTCAGCTCCACGGTCACTTTGTCGCCAGGGAGGATGCGGATGTAGTGCATACGCATCTTGCCGGAGATGTGACCGAGAACGACATGCCCGTTCTCCAACTTGACCCTAAACGTAGCATTGGGGAGGTTCTCAAGAATCTCGCCCTGCATTTGAATGACGTCGTCCTTCGACATACGCTGCGTTCAGGTGTGGGTTGTCGAAATCAATCTTGGTTAACGGTCAGCTCTACACCCTCAGTTGGGCTTGAAGCTGGCCTTCTTCAGCAGCGATTCGTACTGCTGACTCATGATGTAACTCTGTACCTGAGCCCAGAAGTCCATCGTTACGACGACGATGATCAACAGGGACGTGCCACCAAAGTAGAACGGCACGTTGTACTTCAGCGTCAGGAACTCGGGCAGCAGGCAGACCAGCGTGATGTAGATCGCACCAGCCAGCGTCAGCCGCGACAGGATCTTGTCGATGTGCTTGGCCGTCTGCTCACCCGGACGGATGCCCGGGATGAAGGCGCCGCTCTTCTTCAGGTTGTCCGCCGTCTCACGGCTGTTGAACACCAGCGCCGTGTAGAAGAAACAGAAGAAGATGATCGCAGCGGAATACAGCAGCACATAGATCGGCTGACCCGGGCTGACCATGCTGGCCAGGTCCTTCAGCCAGCGCAGGCCGTCACCCGTCGCAAACCAGCTCACCACCGTCGTCGGCAGCAGGATGATGGAAGACGCGAAGATCGGTGGGATCACGCCCGACATGTTCAGCTTCAGCGGCAGGTGCGACGACTGGCCGCCATAGACCTTGTTGCCGACCTGGCGCTTCGCATAGTTCACGAGGATCTTGCGCTGACCACGTTCCACAAAGACCACGGCGAAGGTCACCAGCACGACCAGAGCGATCACGATCAGCGCCGAGCCGTAGCCCATTGCACCGGTACGCACCAGTTCGAACAGGCCGCCAATCGCACCCGGAAGGCCCGCGGCGATACCGCCGAAGATCAGGATCGAGATGCCATTGCCCAGACCGCGCTCGGTGATCTGCTCACCCAGCCACATCAGGAACATCGTACCGGCCACCAGGCTGGACACCGCGGTCAGGCGGAAGCCGAAACCGGGGTTCAGCACCAGACCGGCGGAGCCTTCCAGCGCCAGCGCGATCGACAGGCTCTGGAACAGCGCCAGGCCCAGCGTGCCGTAACGGGTGTACTGTGTGATCTTGCGGCGACCGGCCTCGCCTTCTTTCTTCAGCTGCTCCAGCGTCGGGACGACATAGGTCATCAACTGGATGACGATGGAAGCCGAGATGTAAGGCGTGATGCCCAACGCGAACACGGTGAAGCGCGACAGCGCACCGCCCGAGAACATGTTGAACAGGCTCAGGATGCCACCGGCCTGACCCTTGAAGAATTGGGCCAGCTGGTTCGGGTCGATACCGGGCACGGGGATATGCGCCCCGATACGGTAGACGACCAGAGCCAGCAGCAGGAACACAAGCCGGCGACGCAGGTCGCCGAACTTGCCGCTCTTGGCCAGCTGATTCGCGTTGGTAGCCACGCTGGATCAGTTCCTTGTGTGCTGGATTAAGCGACCGAGCCGCCCGCCGCCTCGATGGCCGCCTTGGCGCCCTTCGTGGCGTTCACGCCCTTCAGCGTGACCTTGCGCTCAATGGCGCCGGACAGGATCAGCTTGACCGACTTGGCCAGTTGCGGCACCAGGCCGACAGCCTTCAGCGTCGACACGTCGATCTCGTCGCCGGCCAGACCTTGCAGGTCCGACAGCGTGATCTCGGCGTTGTACTTCAGCGTCAGCGACTTGAAGCCACGCTTGGGCAGGCGACGCTGCAGCGGCATCTGGCCGCCTTCGAAGCCGACCTTGTGGTAGCCACCAGCGCGGGACTTCTGGCCCTTGTGGCCGCGACCTGCGGTCTTGCCCAGGCCGGAGCCGATGCCACGGCCGACACGGCGCTTGGCGTGCTTGGCGCCCTCTGCGGGCTTGATCGTGTTGAGTTCCATCACAGCACCTGAACCAGGTAGGCGATCTTGTTGATCATGCCGCGCACGGCGGGCGTGTCTTCCAGCGTGCTCTGGCTGTTCAGCTTGCGCAGACCCAGGCCGACCACGGTGGCACGGTGCGAGGCGCGGCAGCCGATGGGGCTACGCACCAGCTTGACCGTCACGGTTTTCTTGTCAGACATCTTGTGCTCCGCTCAGCGATCAGTTGAAGATTTCTTCAACCGTCTTGCCGCGCTTGGCAGCGACTTCCGACGCCGTCGTGGAACGCTTCAGAGCGTCCAGCGTGGCGCGGACCATGTTGTAAGGGTTGGTCGAACCGTGGCTCTTGGTCACGATGTCGGTCACACCCATCACTTCGAAGACGGCGCGCATCGGGCCGCCGGCGATGACACCGGTACCGGCGGGTGCCGGGGCCATGATGACGTGCGCAGCACCGTGCTCGCCCACCACGTTGTGGTGAATGGTGCCGTTCTTCAGGTTGACCTTGACCATGTTGCGGCGGGCCGATTCCATGGCCTTCTGCACCGCAACCGGCACTTCCTTAGCCTTGCCCTTGCCCATGCCGATGCGGCCATCGCCGTCGCCGACCACCGTCAGAGCGGCGAAGGACAGCGTACGGCCGCCCTTGACCACCTTGGTGACGCGGTTGACCGCGATCATCTTTTCCTTCAGGCCGTCGTCGTTGCCTTCAGCCTGAGCGCCGCGGGGTTGAAACTTTGCCATTTCGTATTCCTTGATGCGTCAGAACTGCAGGCCGGCTTCGCGGGCTGCTTCGGCCAGTGCCTTGACACGGCCGTGATAGGCGAAACCAGCGCGGTCGAAGGCGACCTTCTCGACGCCGGCAGCCTTCGCCTTCTCGGCAATCAGCTTGCCCACCAGCGTGGCGGCGGCGACGTTGCCGCCATTGCCGCTCAGCTGTTCGCGAACCGACTTCTCGGCGGTGGAGGCAGCAGCCAGCACCTGGCCGCCATCTTCCGAGACGACTTGGGCGTAGATATGCAGGTTGGAGCGGAACACCGTCAGACGGGCCACGCGCTGGATCGCAATGCGAGCGCGGGTCTGGCGCGAACGACGCAGGCGTTGTTCTTTCTTGGTCATCATGGCGCGGCTCCTTACTTCTTCTTGGTCTCTTTGAGGGTGACCTTCTCATCCGAATAACGGATGCCCTTGCCCTTGTAAGGCTCGGGAGGACGGAAGGCACGCACCTCGGCGGCGATTTGGCCGACGACCTGGCGGTCAGCGCCCTTGATGACGATTTCCGTCTGAGTCGGGCACTCGACCTTGATGCCGGCCGGCATGTCCTTCACCACGGGGTGGGAGAAGCCGATCTGCAGGTTCAGCTTCTGACCCTGGGCCTGGGCGCGGAAACCCACACCGACCAGGTTCAGCTTCTTCTCGAAGCCCTTGCTGACGCCGTTGACCATGTTGGCCACCAGGGCACGCATCGTGCCGCTCATCGCATCGGCTTCGGCCGATTCGTTGGCGGGCACGAAGCTCAGCTTGCCGGCTTCGTTCTTGACGGTAACAAGGCCGTTCGATGCACGCACCAGCGTGCCGAGCGAACCCTTGACGCTGATCGTCTCAGCGGACACGGTCACATCCACGCCTTGCGGGAGGTTGACCGGCATTTTTCCAACGCGGGACATTGTTCCTACTCCTTCGCTTAGGCGACGTAGCAGAGCACCTCGCCGCCGATACCGGCAGCGCGGGCCTTGCGGTCCGTCATGACGCCTTGCGGGGTCGTCACAATCGCCACGCCCAGGCCGTTCATGACCTGAGGAATGTCGTGGCGGCCCTTGTAGATGCGCAGGCCGGGGCGGCTGACGCGCTCGATACGCTCGATGACCGGGCGACCGGCGTAATACTTCAGCGCGATTTCCAGCTCGGGGCGGGCCGCTTCGCCGCGGACGGCGAAGTCGTCGATATAGCCTTCGTCCTTCAGGACCTTGGCAATCGCCACCTTCAGCTTGGACGACGGCATGGCAACGCTGGTCTTTTCGACGATCTGCGCGTTGCGGATGCGGGTCAGCATATCGGCGATGGGATCACTCATGCTCATTTGCGATTTCTCCTATCAGCCGATTACCAGCTGGCCTTGACGACACCGGGGATGTCGCCCTTGAAGGCCAGTTCACGGAACTTGTTACGGGCCAGGCCGAACTTGCGGAAGGTACCGCGCGGACGACCGGTCAGCTCGCAGCGGTTGCGCAGGCGGCTGGGGTAGGCGTTGCGAGGCAGCTTTTGCAGCTCAAGGCGAGCGGCGTAGCGCTCTTCCTCGGACTTCTTGCTGTCGTCGATGATGGCCTTGAGTTCCGCGTACTTCTTGGCGAACTTGGCGACCAGCGCCTCGCGCTTCAGCTCACGTTGTTTGATCGAGAGTTTTGCCACGGTTCACCTCAGTTCTTGAACGGAAACTTGAACGCAGCCAGCAGAGCCTTGGCTTCGTCGTCCGTCTTGGCAGTCGTCGTGATGCTGATGTTCAGACCACGCAGAGCATCCACCTTGTCGTACTCGATCTCGGGGAAGATGATTTGCTCTTTGACGCCGATGTTGTAGTTGCCACGACCGTCGAACGAGCGGCCGGAGATACCACGGAAGTCACGAACGCGCGGCAGCGCGATCGTCACGAAGCGGTCCAGGAATTCGTACATCTGGACGCCACGCAGCGTGACCATCGCGCCGATGGGCACGTTGTCGCGAATCTTGAAGCCGGCGATGGCCTTCTTGGACTTGGTGACCACGGGCTTCTGGCCGGCGATCTTGGTCAGGTCGCCGACGGCGTGGTCCATGACCTTCTTGTCAGCGACCGCCTCGCTCACGCCCATGTTGAGCGTGATCTTGGTGATGCGCGGCACTTCCATGACCGACTTGTAGCCGAACTTCTCAGTCAGGCTGGGCACGATTTTTTCGCGGTAATGCGTTTGCAGACGAGCCATGTCGGACCTCTTAAGCCTTGATCTCTTCGCCGGTCGACTTGTAGACGCGCACCCGCTTGCCGTCGACGAGCTTGATGCCCACGCGATCGGCCTTGCCGGAGGCGGCGTTGAAGATCGCCACGTTGGATTGATGGATGGGCATGGTCTTGTCGACGACGCCGCCGGTGGTGCCCTTCATGGGGTTGGGCTTGACGTGCTTCTTCACGACGTTGACGCCATCGACCACCACGTGGTCGGCATCAGCGCGCGCGGACACGGTGCCGCGCTTGCCCTTGTCGCGGCCGGTCAACACGATGACCTGGTCGCCGGTACGGATCTTGTTCATGGCTTACCTCAGACAGTGGGGGCTCAAAGCACCTCGGGCGCCAGCGACACGATCTTCATGAAGCGCTCGGTACGCAGTTCACGCGTGACCGGGCCGAAGATGCGGGTGCCGATGGGCTCCAGCTTGGCATTGAGCAGCACGGCGGCATTGCCGTCGAACTTGACGAGCGAGCCGTCCTGGCGGCGCACGCCCTTGGCGGTGCGAACGACCACAGCGCTGTAGACCTCGCCCTTCTTCACGCGACCACGCGGAGCAGCTTCTTTGATGCTGACCTTGATGATGTCGCCAATGTGTGCATAGCGACGCTTGGAGCCGCCCAGCACCTTGATGCACTGAACGGACTTCGCGCCAGTGTTGTCCGCGACATCAAGCCGCGATTGCATTTGGATCATGTCTGTCCCCAACTTGCCCCGAGTTGCAGCGAACTGCGCGTCGGTCAGTCTTGGGCCCGTAAGTCAGACAGCTTGCGGCTTGGCCACTTGCTGCCCAACGGTTGAGGGCGGATCCGAAGCCAGCATGGGCGCCTGCGTAACAGGCGCACTGGCATTCGGCGAAGCTGCGCATTATGCAGTGAGAACCCTTGGGGCGTCAATGCCTGGCGCAGAAGTTTTTGCAGGTCGGCCGTCGCCGACCCCTCAATGGCGCCTCTTGCTCAGGCAGCCCTGGCCTGCCCCAGCATCGTGGCAGCGTCGCTGACCTCGAACTTGGCCGGCCCCTCGACGTTCAGCGTCTTGACGACACCATCCTTGACCAGCATGGAGTAGCGCTGCGAGCGCAGACCCATACCCTTGGCCGTCAGGTCCAGCGTCAGGCCGGTGGCCTGGGCGAAGACGGCGCTGCCATCGGCCATCATGCGGACCTTGCCGGCCGTCTTCTGATCGCGCCCCCAGGCGCCCATGACGAAGGCGTCGTTGACGGAGATGCACCAGATTTCATCCACGCCGGCCGCCTTCAGCGCTTCGGCCGCCTCGACGTAGCCGGGCACATGCTTGGCGGAGCAGGTCGGCGTGTAGGCGCCGGGAAGGCCGAAGATCGCGATGGTCTTGCCGGCCGTGGACTTCTCGATGTCGAAGCTGTTGGGACCGAGGGAGCAGCCCTCGCCTTCCACTTCGATGAATTCCTGCAGGCTGCCTGCAGGCAGCTTGTCGCCAACCTTGATCATGATGTCGCTCCTCGGTGTGTCAATGAGGGTTCTCGAAACAAAAAACCGGCCCGCCAGTTGCCCAGCGCGCCGGTTGTGCAGCGGTCATGCGACCGGTGTCTTTAGACGATCTCAGCCTTCTCGACCAGGCGGGTCACGACCCAGCTCTTGGTCTTGGAGATCGGACGGCCTTCGCTGATCTCGACGACGTCACCCATCTTGTACTCGCCCTTTTCGTCGTGGGCGTGATACTTGCGGGAACGGGCCACGATCTTGCCGTAGAGCTCGTGCTTGGCGCGACGCTCGACCAGGACGGTGACCGTCTTGGCACGCTTGTCGCTGACCACGCGCCCCACCAGGGTGCGGGTGTTCTTCACTTGGGCCTCAGTCATTTCGTGGCCTCCTTCTTCTTCTCGGCCAGGACAGTCTTGGCACGAGCGATGTCGCGGCGGGTCTTGCCCAGCTGGCTGTGGTTGGTCAGCTGCTGAGTAGCCTTTTGCATGCGCAGGCCGAAGTGGGCCTTCAGCAGGTCGGTCACTTCCTTCTCGAGGGCAGCGACGTCCTTGGCGCGGAGTTCAGTTGCTTTCATGGTGTCCTTCCTCAGGTACCGACCTGGCGGGCCACGAAGGTGCAACGCAGCGGCAGCTTGGCAGCGGCCAGCGTGAACGCCTCGCGGGCCAGCTCTTCCGGCACGCCGTTGATCTCGTAGAGCACCTTGCCGGGCTGGATCTCAGCCACGTAGTACTCCGGGTTGCCCTTGCCGTTACCCATACGGACTTCGGCAGGCTTTTGCGAGATGGGCTTGTCCGGGAAGATGCGGATGAAGATCCGGCCGCCACGCTTGATGTGGCGCGAGATCGCGCGGCGAGCCGCCTCGATCTGGCGGGCCGTCAGGCGGCCGCGCTCCGTGGCCTTCAGGCCGAAGTCACCGAAAGACACCGCAGCACCGCGGGTCGCAACACCGGTGTTGCGGCCCTTCTGCTCCTTGCGGTACTTGCGACGATTAGGTTGCAGCATGTTTATTCTCCTTTGGCCTCACCGGCGGCGGGAGCCTTGCGGATCACGCGCTTGCCGGCGGGCTTGGCTGCGTCACCCGTGGGGGCGGCGGCAGCGGGCTGGTCTGCTCCGTCACGCGGGCCACGGTCGCCACCCGGGCGGCCACGGCCACCGGGAGCGCCCGGACGGGCGTTGCGGCGCGGGCGACGATCGTCTTCGGCGCCAGCGGGGGTGTTGATGACGGGGGCCTCGCCGTTGGCCAGGCGGTCACCGCGGTAGACCCAGACCTTGACGCCGATGACGCCATAGGTGGTCTTGGCCTCGGAGAAGCCGTAGTCGATGTCGGCCTTCAGCGTGTGCAGGGGCACACGACCTTCGCGATACCACTCGGTGCGAGCGATCTCGATGCCGTTCAGACGACCGGCGCTCATGATCTTGATGCCCTGAGCACCCAGACGCATGGCGTTCTGCATCGCGCGCTTCATTGCGCGGCGGAACATGATGCGCTTCTCGAGCTGCTGCGTGATCGAGTCGGCGATCAGCTGAGCATCGACCTCAGGCTTGCGCACTTCCTCGATGTTGACGGCGACGGGCACGCCCAGACGCTTGGTCAACTCAGCCTTCAGGGCCTCGATGTCCTCGCCCTTCTTGCCGATCACGACGCCCGGACGAGCCGAGAAGATCGTGATGCGGGCGTTCTTGGCGGGGCGCTCGATCAGGATGCGCGAGACGGCGGCATTCTTGAGCTTGGCCTTCAGGTAGTCACGAACTTGCAGATCTTCGGCCAGCATCGTGGCGAAGTTCTGGTTGTTCGCGTACCAGCGCGAAGCCCAGTTGCGGGTGACGGGAAGGCGGAAGCCAACCGGATGGATTTTCTGTCCCATAGTCTTCCTTGCGCCTTAGTTGCCGACGGCCACGAAGATGTGGCACGTGGGCTTGCTGATGCGGTTGCCGCGGCCCTTGGCGCGAGCCGAGAAGCGCTTCAGCGTGGCACCCTGTTCGACGTAGATCGAGGTGACCTTGAGTTCATCGATGTCCGCGCCGTCGTTGTGCTCGGCGTTGGCGATGGCGCTTTCCAGCGCCTTCTTGATGATCAAGGCGGCCTTCTTCTGGGTGAAGGTCAGGATGTTGAGGGCGTGATCCACCTTCTTGCCGCGGATCATGTCGGCCACGAGGCGGCCCTTGTCACACGACAGGCGGACGCCACGGACGATTGCTTTGGTTTCCATCGTCTCCAGTCCTTACTTCTTCCCGGCCTTCTTGTCGGCCGGGTGGCCCTTGAAGGTGCGGGTCAGTGCGAATTCACCCAGCTTGTGGCCAACCATCTGGTCGGACACATAGACCGGCACGTGCTGCTTGCCGTTGTGCACGGCGATCGTCAGACCGATGAACTCGGGCAGGATCGTCGAGCGGCGCGACCAGGTCTTGATGGGCTTCTTGTCTTTGATGGCAACTGCCTTGTCGACCTTGGCCTGCAGGTGGTGGTCAACGAAGGGGCCCTTCTTCAGCGAACGAGTCATGGCCTAGCCCTTACTTCTTGCGACGCGAGACGATGAACGTCTGCGTGCGCTTGTTGTTGCGAGTGCGGTAGCCCTTCGTCAGGGTGTTCCACGGCGACACGGGGACCTGACCCTCGCCAGTGCGGCCTTCGCCACCACCGTGCGGGTGATCCACCGGGTTCATCGCCACACCGCGAACGGTCGGGCGGACACCCTTCCAGCGGATCGCACCGGCCTTGCCGTACTGGCGCAGGCTGTGCTCTTCGTTGCTCACTTCACCGATGGTGGCGCGGCAGTCGATGTGCACACGGCGGACTTCGCCGGAGCGCAGACGGATCTGGGCGTAGACGCCTTCACGAGCCATCAGGACAGCGGAGGTGCCGGCCGAACGGATCATCTGGGCACCCTTGCCAGGCTGCAGCTCGATGCAGTGGATGGTCGAACCCACCGGGATGTTGCGGATGGGCAGCGTGTTGCCGGCCTTGATCGGCGCTTCAGAGCCGCTCAGGATGGTCGCGCCCACTTCCAGACCGCGCGGAGCGATCACGTAGCGGCGCTCGCCGTCGGCGTAGCACACCAGCGCAATGTGGGCAGTGCGGTTGGGGTCGTACTCGATGGTCTCGACCTTGGCCGGAATGCCGTCCTTGTTGCGCTTGAAGTCGACCACGCGGTAGTGGTGCTTGTGACCACCGCCCTTGTGGCGAATCGTGATGTGACCGTTGTTGTTGCGGCCGGAGTTCTGGATTTGCGGCTCAAGCAAAGCTGCATGGGGCGCGCCCTTGTGCAGGTGCTTGTGCACCACCTTGACGACGCCACGGCGACCGGGCGAAGTAGGCTTGACTTTGACGATGGCCATTTACGCGGCCTCCCCGGAGAAATTGAGCTCTTGACCAGCCTTGAGGGCCACGTAGGCCTTCTTGACATGGTCGCGGCGGCCGGCACGGCCACCGAAGCGCTTGGTCTTGCCCTTGACCTGGACGACGTTGACCGACTCGACCTCGACCTTGAACATCAGTTCAACGGCAGCCTTGATCTCGGGCTTGGTGGCGTCGCGCAGGACCTTGAACAGGACCTGGTTGTGCTTCTCGGCGACTTGCGTGGCCTTCTCGGACACGATGGGCGCGAGCAGCACCTGGGCCAAACGGCCTTCAGCAAACTTGGGGGCGCTCATGCCAGCATCTCCTTGAGTTGCTCGACCGCAGCCTTGGTCACCAGCACCTTCTTGTAGAAGACGAGGGACAGCGGGTCGGCGTAGCGCGGCTCGACGACGAGCACATTGGCCAGATTGCGCGAGGCCAGTGCGAGGTTGTCGTCGACGATGTCGGAAATGACCATCACCGAGTCCAGGCCCATGGCCTTGAACTTGGCGGCCAGCAGCTTGGTCTTGGGGGCTTCGACCGAGATCGAATCCACCACAGCCAGGCGGCCTTCACGGGCCAGCTGCGACAGGATCGCGGCCATGCCGGCGCGGTACATCTTCTTGTTCAGCTTGTGCGAGAAGTTCTCGTCAGGCATGTTCGGGAAGATGCGACCGCCCCCGCGCCACAGCGGCGACGAGGTCATACCGGCGCGAGCGCGGCCGGTACCCTTCTGGCGGAAGGGCTTCTTGGTCGAGTGATGGACCTGTTCACGGTCCTTCTGGGCGCGGGTGCCTTGGCGGGCGTTGGCCTGGAAGGCCACGACCACCTGGTGCACCAGGGCTTCGTTGTAGTCGCGAGCGAAGACGGTGTCAGGCGCGTCCACCTTGGAGGTGGCCTGACCCTGCTCGTTCAGGAGCTCGAGCTGCATCAGTTGGCTCCCTTCTTGATCTTGACCTTGACGGCGGGGCGAACGACCACGTGGCCGTTCTTGGCACCCGGCACCGCACCGCGGACCAGCAGCAGTTGACGGGCTTCGTCAACGCGCACGATGTCCAGGTTCTGGGTGGTGACGGTCTCGTCGCCCATGTGGCCGGTCATCTTCTTGCCCGGGAACACGCGACCCGGATCTTGCGCCATCGAGATCGAGCCCGGCACGTTGTGCGAACGGCTGTTACCGTGCGACGCGCGCTGCGAGCTGAAGTTGTGGCGCTTGATGGTGCCGGCGTAGCCCTTACCGATGGACGTACCCTGCACGTCGACCAGCTGGCCAGCGGCGAACAGCGTCACCGGGACGGTCGCGCCAGCTTGGTACTGGGCGGCGACGTCGGCTTCGACGCGGAATTCCTTGAGGATGCGACCGGCTTCGACACCCGCCTTGGCGAGGTGGCCGGCTTCCGGCTTGGTCACGCGCGAAGCTTTGCGCGCACCGAACGCCACCTGGATGGCGCTGTAGCCGTCGGTCTCTTGGGTCTTGACCTGGGTCACGCGATTGTTGGACACGTCCAGCACCGTCACGGGAATGGCATCGCCATCGTCCGTGAAGATGCGCATCATGCCCACCTTGCGGCCCAGCAAACCGAGACGGTTGCTCAGACTCATGTTTTTCTCCAGCCCCAGCCACTCTCGCGACCGAAGCCATTACGAACACCCGACATCGATTGGCCGGGCTGACCTTGCAGCACCGCCGAAGCGGCGCCACGCGAATTCCGGGCAGGCATAGCCGACCCGGGAAAGCTGGCGAGTATAGCCTGCGGGATACTCCCGATGCAAGCAGCAGACCTCACGCAGCTCAATGAATTAGGCCCCGGCCTGTCGAGACAGGGCCGGGGCCTGCGGTTCACAGGCCCGAAGGCCTGGAAATTACTGCAGCTTGATCTCGACGTCGACGCCCGCGGGCAGGTCGAGCTTCATCAGCGCATCGACCGTCTTGTCGGTCGGGTCGACGATGTCCATCAGGCGCTGGTGGGTGCGGATCTCGAACTGGTCGCGGCTGGTCTTGTTGACGTGCGGCGAACGCAGGATGTCGAAACGTTCCATGCGCGTCGGCAGGGGCACGGGACCCTTGACGATGGCGCCGGTGCGCTTGGCGGTCTCGACGATCTCGAGAGCCGACTGGTCGATCAGCTTGTAATCAAACGCCTTCAGGCGGATGCGGATCTTTTGCTTTTGCATGACGGTTCCTTAAAGAGCAGGTGGTGAGCGTCGGGCGGCAGCCGCCCGACGCACGTCACGCCGTGATTACTCGAGGATCGTGGCGACGACGCCCGAACCGACGGTGCGGCCACCTTCACGGATGGCGAAGCGCAGGCCCTGCTCCATCGCGATGGGGGCGATCAGCTTCACGGTGATGCCGACGTTGTCGCCGGGCATGACCATTTCCTTGTC
>NZ_JAFAGT010000009.1 GCF_019237615.1 Roseateles sp. | reverse complement strand
TCGCGCTCCTGGGTCAGGCGGATCTTCTTGCCGTTGACGACCAGGGTGTTGCCTTCGACGGAAACTTCGCCGTCAAAACGGCCGTGCACGCTGTCGTACTTGAGCATGTAAGCCAGGTAGTCGGGCTCGAGCAGGTCGTTGATGCCGACGATTTCGATGTCGGAGAAGTTTTGCACTGCGGAGCGCAGCACGTTGCGGCCAATGCGGCCGAAGCCGTTGATACCAACCTTGATCGTCATAGTTGCCTCGTAGATAGTGAGTAATGAAACCGGAGCGGATTGTGCCCGGACCGGTCCGTACAGAGCCTAGTCCGGACGGCTGATTTGTGCCCAAGCGCAAACTTCAGCCGGAAAAAAGGGGCACGAGGCCCCTTCTGCTTACTTGCCAGCGTTCTGCAGGGCCACCTGCACGGTGTCGGCCACGTTCTCGGCCGTGAAGCCGAAGTGCTTGAACAGCACGCCTGCGGGAGCGGACTCGCCATAGCTGTCGATGCCGACCACGGCCGCGCAGCCGTACTTCCACCAGAAGTCGGTCACGCCCATTTCCACGGCGATGCGCGGCAGGCCGGCGGGCAGCACGGCCGTCTTGTACTTCACGTCCTGGCGGTCGAAGGTCGTGGTGCTGGGCATGGAGACCACGCGCACGGCGATCTTGCGCTCGGCCAGCAGCTTCTGTGCGGCCAGGGCCAGTTGCACCTCGGAGCCGGTGGCGATGATCACGGCCTGGGCCTTCTTGCCCTTCAGGCCCGCATCCTTGGGCTCGGACAGCACATAGGCGCCGCAGGCGATGTCGTCCAGCGCCTCTTCGCTCTTGGGCGAGTAGGCCAGGTTCTGGCGGCTCAGCAGCATGGCCGTGGGCTTGTTCCTGTGGCTCAGGGCCACGGTCCAGGCCACGGCGGTTTCCGTGGTGTCGGCGGGGCGCCACACGTCCAGACCCGGGATCAGGCGCAGGCTGGCTGCGTGCTCGATGGACTGGTGGGTGGGGCCGTCTTCGCCCAGGCCGATGGAGTCGTGCGTGAACACATGGATCACGCGTTGCTTCATCAGCGCCGCCATGCGGATGGCGTTGCGGCTGTAGTCGGAGAAGGTCAGGAAGGTGCCGCCGTAGGGAATGAAGCCGCCGTGCAGGGCGATGCCGTTCATGATGGCGGCCATGCCGAACTCGCGCACGCCGTAGTTGATGTGGCGGCCGATCTTGCCGTCTTCGGTCTTGACCACCGCACCCTTGTCGTCCACGCGCAGCGAGGGAGTGAACTTGGTGTTGGTCAGGTTGGAGCCGGTCAGGTCGGCGGAGCCGCCCAGCAGCTCGGGCAGAGCGGCCGTCAGGCCTTCCAGGGCCAGCTGGCTGGCCTTGCGGCTGGCCACGGTGGCGGCGGCGTCATGCGCGTCGGAAGCGATCTTGGCCGCAGTCTCGAGGAAGTTGGCGGGCAGATCGCCGGCCATGCGGCGCTTGAACTCGGCGGCCTGCTGGGGGTAGGCCTTCTCGTAGGCGGCGAACTTGTCGTTCCAGGCGGCTTCCATCTTGGCGCCCTGGCCCTTGGCGTCCCAGTCGGTGTAGACATCGGCGGGGATCTCGAAGGGACCGTAGTTCCAGCCCAGGGCGGCGCGGGTCAGCACGATTTCCTCGGCGCCCAGGGGTTCGCCGTGGGCCTTGGCCGTGTCCTGGCGGTTGGGCGAGCCCTTGCCGATATGGGTCTTGCAGCAGATCAGCGTGGGCTTGTCGGCGCTCTTCTTGGCGGCGGCAATGGCCTTGTCCACGGCGTCCACATTGTGGCCGTCCACGGCGCGGATCACGTTCCAGCCATAGGCTTCGAAGCGCTCGGGCGTGTTGTCGATGAACCAGGGCGTGACCTTGCCGTCGATGGAGATGCCGTTGTCGTCGTACAGCGCGATCAGCTTGTTGAGCTTCCAGGCGCCGGCCAGGGCCGCGGCTTCATGGCTGACGCCTTCCATCAGGCAGCCGTCGCCCAGGAATGTGTAGGTGTGGTGGTCGACGATCTCGTGCTTGTCCTGGTTGAACTCGGCGGCCAGCAGCTTTTCGGCCAGCGCAAAGCCCACGGCATTGGTGATGCCTTGGCCCAGGGGACCGGTGGTGGTTTCCACGCCGGGGGTGATGCCCACTTCGGGGTGGCCCGCGGTCTTGCTGTGCAGCTGACGGAAGTTCTTCAGCTCTTCGATGGGCAGGTTGTAGCCGCTCAGGTGCAGCAGCGAATAGATCAGCATGGAGCCATGGCCGTTCGACAGGATGAAACGGTCGCGGTTGGCCCAGTGCGGGTTCACGGGGTTGTGCTGGAGGTGGCGGCTCCACAGCGCAACGGCCATGTCGGCCATGCCCATGGGGGCGCCGGGGTGGCCGGAGTTGGCTTGTTGAACGGCATCCATTGCGAGTGCGCGGATCGCATTCGCCATATTTTGAGTGTTGGCCATCAGGGCGCTCCGAAAAGGAGGGGGTAATTCTGCTAAGCCCTCTATTTTAATTGAGGCCCAATTTTCGCAGGCGGGATGCGGGTCAATGCACTACAGTGCAGCCCAAGAAACGGGCTGTCGCCCTGTTGAAAAAGCCGATCGCGCATGACTGCTGACACCTCTGCTCCCTCCTTTGTTCAACCCGCTGCCATGCTGCTGGCGGCCGGCCGCGGCGAGCGCATGCGGCCGCTGACGGATGCCACGCCCAAGCCCCTGCTCAAGGTGCAGGGCCGGCCTTTGCTGCAGCACCACCTGCAGGCCCTGGTCGCGGCCGGCGTGCCGCGCGCCGTGATCAACACCGGCTGGCTGGGGGAGCAGATTCCCGCTTACTTCGGCGCGGTTTTTGCGCCCCAGGCGGCCGGGGATCAGCGCCGGCCGCTGCCGCTTGCGTATTCGGCCGAGCCCGCCCAGGCCTATGAGACCGCGGGCGGCATCAGCCGCGCGCTGGCGCTGCTGGGCGATATGTTCTGGCTGGCCGCCGGCGATGTCTATGCGCCGGACTTCGACTTTCCCGCGGCCGTGGCCCAGGACTTTGCCGCCAGCGACCGGCTCGCCCATCTGTGGCTGGTGCCCAATCCCGAGCATCATCCGCGCGGCGACTTCGGCCTGAGCGACGACGGCCTAGCGCTGGATCTGCCCGAGGGCGACGGCCGGCCGCGCTACACCTACAGCACCCTGGCGCTGCTGAAGGCCGAGCTGTTCGCTGCGCCCTGGTGCGAGCTCCCCGCAGGCAACCCCGAGGGCCTGCGCGCGCCGCTGGCCCCGCTGCTGCGCCGCGCCATGGCCGACGGCCGTGTGGGCGCCTCGCTCTACACGGGCCGCTGGGTGGATGTGGGCACGCCCGAGCGACTGGCCCAGCTGAATCGGGACTGAGGCATGGGCGCACGCAGCATTGACTGGCAGGGCCAACCCATGGTTCACGCCTGCACGGCC
>NZ_JAFAGT010000107.1 GCF_019237615.1 Roseateles sp. | reverse complement strand
CCTCACCCAGCCCAGCCCAACCCAGCACCGCGCCCTGCAACTCGTCCAAGACATCAAGTTGTAGACAGCAGCCGCACCCCCGATTCCCGCCAAGTGCTTGAATCAACAGGGAAACTCGGCCGGAGGCTCGAGGAACTTCAGGCTAATCCCGCAGCCAGCCCAGGCGGCGCGCTTCGTAGATGGCTTCCACCTTGGAGCGGACGTGCAGCTTGCGGTAGACCCTCTTGACGTAGGTCATGACCGTGTGCGGCGAAACCTGCATGAACTGCGCGATCTCGTCGAAGGTGAAGCCCTTGGCCGCCAGGTGCAGCACGCGCGACTCCTGCTCGGACAGCGCGACGACTTCCTCGTCGGCCAGCGTGGCGGCCATGGCCTCGGGCGAAGGGCCGGTCGCTCCCTGCGCGCCGGGCGCCAGCCGAACCAGCAGGCGGCGGGCGATGACGGGACTGATGGGGCTGCCGCCGGCGCGCAGCGAGCGCAGCTGTCCGGGCAGGTCCAGCGCCAGGCTGTCCTTCAGCAGGTAGCCGGTTGCGCCGGCTTCGATGCTGGCGACGACATGCTGCTCGTCGCCGAACACGGAGATGACCATCACTTCGCATTGCGGCCGCGTCTGGGCGGCGTGGCGGATCAGCTCGATGCCGCTGCCGCCGGGCAGGTCCAGGTCGACGAGCAGGACGTCGGGCTGCAGCTGGTCGAACATGCGCCGGCCCTGGGGCAGGTCGGGCGCAATGCCCAGCAGCTCGATGTCGGGCACGCTGCCCAGGGCGTGCGTGAAGGCCTCCCGGAAGCGGGCTTGGTCTTCGACGATCAGGACCGAGAACGGGGACATGGGCTCTGGGGGCTTTCCTAACGCGGGGTTCGCATTGTCGGCCGAGGATAGCCTCTCTCCACGCGCAACCCCCTTCAGAACTGGGGGGAGCGCAGCAAGGCGCCCAGTGACCGCACACGCCGGCTCACGTAGACGGGTCGCCGGTGCAGGCGGGTGGCTCCCGCGCGGCGCAGCCAGCGCTGCATCCAGACGGTGCGCAGGCCCAGGCCGCAGGCGGTCTTCAGGTGGACCAGCGTGTCCTCGACGAGGATGCAGCGCTCGGGCCTGAGCCCGAGCCGGGCCAGCACCATGCGGAACATGCGCGCGTCCGGCTTGGGGCGGGCTTGGCCGAAGCAGCTCATGTCCTCGATGCAGACCAGGCCGTCGAAGACGCCGCCAAGCCCGATGGCCGCCAGCACGCGCTCGGCATAGGCCCGCGGCGCGTTCGTCATCAGGAACTTGCGGCCCGGCAGGCGGCGCAGGGCCGCCAGGTCATGGTCATGGCCGTGCAGATGCGCGTCCAGCCCGGGCAGGCGATGGGTCTCGTGAAGAAAGTGCGCGGGCTTGACGCCGTGATGGCGTTGCAGGCCGGTCAGCGTCGCGCCGTAGCGTATCCAGTAGCGATGTCGCAACGCGGCAGCCTCGTCCCTGGACACGCCCAGATGGGTCTCTATGTAGGCCGTCATTGACGCGTTCAGCGCGCCGAACGCGTGATGCGAGGCGTTGTGCAGCGTGTCGTCGAGGTCGAACAGCCAGACCCGGTCGCGGGAGTTCACGTCAACGCGACGAAATCATCGTCCCGTAGGCCTGGTCGGTCAGCACCTCCAGCAGCATCGCATGCGGCACGCGGCCGTCGATGATGTGGACGGCGTTGACGCCGCTCTTGGCCGCGTCGATGGCGCCGGCGATCTTGGGGATCATGCCGCCGCTGATGGTGCCGTCGGCCACCAGTTCATCGATGCGGCGCGGCGTCAGCTCCGTCAGCAGCTCGCCCGCCTTGTCGAGCACGCCGCGGATGTTGGTCAGCATCAAGAGCTTCTCGGCCTGCAGCACGGTAGCGAGCTTGGCGGCCACGACGTCCGCGTTGATGTTGTAGCTCTCGTTCCTCTCGCCGAAGCCGATGGGGCTGACCACCGGGATGAACTGGTCGTCCTGCAGCGCCTTCACGACGCTGGGGTCGATGGAGACGATGTCGCCCACCTGGCCCACGTCGTGCTCCTTGGCTGGGTCGTCCTTGTCCAGCATCTTGAGCTTCTTCGCGCGGATCATGCCGCCGTCGCGTCCCGTCAGGCCGACGGCCTTGCCGCCAGCGGCGTTGATCAGCCCGACGATGTCCTGCTGCACCTCGCCGGCCAGCACCCATTCGACGACGCTCATGGTCTCCTCGTCGGTGACACGCATGCCCTGGATGAAGTGGCCCTTCTTGCCCAGCTTGTTCAGTGCGTCCTCGATCTGCGGGCCGCCGCCATGCACGACGACCGGGTTCAGGCCCACCAGCTTGAGCATCACCACGTCCTCGGCGAAAGCCTGCTGCAGCTCCGGGTCGGTCATGGCGTTGCCGCCGTACTTGATGACGATGGTCTTGCCGTGGAACTTGCGGATGTAGGGCAGGGCCTGGGAAAGGATCTCGGCCTTCTCGCGCGGGGCGATGTGGGAGACGTCGGTGGTGTGGGTGCTGGTCATGGCTCTGGCTCCGGAAGACGCGCGGATTCTAGGCAGCGCCGGCAGCGGCTTGCGCGTTTCCACGCCCCTCACGGCTCGTCATCTTCGGTTACAACCGCGACCGCCAACAAACCAAACTAGGGAGGAGTCATGGCACTCATCAGATGGGCCGCGCTGGCGACCGCATTTGCGCTGACCGGCTGCGCATCGGTCATCAACGAGACCACGCACCCGATGCGCGTGGAAACCAAGGCCAGCACGGGCGAGCTCGTCAGCGGCGCGGAGTGCAAGCTGACCAACGACTACGGGACGGTGTCCGGCAAGTCCGGCGACACGATCCAGGTTCGCCGCTCCGGCAAGGACCTGGACATCACCTGCGCCCATCCGAGCAACCCCAACGCGACGGCTCGCGCCATCTCCCGCGCGAACAGCGGCATGTGGGGCAACATCATCATCGGCGGGGGCATCGGCGCCATCATCGACCACAACAAGGGCACGGCCTACACCTACCCGACCTGGGTGCAACTCGTCTTCGGCAAGTCCCTGGTGTTCGACCGCAGCGCCGAGAAGGACGGCCAGCCCACGCCGTCCACCGAGACGGGAACGACGGTCGCTGCCGCTGCGCCGGCCACCGCCGCCTCGGCCGCCATCGTCAAGTAAGCCGCCCCGTGCTGCTGCCGACGGGCCCCGCGGGGCCCGTCGGCGCTTCAGGATGGCGCAGGTCGGCACAATGCTGCGCCATGCAAGCCAGCGCCTATCTGAAGCTCTCGGTCGCGGCGGCAGTCGTGACCATCATCCTCAAGACCGCCGCCTGGTGGTGGACGGGTTCGGTCAGCCTCGCGGCCGACGCGCTCGAATCCCTCGTCAACCTGGCCGGCGCCGTGTTCGCCCTCGCCATGGTCACGCTGGCCGCCCAGCCGCCGGACGCCGAGCACCCCTACGGCCATCACAAGGCCGAGTATTTCTCCAGCGGCTTCGAGGGCATCCTCATCATCGCCGCGGCGCTGGGCATCCTGTGGGGCGCCGTCGACCGCTGGCGCCACCCGGAGGTGCTGCAGTCCGTGGGCCTGGGCGTGGCGCTGGCCGTCATCAGCTCGGCCATCAACGGCGGACTGGCCTGGGCCATGCTGCGCAAGGCCCGCGAGGTGCGCTCCGTCGCGCTGGAGGGAGACGCCCGCCACCTGATCACGGATGTCTGGACCTCGGCCGGCGTCGTCGTGGGCCTCATCGGCGTCATGGCGACGGGCTGGCAATGGCTGGACCCGCTGCTGGCTGTCATGGTGGCGCTCAACATCCTGCGCGAGGGCGTGCACCTGATGCGCGAGTCCACGCGCGGCTTGATGGACGAGGCGCTGGACGCCGAGTCCCAGGCCCGCGTGCAGGCCGTGCTGGACGAGTTCCGCCATCCGCACACCATCCGCTTCGACCACATCGCCAGCCGCGTGGCCGGCCAGCGCCGCTTCATCGACCTGCACATGCACATGCCAGCCAACTGGACGCTGGGCCGCGCCGCGGCGCTGCGCAGCTCGGTCGAGCTGGCGCTGATGAGCGCCGTGCCGGGGCTGCGCGCCAGCATCCAGCTGCTGCCCATGGACGTCGAGGCACATTTCGACGACCCCAAGGACCTGCTGTGATCGCGCTGCTGCAACGGGTCCGGGAAGCCCGCGTCGAGGTGGACGGCCGGATCGTCGGGCAGATCGGCCAGGGCTTGCTGATGCTGGTCTGCGCCGAGCCGGCGGACACGGGGGCGACGGCCGAGAAGCTGGTCGCCAAGGTCCTGAAGCTGCGCGTCTTCGGCGATGCCGCGGCCAAGATGAACCGCAGCCTGCAGGACGTGGCGGGCGGCCTGCTCATCGTCAGCCAGTTCACGCTGGCGGCCGACACCGGCGGCGGCAACCGGCCGAGCTTCTCGGGCGCGGCGCCGGCCGAGCTGGGCCGGCGGCTCTACGAGCACACGCTGGCGTTCGCGCGTGCGCAGCATCCGATCGTCGCGAATGGCGAGTTCGGGGCCGACATGCAGGTGCATCTCGTCAACGACGGGCCCGTGACCATTCCCATGCGCGTGAACCTATGAATCCTCCCATCGTTCGCATCGATTCGACCGAGGGCGCCGAGCCCGTGCTCGACCGGCCGCGCGAGGATCGCCGCGTCAGCGGCGCGCCGCAGCGCCGGACCTGGACGCTGCACGATGCCGGCCCCATGAGCGCCGGCATCTGGGCCTGCGAGGTGGGCCGCTGGCGCATCGTCTTCCCCGCCGGCCGCCAGGAGTACTTCCATGTGCTGCAGGGCCGGGTGCGCCTGCACGGGCCACTGGGCAACGTCGACATCGGCCCCGGCCAGGGCGGCGTCATCCCGCCGGGCTTCGAGGGCGAATTCGAGGTGCTCGAACCGGTGCGCAAGCACTTCGTGCTGGTCGACCTGGCCGACTGAGCCGCGCCCGCCCTCATCGTGATGCCGTTCGTCATCGACGAGGGTGCCGGGAACGCCCCCCTCATCCAGAAGGGCCAGATCGGCGCCGGCGGCAAGCCGAGCGCCGGCGTGGTGCCCGGCCTTCGACCGCTTCAACCAGGATCAGGCTTTCCGGCTGCCGCACGCCGAGCAGGGCCGCCATGCCACCAGCATGCTGACCATCAACGACCGGGCCGATGGCCGGCAACTGGACATGTTCCCCCGGCGAACGCCTCGCCGAGATCCGCGCACTGGAGCCCGAGACGCACAAGGCGACCATGCGGGAGCAGCGCGAAAGAGGACGGCCGTCGGCCCAACCACATGCGCCTGTGCAACGGCACGCCGGGCAAGACCACCGATCTGTAAGCCACGCAGCGATCAGCGGCGGTCCTCGATGAGCAGGCCGTCGTTGGGCAGGCTGCCGGACGGCAGCACCTCGACCTCGACGCGGAGCTTGGTCAGGTCACGCGCAGTCTGCATCAGGCCGTCCAGGAAGGCTTGCGGCATGCCCGACACCGCCTCGATTTGCAGCACGACCCGGTCCCGGGCCAGTTCGCCGCTGACGACGAGGCGGGCGCGGTGCAGTTCGGGGTGGCGCTTCAGCACCTCGGCCACCTGGCCGGCATGCACGAACATGCCGCGCACCTTGGCCGACTGGTCGGCCCGGCCCAGCCAGCCGCGCAGGCGCTGGTTGCTGCGGCCGCATGGACTCGCACCCGGCAGCATGGCGGACAGGTCACCGGTGGCGAAGCGGATCAGCGGATAGCCGGGTGACAGCGTCGTCACGACGACCTCGCCCACCTCCCCATCCGGCAGCGGGTCGCCCGAGCCGGGGCGGACAATCTCGACGATGACGCCCTCGTCGACGACCAGGCCCTGGCGCGCGGCGGTCTCGTAGGCGATGAGCCCCAGGTCGGCCGTGGCATAGCACTGGTAGGCCTCGACGCCGCGTTCGGCAAACCAGGCACGCAGCGCCGGCGGGCAGGCCTCGCCGCTGAGCAGCGCGCGCCGCAGGCCGGACAGATCATGTCCACCGTCAGCGGCCTTCTCAAGCAGGATGCGCAGCAGGCTGGGCGTGCCGGCATAGGCTTCGGGCCGCAGGTCCAGCATGGCCTGCAGCTGCAATTCGGTGTTGCCGACGCCGCCGGGGAAGCTGGCCGCGCCCAGCGCGCGCAGGCCGGCCTCCATCATGGCCCCGGCCGGCGTCAGGTGGTAGCTGAAGCCCACATGCACCAGCTGGCCAGCACGTATGCCGGCCGCGTGCAGTGCGCGCGCGATGCGCCAGGGGTCGGCACCGTCGGAGGCGGGCTCGGGCTCGTAGAGCGGCCCCGGCGACTGGAAGATGCGCAGCGGCCGTCCGGCGGCATAGCCGCCCAGGCGCAGCGCACGCCGCGCGGCCTGGGCGGCGGCGAGGCTGCTCTTGCGGGTCAGCGGCAGCGTGGCCAGCGCGGTGCGCGAGTTGATGCCCGCGGCGTCGACGCGGGCCAGCAATTCGGCGTAGGCCGGGCTGCTGGCCTGGGCATGGGCGACCTGGGCTCGAAGCGCGGCCATCAACGCCGCTTCGCGCGCAGCGGGGACGCGCGTCTCCAGCGCGTCGAAGAACTCGCTCACTCGTCTTCCTTCCAGCGCGTGAGCCGGCGCCTGATCTCGTCCTGCAGCTTGCGCAGGTCGGCGGCTGATTTCAGCGTGAACAGGTCCCACTCCGGCGTGCGCGCCGGCCGCTTGGCGAGCTGGACCTTGACGGCCGCGCCGTCAACGCCCGCCTTCAGCACGACATCCGCGCCCAGCAGCCAGCCTTCGCTGCGCTCGGCCAGCAGGCGCTGGTCGCGCACGAAGCGCTTCAAGGTCTGCAGCGCCGCGTCCGCGTTGAAGGGCGGCGGGGCGATGTCCCAGCCGTCGTCGCTCATGCAGCCCCCCACTTCGCTTTGCTCCTGGATCCTGAGGGGATGCCCGCCGACTTGGGGCGCCCCTGCACTCGGCTCGTCATGCCAGCCACCTCTTTCTGCGCTTGTAGCTCTTCACGTCCTTGAAGCTGCGCCGCCCTTCGCCGCCCACCCCGAGGTAGAACTCCTTGACGTCCTCGTTCTCTCGCAGTTCGGCGGCGGCACCGTCCATGACAACGCGGCCGTTCTCCAGGATGTAGCCGTAGTCGGCATAGCGCAGCGCCATGCTGGTGTTCTGCTCGGCGAGCAGGAAGGTCGTACCCTCCTTGGCATTGAGGTCGCGCACGATCTCGAACACCTCCTCGACGATCTGCGGCGCCAGGCCCATGGAGGGCTCGTCCAGCAGCACCATCTTGGGGTTGGCCATCAGCGCGCGGCCAATGGCGCACATTTGCTGCTCGCCGCCGGACGTGTAGGCGGCCTGGCTGGAGCGGCGCGTCTTCAGGCGCGGGAAGTAGCCGTAGACCTTGTCCAGCGTGGCCGCCACCGCCGCGCGGCCGTCGCGTCGCGTGTAGGCGCCGGTCATGAGGTTCTCCTCTATGGTCAGGTGGGCGAAGCAGTGCCGGCCCTCCATGACCTGCACGACGCCGCGCTCCACCATCGCCGCCGTGGACAGCTTCTCGATGCGCTCGCCGCGCAGCTCGATTGCCCCTTTGGTGACCTCGCCGCGCTCGCCCTCCAGCAGGTTGGACACGGCACGCAGCGTCGTCGTCTTTCCGGCGCCGTTGCCGCCCAGCAGCGCCACGACGCTGCCCTCCCTGACCTGCAACGACACGCCCTTCAGCACGAGGATCACGTGGTTGTAGATGACCTCGATGCCGTTCACATCGAGCAGCGGCTTGTCCATCGCGTCAGCTCAGCTCTGGCATTCCGCCGGCGTGCGGCGAGTGATCTTCTTCTCGCCCGCGTACTTGTCGGCGGCCGCCTTCACCATGGGCTTGAGGATCTGCTCGTCCGCCTGGTACCAGTCAGAGCTGAAGGCCCATTGCTTGCCGTCCCAGGTGTGCACGCGCACCCAGGTCGAGCCCTGATGGTCGGTGCAGCTGGTGCTGATGGGGCGGATGACGCCCGTCAGGCCCAGGCTGCCGAGCTTCTTGTCGTCCAGCGCCAGGTTCTCCAGGCCCCAGCGCACCTGCTCGCCGGTCATGACCTTGCCCTTGCCGAAGCGCTCCTGCGCGCGGCGCACGGCCTCCACGGCAAGTGCCTGGATGACCAGGCCGCGCGTGTAGAGCACCGAGCCAACCTCATCCCTGGGCCCCGTCCCCTGCCCCTTGCCATGCACGTACTTCAGGATGTCCTGGATGACCTTGGGGCTCTGGCCCGAGGTGTTGAGGTTGAGCGCGTTGTAGCCCTTGGCGCCCTCGCCCACGTCCTTCACGTCGGGCTCGGCGCCCGACCACCAGACGCCATACATCTTCTCGCGCGGGTAGCCGGTGGCCTGTGCCTCCTTCAGCGCCGTGGAGTTCATGACGCCCCAGCCCCACAGCAGCACATAGTCGGGCCGCGCCTGGCGCACCTGCAGCCAGGCCGACTTCTGCTCCACGCCGGGCGCCGTGACCGGGATCTTGATGAGCTCGAAACCATGCATCTTCTGGCGCTCGTCCAGCAGCGGGATGGGCTCCTTGCCGAAGGGGCTGTCGTGATAGACCAGCGCGATCTTCTTGCCCTTGAGCTTGTCCAGGCCGCCCTCCTTCTTGCCGAGGTGCTGGATCAGCACGTCGGCCGCCGTCCAGTAGCTGCCCATCAGCGGAAAGTTCCACGCGAAGACGCCGCCGTCGGCGGAGGCCGACAGGCCATAGCCCAGCGTGATCAGCGGGATCTTGTCGCCCGGCACCTTGTCGGTCAGCGCAAAGGTAATGCCGGTGGCCTGCGGGTCGAACAGGCTGGCGCCCTTGCCCTTCAGGCGCTCGTAGCACTCCACGCCCTTGTCGGTGGCGTAGCCGGTCTCGCATTCCTCGTAGCTCAGCTTCACGCCGTTGATGCCGCCGTCGCGGGCGTTGATGAGCTTGATGTAGTCCTGCTTGCCGTTGGCCCAGGGCGTGCCATTGGGCGAGTAAGGCCCCGTGCGATAGACCAGCAGCGGGAAGAACTGCTCCTTGGCCGCCTCGGCCTGTGCGACGGGGCTGAAGAGTTGCAACGCGGCCAGTGCCGCACAGGCGATGAAGGTCTTCATGAGCTGTCTCCTGTCGTTGTGGGTATCAGTGGGGAAATGGCCAGAGTCTGAGCTTTTCCTTGGCAGTCGCCCAGAGTCGCGCGAGGCCGTGCGGTTCCTTGATGAGGAAGAACACGATGAGGGCGCCGAAGATCATCAGCGCCAGATGCGAAGCCGTGGCGGTGTCCATCGGCAGGCCTGTCCAGTAGGGCAGCTTGTCCAGGACCAACGGCAGCACGACGATGAATGCCGCACCGAAGAAGGCGCCGGAGATGGAGCCCAGGCCGCCGATGATGACCATGAACAGCAGGTCGAAGGAGCGGTTGATGCCAAAGGCCGCCGGCTCCCAGGAACCCAGGTGCACGAAGCCCCACAGCGCGCCGGCCACGCCGATGATGAAGCTGGACACCGCGAACGCGCTGAGCTTGGCCTGCATGGGACGGATGCCGATGACGGCCGCCGCCACGTCCATGTCGCGCATGGCCATCCAGGAGCGGCCGATGTGGCCGCGCACGAGGTTCTTGGTGGCCAGCGCGAAGACGACGACGAAGCCCAGGCACAGCAGGTAGCGCGCGGCGGGCGACTCGACGCTGAAGCCCGCGACGTCGAGGTGGGCGATGCCGACCGAGCCCGAGGTCGAATCGTTGGTGACCCATTTCAGCCGCAGACAGGCCCAGTCGACGAAGAACTGCGCCGCCAGCGTCGCGACCGCGAGATACAGCCCCTTGATGCGCAGCGACGGCAGGCCGAAGGCCACGCCCAGCACCGTCGCGCCCAGGCCGCCGGCCAGCAGCGCGACGATCAGTGGCATGCCCTCCACGCGCGCCTGGCAGTTGTAGGCCACGTAGGCTCCGACGGCCATGAAGGCGCCCGAGCCCAGCGAGATCTGGCCGCAATAGCCCACCAGCACGTTCAGCCCCAACGCCGCCAGCGACAGGATCAGGAAGGGGATGAGGATGGCGCGCAGCAGGTACTCGCTGGACAGCAGTGGCACGACGACGAAGGCGACGCCGAGCAACAGCGCCATGCCGATGCGGTCCTGGCGAATGGGCAGGATCTGGCTGTCCGCCGCGTAGCTCGTCTTGAACTGGCCGTTCTCTCGATAAAACATCGTCAGACCCTGTCGATGATCTTCTCGCCGAACAGCCCCTGAGGCCTGACGAGCAACACCACGAGCACCAGGACATAGCCGAACCAGTACTCGATGCCGCCACCGAGCGCCGGTCCTAGATACGCCTCCGACAGCTTCTCGCCCACTCCGATCAGCAAGCCGCCCACGATGGCGCCGGGCACGCTGGTGAGACCGCCCAGGATGACCACAGGAAGCGCCTTCAACGCGACCAGCGACAGCGAGAACTGCACCCCCAGCTTGCTGCCCCAGATCATGCCCGCCACCAGCGCGACAAAGCCCGCCACGCTCCAGACGATGACCCAGATGCGGGACAGCGGGATGCCTATGCTCTGCGCGGCCTGGTGGTCGTCTGCCACCGCGCGCAGCGCGCGGCCGATGGCGGTCTTCTGGAAGAACAGGCTCAGACCGGCGACCAGCGCCGCCGCGATCAACGCCGCGTAGAGGTCTTCCTTGCTGACGAGGACACCGCCTTCAAACGTCTGCTCGAACAGGAACATCGGGTCCTTGGGCAGGCCGATGTCGATCTTGTAGATGTCGTTGCCGAACAGCATCTGGCCGGCGCCTTCGAGCAGATAGGCAATGCCCAGAGTGGCCATCAGCAGCGTGATGCCCTCCTGGTTGACGAGCCGGGACAGCGCCAACCGCTCCACCAGCCAGGCAACGACCACCATCACCGCCAGCGCGCCGACGAAGGCCAGCGCGTTGACGACCAGCTTGCCGTCCAGGCCGGTCAGCGCCGGCAGCCATTCGGCAAAGCGCGCCATCGCGAGCGCCGCGAACAACACCATCGCGCCCTGCGCAAAGTTGAAGACGCCGCTGGCCTTGAAGATCAGCACGAAGCCCAGCGCGATCAGCGAATACAGCATGCCGGACATCAGTCCGCCGATCAGGGTTTCGAGGAACGGGCCCATCACTGGCTCACCCCCAGGTAGGCGCGAACCACGTCCTCGCTGCTGCGCACCTCGTCGGGCGCACCGTCGCCGATCTTCCTGCCGTAGTCGAGAACGACGACGCGGTCCGAGATGTCCATGACGACGCCCATGTCGTGCTCGATCAGCACGATGGTGGTGCCGAATTCGTCGTTCACGTCCAGGATGAAGCGACACATGTCCTGCTTCTCCTCGACGTTCATGCCGGCCATGGGCTCGTCCAGCAGCAGCAGGCTGGGTTCCATGGCCAGCGCCCGGCCCAGGTCCACGCGCTTTTGCAGGCCATAGGGCAGCCGCCCCACGGGCGTCTTGCGGTGCGCCTGGATCTCGAGGAAGTCGATGATGCGCTCGGCATGCGCGCGCTGCTCGGTCTCCTCGCGCCGCGCCGGCCCCAGGTGCAGGGCCTGCCAGAACAGGCCACGACGCATGCGCAGGTTGCGCCCGGTCATGATGTTGTCCAGCACGCTCATGCCCTTGAACAAGGCCAGGTTCTGGAAGGTGCGGGCCACACCCATCTCCGCGACCTGGCGAGGGCTCATGCCGCGGTAGGTCTTGCCGCGCAGCGTCACGCTGCCCTGCTGCGGCTGGTAGACGCCGTTGATGCAGTTCAGCATCGAGCTCTTGCCGGCACCGTTGGGGCCGATGATGGCGCGGATCTCATGCTCGCGGACGTCGAAGCTGATGTCGGTCAGCGCCTTCACGCCGCCAAAGGCCAGCGAGATGTTCTTCACGTCGAGGACGACGCCGCCGATCTTCTTCATGCGGCCACCGCCTTCACGGCCGGAAAGGTCCGGGCTTCGACGATGCGCAGGTCCGCCGCGATCATGGCCGTGCGGCCGTCCTCGAACTTCACCTGCGTCGCGATGTGCTGCGACCCCTTGCCGTCGTACAGCGCGGCGATCAGCACGCCGTACTTCTCGGCGATGGCGCCGCGGCGCACCTTGCGCGTGCGGGTCAGCTCACCGTCGTCGGCGTCCAACTCCTTGTGCAGCACCAGGAAGCGGCTGATCTGGCTGCCGGCCAGCAGCTCGTCCCGGGCCAGGTCGGCGTTGACCTTCTCGACGCAGTCGAGGATGAGCTCGTAGACCTCTGCACGACCGGCCAGGTCGGTGTAGCCGGCGTAGGGCAGGTTGCGGCGTTCGGCCCAGTTGCCCACCGCCTCGAAGTCGATGTTGACGAAGGCGCAAACCTTCTCGCGGCGGTCGCCGAAGCAGACCGCCTCCTTGATGTGCGGGAAGAACTTCAGCTTGTTCTCCACGTACTTGGGCGCGAACATCGCGCCATCGAAGGCGCCGCCCGACAGCCGGCCCACGTCCTTGGCGCGGTCGATGATCTTCAGGTGGCCGCCGGGAGTCAGGAAGCCGGCGTCGCCCGTGTGGAACCAGCCGTCCGCCGTCAGCGCCTCGCGCGTGGCGGCCTCGTTCTTGTAATAGCCCTTGAGCAGGCCCGGCGAGCGCACCAGCAGCTCGCCGTCGTCGGTGAGCTTGATCTCAACGCCCGTTATGGGCACGCCCACCGTGTCGGCGCGGGCCTCGTGGTCGGGCTGCAGGCAGACGAACACGGCCGTCTCGGTCGAGCCGTAGAGCTGCTTCAGGTTGATGCCGATCGCGCGGTAGAAACTGAACAGGTCCGGGCCTATGGCCTCACCGGCCGTGTAGGCGACGCGCACGCGCGAGAAGCCCAGCGTGTTGCGCAGAGGACCGTAGATCAGCACATTGCCCAGTGCATAGGCGAGACGGTCCCACAGGCCCACGGGCTGACCATCCATCAGCCGCGTGCCGACCCGGCGGGCCAGCTCCATGCAGCGCCCGAACAGCCAGCGCTTGGGGGCGGCGGCGTCCTCCATGCGGATCATCACCGTCGTCAGCAGGCCCTCGAAGACGCGCGGCGGTGCGAAGTAGTAGGTGGGGCCCACCTCCTTCAGGTCGATGCTGACCGTCGACGCCGATTCCGGGCAATTGACGACATAGCCCACCGCCAGCCACTGCGCGAAGCTGAAGATGTTCTGGCCTATCCAGGCCGGCGGCAGGTAGGCCAGCACCTCCTCGCGCTCGGTGAGCTTGTCAAAGCGCTGGCCGGCGCGCGCGCGGTCGATCAGCGAGGCATGCGTGTGGATGACGCCCTTGGGGTTTCCCGTCGTGCCCGAGGTGAAGAACAGCGCGGCAACGTCGTCGGGCCGGCCGGCCGCCACCTCGGCCGCGAAGAAATCGGGCCGCTGCACGCGGGCCGCGCGGCCCTGCTCGATCAGCTCGTCCAGCGACGCGAGGCCCGTTTCGTCGTAATTGCGCAGACCGCGCGGGTCGTCGAACCAGATGCGCTTGAGCTGGGGCACAAGCTCGCGCAGTTCCAGCAATTTGTCGACCTGCTCCTGGTCCTCGACGACGGCGAAGGCGATCTCCGCGTTGTTCAGCGGGAAGACGAACTCGGCGGCGACCGCATCCTGGTACAGCGGCACCGGCACGGCGCCAAGGGACTGGGCGGCCAGCATGCTGGCGTAGAGCCGCGGGCGGTTTTCGCCGACGACGACGAGATGCTCGCCACGGCGCAGCCCCGCGGCCGCCAGGCCCAGGGCCAGCTCCTGTACCAGCGTCGCGAGCTGGGCCCACGGCAGTGTCTGCCAGACGCCGAAGGCCTTCTCGCGCAGTGCGGGCGCGTCGGGCCTTTGGGCCGCGTGGGCTAGCAGGAGCCGCGGGAAGGTGTCCACCAAGCTGTCTCCGGTGCAGGGGCTGGCACCCCCGTCTGTGAGCCCATTCTGATCGGGACTTTGACGCCGATCTGTCAGTACGACGACAATTTACGGGTCTTCACGGCCCAGACTTTCCCGCCCCAGCCGCCCACCATGGCCGACGCCCCCTTGAGCCTGCGCCAGCGCGCGCGCCGCCCGACGCCGGCCGAGCTGGACGCCATCCCCTGGCTGAAGCTGCTCGACGGCCCGCAGCGCGGGCATGCCGTCGCGGCGCTGGAGGTCGCGGATGCCGAGCCTGGCGAGCGCCTGTGCCGCATCGGCCGGCCCGCCAACTTCTGGTTCGGCGTCGTCGACGGCCTGCTGAAGATGAACAACGACGACTCGACCGGCCAGGCCGTCACCTTCACCGGCATCCCGCCGGGCGGCTGGTTCGGCGAGGGCACGCTGCTCAAGCGCGAGAGCTACCGCTACAACATCCAGGCCCTGCGGCCCAGCATCGTCGCCGGCCTGCCGCTGGACAGCTTCCATGCGCTGCTGGACGGCAGCATCGCCTTCAACCGCTTCGTGCTGGACCAACTGAACGAGCGCCTGGGCCAGTTCATCGCCGCGCGCGAGACGGACCGCATCCACGACCCCGACGTGCGCGTGGCGCGCAACCTCGCCGCCCTCTTCCACCCGACGCTGTATCCGGGCGTGGGCAAGGGCCTGCGCATCACGCAGCAGGAGCTGGGCTATCTGGTCGGGCTGTCGCGCCAGCGCGTGAACCAGGCGCTGTGCCGGTTGTCGGCCGAGGGCCTCATCCGCATCGAATACGGCGGACTGCGCGTCCTGGATCTACTCGGCCTGCGCGGCTTTTCGCCCGGCGACGGGCCGCATCAGGCGGCGAAGGCGACCGCTTCGGGTTCGCCACGAGGCAGCGTCGCCCAGCGTTCGGCGCCCAGCTCGTAGAGCAATGCCGCGGCGCTGCCGGGGCCGTCGGACAGCGACCCCTTGAGGCGCAGGCCCAGGCCCTCCAGCGTCTTGCGCGTGGGCACGTTGTTCGGCAGCACGGCGGCGACGACGGCCCCCTCGTGGCGCTGCTCGAAGGCCTGGCAGATGGCGTACTGCGACATCTCGGACGCCAGCCCGCGGCCCCAGGCCTGGGGCGTGATCCTGTAATAGAGGTAGAGGCCGGCATGGCCGGCGACGCTGCGATTCATCAGGCCGCCAAAGCCGATCAGCGTGTCGGGCTGGTCGCGCTCGGCAATGGCCCAGTGGCCGAAGCCATGGGCCTGCCAATGTGCGATCCAGGCTTGCAACTGGGCCTCGACCGCCGCCTGCCCCTGCGGCGTGGCCGCGGCACAGAAGCGGTTCACCGCCGGGTCGGCATGCAATGCGGCCAGGGTGTCCAGATCGCTGTCCCGGGGTGGGCGCAGCACCAGGCGGCGGGTGAGCATGGCTGCCGGCACGGCGGCGACGGACTCGCTGAACTCAATCTGGACCATGAAGCGCAGAACTCGGTAAAAACCCTAGGAGCGTAGCCGCGAGCCGCCCGAGGTGGAAGCCCGCTTGCGGGGGAGTTGTAGCAAAACCGTAACAGAACCGTGTAAAGAACGCCGATCAGGGCCGGCGCGGCACCGCCCGGGCCAGCGCCAGCAGCTCGTCGGCGACGACGTCGGGGCGGTCCTTCTGGATGTAGTGCCCGGCGCCCTCCACCTGGCGGCGCGTGGTGCCCGGCAGCAGTCCGGGCCAGCCCTTCTCCAGGCGGCGCACCAGACTCTCGAACGCGCCCGTCTCGGCCAGGCCGAAGCTGGAACGCACGAGCAGCCTCACCGGCAGGATCGGCGGCGGCCGGGCGTCGAGTTCGACGGCGCAGCCGGTCAGCGCCTGGGCGTCGAACTCGGCGCGCATGACGGGGCTGAAGGCAGCCATGCGCATGCCGCCCGCGATGCGCGCGGCGGCCGGTGCCTCGCGCTGCATGCGCACCCAATGGTCGGGATGGGTGGGGTCGACGAGCAGCACGGCGGCGACCTCGGCCGGGTAGAGCCTGGCGAAGGCGTATTGGTAGAGGCCGCCTATGGAATGGCCGACGAGGATGTAGGGCGGGCGCTGCCCGGCAACCTGAAGCGCGAGGTGCAGCTCATGGGCGATCGTGCAGGGATCGCGCGGCGGCGCCGTGGCGGCGGCCGGCGCGGCGCTGCTGTCGCCATAGCCGGGGCGGTCGTAGGCGAAGACGGCCACGTCAGGCACGACGCGGCGGATGACGGCGGCCCAGACGTCCTTGCCGTCACCCAGGCCGGACTGGAACACCGCGAGCGGCGGGCCGCCGCCGGTCTGCAGATAGGCGATGCGGGTGGCGCCGAGCGCCACCGTCTGAGTGGGCAGCGGTGCGGCGCAGCCGGCAATGGCGAGGGCGGCCGACAGGACGAGGGGGAGACGGCGCATGGCGGCGCAGCCTAACCGCCCCGCATGACCGTTTCCAGGCCCCCGCCTTGGCGTGCCGGCGGCGCGGACCGCGGCCGCTCAGCCCGTCAGCAACGCGTTGACGCGCTTCACGTAGGCGGCCGGGTCTTCCAGATGCCCGCCCTCGGCCAGCACGGCCTGGTCGAACAGGACCTGGGCCAGGTCGTCGAAGTGGGCGCTACCGTCCAGCTTCTTGACCAGCGCATGCTCGGCGTTGATCTCCAGCGTGGGCTTGGCAATGGGCGCGCTCTGGCCCGCCTGCTTCAGCAGCCGCGCCAGGTGGCCGCTCATGTCGCCCTCTTCCACGACGATGCAGGCCGGCGAGTCGACCAGGCGGGTCGTCACGCGCACGTCCTTGGCGCGGTCCTTCAGCGCGTCCTTGAGCTTGTCCAGCAGCGGCTTCAGGCTCTCGGCGGTCTCCTCGGCCTTCTTCTTCTCGTCCTCGTCCTGCAGCTTGCCCAGGTCCACGGCACCCTTGGCGACGGACTGCAGCGACTTGCCCTCGAACTCGTAGAGGTGGCTCAGCATCCACTCGTCCACGCGGTCCACCAGCAGCAGCACCTCGATGCCCTTCTTGCGGAAGATCTCCAGTTGCGGGCTGTGCTTGGCGGCGGCCAGGGAGTCGGCGGTGATGTAGTAGATGACGTCCTGGCCATCCTTCATGCGGCCCAGATAGTCGGCCAGCGATACGCCTTCGTCGGCCTGCGTGGACGCGAAGCGGAACAGCTTGGCCAGGCGCTCCTGGTTCTGGTGGTCTTCGCCAATGCCTTCCTTCAGCACCTGACCGAAGTCGGTCCAGAAGGCGGCGTACTTGTCCCTCTCGGCCTGGTCTTCGCTGTTGGCCAGCGACTCCAGCATGCCCAGCACGCGCTTGGTCGAGCCCTCGCGGATGGCCTTCACGTCGCGGCTTTCCTGCAGCAGTTCGCGGGAGACGTTCAGCGGCAGGTCGGCCGAATCGATGACGCCCTTGACGAAGCGCAGGTAGACCGGCATCAGCGCCTCGGCGTCGTCCATGATGAAGACGCGCTTCACATACAGCTTCACGCCGCCGCGCTTGTCGCGGTTCCACAGGTCGAAGGGCGCCTTCTGCGGGATGTAGAGCAGCTGCGTGTACTCGCTGCGGCCTTCCACGCGGTTGTGCGTGTAGGCCAGCGGAGCCTCGCTGTCGTGGCTGATCTGCTTGTAGAACTCCTCGTACTGTTCCTGCGTGACGTCGCTCTTGCTGCGGCTCCACAGCGCCGAGGCCTTGTTGACCGGCTCCCATTCGTCGGTGACGACCTGCTTGGCGGCCTCCGCGTCCCAGGTCTCCTTCTTCATCAGGATGGGTAGCGAGATGTGGTCGCTGTACTTGGCGATCGTCGACCTGACGCGCCAGGTCTTCAGGAACTCCTCCTCGCCCTCGCGCAGGTGCAGGATGACGTCGGTGCCGCGGCCGGCCTTGGTGATGGTCTCCAGCTCGTACTCGCCGGTGCCCTCGCTGCTCCAGCGCACGCCCTGGTCGGCCGGCAGCCCGGCGCGGCGCGTCTCCACCGTGATCCGGTCGGCGACGATGAAGCCGGAGTAGAAGCCCACGCCGAACTGGCCGATCAGCTGGGCGTCCTTCTTCTGGTCGCCCTCCAGCTTGGCCATGAACTCGCGCGTGCCGCTCTTGGCGATGGTGCCCAGGTGGGCGGCGGCTTCGTCGGCGCTCATGCCGATGCCGTTGTCGCTGATGGTCAGCGTCCTGGCGGCCTCGTCGAAGCTGACGCGCACCTCCAGGTCGGTCTGGTCCGCCCACAGCGCAGCGTTGTCCAGCGCCTCGAAGCGCAGCTTGTCGCAGGCGTCGCTGGCGTTGGACACCAGTTCGCGCAGAAAGATCTCCTTGTTGGAGTACAGCGAGTGGGTGACGAGGTGCAGGATCTGCTTGACCTCGGCCTGGAAGGCGTGGGTTTGCTTGGTCATGGGATGCGATGTCAGTGAATTCAGACGGTGGCCGACATGCGGCCCGTGGCGTGATTTTCAACGGGCGCGTTGCGAAGTCCGCCTGGCCCGCCGTTGCCGGCGCTATTCTTCCGTCTGTCGCTGGGGAGGCTGCATGGTTACCGAACGGAAATACTGGTTCAAGGCCAAGAAAGGCGGCCTGGGCTGGTCCACGCCGCTGACCTGGCAGGGATGGCTGGTCTACACCGCCATGTTCGGCGGCATCGCCTATGCCTGGATCTCCAGCGCGAGCGTCGGCGCCAAGCTGCTTGGCGTCTGGGCCGCCGTGCTGGTCTGGCTGCCGGTCTTCTGGCTCTTTGGCGAGCCCCTGTCTGGGAAGAGGGCCGACCGCAAATGAACCGGGCCGCGGGCCCGGTTCAGTACGACACGGCCAGCCGTGCCACGTCGACCTTGATCAAGGCCTTGGACAGGGCGCCTGCCGCCGCGCGGCCATAGTCCAGCGCCCAGGCCGGGTCCGCGAAGCCGGCCGGGCCGGCCGCGGCGGCGACCTGGATCAGCTTGTCGGCCAGCAGCACCTTGCCCGAGCCGCGCAGCGGCTCGCATTCCAGGCGTACGAAGGCCTCGTCCAGCCAGCGGCGGGCGGCCTCGAAGCCCAGCACCTCGGCACCGTCGAGCTGAATCTCGACGGGCGGGCCGGCCTCGAAGACGACGCTGATCCGGGCTTGCATGGCCCCGATTGTGTCAGCGCCGCGCCTTCACCGCCTGCGACAGCACGTCCAGCGCGGCCAGCGAGTCGTCCCAGCCCAGGCAGGCGTCGGTGATGCTCTTGCCGTATTCCAGCGCTGCCGGATCGTCCTTGCCGGGTGTGAACTTCTGAGCGCCATCGTGCAGATGGCTCTCGACCATGACGCCGAAGATGCTCCGGCTGCCCTCGAGCAGTTGGCCGGCGATGTCGCGTGCCACGTCCAGCTGGCGCTGATGCTGCTTGCTGCTGTTGGCATGCGAGCAGTCCACCATCAGGCGCTGCGGCAGCTTGGACTTCTCCAGGTCGGCGCAGGCGGCCGCCACATGCTGTGCGTCGTAGTTGGGGGCCTTGCCGCCGCGCAGGATGACGTGGCAATCGGCATTGCCACGCGTCTCGACGATCGCGACCTGGCCGTTCTTGTGTACCGACAGGAAATGGTGGCCTCGCGCCGCGGCCTGGATGGCGTCGGTGGCGATCTTGATGTTGCCATCGGTGCCGTTCTTGAAGCCTATGGGCGCCGACAGGCCTGAAGCCAGCTCGCGGTGCACCTGGCTCTCGGTAGTGCGCGCGCCGATGGCACCCCAGGCGATCAGGTCGCCGATGTACTGCGGCGAGATCACGTCCAGGAACTCGCTGCCCGCCGGCACGCCCAGGCGGTTGATCTCCAGCAACAGCTGGCGCGCGATGCGCAGCCCCTCGTCGATGCGGAAGCTCTCGTCCAGGTAGGGGTCGTTGATCAGGCCCTTCCAGCCCACCGTCGTGCGCGGCTTCTCGAAGTAGACGCGCATGACGATCTCCAGCGTGTCGGCGTACTGCTCGCGCTGCGCCTTCAGGCGGCGCGCGTACTCGATGGCGGCATTGGGGTCGTGAATGGAGCAGGGGCCGATGACGACCAGCAGGCGGTCGTCATCGCCGCTCATGATCTTGCGGATGCGCTGGCGGGTCTGGCTGATCAGGCCCTCCATCGCCGTGCCGCGGATGGGGAAGAAGCGGATCAGGTGCTCCGGCGGCGGCAGCGGCGTGATGTCCAGGATGCGCTCGTCATCGGTGGCGCTGGTCTTGTCGTCCTGCGAGTACCAGCGCTGGGCTTCGGGTTCGACGGACTGGAGCTTGGTCGCATTCATCTTCGGGCACCTCAAAAAGAAAAACCGCCGGGCTTTGGAGGCCCGGCGGTTTGTAGGGAGTCTGGATTCAGCGCGCGCGCTCAGGACTCTCCACCGCCGGGGCGGGGAAAAAACCAAAAGCGAAAGTAGGACGCAGCGCGGAACATGGGACCGGAATCTAGCACGGCCGCCGCGACGAGCTTTCGGCAGCGGGCAAGCCCGGCTTGACCCCCGCACGCGCCTGCCGGCCAATCGAGGCCTCGCTCCAAGGAGACAAGCCATGCAAAGACGCCATGCCCTGGGCGCCGCCGTCACGGGCCTCGCAGCTGCCGGCTGCGCCACGACGACGGCCGCCTCGGCCACGCCCTTCGCGGTCGCCCAGCCCGTCGTGCCGATTGCCGGCGGCAGCGAGGTCTTCCCCGTGCGGCGCATCTATTGCATAGGCCGCAACTACGCGGCCCATGCCCGCGAGATGGGCTCCGACCCGACACGCGAGCCGCCCTTCTTCTTCCAGAAGCCCAGCGACGCCGTGCAGTTCGTCGCCATCGGCAGCACCGCCAACCATCCCTACCCGCCGCTGACCAAGAACTATCACTATGAGCTGGAACCGGTGGCCGCGCTGCACAAGGGCGGCAAGAACGTGCCGGTCGACAAGGCCCTGGACCTCGTCTACGGCTACGCCGTCGGCCTGGACATGACGCGCCGCGACCTGCAGCGCGGCATGGGCGACCAGAAGAAGCCCTGGGAGATCGGCAAGAGCTTCGACCGCTCCGCGCCCATCGGCCCCATCCACCGCGTGGCTCAGGTGGGGCACTTCACGGCCGGCGCGATCACGCTGAAGGTCAATGGCCAGGTCAGGCAGGACGCCAACCTGAACCAGATGATCTGGAGCGTGGCCGAGCAGATCGCCAAGCTGTCGGAGGCCTTCGAGCTGATGCCCGGCGACATCATCTTCAGCGGCACGCCGGAGAACGTGGGGCCCGTGGTGCCGGGGGATCTGATGGAGGGGTCGATTGCAGGCCTGCCGCTGCTGAGCGTCAAGGTCGTGGGCTGACCCGCCCCGCCTTTCAGCCGACAGGCAGGGGCCGGTGCAAACTCTGCGCCGCCGTGCCCCCGCCGCTGGTGGTGCGCCGCATTTCCTCGGCCTTGTGAGCATCCAGCGCAACGGTCATCAGGCCCAGCAAGTCCGCGTCGGGCGCAGGCAGGTTCCCAATCTCCCGCAGCGTCAAGGCCAGGCGCGCAGCACTCACCCCCAGCGCCGCGTACTCACCCGCGCGCATGAAGGCGGCATCGCGAAGCGATGAGGGATCCCTCCCGTACTGGTTGAGCACGCGGTCCTCGGCTGCCGCCTGGTCACTGGGCAGGTTCAGAACGGCATAGGTGACCTTGATGTCGATGGACTTCCAGTCCACCGGAAGGTCTTGCGGGGAGAAGCTGGGTGCCCCGGGGGCGACATCCGTTGGGGACTGATCCGCCGAGGGGCCCCAATCGTTGGCGATGTCGAAGCAAGCGCGCGTGAACCGGTCCAGCTCGTAGACGGTCCTGACCGAAAGGAAGGCGGCATGTTGCCTGCGCTCCTGGCGGCGGGTGAACCCATCCACGGCCCACTTGAAAACAACGCCGAGGAGCACCGCTGCAGCGCCGTACAGGAAGCCCTCGAACTTGTCGTTCATGCTGCAGGATCAGGCCGTCCCGCCCACCGTCAGCCCGTCGATGCGCAGCGTCGGCTGACCCACGCCGACTGGCACGCTCTGGCCTTCCTTGCCGCAGACGCCGACCCCGGTGTCCAGCTGCATGTCGTTGCCTATCATGCTGACGCGGGTCAGCGCGTCCGGGCCGTTGCCGATGATGGTGGCACCCTTGACGGGGTACTGGATCTTGCCGTTCTCCACCCAGTAGGCCTCGCTGGCCGAGAACACGAACTTGCCGCTGGTGATGTCGACCTGGCCGCCACCGAAGTTGGTGGCGTACAGCCCCTTCTTGATGGACGCGACGATCTCCTTGGGGTCGTCCTTGCCGCCCAGCATGTAGGTGTTGGTCATGCGCGGCATCGGCACATGGGCGTAGCTCTCGCGGCGGCCGTTGCCGGTGGGCGCGACCTTCATCAGCCGCGCGTTCATCGCGTCCTGGATGTAACCCTTCAGGATGCCGTCCTCGATCAGCACGTTGCGCTGGCTGGCGCAGCCCTCGTCGTCGACGTTCAGCGAACCGCGGCGGTCCGGGAGGGTGCCGTCGTCCAGCACCGTCACGCCCTTGGCGGCCACGCGCTGGCCGATGCGGCCGGAGAAGGCGCTGGAGCCCTTGCGGTTGAAGTCGCCCTCCAGGCCATGGCCGACGGCCTCGTGCAACAGCACGCCGGGCCAGCCGGGGCCGACGACGACCGTCATCTCGCCCGCCGGTGCGGGGCGGCTGTCGAGGTTGGTCAGCGCCGCATGCACGGCCTGGTCCACGTAGCTGGCGATCATCTCGTCAGTGAAATAGGCCAGGCCGAAGCGGCCGCCGCCGCCGCCCGAGCCCACCTCGCGGCGGCCGTTGCTCTCGGCAATGACGGTGAGGGACAGGCGCACCAGCGGGCGCACGTCGGCCGCCAGCGTGCCGTCGGCGCGGGCGATCAGCACCACCTCATGCTCGGCGGCCAGGCCGGCCATGACCTGGGACACCCGCGGGTCCTTGGCTCGGGCCATCTTCTCGGCACGCTCCAGCAGCGCCACCTTGGCGGCGCTGTCCAGGCTGGCGATGGGGTCGGCCACGCCGTAGAGCTCCCGGCTGCCGGCTACGACGCCTTGCGACGGCACCTTGACCTTGCGGCTCTGCCCCGCCGCGGCAATGGTGCGCACGGTGCGGGCGGCATCCAGCAGCGAGTCCAGCGAGATGTCGTCCGAATAGGCAAAAGCCGTCTTCTCCCCGGCCACGGCGCGCACGCCCACGCCCTGGTCGATGCTGAACGAGCCGCTCTTGACGATGCCCTCCTCCAGGCTCCAGCCCTCGGCGCGCGTGGTCTGGAAGTAGAGGTCGGCGTCGTCGACGCGATGCTCGGTGATGAGACGCAGCGCCTGCGACAGCGAGGACTCGGTCAGGCCGAAGGGCTCCAGCAGTTGCGAGCGGGCAGTGGCCAGGCGGGCCAGGGTGGGTTCGACGGCGATCATGGGACGATTCTAAGAACGACCGCAGTCGCAACGCCCGCCTCGGCGATTTGGCCCGGCGCGCTTGGGCAGGGCGGCGGCATCAGCTCGCCCGCAGCCACCTCATCGCCGAGCCAATCGGCTCCCGCGAGTTGTTGAACGCCTCGTCGGCGCCGTAGTCGCGGAAGAGGCACTCCACAGGCATGCCCAGCGCAAGATGCAGCGTGTAGAGCCAGCAGCCGCGCACCTCCTCGGCGCGCCCGCCGTCCAGCCCGGTGCCGCCGAACATCCTTCTGGCGATGGCATGGATCTGGGCCGGCGGCTTCAGGTTCTTGGTCTGGTTCTCCAACGGGCATCCTTTGTCTCGGGTCGGCAGCAGGCGCTGCGCTCGTCGGGGCTCTACATGGACGCTCGGCGCCGCATGCCAGGCTCAACCCTTGGGCGCGTGCTTCAACGCCAGCCCCGCCTCATACAGGGCGTTGCGGGGCGCACCGCTGATCTGCGCGGCAAGCGCAACCGCCTGCTTCAGCGGCAGCTCGACCATCAGCAACCCCAGCACGCGCAGCGCCTCGGGCGGCAGTTCGCCGTCGGCCGCGGCGGCCGGCGCCTGGGCATGCAGCACCAGCACGAACTCGCCACGCTGGCGCTGCGCGTCCTCGGCCAGCCAGGCCGGCAGCGTGGCGGCCTCGGCGGTGTGGACGGTCTCGAACTGCTTGGTCAGCTCGCGGCAGACCGTCACGCGGCGCGCGGGCGCCAGGTCCGCCAGCAGCGCCAGCAGCTCGACGATGCGGTGCGGCGCCTCGAAGACGATCTGGCTCTGCCCCTCCACGGCCAGCAGCGCCTGCAACGCCGTGCGGCGCTCGCCGGCCTTGGTCGGCAGGAAGCCGGCGAACGCGAAGCCCTGGCCGGCGGTGTCGCCGGCGACGCTGAGGGCCGTCACCGCACTGCTGGGACCCGGCAGCGGCAGCACGCGGTAACCGGCGGCCACCACCGCCTGCACCAGCACGGCGCCAGGGTCGGAGATGGCCGGCGTGCCAGCATCGGATGCATAGGCCACGCGCTCGCCCGCCGCCAGCCGCGCGAGCACCTGGCCGCTGGCCTCGCGCTCGTTGTGCTGGTGAAGCGCGATCAGCGGCTTGTGCAGGCCCAGGTGGCGCAACAGCGCACCGCCCTGGCGCGTGTCTTCGCAGGCCAGCGCGTCGGCCAGGCCCAAGGCGTGGATAGCGCGCAGGCTGAGGTCGGCAAGATTGCCTATGGGCGTGGCGACGAGATAGAGCGTGGCGGCCGGATACTGCTGGCCGCCGGCCGCGGCCGCGGCGGCCTGGCGCAACTGGGTGGCGGTGGAGGCGTCAATGCTCAACTGGGGCTCTCGATCAAAGCGGGCGGAAACCGGCCTCGCGGGCGAGGACGCGGCGCCGGCCTGTCCGCAACGCGCGGGCCTGCGCCTTCTGGAGCGGAATTATCGAGTCGCCGCCGGCTCCGGCCGCCACGAGGGCAAGGTGGACCTGATCCCGGTGAATCACGACGGCACGCCGGCCATTGCCGCGGCGCGCACCGACGCCCCCCGCTGGCGACCTGCCGCTTCGATGTCGTGGCCATAGACGGTAACGACCTCGACTGGATACAGGACACCTTCGATGCGGGTTGACCCTATCATTCGCGCCGCATGATTGAACAACGCATCCAGCAGCAGTTCTTCGAGAGCGCCGACCTGCTCTACCAGGCCGCCGAACAACTGGCCCGCCCCCTGGCGATGGCCGCGCAGATGGTGGTGGACGCCATCACCGGCGGCAACCGCATCCTCTGCGCCGGCCAGGGCCTGGCCAGCATGGAGGCCGACTACCTGGCCGCCCGCCTGGCGGGCCGCTTCGAGCAGGAGCGCCCAGGCCTGGCCGCCTGGAGCCTGGCCGCCCAGGCCCGCGACGCAGCCGGGCTGGACCTGGCCCGGCTGCTGCAGGCCCATGGACACCCGGGCGACGTGCTCGTCATGATCGAGCCGCTGCGCGAGCAGCGCGACGCCTGGCAGCCGGCGCTGGCCGTGGCCCATGCCCAGGAGATGAGCATCATCGCGCTGACGGCCCAGCCGCCCGGCTCTGCCGACGAGTGGCGCGGCCTGCTGCAGGACACCGACATCCAGATCCGTGTCAGCCACGGCCGCGAGCCGCGCGTTGTCGAAGTCCAGCGCGTGCTGCTGCATGCGCTGGCCGACGCTGTCGACCTGCAGTTGCTGGGCAGCGACGAATAACCTTTTCGATGGAAGACCGATGAAGAAGCTCACCCTTTCCCTGACCGCCGCCGTCCTCGTGAGCACGCTTGCCACCGGCTGCGCGCCGCTGCTGATCGGTGGCGCGATGGTCGGCACGGTCCAGGTCGCCACCGACCGCCGCACCTCGGCCACGCAGCTGGAAGACCAGACCATAGAGCTCAAGGCCGGCGCGCGCATCCGCGAGCAGCTGGGCGACCGGGTCCACATCAATGTCAACAGCTACAACCGCGTCGCGCTGATCACCGGCGAGGTCCGCAACGAGGCGGACCGCGCCGAGGCGGAGCGCATCGTCGCCGGCGTCGAGAACGTCACCAAGGTCATGAACGAGACGGCCGTCACGATGCTCAGCTCGCTGAGCAGCCGCTCCAACGACGTCGTCATCCAGGGCAAGATCAAGGCCAAGCTCATCGACGCGCGCGACCTGCTGAGCAATGCCTTCGACGTCGTCGTCGAGCGCGGCGAGGCCTTCCTGATGGGCCGCGTGACCGAGCGCGAGGCCGACCGCGCAACCGAGATCGCGCGCCAGGTCAGCGGCGTCAAGAAGGTGGTGCGGGCGTTCGAGATCATCAGCGAGGAAGAGCTCGCCCGCATCACGCCGAAGAAGCAATAGCCCCTCGTCCAGGCCTGAAGGCCTGACCGGTACCCAGGGGGGTGACGCTCGGGGGTGATGTCCCGCTCGCACATCGGCTCAAGCGCGCCGTGGGGCAGCCCGGCGGCGCGCTTGATTCAAAGACGCTTGATGAGGCTGGACGTGTCCCAGCGGCTGCCGCCCAGCGCCTGCACGTCGGCGTAGAACTGGTCCACCAGCGCCGTCAGCGGCAGGCGCGAACCGTTGCGGCGGGCCTCGTCGAGCACGAGGCCCAGGTCCTTGCGCATCCAGTCGACGGCGAAGCCGAAGTCGAACTTGTCGTCGACCATGGTCTTGCCGCGGTTGTCCATCTGCCAGCTCTGGGCCGCGCCCTTGCCGATGACGTCCAGCACCTGCACCATGTCCAGGCCGGCGTTCTGGCCAAAGCGCACTGCCTCGGCCAGCCCCTGCACGACGCCGGCGATGCAGATCTGGTTGACCATCTTGGCCAGTTGGCCCGAGCCGGGGCCGCCCAGCAGCGTCACGGCCTTGGCAAAGGCCAGGACGACGGGCTTGGCCATGTCGAAGGGTGCCGCATCGCCGCCGCACATGACGGTCAGCGCGCCGTTGACGGCGCCAGCCTGGCCGCCGGAGACCGGCGCGTCGATGAAGGCCACGCCGCGCCGGGCGGCCTCCGCATGCAGCTCCCGGGCCACGGCCGCCGAGGCAGTGGTGTGGTCCACGAAGACGGCACCCGAGGTCATGCCGGCCAGCGCGCCGCTGTCGCCCAGCACGACCGAGCGCAGGTCGTCGTCGTTGCCCACGCAGCAGAACACGAACTCCGCGCCGCTTGCGGCCTCGGCCGGCGTCGCCGCGCAAGTGCCGCCGTATTCCTTCACCCAGTCCTCGGCCTTGGCCGCGGTGCGGTTGTAGACCGTGACCTGGTGGCCGGCGCGCGCCAGGTGGCCGGCCATGGGATGGCCCATGACGCCCAGGCCCAGGAAGGCGACGCGGCGGGCGGGAACGGGATCGTAGGAGCGGGTGCTCATGCTCAGAGTATGGTCAGGTGTTCGGTGCCGGACGACAGGTCGCCGGAACGGGCTCGCTCGCTGTTGAGCTTGATCTGCAGGCGCAGGTCGTTGACCGAGTCGGCGTTGCGCAGCGCGTCCTCGTAGGTGACCTTGCCAGCCTCGTAGAGGTCGAACAGCGCCTGGTCGAAGGTCTGCATGCCCTGCTCGCGTGATCGCTTCATCAGCTCCTTGATCTCGCTGATCTCGCCCTTGAAGATCAGGTCGGAGATCAGCGGCGAGTTCAGCAGGATCTCCACCGCCGCGACACGGCCCTTGCCTTCGCGGCGCGGCAGCAGGCGCTGGCTGATGAGGGCCCGCAGATTCAGCGACAAGTCCATCAGCAACTGCTGGCGACGGTCCTCGGGGAAGAAGTTGATGATGCGGTCCAGCGCCTGGTTGGCGCTGTTGGCATGCAGCGTGGCCATGCACAGGTGGCCGGTCTCGGCGAAGGCCACCGCATGCTCCATGGTCTCGCGGTCACGCAGTTCGCCCATCAGGATGACGTCGGGCGCCTGGCGCAGCGAGTTCTTCAGCGCGGCCTCCCAGCTGTCGGTGTCCAGGCCCAGCTCGCGCTGCGTGACGATGCAGTTCTTGTGCGGGTGCACGAACTCGATCGGATCCTCGATGGTCACGATGTGGCCATAGGTCGTCTCGTTGCGCTCATCGATCATCGCGGCGAGCGACGTGCTCTTGCCCGAGCCCGTGGCGCCGACGACGATGACCAGGCCGCGCTTGTGCTGCACCACCTCGCGCAGCACGACGGGCAGGTCCAGCGACGCAATGGTGGGCAGGGTGGACGGGATGGTCCGCAGCACCAGGCCCACCTGGCTCTGCTGGATGAAGGCGTTGACGCGGAAGCGGCCGATGCCGTGCGGCGAGATCGCGAAATTGCACTCCTTGGTGCGCTCGAACTCGGCCGCCTGCTTGTCGTTCATGATGGAGCGGGCAAGCTGCAGCGTGTGCTGGCCGGTCAGCGGCTGCGGCGAGACCTTGGTCAGCTTGCCGTCCACCTTGATGGCCGGCGGGAACTCGGCGGTCAGGAAGAGGTCGGAGCCCTTGCGCGACAGCATCAGCCGCAGCAGGTCGTTGATGAACTTGGAGGCCTGATCGCGTTCCATGGTCGATGTCCTTCGCAATCAGCCAGGGAAGTTCTCGGGGAACTTGGCCTTCGCACGAGCCTCGGCCGGCGAGATGATGTTGCGACGGACCAGGTCGGTCAGGTTCTGGTCCAGCGTCTGCATGCCCAGCGAGTTTCCGGTCTGGATGGACGAGTACATCTGCGCCACCTTGTTCTCGCGGATCAGGTTGCGGATGGCCGAGGTGCCCAGCATGATCTCGTGAGCCGCGACGCGGCCGGTGCCGTCCTTGAGCTTGCACAGGCTTTGCGAGATGACCGCCACCAGCGACTCGGACACCATGGCCCGCACCATCTCCTTCTCGGCCGCGGGGAACACGTCGACGATGCGGTCCACCGTCTTGGCGGCTGACGAGGTGTGCAGCGTGCCGAACACCAGGTGGCCCGTCTCGGCCGCCGTCAGCGCCAGGCGTATCGTCTCCAGGTCGCGCATCTCGCCCACCAGCACGCAGTCCGGGTCCTCGCGCAGCGCCGAGCGCAGCGCGTTGCTGAACGAATGCGTGTGCGGGCCCACCTCGCGCTGGTTGATCAGGCTCTTCTTGGACTCGTGCACGAACTCGATCGGGTCCTCGATGGTGAGGATGTGGCCGTACTCGTTCTCGTTGAGGTGGTTGATCATGGCTGCCAGCGTGGTGCTCTTGCCCGAGCCCGTGGGGCCGGTCACCAGCACCATGCCGCGGGGCTTCAGCGCCAGCTCGGCGAAGACCTTGGGCGCGGCCAGCTGCTCCAGGCTGAGGATCTTGCTCGGGATGGTCCGGAACACGGCGCCCGCGCCGCGGTTCTGGTTGAAGGCGTTGACGCGAAAACGCGCCAGGCCCTGGATCTCGAACGAGAAGTCGACCTCCAGCGTCTCCTCGTACACCTTGCGCTGGGAGTCGTTCATGATGTCGTAGACCATGTCGTGGACCGCGCGGTGATCCAGAGCCTCGACATTGATGCGGCGCACGTCGCCGTGCACCCGGATCATCGGCGGCAGGCCGGCCGAGAGGTGCAGGTCCGACGCCTTGTTCTTGACCGAGAATGCCAGCAGCTGAGTGATGTCCATGATGTGCGGTGGAGTCCTCGTTTCATTATGGCGATCTCCGACTCCCTGCAAGCCACCAAACATCGCATTGCTGCGGCATGTGTCGCAGCCGGCCGCGCCCCCGATGCGGTCCGACTGCTGGCCGTCAGCAAGACCTTCCCGGCCTCCGCCGTGCGCGAGGCCTTCGCGGCGGGCGCCCAGGCCTTCGGCGAGAACTATGTGCAGGAAGGGCTGGCCAAGATCGAGGCCCTGGTCGCCCTGCGCGGCCGGCTCGAATGGCATCTGATCGGCCCCTTGCAGTCCAACAAGACCCGACCGGTGGCCGAACAGTTCGACTGGGTGCAGTCCGTGGACCGGCTCAAGATCGCCGAGCGGCTGTCCGAGCAGCGCCCGCCCGAGCTGCCCCCGCTGAACATCTGCCTGCAGGTCAACATCAGCGGCGAGGCCAGCAAGAGCGGCCTGCTGCCGGCCGAGGTGGCGCCGCTGGCGCGGCAGGTCGCCGCCCTGCCGCGCCTGAAGCTGCGCGGGCTGATGGCCATCCCCGAGCCTGGCCCCGAGTCCACCGGCCAGCATCGCGCGATGGCTGCGCTGTTCGACGCGCTGAACGCGCAGGGGCTGGACATGGACACCCTGTCACTGGGCATGAGCGCCGACCTGGAGACCGCGATCGCGGCGGGCTCCACGATGGTGCGCATCGGCACGGCGGTGTTCGGCGCAAGGTGAGCGGGGCCGCACCGCGCTACCGTCAGCTGGCCGACGACATCGCGGGCCTGATCAGGAGCGGTGCGCTGCGCCCCGGCGACCGCCTGCCCTCCGTGCGCCAGACCCAGGCCAGCCGCGGCTGCAGCGCAGCCACCGTGTTCCAGGCCTACCACCTGCTGGAATCGCGCGGCCTGGTGCGCGCGGCGGAGCGCTCCGGCTATTTCGTCGCGCCGGCCGCGCCGCCACCGCCCGCACCGCGCGAGCGCGCACCGCAGCCGGTAGCCGTCAGCGAGATGGTGTTCCAGTTGCTGGGCACGGGCCCGCACGAGATCCACGCGCCGCTGGGCTCCGCCTTCCCCAGCCCCACACTCTTCCCGCTGGACGCCCTGCGTCGCGCGCTGACCGCGGGCAGCCGGCGCACCAGTCCGGCGGAGCTGACGCAGCAGTTGCCGGGTGGCCACTCGGCCCTGCGGCGGCTGATCGCGCTGCGCTACCTGCGCCTGGGCATGAGCATTCCGCCCGACGAGATCGTGCTGACCGATGGCGCACTGGAGGGCCTGAACCTGTCGCTGCAGCTGCTGACGCGGCCCGGCGACACGGTGCTCATCGAGTCACCCGGCTTCTACGCCGCGCTGCAGGCATTGGAGCGACTGGGCCTGCGCGCCGTCCAGGTGCCCGCCGACCCGGCCGAGGGCGCGGACCTGGACGCGATGGCTGCCGCCATCGCGCGCCATGCGCCCAGGGCCTGCTGGCTGATGACCAGCTTCTCCAACCCGACGGGCAGCCTGATGCCGCCCGAGAAGAAGCGCGCGCTGGTCGCGCTGCTGGAGCGCCACGGCATCCCGCTGATCGAGGACGATGTCTATGCCGAGCTGCCGCACGAGGGCGGGCCGCCGCTGCCGGCCAAGGCCTACTCGACGCGCGGCGAAGTGCTGCATGCCGGCTCGTTCGCGAAGACGCTGGCGCCGGGCTACCGCGTCGGCTGGGTGGCCGCGGGGCGCTACGCGCCGGCGCTGCTGCGCGCCAAGCTCAGCCAGAGCCTGTCGGGCTCCTGGCCGGCCCAGGCGGCCATCGCCCACTATCTGGAAGGCGGCGACTACGACCGCCACCTGCGCGCGCTGCGCCGGGCGCTGGCCGAGCAGCAGCGGGCCTTGCGCACGGCGGTGCTGCAGCATTTCCCACCCGGCACACGCGTGACGCGGCCGCTGGGCGGCTATTTCGTCTGGGTCGAACTGCCGCCGGGCCATGACAGCCTGGCCCTGCATCGCGCCGCGCTGGCCGAGGGCATCAGCCTGGCGCCCGGCCCGCTGTTCTCTGCCGGTGGCGACTTCCGCGCCTGCCTGCGCCTGAACGGCGGCCAGCCCTGGACGCCCGCACTGGTCCGCGCCGTCACGAGGCTGGGCGAACTGATACGGTCGCAATCCGCTTGATCTGCTCCTTACGCGCCCCCGTGCACCCGGGCAAGATGGCGGTCATGCGCCGCCTCGCCTGCCTGCTCGCCGCCCTGCTCTGCCTCCCCGTCGCGGCCCAGCCCGACGCGGCCGCGCCGCGGGTGGTACCGGACACGCTGGCGCAACGGGCGCTGGCCTGCACCGGCTGCCACGGCAAGGAGGGCCGCGCCGCGCCGGACGGCTACTACCCGCGCCTGGCCGGCAAGCCGGCCGGCTACCTCTACAACCAGCTGCTGAACTTCCGCGACGGCCGGCGCGACTACGGCCTGATGAGCGAGCTGATCGCGCCGCTGTCCGATGCCTACCTGAAGGAGCTGGCCGGCCATTTCGCGTCTCTGGACCTGCCCTACCCACCACCGCAAGGGCCCACGCTGGCCGCACCGGAACTCGCGCGCGCCGAGCAGCTGATCCGCCACGGTGACGCTGCCCGCCGACTGCCCGCCTGCACCGCCTGTCACGGCGAGCGTCTGACCGGCACCCAGCCGACCGTTCCGGGCCTGCTGGGCCTGTCGCGCGACTACCTCAACGGCCAGCTTGGCGCCTGGCGCAGCGGCCAGCGGCATGCTCAGGCGCCCGACTGCATGGCCGGTATCGCCAAGGCGCTGACGGCGGCCGAGATCAACGCGATGACGCAATTCCTCGCCGGCCAGCCCATGCCGGCCGACGCGCATCCCGCGCCGGCGCTGGCGGCACCGGCGCCGCTGCGCTGCGGGGGCCTGACGCAATGAAGCGCCTGCTGACCGTCCTCGTCGCACTGGCCGGCCTGCTGGTTGGCGTCGCCCTTGCGCTGCTGGCCTGGCAGCGCGGCCTGAGCGACCACACGCCGGCCTCCACGGCGCCGGTCAGCCTGGAGCGCGGCGCCTATCTCGCGGCGGTAGGCAACTGCGCCGGCTGCCACACGGCGCGAGGCGGTGCGCGGCTGGCCGGCGGCCGGCCCATCCCCACGCCCTTCGGCACGGCGTTCTCCAGCAACCTGACGCCCGACGCCAGCGGCCTCGCGGGCTGGAGCGCCGACGACTTCTGGCGCGCGCTGCACCTGGGCATAGGCCGCGACGGCCGGCTGCTCGTGCCGGCCCACCCGATCACGAACACGACGCTGGTCACGCGCGAGGACGCCGACGCCCTGCATGCCTGGCTGCAGGTCCAGCCCGCCGTGTCCGCGCCGCGCCGCGCGCACGAGCTGCGCTGGCCCATGGACAGCGAGCTGGGCACCCAGCTCGCCGTGGCGGCCTGGCGGGCGCTGCACTTCAGGCCCGGCGTCTACCAGCCCGAGCCCGCCCGCGACGCCGCCTGGAACCGCGGCGCCTATCTCAGCCAGGGCCTGGCCCATTGCAGCGCCTGCCACGCCGGGCGCAACACGCTGGGCGGTGACAACGGCCCGGCGGACTTCCGCGGCGGCCTGCTGCTGGGTCTGGGCTGGGTGGCGCCCTCGCTGCTCGACCCGGCCGAGGCCGGCGTGCAGCGCTGGTCCGACACGACGCTGCAGCGCTGGTTGCGCGACGGCCATGCCGACGGCTACATCGCCCAGGGCCCGATGGCCGAGGTCGTGCTCGGCAGCACGGCCGCGCTGGACGATGCCGACCTGGCCGCCGTCAGCCACTATCTGCGCACGTTGCCCGAGCAGGCCGCCGCGCGGCCCGCGCCGGTGCGGCCGGACGCGCGCCGCCGCGAGCACGGGGCGGGCCTCTACCGCGAGCATTGCGCGGCCTGCCATGGCGCCAAGGGCGAGGGCCGGCGCGACGACAGCGGTGAGCTGGCCTACCCGGCACTGGCCGGCAGCCGCCTCGTGACGCAGGCCAGCCCGGCCAACCTGATCCGCCTGATCGAGCGCGGCGGCTTCGCGCCGGCCACGCCCGGCCACCCGCGTCCCTACGGCATGCCGCCCTTTGCCGGCCTGCTCGACGCCGACGAACTGGCCGCCCTGGCCAGCCATCTGCGCCAGTCCTTCGGCCACCACGCGGGCGAAGTCGACACCGTCGAGGTCCTGAGGCTGCGCGCCGCTGCGGCAAGGCACTGACGGCCCAAACCCACGGGGCGGGGAAGGCGACGTGAACGACTTCACGCAAGCCTCCCAATGTCATGAAGCAAATGCTCACAGGTCGCGACACACTGCGCGCCGGCCCCGGGGCAGGGCCGCAAAAGCAGGGCCGCGAGCCCTACAGTCGCCGCTGGATTCAAGAGCGGCCCCCCGCCGCCTATACCCGAGATCACCGGACAAGGACCTGAATCGCATGAACTTCCTGACCCAACTGCGCATTGGCCAGCGCCTTTTCGTGAGCTTCGGCCTGCTGATCGTGCTGCTGGTCGCCATCGGCGTCTACGGCGCGAAGAACGCCAACAACCTGGCCAAGGACCTGGACCGCACCGCGAACTCCAGCCTCGTGAAGATCGGCGCGGCCAATGGGCTGGAGAATCAGGTCAACATCATCTCGCGGGCCGTGCGTGACTTGCTGCTGCTGGACACGGCCGGCGCCATCAAGAAGCAGAAGGCCGCCATCGCCGCCGCGACCGAGGAGGCCGAGAAGCAGCTCACCGGCCTGGAGGCCGCAGTGGCCGACGACCAGGAGAAGGCCGTCGTCAACGAAGTGCGCGAGCGCAAGACCAAGTTCCTGGCAGCGCTGGAGAAATTCCAGAAGATCCAGGCCGACGGCAGCCCCGACGAAGCCCGCGAAAGCCTGATCACCGACCTGCGCCCCGCCCAGGCCGCGCTGCAGGAGGACCTGAAGAAGCTCGTCGACATGCAGTTCGACAGCGGCAAGGAGCTCGCCACCAGGGGCGGCGAGGTGGCGCGCACCTCGGTCATGCTGACGGCCGTCCTGGTCGTCGTCGCGGCAGCACTCGGTTTCGGCGCCTTCCTCGTCATCTCGCGCTCCATCGTCGGCCCGGCCCGCAAGGCCCAGGCCGCGGCCGAGGCCATTCGCGCCGGCGACCTGACCCAGGACATCCAGGTCGAGGGCCGCGATGAACTGAGCCAGATGCTGCAGGCCATGAAGGACATGCAGGCCGCGCTGTCCGGCGTCGTGCGCGACGTCTCCACCGCCGCCAGCGAAGTGGCCCACAACTCCGGCTCCATCGCCGACAGCAACACCAACCTGGCCGACCGCACGACGCGCTCCGCCGCCAGCCTGCAGAACACCGCCGCCTCCGTCGAGCAGATCGCCTCCACGCTCAAGGGCGCCAGCGAGCTGACCCGCCGCGCCGCCGGCATTGCCGTGACGGCCCGCCAGTCGGCCAGCAACGGCGGCGCCGTGGTCTCCAAGGTCGTGGAGACCATGGAGGAGATCAGCGCCAGCTCCAAGAAGATCGGCGACATCATCGGCGTCATCGACGGCATCGCCTTCCAGACCAACATCCTGGCGCTGAACGCCGCCGTCGAGGCCGCCCGTGCCGGCGAGCATGGCCGCGGTTTTGCGGTCGTCGCGTCGGAAGTGCGAGCGCTGGCCCAGCGCTCGGCGGGCGCCGCCAAGGAGATCAAGGTGCTGATCCAGGAATCGACCGTCAAGGTCGAGAACGGCACCACGTTGGTCAACAACGCCGGCGTCACCATCCGCAGCGTCGTCGACGAGGTCAACAACATGGGCCAGCTGATCGAGGAGATCTCGCATTCGGCCCAGGAGCAGGCCACCGGCGTCACCGTCGTCAACGGCGCGATGAGCGAGCTGGACAAGGCCACGCAGCAGAACACCAGCCTGGTCGGCGAGCTCAGCCGCTCGGCCGACGCGCTGCGCGACAGCTCCACCCGCCTGATCGAAGCGGTCGGCTTCTTCCGCGCCGCCTGACCCCAATCCTTCACCCGCCGAGGTTCGCCATGTCACTCCTGCGTTCCGTCACCGTCCTCGCCGCCGGCCTGATGCTGGCCCTGGCCGCCCAGGCCACGCCCAAGATCGTCAAGAAGGTGCCGCCCGACTTCCCGGCCGAGGCCGCCAAGAAGGGCATCTCCACCGGCGTCGTCAAGGCCAAGCTGGTCATCGAGGCCGATGGCAAGGTCAGCGACGTCGAGATCCTCGAGGCCGAGCCCAAGCGCGTCTTCGACCGCGCAGTGAAGGCGGCGCTGATGGAGTGGAAGTTCGAGCCGGGCGAGAAGGCCAGCCACGAAGTCAAGCTCGTCTTCAAGAACGAGGACTGAGGCTGGGCCGAGCACAGCGCCTGCGCGCTGTTCGACGCCTGTCCAAGGCCATGCGGCATGCCTGCCGGATGGCATGAACAGGGACCGCAGCCTACCGCCGCAACACCGGCGGCACGTCCTTGCTCATCGGATGGTGCCACCAGCGCACTCCACCCAGAACCAGCAGCATCACCGCCACCACGGCGCCTCCGGCCATCAGGCCCAGGCGCCGTTTTCTTTGCGCCTGGCGGGCGCGGATGCGGGCTCCGCCGGCCGCCTCCCGCAGGGCGGGACCGAAATGAGTGCGCGACAGGCGGCGCAGATGGACGGCCTGCTTGCGGCCGTCACGTCCCGTCACAATTTCGAAACTGAGCCTCTCGTCCAGCCGCGGACCCTCGCCGTCCGTCGGGAAGGCGGTCAGGCCGACGAAGACTTCCTCGCCGCCGCCGGAAGGCCGGATGGCGCCATAACCAGCGTCATGGTTCCAGGCGCTCAGCACTCCTTCAAATCTCATGCTCACCTCAACAAGAGCCCGAATTCTTGGGGGCGATGGCTGGGACCGCAGCAACGGGATGTAAGCCCGACAATGCGCTTTTTGCAAGCCCCCAAACTCGTCAGCGCATGCCCATCAACTGGTTCCCCGGCCACATGAACTCCACCCGCCAGGCGATCAAGGATCGCGTGAAGGCGGGGCTGGACGTGGTCATCGAGTTGCTCGACGCCCGGTTGCCCGGCTCCAGCAGCAACCCGCTGCTGGCCGCGCTGACCACCGGCCGCCCGTCGCTGAAGGTGCTGAACAAGCAGGACCTGGCCGACCCGGCCGCCACGACCGACTGGCTGGACTTCTACAACGCCCAGCCACACACGCGCGCCATCGCGCTGGACGCCGGCGACAAGTCGCCCGCCCGCGCGCTGGCCAAGGCGTGCCGCGAGCTGGCGCCGGGGCGCGGCGATCTGCACAAGCCGCTGCGCGTGCTGATCTGCGGCATCCCCAATGTGGGGAAGAGCACGCTGATCAACACCCTGGTCGGCAAGCGCGCGGCCAAGACCGGCGACGAGCCCGGCATCACCAAGACCGAGCAGAAGATCGTGCTGGAGAACGGCTTCTACCTGTTCGACACGCCCGGCATGCTGTGGCCGCGCATCGCCATCGAGCAGAGTGGCTACCACCTCGCGGCCAGCGGTGCGATCGGCCGCAACGCCTTCGACGAGGAGGAGGTGGCCCTGGAACTGATCGCCGTGCTCAAGCGCCGCTACCCCGAGCGGCTGCGGGAGCGCTTCGGCCTGGCGGAACTGGGCGCCGACGAGGCCGTGCTGGAGGCCATCGGCGTCAAGCGTGGCGCCAAGGTGCGCGGCGGCGGCGTGCAGATGCACAAGGCCGCCGAGGCGCTGCTGATCGACTACCGCCAGGGACTGCTCGGCCGCATCACGCTGGAGACGCCCGAGGAGATGGCGGCCTGGCGCCGGGCCGCCGCCGCCGAGGAGGCGCGCAAGGCGGAAGAAGCGGAGGCCGACCGGCTGGCGGACAAGGAGCGCCGCAGCGGCAGGCGCGCGGCCAGCAGCGGCGACGCGTGATTCCCCTGGTTTGACCGTCCCGGGCGCCCGCCTATGCTGGGTGCCATGACCCGCCTCTCCCTGCTCGACCTCGCCTTCTTCATTGCCGAGAGCGAGGCCTCCCCAAAGCATGTGGCCGGGCTGCACATCCATCAGATTCCCAAGGGGGGCAAGGCGGGTTTCGCCAGGCAGCTCTACGAGGAGTTCCTGACGCACACCGACGTTCAGCCGCCCTTCGACCAGGTCATTCACTTCGTGTCGCCGGCGCTGATGCCGAGTTGGGGAGCGGCAGAGAGCGTGGACCTGAAGCAACACGTCTTCTTCCACAGGCTCGAACGCGGCACCAACGACCGCGCGGCCCTCTACGCGCTGGCGGCCCGCCTCCACGAGCCGGTACTGGACCGCAGCCGGCCGCTGTGGGAGGTGCACGTCATCGCCGGCCTCTGGGACCGGCAGTTCGCCGTCTACTACAAGATGCACCACGCGGTGGCGGACGGCATCACGATGACGCGCTGGGGCGTGGAGTCGCTGCGCACGACGCCGGGCGACCCGACCGTCACGCCGGTCTGGACCCTGGCCCATACCCGCCGCGGCGATGGCCGCAGCAAGCGCCTGGACCAGGCCATCGCCGGCACCGTCTGGAAGCAACTGACCGCCAACAGCAAGCGCGCCGTAGGCATCGGCCGACTCACAGCCATGCTGGCGCTGGAGGCGGTCCGGCTGACCAAGAACGCCATTGCGCTGCCCTTCATGGCCAGCGGCGACACGCCCTTCACCGGCAACGCCACGCCGGGTCGCCAGTTCGCGACGGCGGCCGTGCCCATGGCCCGCATCGACGCCATCCGCAAGCAGTCCCGAGCGACGCTCAACCACGTCGCGCTGACCTGCCTGGACGGCGCCATGCACCGCTACCTGGCCGACGAGGGCATAGCGCTGGACCGGCCCATCACCATCCAGATGCCGGTGAACCTGCGTCGCGAAGGCGAGAAAGGTGGCGGCAACAAGATTGGCATCATCCTCGTCGACCTGTCGCCGCCCACCGACGACGCCTATGTGCGACTGCGCAACGTCGGCTACTCGCTGCGCAATGTGCGCAGCATGATCGACGCCGTCGCGCCCGAGGCCGTCGAGACCTACACCATCCTCACGGGCCTGCTGGGCCAGATCGCCGGCATGCTCAAGCTGGCTGACGTCGTCACGCCCATGGGAAACACGCTGGTGTCCAACGTGCCCGGGCCGGCCGAGCGCCTCTACCTGAAGGGCGCGCCGCTGCTGGAGATGCACCCGGTCTCGACGCTGCCGGCCACGCACCTGCTCAACATCACGCTGTTCAGCTACGCGGGCACGCTCCACTTCGGCCTGATCGCCACAGACGCCCTGCCCCACCTGGGCCGACTGGCCGCCTACGTGGAGGAGGAGGTCGCGGCGCTGGAGGAGGCCGTGGGCATCGCCGCGAGCACGGCGCCGGACCGCCCCGCGCGAACTCGCTCCCGCCCGGCGGGACAGCGCGCGGCGCAAAGGGGGCAACCGTGAGCTTCGACGCCTATCTCTACGACCATTGCCGCACACCGCGTGGCAAGGGCAAGCCCGAGGGCTCGCTGCACACGGCCACGCCGATCTGGCTGGTGCGCACGCTGCTGCAGGCGCTGCGCGAGCGCACGCAACTGGACACGCGCCTCGTCGACGACGTCGTGCTTGGCTGCGTGACGCCTATCGCCGAGCAGGGCGGCGACATCGCCCGCATCGCCGTGCTGGACGCCGGCTGGGCCGAGTCGGTCGCCGGCGTCACGCAGTCGCGCTTCTGCGCTTCGGGGCTGGAAAGCGTCAACCTCGCCGCGGCCAAGGTGGCGAGCGGCTTCGAGCGGCTGGTCGTCGCCGGCGGCGTGGAGAGCATGAGCCGCGTGCCCATGGGCAGCGACGGCGGCGCCTGGCTGCTGGACGCGCGCGTCGTCGACGCCATAGGCTTCGTGCCCCAGGGCATAGGCGCCGACCTGATCGCGACGCTGGAGGACTTCTCGCGCGAGGCGCTCGATGCCTATGCGGCCCGTTCGCACCAGCGCGCCGCCGCGGCGCGCGCGGCCGGCCACTTCGGCCGCGCCCTGGTGCCGGTGCGCGACGGTGCCGGCAAGCTGCTGCTGGCCGAGGACGAAACCATACGCCCGCAGACCACCGCCGACACGCTGGCCACGCTGAACCCGAGCTTCGTCAAGCTGGGCGAGAAGTTCGACGCGGCGGCGCTGCGCAAGTATCCGCAGGTGGACGCCATCGCGCACCGCCACCACGCCGGCAATTCATCCGGCATCGTCGACGGCGCGGCACTGGTGCTGGTGGGATCCAAGGCAGGCGGTGACGCGGCCGGCCTCAGGCCCCGCGCCCGCATCCGCGCCGCGGCCGTGACTGGCAGCGAGCCCACGATCATGCTGACCGGCACGACGCCGGCCTGCCGGAAGGCGCTGCAACAGGCCGGCATGCGGCCGGGTGACATCGACCTGTGGGAGATCAACGAGGCTTTTGCCGCCGTGCCGCTGAAGACGGCGCGCGACCTCGGGCTGGACCCGGAGCGCATCAACGTGAACGGCGGCGCCATCGCGCTGGGTCACCCGCTGGGGGCGACCGGCGCGATGCTGCTGGGCACCCTGCTCGACGAACTGGAGCGGCGCGACCTTCAGACCGGCGCTGTGACGCTGTGCGTGGGCGGCGGCATGGGCATCGCCACCGTCATCGAGCGGGTCTGATCACAGGCGGAACCAGCCACCGATGCGCAGGTGCCAGCGCCCACCACTGTTCTCCCAGCGGTTAGGCTCGTAGCGGTAGCCGGGACGCGGGCGCTCGTAGTAGCCCGGCACCCATTGGTGGCGGCCGCCACGCCAGCCCCAGTAGCCGCCGATCCAGATCGCGCCCGGATAGGGTGCGACGGGCACGACCTCGGCATAGGGTGCCGGCGGCGGCACGTCCACGACGACGTCGGAGCCATCGGCATAGCCGCCGTAATAGCCCACCCGCTGGGCGGGCACCATCACGCAGGCCGACAGCAGGGCCGCCGACGCCAGCGCCAGGGTCAGGGCGGCGCGGCTCATCGCCGCCACTCCGGTTGACCGTAATAAGGCCCGCCTTGATAGCGGCCATCGCCCTGGTAGGAGCGATAGCCATCATGGTAGTAGCCGCCATGGCGGGGTGGCACGATGATGCAGCCCGACAGCAGAGCTGCTGAGGTGATCAGCGCAAGGGCCAGAGCCAGTCGTTTCATGAGGCAACTCCAGGCCGCGGAAAGAGGCACGGCCACCCGCCTTTAACCGTTCATCCGCCCTGCCGGATGACCGGATCACACAGAGTTACTTCGTGGTGGACTGTGTACGCCCCGCGGCTCAGGACCCGCGCGGCTCCCGCAGCACCGCGATCAGGCAGCCCATGCCCGCCGCCAGCACGGCCGCCGTCAGCCACAGCGCGGCGTCGAAGCTGCCGCTGGCCTCCACCATGCGGCCGGTCAGCGCCGGCGCGCTGATCTGGGCCACGCCATAGCTCAGCGTCAGCCGCGCCATCGCCTTCCCGGGGTTGGCGGGCGAGCGCCGCCCCACGAGGGCCAGCGTCAGGCTGACGATGCCGATGAAGGTCGCGCCGTACAGCAGCGCGCCCGCCAGCGCGGCGGCCAGCCCTCCGGCCAGCGCCGGCAGCAGCACGCCCACGATCTGTGCGCCGAAGGCGATCAGCAGCGCGCCGACATCGCCGGTGCGCCGCGCGATGCGGTCCCAGACGAACACCGCCGGCGTGGCCGCCAGGCCCACGAGCAGCCAGGCCCAGGGCCCCTGGCCGGCCAGCAGTGGCTGCTTCTCGACAATGGCGACGGTGAAGGTCGCGTTGATGACGAAGCCCCAGCCAGCACAGAAATAGGCCGCCACCATCAGCGCCATCCAGCGCCGGCTCGGGCTCGCGCCGGCCGCCGCCTTCGCGGGCGGCGGCGGCACCGGCGGACGCCACCGCCAGGCCGGGATCAGGAAGGCCAGGCCCAGCAGCGCAAAGCCCTGCCATTGCGCGGCCCAGCCCAGTTGCAACCGCGTCATGCCCATCGCGCCCAGGGCCGACACTACGATGCCCAGGCCCAGGCCTATGAAGTAGATGCCCAGTTCGGGCCGGTGCCCGGCGCGCATCAGCCAGCCCTGCACGAGGCCGGAGCCCAGCAGCATGCCGGCGGCGCCGCACAGGCCGCCGACATAGCGCGACACGGCCCACGCACCGAAGGACGAGCTCCAGCCCATCAGCGCCGTGACCAGCAGGGCCAGCGGCAGCCCCCAGCTGTACAGGCGCTGGCGCCAGAGCGGGCTCTCGATCCAGGCTGCCAGCAACGCGCCGCTCATGTAGCCGGCGTAGTTGATGGCCGCCAGCAGGCCGCCATCAGCCAGACCCAGGCCCGCCTGGGCCTGCATCTGCGGCAGCAGCGGCGTGTAGGCGAAGCGTGCCAGACCTATGGTCAACACCAGCGCGCAGATGCCGCCCAGCAGCACCTGCCAGGCCAGCAACTGGGGAGGAGGCGACTTGGGCATGGCCGGGTTGTACCAGCTGCGGGTTTCGCCGCGGCTTGCAAACCGCGCGACCGGACCCAGTTGCCGGGCATGGCCTTGTTCATCTGCTTCTGCCTGGTCCTGCTGGCCGCTGCCGGCATCGCGCTGTGGCCCCTGTGGGTGAGGCGGCGCCGCGAGCGCATCGCGAACCGCCCCTTCCCGGCTGCCTGGCGCCGCCTGCTGCGCCGCCATGTGCCGCTGGTAGCCCGGTTGCCGGCACGCCAGCAACTGCGGCTCAAGGGGCTGATGCAGGTCTTCCTGGCCGAGAAGCCCATCCTCGGCTGCCGCGGCCTGCGCGTGACTGACGAGGTCCGCGTGACCATCGCGGCGCTGGCCTGCCTGCCACTGCTGGGTGCGGCGCGCGGCATCTACCCGGAGCTGCGCCAGGTGCTGGTCTATCCCAGCGCCTTCGTCGTCGACCGGCCGGTGACGGCATCCGGCGGCGTGCTGTCCGAGCAGCGCCGCGTGCTGGCTGGCGAAAGCTGGAGCCAGGGCCAGGTGCTGCTGGCCTGGGACGAGGTGAAGCGCGGCGCGGCCACGCCGGGCAACGGCCACAACGTCGTCATCCACGAGTTCGCCCACCAGCTGGACCAGGCTGGCGGCCCGGCCAACGGTGCGCCAGCGCTGCCGACGGCCGAGGCCTACCGGCGCTGGTCGGCTGTGATGCAGAACGAATTCGACGCGCTGCACTGGCGGCTGGCACGCGGCAAGCCGGGGCTCATCGATGCCTACGCGGCCACCGACCCGGCGGAGTTCTTCGCGGTGATCAGCGAGCTGTTCTTCGAGCGGCCCATCGAGCTGGCCGCGGGCCACCCGTCACTGTATGCGGAGCTCAGGGGCTACTACCGGCTGGATCCGGCGTCCTGGGCCTAGAAGCCCAGCGAGGCGAGCAGGTCGTCCACGTCGTCCTGCTTGAGGGCCTTGTCGGGCGTCTGCACGCCGCCGAGCTCCATGGTCGTGCTGTCCACGGCGGGCGGCGGCGGCAGGGAGTCGATCAGGTCCTTGAGCGGCGGCTCCGCACGCTCCAGCATCCGGCTGACCTTGTTGATGACCTGGCCGGAGAGATCCTGGAAGTCCTGCGACATCATGATCTCGGTGTGCAGCGACTTCTCGCGCGACGCGAAGCTGGCGGCGTCGGCCGCATAGGCCGCGCACAGTTTCATCAGCGCACGGGCGCGCTCCTGGCTGATGTTGGAGGACAGGGCCAGGCGGTTCAGCGCGTCGGACAGCTCGCGGCCCTTCTTGCGCACGGCCTCGGCGTCCGCCTGCGCCGCCTCGACAAGGTTGAGCACCTTGGTGGCCGCCTGCTCCGTCATACTGCGCACATAGGCCAGGCGCTCGCGGGCATCGGGCAGCTCGTCGACGACGTTGTGCAGGATCTTGGCCGCGTCGGCCCGGATCATGGCTTGAATGGAGGCGTCGGACATCTGAACTCCCTGGCTACGCCCGCCACCGGTGGCGGGACCGGAAAGTTTAGAAGTCCAGACCCGACGCGACGGCACCGCAGCCCGGGCCGAACGCGGCCTTTGTCACGCTGCCCGTTGCAAACGCATTCATCGCGCGGCCAGGCTGGCCCGCAGCGCCGCGATCTGGGCCGCGTCCAGGCGACCGGCCGCCTCGGCAAGCGCGAGCTGGCGCCGGGCCAGGGCCAGCAGCAAGTCGGCGTCCAGGCCCGCCGCCGCCAATGCGTCGAGATGGCGCGTCAGCACGCCCGCGTCGCCCCGCGCGATGGGGCCGGAGACGGCGCCGGCCAGGCCACGAGCCAGCGCCGTGTCCAGCGCGCCGCGGCTCAGCGGCGCCAGTGCGGGCAAGGCCTGCTCCGGCGCCAAGCCGGCGGCCTCCCACAGCGCCTGGGCCTCGGCCAGCACGGCCAGCACGCCGCTGGCGGCGAGGTTGGCCGCCGCGTGATAGGCCGCCCGCGCCTGCGCCGACATGGGCGACGGCAGCACCAGCGGCAGCAGGCCGAGCGCGCGCGCGAGCGCCTCCAGCACCGGCCGGTGCGCGGCGTCGGCCTCGATGCCCACGTGCACTCCAGCGAGGCCGGTGTCGCCGGCCAGCAGCTTCAGCGGATGAAAGCCGGCCGCCGCAGGTGCCGGCGCCAGCGCGGCCAGCGGCGTGGCACCGCTGCAATGCAGCGCAAGCTGGCCGGGCCGCCAAGGCAGGGACGCGGCGGTTGCGGCGATATGGTCGTCGGGTACGGTCAGCCAGACCCAGTCGGCCGCGCGGGCCGCGTCCACGGGCAGGAATTCGCCTGCGCCGGGCGAGCGCCGCCCGACGACGACCACCTCCCCCGCGGCCCGCAACGCCGGCACCAGCGCGCGCGCCAAGCGGCCATGGCCGACGACGGCATGGGTCACGTCTGCCCCGTCCTCAGGGCTTGACGAACTTCAGCGTCATGCGGTCGCTCTCGCCGATGGCCTGGTACTTCGCGCGGTCCTTGTCCTTCAGCGCATAGGTCGGCGGCAGCGTCCAGACACCGTCCGGATGATCGGCCATGTCCCTGGGGTTGGCATTGACCTCGCTGCGGCCCGCCAGCTTGAAGCCGGCGTCCTCGGCGAACTTGATGACGGTGGCCTCCTGCACATAGCCCGTGCCGGCCTTGGGGTCCTGCGTGCGCGAGGCCGGCAGGCGGTGCTCCTCGACGCCCAGCACGCCGCCCGGCTTGAGCGCCTTGAAGGCCGCGTCGAAGACCGCCTGCGCCGTGCCGCCGTTCATCCAGTTGTGCACGTTGCGGAAGGTCAGCACCGCATCGGCGCTGCCGGGCGGGGCGATGTCGAACTGGCCCTTGGCTGGATCAAAGGGCGTGATCTGCACCTTCCCGTAGACAGCCACCGAATCCATCTTGGCCTTGAAGCGCACCCCGCCGCCGGCGGCATAGAGCTGGCCCCGCTCGCGCAGATAGGGCGCGAGGATCTCGGTGTACCAGCCGCCGCCCGGCGCAAGCTCGACGACGGTGTCGGTGGGCTTGATGCCGAAGAAGCTCAGCGTCTCGTAGGGGTGGCGCCAGCCATCGCGGGCAGCGTTGCCCACCGTGCGGTGATCGGCCGCGATGGCGGCCTTCAGCGGATCGGCCGGCTGGGCCTGGGCGCCGGCGGTAGCGGCGGCAACGAGGGCGGCGGTGAGCCAGGTCGTCTTCATGGATGCAGTCTCCTCGGTTCGAGCGGGCCAGTATCCCGTCTCGCCCGGCCCCTGCCGAACGTCAGCCCATGCCACCGCCCCGGCAGCTCAGCGCCGCGGCTTGGGCGGCTTGCTGGCGCCGGAAGCGTCGGCCGGCGCGACGACGCCCTTCACGGCGGCCTGGGCCAGCTTGAAGAACACGTCGGTGTTGTCGATGACGCCGGTGAAGGCCAGCGCGCCGGGGCCGTAGGCCGACAGCGGGACGTCGGTGCCCGTGTGAACGGCCTGCTCGCCGGGCACCTGGCCGGTGACGTGGTACTCGCCCAGCGCGTCGTCGCGCTCGGCCGCGTTGGCGGGGTACCACTTCAGCGGCATCTCGCTGGCGAAGGGCTGCTGGCCGTCGCGCTGCGGCGTCTTCTTGGTGCGCCAGTCCTCGTAGCGGTCGGCGTTGGCGCCGTAGCCCACCAGCAGGCGGTAGTCGATGTCGGTCGTCTCCGGGTAGCCGTCGGCCGCGAGCCGGTAACGCGGGAAGCCGGCCTTCTCGTAGGGACCGACGACCTGGTTGCGCAGGTTGGCCACGCCCTTCTTGGTCGCCAGCTCGGCGAGCTTTGCGTCCGTCACGACGGAGCCGCCGATCAGCGCGGCGCCCGAGCATTCATGGTCGGCCGTGACGATGACCAGGGTGTCGCCCCGCTCGGCCGCGAAGTCCTGGGCCACGCGCACGGCGCGGTCGAACTCAAGCGTGTCCAGCATCCAGCGCTCGGTATCCATGTTGTGGGCCTGCTTGTCGATGGACGCACCTTCGATCATCAGCACGAATCCCTTGGGCGCGCGCTTCAGCACGTTGAGGGCCTGACCGGCCATCTCGTCCAGCATGGGCTGGTCGGGCAGGCCGAAGTCCTGGACGACGCTGGCGCCGCCCAGGCCGTTCTTGTCGGTGCCGCGGCGGCCGTTGATCTTGTCCAGGGCGACGTTCATATTGGAGAAGGCAAACAAACCCAGCAAGGGCTTGCCCGCATCGGTCTTGTCCAGGTCGGTCTTGGTCGCGGCGTACTGGAAGCCGGCGGCCTGGAAGTCCTTGATGAGGTCGCGGTCCTTGTCCAGCGCGCCGGCGGCTGCGCCCCAGCGCTTGACGATCTCGGCCGTGTGCGGGTCGGTGGTGGAGAAGGCGTAGTCGCTGGTGTCCGTGCGCGCCGAGCCCGGCGTGCCGGCGGGCAGGAACCACTTGCGGCCACCGCCCATCAGCACGGTCAGGCCGGTGCGGGCGCGGTCGTCGAAGAACTGGTCCACGATGCCCGTGCCGGCGCCGCGGTTGCTGGTGTGCACGGCGTTGCCGGCGGGCGTGGCGTCGAAGACGTCGGCCGTCGTCACGATGCCCAGCTGCTTGCCCTGGGTGCGATGCAGGTACTCGGACAGGTACTCGATGCGCGGGTTGTCGAAGGGGTCGGTCGTGTCGTCGGGGAACACGCCCTCTTCGTTGTTGTTGTTCTTGTTGCCGCTGACATAGGACGTCATGCCGGGCGATGAGTCGGTGACGATGGAATTCAGCGACGCGGTCTTCACCAGGGCCGTCGCCGAGAAGCCGTCCATGGCCAGCGGCTGCAACGCCTTGCCCTGGGCGTAGCCGTGCACGATGCGCGCCGCCGTGCGCTGCGCCGCGCCCATGCCGTCGCCCAGCAGGATGATGATGTTCTTGACCTTGGGGCCCAGCGCTGCCGTGAAGGGCACCACCTCGAAGTTGCCTTTGGCGACGACCTTCTGGCCGTCGGCCTGCGTCGCCTCGACGCTGAACTCGTGCCGGCCGGCCATGTCGCTGCTGACCGCGCGCACGGTGGCGATGGCCGTCTCGGCGGCCAGACCCTTCACGCAGCCAGTCGCGCAGTCGCGCAGCGCGACGGCGGCGGCCACCGGCTTGCCGTCGACAAGGAAGCGCGCGGCCGTGATCTTCTGTCCGGCGTCGGGTCTGATGGTGGCCTGCAGGTCGAAGCGCTGGCCGGGCAGGAAGCGGGCGATGACGGGATCGGCGCGGCCGCTGGCGAAGAGCTCGCTGGGCGGCGTGAGGCGCGTCACGGTGGGGGCGGCGACAGCGGAGCCGGCAGCAAGGGCCGCGAGGAGCAAGGTCTGTTTCATCGGATGGAGCTCAGTGCGAATCGGGGGTGGCGGCCAGCGCGTCGGGTGCGAGGCGCAGGCGCAGCCAGGACACGCGGCCGGTCTCGTCCTCGGCCGGCCCGTATTCGAGGCGGCCGGTCAAGGCCAGCGGGCCGGCCTGGTGGGCGACAACGCGGGTGCGCTGGCCCTCGGGCAGCAACACGGTGACGGTGGCCGCCGGCAGATCGTCGGCCTCGCCGTCGGCATGCTCGGCCATGGCGACCGGCCGCGGCGTCAGCAGGAAGCGGCCCGGCTGGGCCTGCTCGCGCTGCACCATGAAGCCGACCAGCCGCACCTCGTGGCCGCTGGCGGCCAGCAGCCGGGCGGTCGGCTCCAGGCCGCGCGGGCCGATGGGTTGCACGAAGAAGTCGCCAAAGCCCAGCTCCAGCGGTGCCGCGACGGCGTGGGTGGCGGACGCGGTGGCGATCAGGCCGCTCAGGGCGAGCAGGACGGGCAGCAGTTTCATGCGACGCGGCTGTGCAAAACCGGCGATGCTGGTCGCGCCGCGTGACAGGGGCGTGACGGACGCGCCACCTCAGGCCAGCAGGTCGGCCCAGATCCTGGCCAGCTTGCGCCAGCCGCTGGCGTTGGGATGGATCTCGTTCTTCCAGTCGCCGCTGCTGCCGGTCGAGTCGGCCTCGGCCGGCACCAGCACGCCGGTGGTGGGCACGGCGACGACGCCCGTGCGCCCGACCGGCCAGGCCTGCACCGCACCCTTGATGTCCTTGAACAGGCCCGCAGTCAGCGTCGGCCACAGCGAGGGATCGATGTGGTTGTTGCGATAGGCCGTCCAGAGCCAGGGTCCCACCAGATTCGGAATGGCCGGCGCGTTGCGGGCCACCGGCGTGTCGTAGCAGTTCAGCAGCAGCGGCGTGCCTGCGTTCCTGGCGCTGGACCGCAACGCCTGGTACATCGCGTCGAAGTTGGGGTTCAGGTAGCCGTCGACCAGGCTGGCCAGTGCGTCCTGGCGGACGCAGGCATAGCCATCGGCGGGCAAGGGCTGGCCCTGCATGTCGCGCAGCAGGCCCTCGCCCGGCGCCTCGTCGCGGGCGGCGTCGATGAAGTCGTTGCCGCCGGCGCTGAGCAGGACTGCGTCGTAGCGCAGCTGCTGCAACCACCACAGGTACTCGCCGCTCATGGTCTGCGAGATGCGCTGCAGCGTCTGCCCCGACGTGGAGATGTTGACGATGAGGTGGGTCTTGCCACGCCGGTTGAACTCCTCGGCGAGGTAGAAGGGCAACGAGCCCTGGACGGCCGCGCTGGCATCCATCCAGGAATCGCCCTCGGCCAGGAAGGTCTTCTCGAAGGGGCCGAACCGGTCGGCCTGCTCCGGGTGGATCAGATAGCGGTTTCCAGTGATGACCACGGATGTCATGAACCCTCCCGTCGGCTTGATGGCTGCTGTCGATAGGGCAAAGCCTCGGGCAAATCAGCGCCCCGCGCCACGGGGCCGGCCCGGGCGGCTCCCCAACTCTGCGGAAGCGGGCGGCATGGCAGGCAGCGCCCGCGGGCCGAGCCATGCCAAAGCCGAGGGAAGGCACGAGGCGAGGCGGGAGTCGGCCGCGCACAAGTCCGGCCCGCCCCCGCGTCGCCGGTGCCGGCGCGCGTGCCGACGCCGATGGCGTAGCCTTGCGCCATAAACCGCCGCCTCGCCGCCCTCTCCGTCGCCCTGCTTGCCGCCGCGGCGCTGGCAACCTGCGCCATCGTGGACAAGCTCTCGGCCGGTCATCTCGACATCGAACCGGCCGAGCTGCAAGCCCGCATCGCGACGCGCTTCCCGACGCACCATTGCAAGCTCGTCATCGCCTGCCTGGACCTCGCCAACCCGGTCGTCGTTCTGACCGAGGGCGAGGATCGCATCGGCCTGAACGTCGACGCCAAGGTGGCGCTGGGCGGGCGCGAGCGCACCGGCCGCCTGGGCTTCTCCGGCCGGCCGCGCTATGTGCCCGCAGAAGGCCAGCTCTTCCTCGACGACCTGCAGATCACGACGCTGGAGTTCGCCGGTCTTCCCGAGGAGTACGCGGCCCTCGTGAAGCGGAGCGGGCCGGAGGCGCTCAACGCTCAGCTGCGGTCCCGTCCCGTCTACACCATCGACACCGGCACGGCCAAGGGAGCGCTGGCGAAGCTGGCGGTGAAGGACGTGAAGGTCGTCGACGGCAAGCTGAGGATCAGCTTCGCCTCGGCGGAGCGGCAATAGACCGGACGAGCCCACAGGTCCGTTGCTCTTGCACCGTCGAATGCGCCATAGCGCGCATTTGCTGACGGCGACGAAAGCCCCCCCTCCGCGCCCTGTCCGTGCCAAGGCACGCAGACCGACCCGAGTTGCCGCCCCCCCCCGGTCGACAAGCGCCACCCGAGGGCCTCGCTCCGTGTTCTGCTTGGCCGCCTCGATCTTGAGTCCTTCCGGGCACGGCCCCCGCAAGTCGATACCGACTTGGCCGATGGCCCATGGCGGCAGCCGCTACCAGCGTTGCGCCCCCCTCGCCGAAGGTCCGATCCGCCCCTTCGCCCCGGCCACAGAGCCCGCCGGCGACCTCGGGGAAACGGCTACGGGTTTTCGATATTTCATACCAAAGCAGCATGGAGCCATCTTTAAACACAATGAAGTTGCATGAGCTGGAGGCGCAAACCTATCCTTCATTTCGGCCCCGTTCCTGCGGTTCTCCGCGAGCGGTCATCAAGCACAAACAAGGCTCTTCCATGCTTCGCGCCCCCATTCGTTCCCTGCGATCGTTCGATTCAGCGAGCGGTCTCAGTTCCGTCGCCGCAGCGGCCCTGGCGGCGCTGGCCCTGCCCACGGCGCTGACCGTGGCGCCCCTCGAGGCGGTGGCGCAGAGTGAAGCCGGCAAGTTGGACTCGGTGCTTGTGGTGGGATCGCGGATTCGCCGGCTGGATGAGAGCGCACCCAACCAGGTGGTCACGCTCAATCGCAAGGAGATCGAAGCGACGGGCGTCAGCTCGGTCGGCGACCTGCTGCAGCAACTCCCGTCTGTCGGGTCGAGCGCCAACTCCAACGGTTCCCAGGGCACGTCGCACGGCAGCAGCTCGGTGAACCTGCGAAATCTGGAGCCCAACCGGGTGCTGGTGCTCGTCAACGGGCGGCGCTGGGTGGTGGGCGCGGGATCACGCTCCTTCCGGGACTTCGTCGACCTCAACACCATCCCGCTGGCGGCCGTGCAGAACGTCGAGATCCTGCTGGACGGCGCCACGGCAATCTACGGCTCCGACGCGATTGCCGGCGTCGTCAACATCATCACCTACCAGAAGTACGAAGGCGGGCAGCTGAATCTCCAGGCGGGCGCCACGAGCCGCGGTGACGGGCAAAGCCGCAGCGCCGATGTGCTGTGGGGCAAGTCCGGCGAATGGGGCAGCGCGCTGGTCTCCGCCTCGTTCGCGAAGTCCGATCCCATCGCCACCACCGACAGGGACTGGGCGCTGGCCCGATATCAACCCATCCAGAGCACGCAGCTTCCCGGTGGCGTCTACGTGGTCCCCGGTGTGCAGGCAGGCAAGGCGTTCACGCGGGTGGACGGCGCCGCCGGCACCAAACCGTCCGACTTCCGGCTCAAGGTGGCGAGCGATGTCTACGACACCAATACCGACGGCTATCTCATCGGCCCGTCGGAGCGCAAGGCCGTCTACGGACAGGCGCGCGTGGCGATCAGCGACTCCCTGGACCTCATCGCCGAAGGCCTCTACAACACCCGCGAGTCCAGTCAGCGCTTCAATCCTGCGGCCCTCGTGATCGGCGGCGCCGGCATGAAGGGGCAGGTCATGCCCGCGAACCATGCCTACAACCCGTTTGGCAGCACCTTGAGCGGCTTCACGGTCAACCGGACCATGGTGGAAGTCGGCGACCGCTTCAACCTGCAGAAGGTCGAGACGACCCGCCTGGGCATCGGCCTGGACGGGTCCCTGGCCAACGGCTGGACCTGGAATGCGTTCGTCAGCCAGGCGGAAAACAAGGCCAGCTTCACCGCGCTCAACCAGCTGAACCTGGAGAACGTGGCGCTGGGCATCGGCGACACGGCCCGCTGCGCCGCTCGTCAGTGCACGCCGATCGCGCTGTTCGGGCCGCTCACCCCGGCCATGGCCGATGCCGTGCGGGCGCCTGCGCTGGTGGGGCGCAACGGCACCAAGTCCTTGGACATGGTGGCCAACATCACCGGCGACATCATGCGGCTGCCTGCCGGGGCGCTCGCGTTCGCGGCCGGCGTCGAGTACCGGGAAGAGAGTGCCTATGACCAGCCGGACGCGTTCCTGAACGCGACCCCGCAGTTCTCCGGCTCCACGACCACCACCGGCACGGCGAGCACGCCCACCGACGGCCGCTACCACCTCAGCGAGGCCTATGCCGAGTTCAAGATCCCGCTGCTGGCCAAGCGGCCGGGCGCGCACTCGCTAGAAGCCACGCTCGCGACGCGGCACAGCCGCTACAGCAACTTCGGCGACACGCTCAACAGCAAGGCCGGCCTGAACTGGCGCCCGGTGCAGGACCTCATGATCCGCGGCGACGTGGCGCAGGGCTTCCGTGCCCCCAACATCCTGGAGCTGTACGGCGGCCTGCGCAGCACCGTCTTCCCCATCAGCGCCGACCCCTGCGACGGCGGCGGTGCGGGCCTGCCCGGTTGCGCCGGCGTCCCTGCCACCTACAGCCAGGCCGCCACGACGGCGGGCAAGGTGCCCGGCATCACCGGGGGCAATCCGTCACTCAAGCCAGAGACGTCCCTGAACCGCTCGCTGGGGTTCGTCTTCACGCCCTCCGCGCTGAAGGAGTTCTCCTGGTCGATGGACTGGTACGACATCAAGATGGACAACACCATCCAGACGATAGACGCCAACACGCTGCTGGGGCTGTGCGCCCGCACCGGACGGGGCTGCGACGTGGTGCAGCGAAACGCGGACGGCAGCATCGCGAACCTGACGGCGGCCTATCTGAACCTCGCATCGCTGCGCGTGGCCGGCCTGGACAGCACCGCGCGCTACGGCTGGCGCGCGCAGTCCCTGGGCGCCTTCAGCACGGCGCTGAGCCTGTCCTATCTGGACCGCTTCGAGCAGGTCATCCCCCAAAGCGATGGCAGCACCATCCACCAGGACCTGCAGGGCACGGGCATCAGCCGCAAGGCCTATCCGCGCATCAAGGGCAGCTTCACGCTGGCGTGGCAACGGGGCGCGTGGGGCGCGAACTGGGCGCTGCGCTACATCGGCGGCTACACCGAGTCCGTCCAGGACCCGACGACCAAGCAGTTTGTGCCCACGCCGGTCTCGGCATCCGTCACCAACGACCTGTCGATGTCCTACAGCTTCGGCGCTGATCCCAAGCGCCTGCATTCGGTGTCGCTGGGCATCAACAACCTGTTCGACCGCAAGCCGCCCCTGTCCTACCTGGCCGGCGCCACGGACAACAACTTCAACATCGGCACCTACGATCCCCGCGGGCGCTTCGTGTACGTGAAGGCGGCGGTGCGCTTCTGACCCGATAGGCACATGTTCAAGGACGAGGGCATCTCACCGTGATGGGATTTCTGTTTCGGCGCTTGCTGCAAAGCGTCCTGGTCGTGGCCGTGATGTCGGCGCTGGTGTTCTTCGGCGTCTTCGTCATCGGCAACCCGGCCGACATCCTCATCGACCCGGAAGCCACGCAGCTGGAACGCCTGGAGGCCATCCGCACGCTCGGGCTGGACCAGTCCGTCTGGGTCCAGTACGGCCACTTCGTCAGCAATGCGCTGCGGGGCGAGATGGGACGCTCCTTCGTCTACAACCAGCCCGCGCTGGAACTCATCCTGGAGCGCCTGCCGGCGACGCTGGAGCTCGCGACCACCGCTCTGCTGCTGGCGCTGCTGCTGGGCGTGCCGCTGGGCCTGTGGGCCGGGGCCCGGCCCAAGTCCCTGCCGGGGAGGGCCATACAGACGGGCGCCATCCTGGGCGTCTCGTTCCCGAGCTTCTGGCAGGGACTGATGCTGGTGCTGGTGTTCTCGGTGCTGCTGGGCTGGCTGCCGTCCAGCGGGCGCGGCAACGGTCCGCTGTGGAGCTGGGACCGGTTCAGTCACCTGATCCTGCCGGCACTCAATCTGGCGCTGTTCAAGATCTCGCTCGTGACCCGGCTGACCGCCAACGCGATGCGCGAGGCCCTGACGATGGACTACATCGACTATGCGAGGTCCAAGGGCGTCGCAAGCACCCGCATCCTGGCCGTGCATGCCCTCAAGAACGTGATGGTGCCGGTGCTCACGGTGACGGGCATGGAGTTTGGCGGGCTCATCGCCTTCGCCGTCGTCACCGAGACCGTGTTCGCATGGCCGGGCATGGGCAAGCTCATCGTCGACAGCATCGCCGTGCTGGACCGCCCGGTGATCGTTGCCTATCTGATGGTCGTGGTCGTCATCTTCATCACCATCAATCTCGTGGTTGACCTTCTTTATTCCGCGCTCGATCCCCGCGTGAGGCTGGACCAGGCCCGATGAGCGCATCCTCCAAGCCGTTTGCCGAGTTCTGGCGGGAGTACGCCCGCAGCCCCGTGGCTGTCGTGGCCCTGGCCGTGCTCATGCTGCTCCTGCTGGGCGCAAGCTTCGCGCCCTACCTGGCGCCGCAGAATCCCTATGACCTGGCGAGCCTCAGGCTGGAGGACAGCCGCACGCCGCCGCTCGGCGGGGCGGCCTCCGGCGCCACCTACCTGCTGGGCAGCGACGTGCTGGGCCGCGATGTGCTGTCGGCGATCCTGTACGGGCTGCGCATGAGCCTGATGGTGGGCCTGACCGCGGGCATCGTCGCGTTCGCCGTGGGCGTCTCGGTGGGTCTTTTCAGCGCCTATCGGGGCGGCCGGGTGGATGCCCTGCTGATGCGCCTGGTGGACCTGCAGCTGTCCTTCCCCACGCTGCTGGTGGCGTTGATCCTGCTCGCCGTGCTCGGCAAGGGCCTGGACAAGATCGTGCTGGCACTGATCATCGTGCAGTGGGCGCCGTTTGCGCGCACCGCGCGGGCCGCCGCCCTGCCCCAGGTGCATCAGGAGTACATGGACGCCGCGAGGGTTCTGCGGCTGCCGCTGTGGCGCCAGCTCCTCAAGCACCTGCTACCGAACTGCCTGCCGCCGCTGCTGGTCGTGCTCACCATCCAGGTGGCCAGCGCCATCCTGCTGGAATCGACGCTGAGCTACCTCGGCATCGGCTTGCCCATCAGCGAGCCGTCCCTGGGCCTGCTGATCGCCAACGGATCACAGTTCCTGCTCAATGGCGACTACTGGATCAGCCTGTATCCAGGCCTGGCCCTGCTGCTGCTGGTCGGCAGCCTGAACCTGGTGGGCGATCGGCTGCGCGAGTACTTCAATCCCCGGCTGCGCAAGGGCGTCATGCTGCCGCTGGACCTTGCGCCCGCGCCCCGCGAACGGCAGGCCTCCCGCGGCAGTGACGCCGACGACAGGCCGCTGCGCGTCGAGGGCCTGAGCGTGGTGTTCGACACACCGGCCGGCCCCCTGCACGCCGTGGACGATGTCAGCCTGAGCGTGCGGCGCGGGGAGGTCCTGGGGCTGGTCGGCGAATCGGGCTCGGGCAAGTCGATGACGGCGCGCGCCATCATGGGAATGATCAACGCGCCCGGGCGCGTGACCGCCGGCCAGGTGCTCTTGCAAGGGGTGGATCTGGTGGCCATGGGCGAGACGGAGCTGCAAGCCAGGCGCGGCAAGGACATCTCTCTCATCTTCCAGGACCCGACAACTGCACTCAATCCCGTGCTGCGCATCGGCAGCCAGATGACGGAGGCGGTGCACGCGCACCGCCGCGTGAGCGACGCCCAGGCGCAGGAGCTGGCCGCCCGGATGTTGGCACGCGTGGGCATTCCCTCGCCGCAGGAGCGCCTGGCGCAGTACCCGCATCAGCTGTCCGGCGGGATGCGGCAGCGGGTCGCGATCGCCATCGCCCTGCTGAACCGCCCCGGCGTCGTGCTCGCCGACGAGCCGACGACGGCGCTCGACGTGACCATCCAGAGCCAGATCCTGGCGGAGTTCCAGGGCCTGGCCCGCGAGGAGGGCATGGCGGCGATCTGGGTCACGCACGACCTGGGCGTCGTGGAAGGCCTCACGCAGAGCGTGGCGGTCATGTACCGGGGGCGGATCGTGGAGCAAGGGCCGACCCACGAGGTGCTGGCGGCACCCGCACACCCTTACACGCGCGGGCTGCTCGACTCCCTCCCCGCGGCCAACACGCCCGGTCAGCGGCTCCGGCAGATCCCCGGCATGGTGACCAGCAAAGTGGGCAAGGATCCTGGCTGCGGCTTCCGCGACCGCTGCTCACGCGCCGACGAGCGCTGCGCAACGCCGGTGCCCGTGGTCCGGCTTGGCACCGCCGATGCGCCACGGTCGGCCCTGTGCCACCACCCCCTGGTTTGACCGACTGGATGTCGTCCGTGAACGCTGTCAACACAACATCGCTCCTGCCGCCGCCTCTGCTGGACGTGCGTCAGGTCGTGCGCCGCTTCAGCCGGCCGCCCAGCCTGTGGGCCCGCGCACGCGGGCTGCTGCTCGGCAGGAGGGCGCAAGGACAGGTCGTGCACGCCGTGGACGGCGTTTCCCTGCAGATCCAGCCCGGCGAGGTCGTCGGCCTGGTCGGCGAGAGCGGCTGCGGGAAGTCGACGCTCGCGCGCCTCATCTGCGGCCTGGACCGCCCCACCGAAGGCAGCATCGTCTGGCAGGGGCGGAGCGCGCGGGCCACCGCGGCCCACGCGGCCTCTGGCGGCGTTCAGATGGTGTTCCAGAACCCCATGGCCTCGTTGAATCCACGCTTGCGGGTGCTGGACCTCATCGGCGAGGCGCCCGTCGTGCATGGACTCTGGGCCCGGGATGAGCAGGCGGCACGTGTGGCTGCGCTGCTCGACCAGGTCGGCCTGCAGGCGGACGCGGCACAGCGCTGGCCGCACGAGTTCTCCGGCGGCCAGCGCCAGCGCATCGGCATCGCGCGCGCACTGGCGATGCAACCTGAGCTCCTGCTGTGCGACGAGCCGGTGGCCGCGCTCGACGTCTCGGTGCAGTCCCAGGTCCTGAACCTGTTCATGGACCTGCGCCGGCAGCTGGGTCTCGCCAGCCTCTTCATCAGCCACGATCTGGCCGTCGTGCGCCATGTCAGCGACCGCGTGGTCATCATGTACCTGGGCCGCATGGTGGAGTCGGGGCCCGTGCAGGAGGTCTTCGAGCGTCCGCAGCACCCCTACACCAAGGGACTGCTGATGGCGCTGCCCCAGGTGGGCAAGCGGCAAGGCGCCTACACGCCCGTGATGGGCGAGATTCCGTCGCCGCTTGCACCGCCGCCCGGCTGCCATTTCCACCCGCGCTGCCCGCACGCGATGCCGGTCTGCCGGCAGCAGACGCCGGCATGGCGCGAGCTGCAGCCGGGCCACGGCGCAGCCTGCCATCTGCATCAGACGACGGATATCCAGTGACAAGCATGAGACCAGCGATGCGAGGATGGCGGGCTATCGTGTCCGCGCTCTTCATCGGGATGACCACGGGCGTCTGCCATGGCGCCACCACGGCCGCAGACTCCCGCACCACCCTCGTCATCGCGACCCGGGCCGAGCCCAACGCCATGGATCCGCAGTTCTCGACCGTGGGGACCAATCAGGCCACGGCGATGCAGATGTTCGAGCCCTTGTTCACCCGGGATGCGCAACTGCGCCTGCAGCCGGCCCTGGCCCTGTCTGCCACGCGGGTGAGTCCCACACAGTGGGAGTTCGCCTTGCGCCCGAACGTCAAGTTCCACGACGGCCAACCGTTCGACGCCGAGGATGTGCGCTTCAGCCTCGACCGAGCGGCGAACGTGCCCAACAGCCCCGCACCGTTCAGGTCGCGGGTGGCCAACATCAGCAAGGTCGAGGTGCTGGGGCCTTTGCTGGTACGTGTGACCACCCGCAAGCCCGACCCCCAGGCCCTGGTCAACATCTCCACCGTGATGATGGTCAGCAGCAAGCTGGGCGCCAGGCTGGAGACCCAGCAGTTCAACGCCGGGCGCGCCGCCATCGGCACGGGGCCCTACCGATTCGTCCGCTGGGTGCCGGCGGACCGACTGGAGCTGCTGCGCTTTGATCAGTACTGGGGCGACAAGCCCGACTTCGAGCGGGTGACGGTTCGCTACATGACGGCCGACGCGGCCCGCCTCGCAGCTCTGGAGTCGGGTACCGTCGATCTCATCGACGCCGTGCCGGTGTTCGACCTCGAGTCCCTGAAGCACAAGGCCCGGTTCGAGCTGTGGCAGGCCCCCACGGTCACGCTGCTGTACCTGGGCATGGAGCTGGAGCGCGACGTCAATCCGTCGATCACGGACATCGAGGGCCGCCCCCTGAAGGTCAATCCGCTGAAGGACCTGCGGGTACGCCAGGCCTTGTCACTGGCAATCGACCGGGAGCAGCTCGTCGACAAGCTGCTGGACGGCATGGGCATCCCCGCCAATCAGGTCGTGCCCAAGGGAACGCCCGGCTTCAACGGCGAGATCCCGCGGGAGCAGTTCAACCTGCAGAAGGCCAGGTCACTGCTCGCACAGGCCGGCTATCCGCGCGGGTTCAGGCTGACCTTGCACGCCCCCAACAACCGCTACCCCAACGACGCCCTGGTCGCACAGGGGCTGGCCATCCAGCTCGCCAAGCTCGGCATCCAGATGCAGCTCGATACCGTGCCCAAGAACGTGTTCCTCCCGCGCGCGAGCAAGCGCGAATACGGGTTCTACCTCTACGGCTTCGGCGCCGCTACCGGGGAGGCGCTGCACGTCATGCGCTCGCTGCTGGCCAGCCCGGACCCCAGGCGCGGCTTCGGGTCCAACAACCGCGGGCACTACCGCAACGCCCTCGTGGACCGGCTGTTGGAGCAGGCCAGCGCCGCCGAGCATGGCCCCGCCCTGGACGCGCTGGTCGGTCAGGCCGCGGCCGCGGCGTTCGCCGACGTGGCGATCATTCCCCTGTATCACCAGCAGGCGAGCTGGGCCGGCCGGCCGGGCCTGGCCTTCACAGCACGGCGCGACGAGCGCACGCTGGCGCAGAACGTGAGTCGCGCCCCCACCCCTGAGCGGAGCCGGCCATGACCGATCACCCCTTGCCCGCAGCGCCCGACCACGGTCCCTATGACGTCGACTGCGTCGAACACATGGTTCCCATGCGCGACGGCGTCCGGCTTGCCACCGACATCTACAGGCCCGCGCTGAACGGCGTGCTGCTGACGCAGGCACTGCCCGTGCTCATGGAGCGATCGCCCTACAACAAGCGCGGCAGCAACGCGGCCGACCGCAGCGTGGCCAACCCGAGCGGCCTCAGCAAGCCCGAGATCGCCCGGTACTTCGCGAGCCACGGCTATGTGGTGGTGCTGCAGGACTGCCGCGGGCGCTATGGCTCCGAGGGGGTGTTCCGCAAGTACCTGGACGAGGCGGAGGACGGCGTCGACACGCTGGCGTGGCTGCGCGATCAGCCGTTCTGCGACGGGCGGATCGCCACCTGGGGGCTGTCCTACTGTGCCCACACGCAGTCGGCGCTGGGGGCACTCAACCCCGACGGGCTGGCCGCGCAGTGGATGGATTCCGGTGGCTTTGCGAGCGCCTTCCATGCAGGGATCCGGCAAGGGGGGGCGTTCGAGCTGAAGCAGGTCACATGGGCCCTCAAGCATGCGCGCCTGAGCCCGAGCACGCAGGAGGATCCCGCACGGGCCGCGGCCCTCGCGTCGGTGGACATCCGCGAGTGGCTGACGCGGCTGCCCTGGTGGCCAGGCCACTCGCCCGTCACGGCGGCGCCGGAGTACGAGGCCTACCTGTTCGAGCAGTGGCGCCATGGCAGCTTCGACGATTACTGGCGCCGTCCGGCTCTCTGGGCGGCGGGCCACTATCCCGGCTATGCGGACGTCCCGACCGTGCACATGTCCAGCTGGTACGACCCGTATGCGAGCACGGCCATCAGCAACTACTTGGGCCTGAGCCGGTTCAAGCAATGCCGACCGTCCCTGATCATGGGGCCTTGGGTGCATGGGCGCCGCTCGCAGACCTTCTCCGGGGACGTGGACTTCGGGCCGCAGTCCACCCTGGACGGCAACCTCGCGAAGGACTATCTGACGCTGCGTCGGGAATGGTTCGACCATGCCCTGGGTCGGGCCGCCGCCGACGGCAGTGTGCCGCCCGACCCGTTGTCGGGCCGGCGCGTGGCGGTCTTCATCATGGGCGGGGGCAGCGGCCGCAAGCTGCCCTCAGGGCGCATGGACCACGGCGGGCGCTGGCACTTCGCCGACGCATGGCCGCTGCCGGGCAGCCAGAACCTGGAACTGTTCCTGCACGCGGATGGACGTCTGGCCGCCGATGCCCCGACCGCCGACGCCGCTTCGCTCAGCTATGACTACGACCCGAGGCATCCGGTGCCAACGATGGGCGGCACCATCACCTCGGCCGAGCCGGTCATGGTGGGGGGCGGATTCGACCAGCGGGACGACCCGCGCTTCTTCGGCTGCAAGGGCAGCGGTCGCGACCTGGCGGAACGTGCCGATGTACTGAGCTTTGTCAGCGCGCCGCTGGCCGGGCCGCTGGATCTCGTTGGGGAGGTCAAGGTCACGCTGTTCGTCTCTTCCGACGCCGTGGATACCGACTTCACGGCGAAGCTGATCGACTGGTATCCACCGACCCCCGACTACCCGGACGGCTTTGCGCTCAACATCACCGACGGCATTTTGCGCATGCGGTATCGCGACAGCTGGGAGCAGCCGAGTCTGATGGAGCCCGGCAAGGTCTTCGAGGCGACCGTTCAGCCCTTCCCCAGTGCCAACCGCTTCTGCGCCGGACACCGCCTGCGGATCGATATCTCCAGCAGCAACTTCCCGCATTTCGACCCGAACCCGAACACGGGCGCTCCCGAAGGTGACTGGCGAGAGAGCCGCGTGGCCCGCAATACGCTGCACCTCGGCGCTCACACGCCTTCTCGTGTGAGCATATGCGTCCTCAACGTTGATGCGGCTCGTCGAGCCTGGCCCGGATGAAGATCGAAAGTCTGCGCAGCCTCAAGTGCTTCCGCGAGATCATGGCCTTGGGCTCCATGACGGAGGCCGCGCGGTCGCTGGGGATCAGTCAGCCGGGCATGAGCCGGCTGCTGAGCGGACTGGAGGCTGAGCTGGGCTTCAAGCTGTTCGACCGCGTCAACGGGCGGCTGCAGCCCAACAGCCGTGCCCAGGCGCTCTACGAGGAAGTGGACATCGCCCTGCAGGGCATGGATCGCATTGGTGCGCTCGCGGAAGATCTGCAAAAGCTCAGCGCGGGACACCTTCGGATCGTCGCGCCGCCAACGTTCGCGGAAGGGGCGCTGGTGCCGGTGTTGGCCGACTTCCAGCGCCTTCACCCGCAGCTGCGCATCTCGGTGATGGCGCATCTGAGGCCGACCGCCATGCACATGGTGGCCGCGCGGGCGGCGGATTGCGGCATCGGCAAGCTCCCCTGCGAGCATCCCGACATTCGCGTGCGCGGCCTGCTGCAGACCCGCATCACCTGTGTGCTTCCGCCTGGGCACGCCCTGCTGGCCAAGCCGACCCTGACGCCTCGCGACCTGGCCGATGAACCCCTGATCCTGATCGGCCACAGCAGCACGACGCGCTCACGGCTGCTCGATGTGTTTCGCCGTCACCGGGTCATTCCGAAGTCCAGGAGCGAGACCAACAACGCGTCGGTGGCCTGCGCGATGGCGGAGGCCGGCGTCGGCATTGCGCTGGTCGATGAGTTGCTCGCCCGCAATCGTCGCCCGGAGGGCACCCGCAACACGCGTCTGCTGGTGCCCGAGTTGACGACCGAGTTCGGTTTCCTCACAGCGAGGAATGCACGCGAGGACAGGACGGTGGAGGCGTTCTTCAGCTTCTACAAGGCGCGGCTGGGTCCGACCGACGGAGCGGGGGGAAGCCCCGAAGACACACCTGAAGACTGATCCTAAATCCGTACATGGACGCCCCCTGGACCTGCTGCGCATGCGCCATGAGCGCATCGAGGCCTGGATACTCGAACAGGCGGGTGTGGCCATTGCGCCGGCCTCTGTGCCGGTGCCGCTGCTTGCGGTGGGGTGATTGGCGCGGGCTGCTGCGACGGGCCCTTGACGGGCAGCCAGTCGGCACAATCGTTTGTTCAGCTTTATGGTCAAAACATCAACTTTTGACCAGCATTCTGGACAAATGGAAGCCACTCAAGACAGTGCAACCGTGTTGGGGTGCCAACTGCTTTCCAGTTGGGCGACCGGCTCAAACTGAACCTGTCAGCCGGCGCTACCAGCACAAGAGCACGGCGGCCACCACGAACAAGTCGTTTGCAGACTAGGGTGACCTCGCGCTCGGTGCCGGCCAGGTAGTCGATCTCAATGATCCGATGGCCGTTGGTGGCACAGGCGAGCTTGAGCCCCAGGGCCTCGGCGTACTCGCGGACCTGCTGCACACCCGTTTCGGCGGGCAGGCTGGCCTCCTTGGCCTCGACCACGGCCAGGGGGAGGTTGCGGCGGTAGAAGAGGATGTAGTCAGCCCGGTGTTGCTTTCCACGCCTGACTTTGCCACCTGCCACGAAGATGCGGCCGTTGGTGAACGTGCGTTGTTCCCCCGATGGAGAAAGGCGAACTGAACCACCCTGCCTGAACGATCTTCGGGGTGACCAATTCCCGGCGGGTATCGGCCTCCGTCATAACGTTTTTATTCAGCTGCTCCCTGGTCATTGCCGACTTCCTCTTATTAGCCTGAAGTTCCTCGAGCCTCCGGCCGAGTTTCCCTGTTGATTCAAGCACTTGGCGGGAATCGGGGGTGCGGCTGCTGTCTACAACTTGATGTCTTGGACGAGTTGCAGGGCGCGGTGCTGGGTTGGGCTGGGCTGGGTGAGG